>CAYONF010000014.1:0-55125 GCA_964405255.1 uncultured Limnohabitans sp. | reverse complement strand
AGCCTTATAGCGTTTCTGTACCGGATGGAAGCGGTTTAGGTTATATCTAGAGCTGATTCGGGTGTATTTGAGGGGATCTCGGAGAAACGCTTTTTTAAAGCTGTTTCCGTTTTGATCAAAAAATGAAACCTGACCGTTTTGCTCAAATGGGATGGCATGGTAAGGCTGTCCCATGTGTTCGAAGTACGCAAGTTCGATTTCAGAAACGCTTACCACGGTTTCTTCAATGATTTTTTCTTCAAAAACCACCTTAAACAAATCGCCTTTTTGAAGTCTTTGAAAATCCACTGACCAACCATATAAATCTGCAAACTGGTCAATGATCTCCGGAGATACTCCCTGATTGACCATGTCTACATAGAGAGAGGTTTCGATCACTCCTCCCACTTCCCGCTTTCTGATGGTGGCAGGTTTCTCGGCTTTGTAGATCTCCATCGAATCGAGATTGAAAACCACATACTCCGCTGGATTGGGTTCGTAAATGAAAAATTGAGCCTGAGAAGAATCGGAGGGTGTTAGAATGGTGAATTTTTTGTTTGCGGCTATCCACCTTACATCAAAAACTTCCTTTGACTTTTTAGCCAACTCATCTATTATCTGATAGGGAACATTAAAAGGAGAAAGAATGGAGGCCAAAGTCTGGTTTTTGCTTACCGTGCCTTCCACGATATTGAGGCCGGTGACATTGATACCGTATAAGAAGACTTCTTTTTCCTGTGCAACTGAAGCGCTGTCTGCAATGTTGACCTCTGCTTCATTTGAATTCCTTCGATAATTATCGATTTGGAATAGGGCTGCCACTCCCAAAGAGATAAAAAGAGCAGCAATACCAATCCATTTCTTGTTCATTAATCAATCAGTTTTTGGGATGATTTTGAATTAATTCCCAATCAAGGGAAATCGGGGCTTTTTTCCAAACTGAAAGCCGACAGATGGCTCGCAACTGCCAATTTTCGTGCCGCAATGTTGCAGAAAGTAAAGGAAAAGGTGAAAGGGACTGATTTATAACTTTTTAAAATTTTCAAGTCAAAAGCCTAATTACATCAAGTAAAACTTCCTTTTGTTGCGAATCTTTAAAAGACAAGTGGTGATCTCTGGAGCAATTATTTATCTTTGACCTCCCAAAAAAATCAGGAAGTAAAATGTTGAGAACTCATACTTGTGGCGAATTGCGCCTCGATCATGTAAATCAGGAAGTAACTCTTGCTGGCTGGGTTCAGCGCGTACGGAATAAAGGGGGATTGATTTGGGTAGATCTCCGTGATCGGTATGGTGTCACACAGTTGATATTCGAGGAGGGCTCTACCGACAAGGCGCTTTTGGAAAAAGCCGCTCAGCTCGGTCGTGAGTTTGTCGTCCAAGCCTCAGGGAAGGTTATTGAACGAACTTCCAAAAACGATAAAATGCCAACGGGTTCCATTGAACTGAAAGTTCAACACCTGGAAGTTCTCAACCCTGCGAAAGTTCCTCCTTTCATCATCGAAGATGAAACCGACGGTGGTGATGAGTTGAGAATGAAGTACCGCTACCTCGATCTGAGAAGAAATGTCATTCGGGAAAAACTCCAGCTACGCCATCGTATGATGCAGGAGACCCGCAAATACATGGACGGCCAAAACTTCATTGAAGTGGAAACGCCTGTTCTGATCAAGTCCACGCCAGAGGGGGCCCGTGATTTTGTCGTTCCCAGCAGAGTCAATCCCGGCGAATTTTATGCCTTGCCCCAGTCTCCGCAGACTTTCAAACAACTGTTGATGGTTTCCGGATTTGACCGATATTTCCAGATCGTGAAGTGTTTCCGTGATGAGGATTTACGGGCAGATCGTCAGCCGGAGTTTACGCAGATCGACTGCGAAATGGCGTTTGTCACTCAGGAGGATATTCTGAAGACTTTCGAGGGTTTGATAAAGCATCTTTTTTCTTCAGTCAAAGGAATCGATCTTGGCTATGTCGAGCACATGACCTATGCGGATGCCATGAAAGGGTACGGCAACGACAAACCGGATCTGAGATTTGATATGAAATTCGTAGAGTTAGATCATGTCGCAAAAGGAAAAGGGTTTGCCATTTTTGATCAGGCAGAATTGGTCGTGGGGATTTGTGCCAAAGGCGCGGCGGAGTATACCCGAAAGCAAATCGATGAGCTCACGGATTGGGTTAAAAGACCACAAATCGGAGCCAAGGGAATGGTTTACCTCAGATACAATACCGACGGAACCCTCAAGTCAAGTGTAGATAAATTTTATTCATCGGAAGATTTGAAAACCTGGGCAGATGCCTTTGGTGCCGAGCATGGCGATCTGATGCTGATTCTCAGCGGGGAGGCCAAATCCACCCGGAAACAACTTTCAGAGTTGCGATTGAAAATGGGTGAGGAGTTGGGTTTGCGTGACCGAAATGTTTTTAAACCGCTTTGGGTGGTTGATTTCCCGCTGTTGGAATGGGACGAAGAAACCAAGCGTTTCCATGCGATGCACCATCCGTTTACCTCTCCAAAGCGAGAGGACATTCCCCTGCTGGAAACTGACCCGGGTGCGGTCCGAGCCAATGCCTATGACTTGGTCATCAATGGAGTGGAGGTTGGCGGAGGTTCTATCCGAATCCATGACCGAACTACTCAACAATTGATGTTTACCCACTTGGGCTTTAGCGATGAGGAAGCACAAAAGCAGTTTGGATTCCTGATGGAGGCCTTCGAATTCGGTGCTCCACCCCATGGGGGAATCGCATTCGGATTTGACCGACTTTGTGCAATTTTCGGGGGATCTGACTCCATTCGGGATTACATCGCATTCCCGAAGAACAACTCCGGAAGAGATGTGATGATTGATTCACCCAGTACGATTGCCGACGAACAGTTACAGGAGCTTTCGATCCGTGTCAGCTTGAAAAAATAGAAAAGAGGCTTCGGCCTCTTTTTTTATTTAGGTTGGATGAGATACGATCGGATTCCCATGACTATTAGAAGTTGAGCTGTGGCATAGGTTCCCATGATGACGATTCCTGACTCAGGGAATTCCATGAAAAACCTGCTGATGGCAATTGCTCCGTCGGAGATGAAAAAAAGTATCGCGCCGATAAACACCTGCCAGAAGGAAGAAGCATTACATTTTTTGAACCGGTCGCGAGCCATGGCGACCATACTGACGATCACGATGATGTAGGCAATCACCGGGATTTTAAGGCCCCCAAGGTTGGGATTGATCAGGTAGAAGGTAAGTGCCGCAGCCAGATAGATGGGTAAATTGAAAAAAAAGGACCTGACAAAATTTACCTTACCCAAGTTCGGTTTACCGTCTTGGGCTACTTTGAATCCGATGATGTAGCAAACATGCGCCATCAGAAAGGCACCCAAGCCATAAACAAAGAGGTGATTCCAAAGCAAAAGAATGTCGCCGATCCAGGAAAAAACCAGAGCGCTGAGGATGGATTTGGTCAAAAGTGTCGAAGCAATCGGCTTGGTGATCCGGTAGAAATACAGGATTAACCCCAATAGAATCAGTGGTTTCGAAAAAAAACGATACTCAGAATTGCCGTCAACCACAAATGTGAGGTCAAGCAAAGTGGCTATCAAAAACAAATAGAGCCAAACGATGTTTCTGTCTTTCAAAGGAATATTATTCTGTGTTTCGGTCTAAATATAAATTAATTATCTGCGATTAAAGCTTTGGACAGGTTTTGCACATAGATCGCCTATTTGAGGATTTCTCAAAATTGTGATTTGATTATTGAGGTTTTAGTGATTTTTATCTCATTTTCTTAAAAAGGTGCTTAAAAAATCAAGAAGAAAATCAAAAAATGAACAAAAAATGTTTTGTTGAGGGTGTTAAGCTTTCGTTAAAAAATGTGAAATTTGCGCTGCAAAACTTAATGTAAACTACCCAGATGATCAGGTAGCCGACCTTACCTTTGCAAGGATTTTTAATCAAAACCAACTTTACCAAAATAAAAAATTATGAGGCAAAATTTACTGAAAAACTTGTTGGCGGTGATGTTCCTTGTGCTTAGCACAGGTATTGCATTGTCACAAGGTGTGACGACTTCCGGTATTTCCGGGGTGGTGACAGAAGCAAATGGTCAACCCCTTCCAGGTGCGAACGTGGTTGCAACTCACTTACCGTCTGGAACCCGATATGGGGCAGTTACCAACGTAGACGGAAAGTATTCGATCCCAGGCATGCGTGTAGGCGGTCCTTATAGACTTTCTGTTTCATTTATCGGTTTCTCTACTCAGGATGTAGAAGGCATCGTTCTCTCATTGGGCGTTTTCTCCAACGTGAACGTGACTTTGCAGGAAGATGGACAGGAGCTTTCCGAAGTGGTCGTGACTGCGAGCCCAAACAACTTGTTTTCCAATGAGCGAACAGGAGCCAGTACAGCCATAGACAACAGGGCTCTAACTAAGCTTCCTACCATCTCAAGATCCATTACTGACTTTACGCGATTGACTCCACAATCCAATGGTCAGTCTTTTGCAGGTCAGGATTCCCGATTGAACAACATCACCGTAGACGGATCTTACTTCAACAACTCCTTTGGTTTGGGTAGCGGAAGTAATCCAGGTGGTAGAACAGGTGTATCGCCAATTTCACTGGATGCGATTGAGCAAATCTCCGTAAACGTCGCTCCTTACGATGTAAGACAGGGTAACTTCACCGGTGCGGGTGTGAACACGGTGACCCGATCCGGTACGAATGAATTTTCTGGATCTGCTTATTATTTCTGGAGAAACAACAACAACGTGGGAACTGAAGCTGGTGAAAACACCTTCAATCCCGGCGACTTCAACTATAGCCAAATCGGCTTCCGTCTCGGAGGTCCTATCATTAAAGATAAATTGTTCTTCTTTGCTTCGTTTGAAGATGAAAAAGAAGCACGCCCAGGAACTACTTGGAGAGCAAACAACGGCAATGAGCCTATCGAAGGTAACGTAACCCGTGTTTTGGCTTCTGACTTAGACCAAATGAGCTCATTCTTGAGAGAGAATTTCAATTATGAAACTGGTCCTTACCAGGATTATGACAACGAAACTCTGGGAACCAAATTCTTGATCAAATTGGATTACAACATCAATGACAAGAATAAGCTCAGTGTAAGATACAATCACTTGGATTCATCCACTGATGTATTGATGTCCAACTCATCCTCTCTTGGTTTCGGAAACAGAAACCTCAGACCGGAATCCATGAGCTTCCAAAACTCCGATTACAGCATCCTTGAAAATATTCGGTCTATTGTAGGTGAATTGAACAGCCGAATCAAAGACAATATGACCAATAGCTTGATCGTGGGATATACCTTCCAGGATGAAAGCCGTGGATACAAAGGTGAATTTTTCCCAATGGTAGATATTTTGAATAACGGATCCACCTACATGTCTTTTGGTTTTGAGCCATTCACTCCAAACAACGAGTTGCGCTACAAAACTTTCCAGATCCAGAATAACCTCCAGATTTTCGCAGGAAAGCACACATTTACCGGTGGATTTAGCTACGAGAGATACGAGTCTGAAAACGTCTTCTTCCCAGGCTCACAATCTGTATATGTATACAACTCCCTGGAGGACTTCTATACAGATGCCAACAACTTCCTGGAAAATGGAAATTCTGTCCCTTCAGGGGTAACTCAGCGAAGATTCCAGGTAAGATGGAATAACATCCCTGGCTCTGAAAAACCTATCCAGCCTTTGGAGGTTGATTATGTAGGTTTTTATGCACAGGATGAAATCCAGTTGTTTGACAATTTCAAAGCCTCTCTTGGTTTGAGATTCGATGTTCCGATTTTTGGAGAGACTGCACTCAGAAATGAAGCCGTTGAAAAGCTTTATTTCAGAAATCCAGAAAGTGCTTATGTTCAATTCAGAACAGATCAACTTCCTGAGCCAAACATTCTATGGTCTCCAAGAATTGGTTTCAACTGGGATGTGTTCAGTAATCAAAAGACTCAGGTAAGAGGTGGTACAGGTATTTTCACGGGACGCCCTGCATACGTTTGGATTTCCAACCAAGTGGGTAACAATGGTATTTTAACTGGTTTTGCCCAATTGGACAACACCACGACCAGACCGTTCAATCCTGATCCAAATGCATACAAACCAACTGAAGTAACCGGTGCTCCTGCCTCTTCTTATGAATTGGCGTTGACTGAATCTACCTTCAAATTCCCTCAAGTTTGGAGATCCAACATTGGTATTGATCAGCAATTGCCAGGTGGATTTGTGGCTACTGGAGAATTTATCTACAGTTCTGATGTCAACGGAGTTGCTTACTACAACGGTAACTTGCCTGTTCAGCAAACCAGGTTCGTTGGGCCTGACGACAGAGCTAGATGGACCAGAAACAGAATCAACTCAAATATTCCAAACGCAGTTGTTCTATCCAATCAGGCAGTTGGAAACTCTTGGGTAGCTTCCTTCTCATTGGAAAGACCATTTGCAAATGGACTTTTTGCGAAAGCAGCCTATAGCTACGGCGAGTCCAAAAACACAGTGGATCCAGGATCAATTGCAGCAGGTACTTGGTTTGGCAATGCCATTTCCGAAAATCCTAACAATCCTGGGTTGGGCTTCTCTTCCAATAATTTGGGTCACAGAATTTTCGGGGTGTTGAGCTACAGCAAAGACCTATTTAAATTTGGAAATACTTCCGTATCCCTTTTCTGGGAATCCAGAACAATTGGAAATGCTAGCTACGTATTCGGTGGAGACATGAACGGTGATGGTGGTACAGCCAACGACCTTCTCTACATCCACAAAAATACAGGTGAGATGAACTTCCAGCAGTATACTGTGACCGTGTCTGGTCAGCCGGTAACCTTTACTGCACAACAGCAGGCAGAAGCTTGGGAAGCCTATATTCAGCAGGATGAATACCTCAGTGCCAACAGAGGAAAATATGCTGAAAGAGGAGCTGTGATCATGCCGATGGTAAGCCGTGCGGACTTCACCTTTGCTCAGCAGCTGTTCACCAATATCAATGGCAAAAGAAATACCTTGGAATTCCGAGTGGATATCCTCAACGTAGGAAACCTAATCAATCAGGATTGGGGATTGGGTAAAACCTTCAACTCTACTCAGCCACTGGTCGTTCCTGCAAACAACCAAGGTGGTCCTGCTAATGCTCAGGGAGTATCTCAATATAGATTGAGAAACTTTGGGGCAAATCTGATCACTGAAACTTACAGACCTACCGCCGGTGTTGCCGATGTTTGGAGAATGCAGTTTGGATTGAGATATATCTTCAATTAATCGAAAAAGAAATTTCGACACAAGGCGCCTCATTTTTTGGGGCGCCTTTTTGTATTTTTAAAAACTACCTCCCAGACACCTTGACGAAATGAAAAAAATCGGCTTTATTTTTTTGTTTTTGCTCTATTACAGTTTGGTGTTTTCACAGACTGATACTCTTATCCTCAAAAACAATGACCTGATTGTCGGAGAGATAAAAAGCATGGATAAGAATATTCTCGGGATCGATACGGATTATTCAGATACAGATTTCAAAATTAACTGGAACGGAATCAGGCGTGTATTTTCCAAAACCAATTACCTGATTACCCTTTCGGACGGCCGTCGGTACAATGGGAGGATTCGAAGTCTCAATGACAGTATAGTGGAGATTAATACTCACATGCCAAGTACAATTATCAAGTTTTCGAAGAAAACCGAAAACTTAGAAAAACCAGTTGGGGATCGGGTCGAGATTCCAATGCCACAAATCGTCTACCTAAAGGCTCTTGATGAAGGATTTTGGAGCAGGCTTTCCTTTAATTTTGATGTGGGCACCAACTTGACCAAGGCCAATGATTTCAAGCAATTTACCTTCAATACTGCCTTGGGGTACCTGGCTGATCGGTGGAAAGGAAATTTCAGCTTCAATCACCTAAGGTCTACTCAAAAAGATGTGGATCCGATTAGACGGACAGAAACTACCTTGCAATACAATTATTTCCTCCAAAAGGACTGGTACTTGATCTACTTCCTGGACATGCTTTCCAATACCGAACAGTTGCTGGACTTACGAACCTCAAACATGGTCGGTGTGGGGAAATATGTCGTGCACACCAACAAAGCCTATCTTGGATTTTCGACTGGGGTAAACTTTAACAATGAGAAATTTTCCGGGCAAGAATCGACCAATCAGTCTGGAGAAGCTTTTTTGGGTGCCCAATACAACATTTTTGACTTAGGTGACTTAGACTTGTTGACTACTGCAGTTGCTTATCCAAGTTTGACAGAAAAGGGCCGATTCAGAACAGACTTCAAGTTTGATATCCGATACGAATTGAAATTTGATTTATACTTCAAAATCGGCACAACGGTCAACTATGATAATCAGCCTACCATTGGAGCTTCAACAACGGATTACGTTTTTCAAACAACAATAGGCTGGAAATTATAAAGTTGGTTAAACTTGGATGGTCTGTGTTTAACCATTAGCAGGGAGAAGTATCCCTTATTTTTTCCTTTGGTAGCGAAGATTTGCCTCCAGTATCTTTTGTGCACAAACAGCCGAAATCTGGATTAAATTTGTTGTTGGTAAACTTTTTACTGATTCCTCTGTCTAAGCTGTTATGCTGTATTACAAGCAATATATACATCCGAATAGTACCGAGTGGGTGGTTTTCATCCATGGGGCAGGAGGCTCCTCGGCTGTTTGGCACAAACAGTTGAAGGACTTCAGAAAGGAATTCAATCTTCTTTTGATTGATTTGAGGGGGCATGGGAAGTCAACTGACCTTCCGAAAGCGATCTGGAACAAGGAGTATACCTTTCAAGCAGTCACCGAAGATATCATTGAGGTCTTGGATCATCTCAAGACTCCACCTGCACATTTGATGGGAGTTTCCCTAGGGACAATTCTCGCCCGGCAACTTGCCGAAATGGAACCGCATCGTGTCAAGACCCTGATCATGGCCGGAGCAGTCACCCGGCTTACTTTTCAGTCCAGAGTATTGGTCTTAGTGGGAAATGCGTTCAAAAAAGTGATTCCCTACATGTGGCTTTACAAGCTCTTTGCATTTATCATCATGCCCCGAAAGCAGCATGCCGAATCCAGAAATCTATTTGTGGGTGAGGCAAAAAAGCTTTGTCAAAAAGAATTCATCCGGTGGTTTAAGCTGACCAAAGACATCAATCCCCTGTTAAAATATTTCAAGGAAAAGGACCTCGGAATCCCCACACTGTATGTCATGGGGGATCAGGATGTGATGTTTTTGGAACCCGTAAAAAATCTGGTAAGACAGCATTCCAATTCCGTTTTGAAAATCCTTGAAAAATGTGGTCATGTAGTCAATGTCGAACAGCCTGAAGTATTCAATCAACTCTCAACAACCTTCATAAAAACCAACTCCAATCTGACCTTTTCCTCTCAATGAAAAAACAGACAAAAATCGCTCTGATCATCGGAATCCTTGTCATCATTGCCATTGTATTTTTCTATCCCCGTCTGAGCAATAATTCTGCCGGGACTGGACCTGCTTCAGCTGGACCTGGAGGGGGCGGCTCTCAGCAGGATCTCCCTGTCAATGTGATCAAGCTCAAAAAAGAAACACTTCAAAATCAACTTCAGGTGACGGGTACTATTTTGCCCAATGAATCGGTAAATCTTCGGTCTGAAATCTCCGGACTTGTCAGCAGAATTGCATTCAAAGAAGGACAGTACGTTACCAAAGGTACCCCTTTGGTTTACCTCAACGACGATCAGCTGCAGGCGCAGTATCAGCGACTCCAGTATACCCAAAAGCTTTTTGAAACTCAGGAAAACAGACAGAAGCAACTGCTTGCCAGAGAAGCGATCTCCCAGGAGGAATACGACATTGCGCTTAACCAGTTCAATACGGCTTTGGCAGATATCAAATTAGTAGAGGCTCAACTTTCAAAAACTGTCATTCGAGCTCCATTCAACGGAATTCTCGGTTTGAGAATGATCAGTGAAGGTAGTGTCATCGGGACCAACGATGTGATTACCAGCGTGGTCAACATCGATCCCATCAAGATTGAATTTTCGATACCGGAGCGTTATGCGACCCAGGTTAGCGTAGGATCTCCGATCTTTTTCTCCAATGAATCTTCTGCAGAAGAGGTGCAGGGAACGGTTTATGCCTTTGAGCCTCAAATTGATTTGGCGACCCGAACTTTGAAACTGAGAGCTCAAAGCCCGAATAAGGGAGGAAAGTTTCTTCCGGGGATGTTTGTGAAAATCCGCTTTATTCTGGAAGTGACGGAAAGCGCCTTGATGGTCCCAGCCGAATCGGTCATTCCGGAGCTTTCTGGGTATAAAGTGTTTATCGTAGGTGCAGATGGCAAAGCAGAAGAGCGTCTGATCGAAATAGGAACTCGGACAGAATCCCAAGTTCAGGTCATTTCCGGACTGAATGAAGGAGATCTGGTACTCACCACAGGTGTAATGCAGGCAAGGCAAGGAATGCCAATCAAACCGAATCAAATCAACTAAGCCATGGCTAGTTTATCCCAAATCAGTATCAACAGGCCGGTTTTGGCCATCGTGATGTCCTTGGTAATTCTCCTTTTTGGGGGAATTGGGATTTCATTTTTAGGTATCCGTGAGTATCCCAGCGTGGATCCTCCAGTGATCAATGTGAGTACTTCCTATGTCGGAGCCAACGCCGATGTGATTTTGGCGCAAATCACTGAACCGCTCGAGGAGCAAATCAACGGGATTCAGGGGATCAAATCCCTGACTTCGGTGAGTGCCGACGGACGAAGCAACATTACCGTTGAATTTGAAGTGGGCGGTGACTTGGAAGCGGCGGCCAACGACGTAAGAGATAAGGTTGCCGGAGCCCAGCGAAACTTACCACCGGATGCAGAGCCACCCGTAGTATCCAAATCCGATGCGGATTCTCAACCCATCGTGGCGATCAATGTCAAAAGTGAGAACAGAAACCTGCTTGAGCTTACGGATATCGCTACCAATATTTTCAAGGAAAGATTGCAGACTATTCCAGGGGTAAGTAGGGTTCAGATCTGGGGCGAAAAGCAATATGCCATCCGACTTCGAATGGATCCCCTGAAGATGGCCTCCTATGGAATTACACCCTTGGATGTCCTTCAAAAAGTTCAAAGCGAAAACGTGGAATTGCCTTCCGGGCGTATCGAAGGAGAAAGCATTGAACTTTCCGTAAGAACAAAAAGCCGGCTCAGCACACCTCAGGAATTCAATAACCTGATCATCAAAGAGGATCAAAACAACATCGTCCGATTTCAGGATATCGGAGCGGCTGAACTATCGGCACTTAATGAAAAGACCCTGCTGAGAAGGGACGGCGTTCCGATGGTTGCAGTGGTTTTGGTACCACTTCCAGGATCCAATAACATCGAAATCGCTGACGAATTCTACCGCAGACTCGAGTTTATCAAAAAAGATCTTCCCGCTGATGTGGGAGTAGAAATTGGTTTCGACAGTACCAGCTACATCCGACAGTCCATTGCCGAGGTGGAGGAGACCATCATCACCGCATTTATTTTGGTGGTCGCGATCATCTTCATTTTCTTAAGGGACTGGAGAACTACCTTTATTCCGGTAATCACGATTCCTATATCCCTGATAGGAGTATTTTTTATCATGTACCTTATGGACTTTTCCATCAATGTGCTGACTCTTTTGGGTATCGTGCTGTCGATTGGTCTGGTAGTAGATGATGCGATTGTGGTTTTGGAAAATATCTACGCCCGGATTGAAAAGGGCGAAAGCCCCAAGAAGGCTGCGGAAGAAGGTTCGGAAGAAATTTTCTTTGCGGTTATTGCCACAACTGTTGCCTTGGCGGCAGTATTCCTTCCTGTGATTTTCTTGACAGGTACCACAGGTCGACTTTTTCGTGAGTTTGGTGTAGTCGTGGCAGGTTCCGTCATTATTTCCTCTTTTGTCGCCTTGACCATGACGCCGATGCTAAGTGGCATATTGCTTAAGAGAAGAGAAAAGCAAAATGCCATTTACAATTTTACAGAGCCGTTTTTTGTCTGGCTAAACGATCTTTATGATCGGGCACTCGGTTCATTTATGAAAATCAAATGGATCGCTTTTCCGATCATTCTGGTCATGATCGGAGGTATTTATTTCTTTTTCTCACAACTGCAAAATGAATTGGTGCCCATTGAAGATAGAGGGGAGCTTCGGATCAATTTGACTGGACCAGAAGGTGCGACCTTCGGCTACATGGATAAAGTCGTCGAAGACCTAGCCCAGCAAATGACAGAAGTGATCCCAAAAGAAGAGCGTATTTCCATCACTACGGTAACTTCCCCGGGTTTTGGAACGGCAAATACCAACTCTGGATTTGTTCGACTATACCTCACTGACGCATCCCAGCGGACACGTACCCAGCAGGAGATTTTCAACAGTATCAATGCAAAATTAAAAAGCGTGACCGCAGTGCGGGCATTTGCCCAGCAGCCTCCATCTGTAGGTGACCGTAGGGGAGGATTGCCTGTACAATATGTGATCCAAGCACCAACACTGGAGAAACTGAAGGAAGTAATTCCAACTTTCATGGAGAAAGCCGCTCAAAGTCCCGCTTTCATTTTTACCGATATCAACCTCAAATTCACCAAACCTGAATTGGAAATAGAAATCGACAGGGAAAAAGCGAGAAACTTGGGTGTATCTGTACAAGAGATTGCCCGTACGCTTCAGCTTTCTTATTCAGGTCAGCGATTTGCTTACTTTATCATGAACGGAAAGCAATACCAAGTGCTTGGTGAAATGCGTCTTCAGGACAGAAACGAACCTGTCAATCTGCGAATGCTCTACGTAAGAGGCGGAAACGGGCAGTTGGTGCAGCTGGACAACTTGGTGAAGGTGGTAGAAAAGAGCACACCTCCTCAACTTTACCGGTTCAACCGATTCGTAAGTGCGACCGTATCAGCAAACCTGGCTGAAGGATATACGATTGGGGCGGGATTGGATGAAATGGACCGTATCGCTGATGAAGTGCTTGATGGATCGTATTCCACAGATGTATCAGGACCATCCAAGGAATTCCGGGAAAGCTCAAACAGTTTATTGTTTGCGTTCATTTTTGCCTTGGTTTTGATCTACCTGGTATTGTCAGCTCAATTTGAGAGTTTTACCGATCCGCTCACCATCATGTTTACGGTTCCGCTTGCCATCTTTGGTGCGCTTGCCACGCTGTGGGCATTTGATTTCACACTTAACATCTTCAGTCAGATCGGGATCATCATGTTGATTGGTTTGGTGACTAAAAACGGGATCCTGATTGTGGAATTTGCAAACCAACGCAAATCCCAGGGAATGGATGTCTATGAGGCGATTTATGGAGCAGCAGTGGCCCGGTTCCGACCGATTTTGATGACCAGCTTATCTACTATTCTGGGGATTTTACCGATTGCTTTGGCCTTAGGCGCAGGAGCGGAAAGCAGGGTTCCTATGGGCGCGGCTGTAATCGGAGGATTGACTTTTGCCACCATCCTGACCTTGTTCGTTATCCCGGCCATTTATACTTATCTCACCTCTAAAAAGGGAAGTTTAGCAAGAATTTAATGAAAAAATTAGCCTTTTTTATCACTTGGGGTTGCTTGTTGACCGGGTTGAATTCCTTTGCCCAGGAGTCTCTTGACTTGGAAAAAGCGATTCAGATCGGGTTGGAAAAAAACCTTCAGATTAAGATTGCAGTCGAAAATGTCACCCAGCGTGAATTAGATCAAAAGATAGGAGCGGGAGACTTGTTTATGCCTCAGCTTGATGCCACCTATCTCAGGACATTCAGTCAAGAGGATGTGACACAAAAATTCATCAATGATCCTGCTCCGAGGCAAATCGACAACGCAAAGTCCCGAAATGAAAATTTTAATATCGTCGGGATTTATTGGTTCCGTCCCGAATCTGTAATTACCATGAAGCGGTTGGGTCAATTGACTGAGATCAGTGACCTTGAGGCAAAGATTTCTGTCGAAAATACAGTTGCGGGAATTTCTACAGCGTACTACAGATTGATCCTTGAATTGCAGCGGTATCAGGTATTGAAGGAAACCTTGACCCTCAGCCGAGCCCGATTGAATATCGCCAAGGCCCAATATGAGCTGGGTGGAGCGGGCAGAAGGGATTTTCTTTCTGCTGAGGTGGATTACAATGCGGATTCCAGTTTATTGTTGACTCAGGAGCAGATTATCCAAAACGCCCGTGTGAACCTGAATGAATTGATGGCGACTGATCCAAGTGAAGAATTTATGGTAAAAGATACCATCGTCATCGGTGATCTGTTGACTCTGGAAGACCTTCAGGAAAATGCATTTCTTGAAAATAAACTGCTTCTGATTAATCAGCGGTTGAAGAATGTGTCCTTTCTCCAACGAAGAGAATTGCAGGCTTCCCGCTTGCCAATCCTGAACCTGAACGGTAGCTATGTAAACAACACAGCGAATTCCGACGCGGGCTTTTTGATTCAAAACCAGCGGGAAGGCTTCAATTACGGTGGAAATATCACGGTTAACCTGTTTAGCGGATTGACACTGAACCGAAGAATCCAAAGTGCCAAGGCTCAGGAGCGAATCCAGGATTATGCGTTGGACGAATACGAAATTCAGTTGAAATCTGACATCGCCCGGGCTTTTAATACTTATCAGAATAACCTCAGGCTCTTGAAAATTGAGCAAATGAACTACCGGGTCGCTCGGGAAAATACCGATATCGCTTTGGAAAGATTTCGCCTGGGGATCGCGTCTTATCTGGAGTTCAGGGATGCACAGGTAAACTTGCTGACTACCGAAAACAGATTGATTACTTCCATTTTCCAAATCAAAGAACAGGAAATAGAGCTTCTCAGATTGTCGGGAAAAATTTTCTTCGACAACAGTATGGAGGACCTTCAACTTCCTGAAAACTGATTCAAAACGGAAGCTTTTTAGGCTTCCGTTTTTTATTTGCTTTTTTTAAGAATCACTTTAATTTTCTTTTGGCATAGCGTTTGCCAAATCGGCAGTTGTACCATCCGGGATTTTGTCCCGAAGGAATGAAAAACACACTGATCCGGATCTTCACCATAATTGCGCTTTTGGTTTTTGGCGTACAGTGTACTTTTTTGGAGGAAAAGTTTGGGAATGTTTTCCGGGATCCCTACTTCATGGACTTGGACGAAATAAAAGTCAGAGGCACTCTTCGCGCTGCTGTTGACAACAATTCTACCAGTTATTACATCTATCGTGGCCGCAGAATGGGCTACGAATTTGAGCTTTTGAGGGATCTGGGTTCAAGACTGGGTGTCCAGATCGAATTTGTCGTAGTTTCCGATATTGAAAGCGCCTTTGACCAACTGGAGGAAGGGAAGGTTGACCTCATTGCCATGAATCTGGAGCAAAATGAGGAGCGGGCCGAGCGAGTGGCTTTCAGCAATTCCCTCGGGACCATGAGCACCGTTATCGTGGGATTAAAGCCTGAAGAAAAGCCAGCGACCTGGACAGAAATCGGAAACGATACGATTTTCGTGAGAAAAGCAACGGTCTACAAAACCCAGCTGGAAAAGATTCAGGATTCCTTGGGCTTGGGTTTTACAGTAATCGAATCCCCGGAGCATGAGGAGACCCTGATTGACCAAGTTGCGGATAAGCAGATCAAATGGACGGTAGCAGATAAAAATATTGCTCAGGCAAATGTGACCTATTATGAAGATTTGGATGCTTCCCTGAAGGTTGCCGAGGAAGGCCATGTAGCTTGGGCAGTGAGGCAAAATTCCCCCAAACTATTGATCGAACTCAATACCTGGTTGGAGGATAAAAAGAAGCGATTCATACCCGATTTGTACACCAAGTATTTTTATAGCTCCAGGAATAATTTTTACCGAACTAACAGTCCTTACTCCTCATTGGCTGGGAACAAGATTTCGGTTTACGATGACATCATCAAAGAAAGTGCGGAAGAACTTGGCTGGGACTGGAGGCTGCTTGCAGCTTTGGTTTACAAGGAATCCGGCTTTGATACCACGGCAGTTTCCTATGCCGGAGCTGAAGGACTGCTTCAATTGATGCCGGTGACCTTAGAACGATTCGGGGTGACCAATCCCAACGATCCGGTTCAATCCCTTAGGGGTGGAGTGAAATACCTGCAGTACTTGGATAAATTTTGGAGAGAGCGCGTGCCGGACACCAATGAGCGGATCCGGTTTATCCTGGCCTCTTACAATATTGGCCAAGGCCATGTGGAAGATGCCTGGAGACTTACCATGAAGTATGGGAAAAATACCCAAAGCTGGAAGGACGTGGCCATTTTCCTCAATCTGAAAAGTGATCCCGAATATTATCGGGATCCATTGGTCAAGAGCGGCTACGCCAAAGGCCACATTGCGGTCAATTACGTCCGGGATGTATTGGGTCTTTTTGCCTCCTACAAAACCCTGGTTGCACCTTGAGGGATTAATGAAGTTCAAACAGTGCTTCGATTTCCACCGGAATATTGTCGGGCAGTGAACCCATTCCCACCGCTGAACGAACTCCGATTCCGTTTTCCTCTCCCCAGACACTGGCAAACAGTTCGCTGCAGCCGTTGATCACATAAGGATGTCGCTCGAAGTCCGGGGTACAGTTGACCATTCCCAAAACTTTGATTACTCGTTTGATTTTATTCAGGGAGCCAATATTTGCCTTGATCGTTGCAAGCATTGCCAATCCCACCTGCCTTGCGGCCAGCTTACCTTGATCGATATCCAGGTCCACGCCGATTCTTCCGATGATCAGGCTACCGTCTGGCTTGACCGTGCCGTGACCGGAGAGGTATAAGTATTTTCCATCAATCAGACAGGGTTTGTACACGCCAAGTGGCTTGGGAGCCGGAGGAAGGGTCAATCCCAACTTTTCAAAGTTTAATTCAGGTGTTTCCATGGGTTAAATTTTGAATTGAAATTAGACAAAAAGATCCAAAACGAGGACGCCGATCAGGCCTGCCACTGCAACTATTGTCTCCATCAGGGACCAGGATTTGATTGTGTCCTTGATGCTCACATTGAAAAATTCCTTGTACATCCAGAATCCGCCGTCATTGAAATGGGAGAACATCAAACTTCCTGCACCGATGGATAAGACCAGTAAGTTGGGGTCGACATTCATGGTGGTCACCAACGGGGCGATGATTCCTGCTGTAGTCAAGCCTGCCACGGTAGCAGAACCCACACACACCCGGATTACCGAAGTGATCAGCCAAGCCAAAATCAGGGGATGCATGTCCCAGGTCTTGAGGCTTTCCGCAATGGTCTGACTCACTCCCGTATCGGTGAATATCTGCTTTAATGCTCCTGCACCCGCCACAATCAAGAGGATCATCGATACATCCTTTGTTGCCACGGTATAGGTATCCATCAGCTTGGTCATTTCCGTTTTTCGGCTGATTCCTAGGGAAAAAGTAGCATAGAGCAGTGAAATCAGCATTACCACACTGGGGTCAGCGATAAAATTCGCAAGTGGGCTCAAGGAATCTTCCTTGGCAATGGTCAGGCTGATCGCTGTAGTTCCTATCAGCAAAAGTACCGGCAGGAGTGCGGTGAATAGACTGTTGAAAATGCCCGGCAATTCGCTTTCAGGTTTGGGTTCGGCCTGAAAGGTTTTCAGCGGTTCGGATTTGATGTTTTTGAGAAAGGGAGCAAAAAGCGGCCCGGCAATGATAATGGTGGGAATGGCAATCAGAAAGCCGTAGAAAAGCGTCAATCCCATATTGGCACCAAACTGTGCAACTAGGGCTGCCGGGGAGGGATGGGGTGGCAGAAAGCCGTGCGTCACCGAAAGGGCAGCAAGGAGAGGAATCCCGACATACACTGCGGGGAGTTTGTATTGGTAAGAAACGGTGAATGCCAAAGGGACCAGCAGAACAAACCCCACATTATAAAACAGCGGTATCCCCACAATCAGCCCGGTGAAGGACATCGCCCAGGTGATGTATTTCTCCCCGAAAATCTTCATCAGAAATCCTGCTATCCGCTGGGCAGCACCGCTCTCGGCTACCAGTTTGCCAAGCATGGCACCGGTCACGATCACGATGACCAAATCTCCCAGCAATCCCCCCATTCCTTTTTGAATGGATTTAGCGACCAGATCAGGGGAAAGTCCCAGCATCAATCCGGCTGCAATCGAAGCGATAAGAAAGGAGAGAAAGGGATTGAGTTTGGCCCATACGATCAAAAGAACAAGGATCGCAATACTCAGCAGGACAAGAACAAAGGTCATAGGTTGGGTTTGGAGTTAATGGAGTAAGATAGGAAAATCAGGGAAAAGTGCCTTTCAGCCCCAAAAATTATGTCTCCTATTTCTTGATTAGCTTTCCGGTCAGGACGTGCTGATGATCCTGAAGTCGTATCAGGTAAAGTCCCGGAGAAAGATCAGGAATCCCAACCAAAAGAGCAGAACCCGGGAATGGAGACTTGTAAATAACGTTTCCCTGGGGACCTTGAATGACCAATTCCAACTGGCTTAATTCCATGAATTCTGGAATCATGATCTTGAGATCCCCCGATTCGTATGGATTTGGGTAAATCAACAATTCTCCGATAATCCTTCCCCTTGACATAGGGACTTTGGTGACCTCGCTCCAGGAATATTTCCCGTCCCAATCAATTTGCCGGATTCGGTAAAAGTATTCCACAAACCGGTCAGCGGAAGTATCCAAAAATTCATATTCCTGAACGGAATTGCTTTCCCCAGAGGAATTGACGAGGCCGACTTTTTCCCATTCTTTGGTGTGGCCCTCACTTCGATAGATTTCAAACACCATGGTATTCTTTTCTTGGGCGACTTTCCACCGGATTAGATTTCCTCCAGGAGTCGATTCAGAGTTGAGTTCCAGCCAGTCCAGTGGCAAAATGGTCAAGGTGCGGTAGCTTCCAACGGTGAAATTTACGCCTTGCAAATCCGAGAAAGTCAGCGATCTCCTGGCCCAAAGTTCAACGGGGTCCAAACCGGGAAGATGAGTTCCCGGGCTGGCATATCCTGTCGCAACAATCCGAAGGTCATCTTCATCGTCCACGATCAGTTTGTCTGCCGAAATCCGAAGCTCCAGTGGGTTTGAACTTGGAGTCAGGTTTGAAAACTGGAAATAGCTAAACAGCCTGTAAAGTATTCGGGTGCCGTCCGTATCATCGAAATCCGAGTTGTATTCAGCGCCTTCATATTCGGTGAACTGGATGGAAAGATTTCCTCCAGCCGAGTTTCCAAGCAATTGGACTTTTCGGATTCCGCCATTTTGGGTGTCCTCAAAGGGAAAAGTGGAGTTGCTTCCAGAAAGTGTCCCCGGGATATTGAAATAAGTGAAAAGCCCCACATTCCTCCAACTTCCGGCTGAGAAAGCCAGCGCCCCAGTTCCACCCGTATTGATATGAAGTTCATTTCCTTCCAAGTCCATGCTTCCCTCGGTCAAGGTCAAATTCCGTTGGACAGTCAGGGTTTCGTTTGGATAAAAAATCCCATTCGATTTGTTTAAAGTCAAATCTCTCACTACCAGTGGGAATCCGAGAATTTCCTGATCATTCGTTCCCACCAGGGTTAGGCTGGTATTGGTCACATTGAAGTTTCCGGTCCCGCTTTTTATGAGATTTCCCAACAGGATCAATTGATTGGGAAGGGCAAGATTTTGATCTCCCTGGAGCTCCACATCCCGGACAGCCTGAGGGGTGGCGGCATCTGAATAAGTGCTGCCCAAATAAGTTTTGGGCAAGGTCCCACCGCGGTAGATGATTTTTCCATTGAGTTGAAAATTGGCCGCTTCCATCTTGGGCGAGTTTCCTTCCAGGATAAGCGTACCTCCATTTTGAAGGTCGAAGTTTAGGGCGCTTATGGAGCCTGATCTGAAGATGATTTCCGAATCGCAATCCGAAATCAAGGTGGCACCCGGTTCGATGACAAATTCCCCATAGGGTCCAGTTCCATATACCGTTGTTTCAGTGTTGAAAGAAAAGGAGGGGCAGTCGGCTGGATTTACACTTTTGTCCAGTTTTTGGATGACTGTTCCGGATTTAATGGTGAACGACAGCGCCTTAAATGCTTCCTCAATTGTCAATTCCACACCGTCTCCGGGGTCAAAAATGACTGAGTACCGGCTATTGGTGCTGAAACCACTCCAGGCATTTGAAGGAATAATCGTCCGGGTACCTCCTTTAAAGATCAATTTACTTGTGACCGAAGTGCCGATCCAGTTCTGGCTATTCCAAGCTCCCGTCGGTGTTCCGGGTGCCAGACCTGTGAATGCGCTGAGAACGCCATAAATCTCCAGCTCAAATCCATTCAGATTCAGTTTTTGTCCCGCACCCGTTTGTGAATTGATGAATACACTTTTCACCTCCTCATTACCGATCAGTCTCAGGGTATGGGTTTGATCAATGTAAATGTCATTGGCAATACCAGGCTTGACGGTAGCCGGATTCCACGTACTTCCATCCCAAACTTGCCAGATTCCGATATTCGGAAAGTCTCCGCTGGCGATGGTTTTGTAGGCATTGAGTTCTTGAGAAAAGCACGGGCTGAGAATAATCCACAGTTCTGCAACTGCCAGGAATAACCTGTATATTCGGCAGGCAAAAAATTCCTTTAAGGAAGCTATACAGCAAAAAGCATCCATAAAAAATCTTGATTTAAAAAGTAGTTGAATTTAAAAAATGGCAATTAAAAATAAAATAGTTTACCTCTTTTTTTTACTGATTTTCACGGGATTAGCTCCCGCAAAAGCTCAAGTCTACGAGATCAGTCTCTTGACTTGTGAACCCGGAGATCAGCTGTATTCCAGTTTTGGCCACAGTGCCATCCGGGTGAGGCAGATCGGCTCGCAGGGACAGGACTTGGTATTCAATTTTGGCACCTTTGACTTCCAGACTCCCAACTTTTACGGGAAGTTTGCGACGGGCAAGCTGGATTACATGCTCAGCGTGACCACTTATGCAGATTTCATCCTGGAGTATGACTATTACAAGCGGGATGTTCGGGAGCAGGTTTTGGCCTTAAGTTCCGATCAGATTGACTTTCTCATGCAGCACCTCTGGGCTCAATACGATCCTGCACGAAGATTTTACCGATATGACTTTTTCTTTAATAACTGTGCAACCAAAATCCGTGATGCTTTTGAGATCGCACTTGGCGATGATCTGGTTTGGAACGATTCAGTCCAGGTGGAGGAAAAAACCTTCCGGACGTTGATTGACGAATACGTTTACCCGCTTCCCTGGGCGGATTTGGGCATTGACCTGGCTTTGGGATCGGTGATCGACCGGGATGCCACAGAGCGGGAAGCGCAGTTTTTACCGGATTACATGGAGGCGGCTTTTGCCAAAGCAACCATTCAGGGAGATGGCCCAACACGGCCCTTGGTTCGGGAGTCACGGGTAATTTTGGAGTATCCCGAAAAAGAGTCCTCCATGGATTTGCTAAATCCTTATGTTATTTTCTGGGGGGTGGCAGTCTTGTTTACTCTCATCACATTTGTGGGGTATAAAAAGAAACGGTTGTTTATCGGCTTTGACTTGGGACTTTTCTCCATCCTTGGAGTATTGGGATTAGTAGTCGCTTTTCTTTGGTTTTTCACCGATCACTCCGCGACCAAATGGAACTGGAATCTACTTTGGGCTTTCCCGGGGCACCTTGCATTGGTTTGGGGACTTACCAGAAAAGAGCTTCAGCCTTGGGTGAGAAAGTACCTTCTTTTTGCCCTGATTATGGCCGATGCCGCCGTGGTATTCTGGATTTTGGGATGGCAGTCCTTTCATCCCAGCCTGATTCCGCTGATGCTGGTGATTATTCTCCGCACCAATTACCTCTATTACAATCTGGGTGGAAAAGCACTAAAGGCTGCCTGATTTTGGAGTTTTAAAAACCTTTTCACCGGCAATTGATGTTGGGATAGGAATATCGAGCTATGAATTTCAAACTTACCTCAGACTACCAGCCTACAGGCGATCAGCCCAAAGCCATCCAAGAACTGGCAAAGGGGGTCAATGCCGGCGAACCAGCGCAGGTGTTGCTTGGGGTGACGGGTTCGGGAAAGACCTTTACCATCGCCAACCTGATTCAGGAGACGCAGCGACCTACCTTAGTACTGAGCCATAACAAAACCCTCGCGGCACAGCTTTATGGGGAGTTCAAGCAGTTTTTTCCCGAAAATGCGGTAGAATACTTCATTTCCTACTACGATTACTATCAGCCGGAAGCCTTTATTCCGAGTTCGGGAACTTACATCGAAAAGGACCTGAGCATCAATGAGGAAATCGAGAAACTCCGACTCAGTGCCACTTCTTCACTTCTGACCGGTCGAAGAGATGTGATTGTGGTAGCTTCGGTATCCTGTATTTATGGTATCGGAAATCCCGAAGAGTTTGCTAAAAATGTCGTCCGACTGCAGGAAGGTGACCGGATTCCCAGGAATCAGTTGCTCTTCAAGCTGGTCGATATTCTTTACAGTCGCACTCAGCAGGATCTTTCCCATGGGACTTTTCGGGTCAAAGGAGATACGGTCGATATTTTTGTAGCCTATGCGGATTTTGCTTATCGGATTTTTTTCTGGGGTGATGAGATAGAAGCGATACAGCGGGTCGAACCATCCACCGGGAAGAAGATTGCTGATGAAAAAATCATCTCCATTTTCCCGGCAAATCTGTTCGTCACCGGAAGGGATATCATCGAAACGGCCATCCATGAAATTCAGGATGACATGGTGGCCCAGGTCAATTTCTTCGAAAAGGAAGGAAAATACCTGGAAGCTAAGCGGCTACAGGAGCGTACTGAATTTGATCTGGAAATGATCCGTGAGTTGGGTTATTGTTCCGGGGTGGAGAATTACTCCCGATACTTTGACCGGAGAAAACCCGGTATGCGTCCCTTCTGTCTGCTCGATTATTTCCCGGATGATTACCTGTTGGTGATAGACGAAAGTCACGTGACCGTCCCCCAAATCCGGGCGATGTGGGGTGGAGACCGGTCCAGAAAAGTCAACCTGGTGGATTACGGCTTCCGACTTCCCTCGGCTTTGGACAATCGTCCGCTGAAATTTGAAGAGTTTGAACAGATGACCAATCAGGTGATCTATGTCTCCGCTACTCCGGCGGATTACGAACTTTCCCTGACCGAAGGGGTAGTGGTGGAGCAAATCATCAGACCTACCGGGCTTTTGGATCCTACCATCGAAGTCAGGCCGAGCCAAAATCAAATCGATGATTTGCTGGAAGAAATCGATCAGACGATAAAAACCGATGCGCGGGTTTTGGTGACTACGCTTACTAAGCGGATGGCAGAGGAGCTGCAGAAGTTTTTGGAGCGCGCCGGTGTCAAATCCCGCTACATTCACTCGGAGGTGAAAACGCTGGATCGGGTGGAGATTTTGAGGGAACTCAGGCTGGGCGTGTTTGATGTATTGGTCGGTGTGAATTTGCTTCGGGAAGGCCTGGATTTACCGGAGGTTTCTTTGGTGGCAATTTTGGATGCAGACAAAGAAGGATTTCTTCGAAATGAACGGTCTTTGGTTCAGACCATTGGTCGCGCTGCCCGAAATTCCGAAGGTCGGGTGATCATGTATGCAGACAAAATCACCGAATCCATGCAGTCGGCGATCGATGAGACCAAGCGTAGAAGAGCGCTTCAGATGGCTTACAACGCCGAAAACGGAATCACCCCGACTACGGTGATCAAGTCGAGAGATAAAATCATGGGCCAAACCAAGGTGGCGGATTCCAAGAAAAACGCCAAGGTCTATGCGGAACCCATGCCGGGAGAAGCTCAGATTGCCGCGGATCCGGTGGTGCAATACCTCAGCAAGGATAAGCTGGAAAAACTCATCCAACAGACTCAAAAGCAAATGGAAAAAGCAGCCAAGGAGTTGAACTTCATGGAAGCGGCGAGGCTCAGAGACGAATGGCAGGCACAAAAAGCCCGCTTGGAAGAATTGAACCGAGGACTTGGTCGTTAAATCACAACCTAAAATTCGAACGGATGACCCTTCAGGAAGTAAAGATCTTGGCAGCAAAAGGCGAGGGGCTTAAAATCGAATTCAAGAAAAAAGCAGCTTTTCCTGAGAAAATTGTCCGGGAGGTAATTGCCCTTGCCAATACCGAAGGGGGAGACTTATTGATCGGGGTGGATGACGATGGTACCGTCAGCGGCCAGCGGTTTATTGAGGAAGAGATTTTTGTGATGGAAAAGGCCATCCGCGAACTGATTTTTCCTTCCCTAAGCTATGAAGTATTCACCTTGAAGCTCAATGAGAAAAAGGGAGTGGCAGTTTTTCGGATTCCGCTCAGTCCGGATCGCCCCCATTTTTTGAAAGAAAAAGACAAAAAACAAGCGTTCATCCGTGTGGGAGACCGTAGTGTCCAGGCCAGTCGGGAGGTTTGGGAAGTGCTGAAAAAAAGCCGTGTACCCAAAGACACGGTGTTTACTTATGGGAGGAAAGAAGAAATCCTGATGAAAGCACTGGGTGAGCATGGGAAAATCACGTTGCGGGAATATGCCCGATTGGCTCAGATTCCTAAATTTTTGGCTTCTAAAACCCTCGTGAGATTAGTGACTGCTAATGTGCTGAAGATTCACCCACAGGAATCTGAGGACTATTTTACACTCAAAGAATAGGAAGGAATATTCCCGTTTTTTCTTGAAACCCTGCGTTTCCCTGCAATCCACCCGTATGGATCATCAGAATTTTGGATCCCTTCTGAAAGTGGTTTTTTCGCACCAAGTCAAAAACGCCCAAGGCCATTTTGCCGGTATAAATCGGGTCCAGTGGGACTTGAAATTCGGAATAAAACCAATTCATGAATTCGATCAATTCAGCCTTGTATTTTCCATATCCCCCAAAATGATAATCCGTTTTGATTTCCAGTTTTCCCAAGGAATTAACACCCAAGGAAAGCATTAAGTCAGATACTTCCCGGAGAATAAATTCACCTTTCAGGGAAGAAAATCCGATAAGCTGCTGATGGGGACCAATTGTTCCGGCTAGTCCTGCAAATGTGCCCCCTGTGCCAATGGATACGCAGACATGAGAATATTCAGCGTGGGATTCATCCAGAATCTCGCGGGTCCCCCGGATGGCCAGTGGGTTGGTTCCTCCTTCCGGAATCAGGTAAAAATCTCCGAACCTATGGATAAGATCCCTCTCGAATTCCGGGGAATGCTTGATTCGATATCGCTCTCTGTCCACGAAATGTAACTGCATTCCTATCTTTTTCGCAAAGCTTAAAGTGGGGTTTTTTGCCTCCAGTTCCTGTCCCCTTATCACTCCGATACTTCGTAATCCGGCCGAATGTGCTGCCGCGGCAGTAGCATAAATATGGTTGGAAAAGGCCCCTCCAAAGGTCAGAAGTGTGTTTTTACCCTGTTTTCGGACTTCCTCCAGGTTGTATTTCAGTTTGAAAAATTTGTTCCCGGATACCGCTGAATGGATTTGATCCAAACGCAGAAGATACAGTTCAATTCCTTTTTCTTCCCAACTGGAATGGGAAAGTTGTTGAACCGGAACGGGTTGTTGAGGAAGCATGGATGGACTTTTGTCAAAGTTAAGCCACATCCTGCTATTTTTGTGGCATGATCCAGCGCCCTGAAGAAGACTTTGAAGAGGATGAATTAGAACTTTACGAGCATCACCGAATCTTGGTGGACAAGGGTCAATCCCTGATGCGGATTGATAAATTTTTGACCGAAAAAGTGGCAAATGCCACCCGAAACAAAGTGCAGCAGGCCATAGATTC
Organism: uncultured Limnohabitans sp.; assembly: GCA_964405255.1. Classification (GTDB taxonomy): domain Bacteria; phylum Bacteroidota; class Bacteroidia; order Cytophagales; family Cyclobacteriaceae; genus Algoriphagus. The sequence goes on along the minus strand of CAYONF010000014.1, from coordinate 29,451 downwards.
CGGGGCTGTGTTGGTCAATGGGCAGCCCACCAAGTCCAATTACAAAATCAAGCCTCTGGATGAAATCCGAGTGTTGATGGAAAAACCTCCCCGGGATACCGAGGTTATTCAGGAGAATATCCCCCTGGACATCATTTTTGAGGATCGACATTTGTTGGTCGTCAACAAGCCTGCCGGAATGGTCGTTCATCCAGCCCATGGCAACTGGACCGGCACCTTGGTGAACGGGTTGGTGTATCATTTTCAGCATTTGCCGGAAATGAAAGGGAATGTGGGTCGCCCAGGCTTGGTCCATCGGATTGACAAGGATACCTCAGGTCTGCTCGTCATTGCCAAAACCGAGGAAGCCATGACCCCGCTTGCCGCTCAATTTTTTCATCATACCATCGACCGCACTTACCTGGCATTGGTCTGGGGAGAGCCTGAGGCTGATTCGGGGATGGTGAGAGCGCATGTGGGAAGAAGTGCCAAAGACCGTAAAGTGATGGACGCCTATCCGGATGGAAGCCAGGGAAAACATGCAGTGACCCATTGGAAAGTCTTGAAAAGGCTACGCTATGTGTCCCTAATCCAGTGCAATCTCGAAACGGGGAGGACTCACCAGATTCGTGCGCACATGAAATTCATCGGTCATCCGCTATTCAATGATGCGATGTATGGTGGGGATAAAATCCGGAAAGGAACCCAGTTTGCCAAGTACAAAAGCTTTGTTCAGAACTGCTTTGAGCGGATGCCCCGTCAGGCATTGCATGCGATGAGTTTGGGATTTATTCATCCGGTCTCGAAAGAAAAGCTTTATTTCGAGGCGCCTTTGCCACTGGATTTTCAATCTGTCCTTGCGAAGTGGGAGGATTATGTAAATTTTGAATAAACAATTGTTGAATCGGCAATAAAAAATAAGCATTGTTGATTTTTTGGAAAATAATTCAACAAAAGAGTATTGATTTGGTAAAAAAGGATTGGTTTGTTGTCAAATCGGTAAAATACTCTCCTAAAGTCTCACAACTTTTGCTTTATTGTCATAATTCAATCGATTTCCTTAAAAATACTGTAAAAATTCATCCATATATTTGAAATATTTGCAAAATAGGGATTTGACCCGCTATATTTGAAATATCAAACAGAGATAAAAGATCTCGTTCACAATGTAGGATGTTGAAACTGGCAGACAAGCCCTCCTGTCTCGGGGGTGGAGGTCATGGGATAAAGCAATTAGCGAGCTCGTAATTTTGCCTAACTACTCCGTGGAGGTTCGAATCCTTCTCCTACAGCAGGTTATTTTGGGTTTATTGTTAATTGACTAAAACCATGAAATTTTATTTCATGGTTTTTTTATTGTCCAGATTTTTTTTCACCAAAAAATATTTGGTATGTATCATAAAAATCAAAATATGATTGATGTGAATCCTGTTTGTTATGAATGTTAACAATTCTCTAATTTAATGCAGTATTTTCTGAAATAGATTTTTTATTTTTCAATAAATGAATTGTAAATTTCAAAATAGTGTAAAAAATAAAAATAAAACTTGCCAAAATTTTAATAAACCAAGGGTATTTCTAATTTTGAGGCATAGAAATTCTCAAACCTATTCAATCGATTTCAAAAGCTCGTCAAGAGCTTTTTGATTATCAGGGGATTAGGCTAAGAGCTACAAAAGTGTAGGCCCTTGCCTTTCTCCCAAATAAAGTAAATCCATCCTGTAGGATGTTGAAATTGGCAGACAAGCCCTCCTGTCTCGGGGGTGGAGAGCCCAGAACAAAGCGTAATTCAAACCGGACTACTGCCTAACTGCTCCGTGGAGGTTCGAATCCTTCTCCTACAGCTTCCCTCGAAAGCAATGCCTAGCATTGCTTTTGCTGTTTTTGTGCTATATTTTCAAAAATAATTGTTAATCCACTTTTATGGTGTCGGGGAAACGGGAGAAACATTCTACCCATCCAATTCGGAAGAAAATTCTCCGTTGGGGGATGATCGGGCTACTTTCTCTCCTTTTTTTGGAATTTGTAGTTTACTTCGGTTCTAATATTTTCCTTTCGAAGTTTGCCCAGAGAAAAATCAACGAGGCCACTCAGAATGTTTACCTTATCGATTTTAACAGATTTAGCTTTTCTCTTCTGAGAAGAGGGTTTTTTCTGGACGGGATAGTGATGAAGCCGGTCAATCCGGAAGGAAGGAAGGAAGATCAGGCGCTTTTTAACATTACGCTCGATCAAATCGCTTTCAGGGGCTTGTGGTATGATTTCTTTGAAAACAAGTTCACAATCGGAAAAATCTACATCGACAATCCCAATATTCAGCTTGATCTTCCTCCCAGTACTCCCAAGAAAGCTACTAAAGATAGGACTGCTAAAATAACCACAGGAGACAAGGTTTCCCCGGTAAAAGCTCTGGAGGATGAAATTAAAAAAACCGTTCGGAGCATCAGATTAACCGGTCTTTTGATCCAAGAAGTTGAAATTGATCACGCCAACTTCTTCTTTTTCAATTTTCTGAGCCAAAATGAACTGGAAGCGGATAATACTTCCCTGATTGTCCGGAATATCGATTTTACCACTTTGGATGAATGGAAGACTCCATTTAATGCTGAGGGATTTGAGTTTCAATTGGAAAAAGCCACTTATCCTTTGCCTGATGGAGTCCACACTCTTGAGGCAGGTCAGGTAATTATTTCTTCCTTGGACAACCAGATTGATATCCAGGATTTCAGACTGATTCCTGACAAAACCAAGGAAAGCAAAGCCTATTACCAGGTAGATTTGGAGGAGCTTCGGGTTGGAAATGTGGATCTTAACAAGGCATTCATGACCTCAGTCCTGGAAATAGATGAACTGATCCTTGAAGAACCTGACCTAAATGTGGCCAGCAATCCAAAGGCGAAATCGGACAGTGCCGCTACCGGAAACCTCAATGATTTCATCAAAGGAAAACTGGAGTCAGTAGCGATCAAAGAGTTGGCCATAACAAAGGCGAAGTTTGTAAAATCCGAAGTGGAGGATACCTTAAAAAACCGGATCGAGTTGGATGAGCTTAACTTCAAAATGGTTGATTTTTATTTGGGGGAGGATTCGCTGAGGAAGACGAACCAGTTTTTTTATGGACAGGATGCAGCCATGGAAATCAAAGGGAGCCGGGTGTATCTGGGAGACCAAATCCATCTGGTCAAAGGAAGCGAAGTCAGCGTTTCTTCTTTTAAGGATGAGCTGATCGTTCGCAACCTCAGCATTCATCCCAGGCCAGAGGGATTGGCATTGCAAAACCCGGATAAACTGATCAAGTTGGATTTACCGGAATTTGAGATTTCGGAAGTGGACCTTAAACTTCTTTACAACGAGGGAATTTTTCGGGCTAATGAGGTAATCATTTTAAAGCCTGAGGTAGAATTTACCGAATTTTCAGAGTCCACTTCCAAGAAAACCAATCAGGCTTCCATGGGAGAAATCATCGGAGGATTCATGAACGAAGTCGCAATACGGAATTTTGAGGTTCAGGAAGGGATGATCCAATTTAAAGATGAGCGTGGTCAGCGAAGCAATGACATCGGGTTTGAAAAATTCAGTTTCCGGCTGGAAGAAATCCTTTTTCGTCCAAAAATTTCAACTGTTCTACAGGAGCAGTTCCAACTGGAGGAGATTTACCTGGCCTTGGACAATTACCAGTTAAAGCTAAAAGACAACCTCCATTCCATCCAGGCAGACAAGCTAACTGTTGACTCCAAAAACCAGTTGGTGGAAGTCAAGAACTTGACTATCCGACCAGAAAATAAGGAGCAAATCCAAAGCACGCTGGATGCCTATGGAAAGACCTCCACGATGGATTTTTCGGTTCCAATCTTCCGGGCAGAAGGGATAGACATCAAATCCGCATTTTATGACGGGAATCTTTTTGTGAGGCAGATTTCGCTTCCCGGTCCGGTTTTCTCAATTTCAAATTACAGAGAAAAGCCTAAGTCCCGTCAAGCTGCAGAATCCCCTGAGTCTTCGGATGAGGTTAAAAATCTGCTTTTGGGGTATTTCAATGCGATAGCGATAGATTCAATAACTCTCTCAAACTCCCAAATTAGCTATGAAAGCCTAATCCAATCCAAGCGTTCCAGTTTTTCAGAAGATAATTTTTCATTAAAGCTGAAGAACTTCGTTTTGGATGAGGCTGCCCCTGTCCAGGAAGACAAAACTCTCTTTTCGGATGAAATTGACCTGATTTTCAACAATTATTCCTTCAGCTTGGCTGGTGGGAAATACGAAGTAACTACAGATCAGCTTCGTTATAACTCTCTGGGAAAAACCATCACGATTGATAACCTGGAATTTGTGCCCAATGAGAATTTTCCGGGAAGGATAAATCTGGGAATGCAGTTTCCCAAATTAAATTTAAAAGGGGTAGACATCGAAGAGTTTTTCTTTGAAAACAAGCTGATTCTGGACAAGCTCGAATTTGACCGAGGAGCGATAGAGGTGGCGATTGATCGGAAAATCGAGGCTAAGCCAAAGACAAGTCCACAAAAAAACACACGGAAGAAATCCCTGAAAGAATTGGAGATTGATACCATTCTGACCAAAAACTCCAAGCTTGCCATTAATTATCAGATCAATGAAACTTCTCTGAAATCCATCGAAACGGACTTTGATCTCATGATCAGGGAGTTTTTGTTAGATTCGTTGAGAGTGGCAAACCAGAATCTGGGGGAATTGTATGCCGAGGTGGATCTGAATCTGAAGGATTTCACTTTTGCATTGCCAGACAGTGTTCATACGCTTCAGTTTTCAAAAGTTTCCATTGGGAATCTTAAAGATCAGATTCTGTTTACTGACTTTTCACTGACTCCCAAGGACCATTTTGGAAAACCCGGTAATCCCGTAATCGATGCGAAAATTGATCAGTTGATCCTGAAAAACAACAAGCTGGCCAATATTCAGGATACTGGCCAATTGGATCTCAGGGAAATACGGATGGTCAATCCCAAGATCAATGTCTTTTTGGATTCGGCCAAAGTTGAAAAAGAGCCAAAGCAAGTCAAGTCCCAATCCAAAGCCTCCCTGGTTCAGGATATTTTTATCAATGATGTTTTCATTGAAAATGGTGCGCTAACGATGTACCGAAAAGGAGAGGGGCCAATTCCAAGACTTGATTTTCAGGGGATCAAGCTTGGCGCCATGGATTTGGATGTGAACCTACTGGACAAAACTCAAATCATTGATTTGAATGAGCTGGTAAAGAAAAAGCTTGAATTCGGAATTAAGAATTATGCGATTATTACTCCGGACAGCCTGTACAAGGTCAACATCGGAAGTGTTGACTTCAAAAATAATAACTTGGTATTGGAAAAAATCTCCTATCGTCCGGCTGAAGGTAGCTATAGGTTGCTGAGAAAACTGCCTTTCCAATCCGATGCAGTTACGGCTACTGTTGATGCAGTCCAGATCACAAACATTGATCCCCAAATCTATTTGGAGAAGAATCTGATCAAGGCGGATGAGTTGATCGTCCAATCTCCCAAAGTGGATTTGTTCCGGGACAAGCGTCAACCTGTTGATTCTTCAGCTTTCAAACAGATGCCTCAGTATTTAATGCAAAATGCCAAAATTGATCTTGATTTGGTCTCGTTGAAAATCAAGGATGGTGAGATTAGGTATTTTGAGTTTGCTCCCAAAGGCATGGTTCCGGGGATGATGCTCCTGGATCAAGTGAATGTGGATTTGGCACCTTTTCACCTTCGTAGGCCTGGAGAAGTATTTCCGACGGATCAAGTTCAGCTTGGACTTGAGACCCATATCATGGGAACCTCTAAAGTTAATCTCGAGGCTTTGATGCATTTTCGGGAGAAGTACCCCATGGACGTGAAAGTCAGTATGGATACTTTTGCTTTTGCAGAAGCCAATGATTTTTTGTCGAAAACGCTATTCGTTGAGGCTGTCGATGGTACGGTTACGGATGGGAAGTGGGAATTTTTGCTGACAGATGATGAAGCGATAGGCGAGATGAAATTTGGGTATACGGACCTCAAGATCCGGTTTTTGGATTCGCTGACCTTTGAAAGAGGCTTAGGCAAGTTGAAGGTCTTCACCTTTGGAGCTAACCTCGTGACGAAAAATTCCAATCCTCGCGGCACATCTTCCAAAATCCTCAGCCGACCGATTTACCTGCAGCGCAATAAGCAGAAGTTTGTTTTCAATGCCTGGATAAAAGCTACGCTAAGCGGACTCAAAGGCACCGTTGGATTGGGCAAAGCAAAGGTTCCCAAACGAAGGGAAGAGGAGTTGGAATAAAAAAACCATGCAATAGAAGAGATTGCATGGTTTTTTTAATTCTGGGTTCGATCAATCCAGCTTGTCCTCGGTGTCCTTGTAATTTCCGATGATACGAGCTCCGCTGCTGATCTGTACATCTCCGTAAATGGTTATGGTATTGTCATTTCCGACAAATTCCAAAGTCGCGCCACTGTTTAGCTTGAGGTCTCCATAGATAACGGTGGATCCGGAAAGCCTAAGTGTGGAGTTGCTGTTGACATTGAGGCTGGTGTTTTTTCGGTATTGGCCAAAAGCGAAAGAGCCAACTACAGTCATCATGCCATTGCTGTTGACATTGAGGTTTTGTTCGATAGCCAGGGAGCCGCAGAAAAGAAATTCACCTCCGATGTTGACATTTTTCAATTGGGCAGAGCCCGCATAGGCAGCATTTTCATTGCCATTGATGTTCAGATTGGAGCTTCCTTGGTAAGCAGGAAGGCCTGCACAGTTGATTTCCCCGTTGCTTTCTTCCTCGTCATCGTCGTCTTTAACAATTTTGAGGATTTGGATTCCGCCTTGTCCCGTGGCGACAAAGATGAATTTATTCTCAAAACGTACAAAATTAGAGGATCCATCCAGGTCTAGAACTCCATAGAGCTCGGGCTCGTCTGCATCATCGATATCCGAAACTGAAATTCCGGCAGCGCCATTGGCCATAAATAGAAGTTCGTCTTCGACTGAAACGGCATTGGTAACGATGTCTCCTTGTTCCACATTTTCAGGATTGATGGGGATCGGTAGCAGACTTTCTTCTCGTCCGTTTGAAAGTCGGTAGACACCGGCACCTTTTTTTCCCAATGCGATAAACAGATGATCATCTTCAATATCCAGGGTTCGCTTGGCTTGAGCTTCATCCACACCCAGGGATATTCGGGCCACCTCAGCCATGGAGGTAGGGTTTAGGATGGAAGCTCCTTGAGTTCCACTCAGTATGGCCAGCCGATCTTCTCCAAAAGCTACGCCTCTGAGATCTTCCCCCGGAGTCTCTGAGCGTTTGTTTAGATTTCTGTCAAACAGGGTCAAGGTTCCATTACTTCCGCTGACCAAAGCCGTGAATTGGGAAGTAGCAGTCACATCAGTAGCCACAAAGCCAGGAACAGAAGAAAACCGGAAATCGGATGTAAACTGACCGTTGGATACGGAGACTACACCCAAATTTGCAGGCTCACTGACATCACTTTGATCCACATCGATGGCCATCGCCAAAAACAACAGGCCGTCACGGTATTCCAGAGCACTGATATCGGCATTTTTAAAAATAGCCTGAGATACAATTTTTGGCTTGTAGGCATCCGAAATATCCAAAATTTCGACCGCTCCCAAATAAGTGGGGCCGGCAGTATTATAGGCCACGTAGGCATAGTCCTCATCGATGTCGACATGGGTGGCCTGCAGGGTATTTCCTTCATATACCGGGGATGAGGCTTTCGAAATTAGGACCAGACTTATTTTTTCTGCGTCATCATCATCCAATACTCTCCCAGATGGATTGGAGGGAGCAGTGATCCCGATTACTCCGCTTCCATCTAGGGTCAGACGCTGACTCAGCTGTTCGCTGTCTGTATTGATAAGGATAGATGGATCTGAGGGTGAATCTGGACCATCGGTACAAGAAACAGCAATCCCTACCCATGCCAAGGTAATTAGTGTACTAAAGCCCGTTTTGTTGAAAATTCGTTTCATGCTTATGAATTTGTTTTTTAAATACACTGAAATGAAATTAAATTCTAAAATTTCAATTTTAACACAATAAAATTTTGATTTTGGCTTCCAAAAATAAAAAAAAGACCGAATATTCAACTTCGGTCTTCTTTTTTTCTGAAAAATAGTAACCTTATCTCTTCAGAATAATCTTATGATATTCCTTATTGGCACCCCAACTGATTTCAATGGTGTAAACTCCCGCCGCCTTAGTTCTGAGAATATCAGACAATCTTAGGCTCAATTCTCTTGGATTTTCTCCCTCCAAAACATCGAATTGACCTGTCGCGGCAATCACGCGAACTGCAATCTGCTCATCGTTGTATGCCCCGGTATCCAGCATTTCCAGATTGATTGGGTCGCCTGTTGTTGGGTTGGGGTATATTCTCCAGTAGGTCAAGCCGGAGATTGGCTCAATCTGGATTGCCTTGGTATCACTGTAGGTATACTCACCATCAAAGTCAAACTGCTTCAGTCTATAGAAAATAGTGCCGCCTGACAAAGGAAGTTTCAAGTCCTGATAAGCGTAATCTACTGGTTTGTCAGAGTATCCGGCGCCTTGCACCATCCCGATTGTCTCCCAAGACTTCACGTCATTGACAGATCGCTCAATATCAAATCGGTCATTTTCCCATTCTTTGGCGGTAGCCCAAGTCAAATCACCCGAACGCAGAGTCGGATTGTGTTTTACATTAAAGTACAGGTATTCCAGAGGGAGAATACGGAAGTTTGGATATCGGATGTAGACGACGCCAGGGAATCCATCTCCTCCACGACTCGCTCCTGCACCTCCACCCGAACCAAAGGTGGTGGCAGATTGACCAACACCCGAGTTTGTGGCACTTCCTCCTGCAAAATAAGTGACTGAATTTACCGTGTATTGACTTCCACCTCGGCCTTCGATATTTGATATTGCACCGGAAGATGTTCCGCCGCCACCTGCACCATAAATAGTAGCTACACCGGAGATATTTGAAGAAAATCCACTACCACCATTTCCGCCATTCATCTGAGCTCCGCCCCCTGAACTGGAGCCATTTGATCCTGGTCCATTTACTCCTCCACCTCCTGCACCAGCGGAACCAAAAGAATCTGTGAAGGCGTTACCCCCTGCATTTCCGGAGCCGGCGCTGCCTCCTCCAGAAGCAGCATTCGTCAAAAATGCTGCGCCACCACCACCTGAGGCGTTACCGGATCCACTTGCACCTTGTCTAAAGGCCAGATTAGAATCTGTAGAACCTCCCCCTCCTCCTCCTTCTGCGGTCAAAGGAATAAAAGTGTTTGATCCTGTATAATCAAAAGCGGGTCCTGAGAAGCTGGTGGCTGAACCGCTTAGACCCCTTTCGCCCGGATTTGCACCCCTGCCTCTGGCTCCTATGGAGAGGGTAAAGGATGCATTTCGAAGGCCAATTTCTCCGCCCATATTGATACTTGTATACTGCCTGTAGATGACCTCCCCGCCACCGCCACCTCCGGCTGAAGGTCCATATCCTCCTCCTCCTCCAGCGCCTACAACCAACACCTCAAATTCTTCCAAGCCTTCAGGAGCTACCCAAGTACAAGGCCCCTCTGTACTAAATCTCAACACTGTGAATCCCTCTGAATCAAGGTAATTTCCGCCATTATCCAACTGGGTAGAGCAAGGTGGGACTGCCGAACAGCTAAAGCTGATCACCACCCGTCCATTTGTTCCTGTTGCCAGGACAATCGCATCAGCCGGATCTGTTGATCCTGGAACTTCTGTGGCAAAAATATTTCCACTTTCGAAAATGATAAATATCGCGCCTCCAGGAACTACGGTCAGTGTCTCAGCAGGCGATGAGGTTGCACTTCCAAAGGCTTGAAGTGTTATTTGGGAGATGCCTGCGGGTACATAGAAAATTTCGTTCCCTATGGCTTGGGTGTATTCAGTACTGCAATTAACCCCATATAGAGCGGAGGTATTATTAGGAGGGAAATAGGTACAATTGCCTGCATTGTTTCGGATTGAAACGATTTCCAGAATACTTGTCCCTTCGTTGGAGTATGGTTGAGAATTGAAGGTGAGGACACCACTTGCACTCACTGTCGCGGTGGTTGATTGATTTGTGGCCGGATTTACTCCGGTAGAGTTATAGACCACCGTATAAGTCCCTGGGGTAAACCCTCCACTGTATACAGTAAAGGTGGAGGTATATGGTGGAGATCCGGCAGCTGGATTTGTGACTTCGATATTGGTTATTGGGTAGCTCGGATTATCTACCGTGATGGTTCCGCTTGTAGTGGCAGGTGTACAGCCATTTCCTGTTGTGGTTACGGTGTAGTTGAAGATCCCGGAGACGGAAGGTGTGCCACTGATGGTAAGCGTAGTACCCGATACGCTTGAAGTCACTCCGGAAGGCAATCCAGTTACTGTAGCATCGGTCGCTCCGCCACCCAAGGTCATGTTGATGGAGGTAATTGGCGCGTTCTGACAAACGGTTTGACTGCTTCCTGCTGTGATGGAATGGATTGGAGAAACAGTGATTGTACCTCCTGTGGTTGCGACTGTGCAAGAATTACCCGTGGTAGTTACGGAGTAGGTAAAGGATCCTGTTGCTGTTGGTGTCCCGCTGATCGTTAGCGTAGTTCCGGATACGTCTGAAGTAACCCCGGTTGGAAGTCCGCTTACTGTGGCTCCAGTCGCTCCTCCACCCAATGTCAAGGTGATTGGTGTCATTGGAGCATTCTGACAAACCGTTGGGCTGCTTCCTGTGCTGATGGTATGAATTGGATTTACTGTGATGGTTCCACCGGTGGTAGCTATTGTACAGCCATTTCCGGTTGTGGTTACAGTGTAGTTGAAGATCCCGGAGACGGAAGGTGTACCACTGATGGTAAGCGTAGTACCCGATACGCTCGAAGTCACTCCGGAAGGCAGTCCAGTTACTGTAGCACCAGTCGCTCCGCCACCCAAGGTCATGTTGATGGCGGTGATTGGCGCGTTCTGACAAACGGTTTGACTGCTTCCTGCTGTGATGGAATGGATTGGATCTACGGTGATTATTCCGCCCGTAATTGCTACAGAACAAGAATTTCCGGTAGTGGTAACGGTATAAGGAAAGGTCCCGGAATCCGTAGGAATACCACTAATGGTCAATGTTGTTCCGGATACATTTGAAGTTACTCCCGTTGGCAATCCGCTCACCGTAGCCCCCGTGGCTCCACCTGCCAAAGTCATGGTAATGGCAGACATGGAGGTATTCTGGCATACTGTTCTGTTGCTGCCGGCTGTGATGGCGTGATTTGGGGTTACCGTGATGATTCCTCCGGTGGTAGCTACCGTGCAGCTGTTGCCGGTAGTAGTCACGGAGTAAGTAAAGGAACCTGTTGCTGTTGGGAAACCACTTATTGTGAGGGTAGTACCGGAAACAGAAGCGCTAACACCAGCAGGTAAGCCAGTAACTGTGGCTCCGGTAGCCCCATTACCCAAAGTTAGGATAATGTCAGCTATAGGAGCATTTTGACAAACTGTTTGACTGCTACCGGCGGTGATGGTATGAGGAGGATCTACAGTGATAGTACCCCCGGTGGTAGCAACAGCGCAGGCATTTCCGGTAGTGGTTACCGTGTAAGTGAATGACCCTGAAACGGTGGGAATACCGCTTATGGTCAAGGTGGTTCCCGAAACATTAAAGTTTACTCCGGTTGGAAGTCCAGTGACTGTTGCGCCTGTGGCTCCTCCGCCTAATGTCATTGAAATAGCTGTCATGGAAGCATTTCGACAAACTGTACGGTTGGCACCTGCTGTAACCGTATGAACTGGAAGTACAGTAATGGTACCAGTCGGAGCAGCTTGACTGAATGTACAGCCTCCTGTCATAGTAACGGTGTAGTTGAATGTTCCTCCGGCAGGCACATTCGGTGTACCGCTAATGGTCAGCACATTGCCTGACCAAACTCCTGTTACCCCTGCTGGCAAGCCAGAGACTGTGGCTCCAGTAGCTCCTGTGGTAGAATAGGTTATCGGAGTGATCGATGCTCCACTACATAAAGTTTGGCTAGTTGTAGCAGCTGCAGAAGTCCTCGTGATTGTATTTGAAGGCAGAACTGTAATATCCACCGTTCTAGAAGCTCCTGTACAGCCCATTGAGCTCGGCGTGATGACATACCTTACTACGGCATTGCCTGTACCGGTATTGGTAAGGGTTTGATTGATTGGCCCAGAAGCTGGGGTGGTTTGGTTACTGAACCCTGTGGCTGTTCCGCTTTGCAGGCTTGCAGTCCAGGTATAAGTAGTGGGATTATCCGTGATATTACTACTTAACGTAATGGCCGTTGAACTTCCACTACAAATAGTCGGCGAGGTAGGTGTCGCTGTGAGTACAGGTGTCGGCCGAATAGTGATTGGAAATGAAACTGAAGCAACATTACATCGCTCAGCACCATTAAAAAATGCAAAAGGAATCACTTCAATAGTTGTAGTGACTGTCGTGTTGGTAGTATTGGATACAGTAAATTGAGGAAGGTTGGCTGTAGTTGTCCTGACAAGAAAACCAGATGAGCTAGAAGATCCGGTAATATCCGCAGTCGTTGCAGGCGTAATAAAGTTTGGATCATAATTTAATCTATACCTAAACTCTAAAAAGAATGCATGATTAGCGGTGGAAACTCGAATTTGCGAACCAGAGTTTGAAAATGTTCCTCCTGGACAAAATGGTGTCGCAGGGGGTAGATTACTCAATGTTGTATTCCCGATAGTACCAAAACTAGTAATACTTTCGATGGAAATTACATTACTGACAACTGTTCCGCAAAGATCAGCAGCAACTAGCCTATAGTACAGAGTTGGGTCACCAAAATTAACCGTAGGAGGCTGATAGGTTAAACCGGTTGCACCGGCAATATTATCAGCTGCAGTCCAACCAGTTGCAGTGGTTCTTCTTTGCCATTGATAAGTGTAGGTGTTACTTCCTCCTGTGGCGGCAGTGCCGCTGAGTAAACTTGGGGTTTCCCCTGCACATACCGCCTGGTCCGCACTAATCACAGGTGCTACCTGAGGAGCATAAACTGTCACAGTCACGTTCACAGGCACACCTCGGCAAAATGTAGGAGCAGGCCCCACTGGAGTAATAGTGTAGGTAGTGGTGATGTTGGCTGTGGTGTTGTTTCTAAATGTCCCTACCAGCGTAGTTCCTGTGGTAGTTCCCGAAAGGGCAGTACCGGCTCCAGTTCCTACCAAACCAGCTGGGTTGGTCCGGGTCCATTCATAGGTAGTTCCGGCTAAATTGAGGGGAGCAGGAGAAAGTGTAATGATCGTACCCGATGCGATGTTATCACATCTAAATTGGGATGCGGGAGTAGCTGTGACTGTCGGTAATGGATTGACTGTAATGGTCTTTGTTACTACTGTTGTACAAGAACCCAAGGTGGCGGTCAAGGTCAAGGTGATAGTGCCTGATTCGGATGTTGCCGGGGTATATGTTGCCGTAGCGGGGTTGTTGGCATTGGTCCAGGTACCGGCACCTCCAGACCAAAGTCCTGTCGCCCCACCCGGGCCGACGCTTCCACCCATGGCCGGTGAAGGTTGGCCTTGGCAAATCGGACTCGTGAATGCAGGACCGGCCGAGGCAGTTGGATTGGGATTAACGGTAATGGTTTTTGTACTAGTGACTGTACAGGATCCGAGTGTTGAAGTCAAAGTCAGCGTAATTACTCCTGATTCGGTAGCACTGGCTGTATATCTAGCTGTACTTGCATTGTTGGCATTGGTCCACGTACCGGCACCTCCACTCCAAAGTGCTGAGGCACCTGATGTGACACTGCCACCCATCGCAGCCGATTGCTGACCCTGACAAATGGCAGCCAATGCCGGTCCCACATTCACCACCGGATTTGGATTTACAGTGATGGTCTTTGTACTGCTAGCCACGCAGGTCCCGTTGCTGGCCGTTAGAGTCAAGGTTATTGTGCCCGATTCGGTTGCAGAGGCGGTGTAGGTGGCCAAAGCGGGATTGTTGGCATTGGTCCAGGTACCGGCACCTCCGCTCCAAGTTCCTGTGGTCGCACCTCCACTTACACTTCCTCCCATGGCAATGGTCGTCTGACCTTGGCAAATCGCAGGGATTGCCGGCCCTACGTTGATGATGGGGTTGGCATTGACGGTGATGAATTTTGTTACTTGAACAGGCGCACAGGAACCACCGGTCGTAGTTAAGGTCAGCTGTATGTTTCCTGACTCAGTAGGGCTTGCCGTGTAGGTAGCCAATGCCGGATCGTTGGCATTGGTCCATGTACCAGCTCCTCCACTCCAAACTCCCCCTGTTGCACTGCCACCCACACTTCCATCCATAGGGGCTGAGGTTTGTCCCTGGCAAATCGAAAACAAGGAAGTACCTGCATCTGCAGTTGGCAAAGGATCCACAATGATAGTTCCCGTTGCCACTGCGCTTCCGCAACCATTTGGAGTAATCGTGTAGTTGAACGTCCCTGAGGCTGTTGGTGTACCGGTGATGCGGATCTCATTGCCTACTACGGTGGCTGCGACTCCCGGAGGTAATCCGGTGGAAGAAATGATGCCTGTCACCCCGGTAGTCACATGCGTGATTTGGGTCAGTGGGGAGTTAATACAAAGCGTAGGGGTAGAAGAAGCCGGACCTACGGTTCGATTGGGCGTAACTGTAATCGTTCCGGTAGCCACAGCGCTTCCGCAACCATTTGGAGTAATCGTGTAGTTGAACGTCCCTGAGACCGTGGGTGTACCGGTGATGCGGATCTCATTGCCAACCACTGCGGCAGTAACTCCTGTAGGCAAACCCGTTGAAGTTACAATACTCGTCACACCTGTAGTGGTGTGGGTGATTTGAGTCAATGGGGTATTGATACAAAGTGTGGGAGTAGAGGAGGCTGCGCCTACTGTACGATCTGGTATCACCGTAATAGTCCCGGTAGCCACAGCACTTCCGCAACCATCTGGGGTAATTGTGTAATTGAAAGTCCCTGAAACTGTAGGTGTTCCGCTGATTCGAATCTCATTGCTTACGACTGTAGCTGTGACTCCCGTCGGAAGCCCAGTGGAGGAAACGATGCCTGTCACCCCGGTAGTGGCATGGGTGATGGTAGTCAATGGGGTATTGATACAAAGCGTAGGGGAAGCCGATGCTGCACCTACGGTTCTGTTAGGAGTAACTGTAATTGTTCCTGTAGCGACGGCGCTTCCGCAGCCGGTAGGCGTTATGGTGTAATTGAAGGTTCCTGAGACAGTCGGTGTACCGGTGATTTGAATCTCGTTACCGACCAAGGCCGCTGTGACACCCGCAGGAAGTCCCACCGAAGTGGCAATGCCTGTCACTCCGGTAGTCGCATGGGTGATTTGGGTCAGTGGGGAATCGATACATAGTGTAGGAGTAGAAGAAGCAGCGCCTACAGTTCGGTTTGGTGTGACCGTAATTGTTCCTGTAGCTACAGGACTGCCGCACCCATTGGATGTGGGGGTAATGGTGTAATTAAAAATCCCCGAAACAGTGGGTGTACCGGTGATTCGAATCTCATTGCCTACCACTGCGGCTGTTACTCCTGAAGGCAAACCTGTTGAAGTGGCAATGCTTGTCACTCCAGTAGTAGCATGAGTGATTTGAGGCAGTGGGGTATCGATACAAAGCGTAGGAGTATCCGAAGCCGTTCCCACGGTTTGAATGGGATTCACGGTGATGGTTCCTGTTGCCGTTGCGGTACCACAACCAATAGGGGTAATAATGTAATTGAACGTGCCTGAGACCGTAGGTGTACCGGTAATTTGAATCTCGGTACCCACCACTGCCGCTGTGACTCCTGCCGGAAGTCCACTGGAAGAGGAAATCCCGGTCACCCCAGTGGTAGAGTGGGTGATTAGGGTCAGCGGAGCATTGATACACAGAGTAGGCGTAGCCGAAGGCGAACCTACTGTTCGGTTGGGAGTAACGGTGATGGTTCCTGTAGCCACCGCCGAACCGCAACCAGTGGATGTTGGGGTTATCGTGTAATTGAACGTGCCTGAGACCGTAGGTGTGCCGTCAATTCTGATTTCGTTTCCTACTACAGCTGCTGTGACTCCAGTTGGCAGCCCGGTCGAGGTAGCAATACCTGTCACCCCTGTGGTAGCATGAGTGATTTGAGTCAATGGAGTACCGATGCAAAGGGTAGGAGTAGCCGAAGCTGCCCCCACGGTTTGAACGGCATTGATGATGATCGTTCCCGTGGCATTTACTGCTCCGCATCCCCCAGTCAAAGGAATGGAATACGAAAAGGATCCGGAGGCAGTGGGTGTTCCGGAAAAGGTAATCTGATTGCCTGCCCATGAAACGGTTACCCCGGATGGAAGTCCAGTGGCAGTACCAATACCCGTTGCTCCGGTGGTGGATTGGGTCACTCCAGCAGGAAGGGGAGAATTAACACAAAAGGTATTGGAGGTGATGGTCCCGGCAGTGTTGTTGGGGGTGACGGTGATGGTACCGGTGGCCACTGCACTGCCACAGCCATTGGGAGTAATCGTGTAATTGAACGTTCCGGATTGGCTAGGAGTACCGTTGATTTGGATCTCATTTCCGACCACTGCGGCTGACACACCTGTCGGCAAGCCGGATGAGGAGGCAATGCCTGTCACTCCGGTAGTCGCATGGGTGATCTGGGCCATCGGGGTATTGATGCACAGCGTAGGAGAAATTGACGCTGCTCCGACGGTTCTCTCAGGCGTGATCGTGATCGTTCCCGTGGCATTTACTGTACCGCATCCCCCAGTCAAAGGAATGGAATAGGTAAAAGATCCGGAGGCCGTCGGTGTTCCGGAAAAGGTGATTTGATTGCCAGCCCAAGCTGCCGTCACCCCGGTTGGAAGCCCGGTGGGCGAACCGATTCCTGTGGCTCCGGTAGTGGATTGGGTTACTCCGGCGGGTAGGGGAGAGTTGATGCAAAAGGTATTGGAGGTGATGGTCCCCGCTGTGTTGTTGGGGGTGACGGTGATGGTTCCGGTGGCGTTTACTGCCCCGCATCCCCCAGTCAAAGGAATGGAATACGAAAAAGAACCGGAAGCGGTTGGCGTTCCTGAAAAGGTGATTTGATTGCTGGCCCAAGCTACTGATACCCCAGCTGGAAGCCCGGTGGCAGTTCCGATGCCAGTTGCCCCTGTAGTGGATTGGGTCACTCCAGGAGGAAGAGGAGAGTTGATGCAAAAGGTGTTCGAAGAAATAGTTCCGGCTGTGTTAGGTGAAAGAGTCTGAATAGTCCCGTTAAAAGTGAAATCATTTATTGAGAAAGTTCTACCGCCTGTATCAGCACCCCATGCGTATAACCTGAATGTAATTGGAGCTGTTATATTTTGAAATGCTGGATCACTTAGACTAATTGTTGTTCCATTAAATGTTGGGGTGCCTATATTGTTTGTAAACCCATCTACACTTGATCTGAAGGCAAAATTTGATATTGATCCATTACTTCTAGCCGATGAATAAACAAAACTTACAAAATCAATTTCTCTGCAGGAATTAGGAGTTATGGTCCATTCAAAATAGGCAGTTAGATCAATTGCGACAGTATTCCAGCTACTAGCGCGATAAACTCCATTTGCAATCTGACCCGAAGTGCCAGAACCACGACCAATACCCGAAACAGTTATTCCTGAACTTACTGTTTGTCCAGTTGTATAGGGATTATTAGTACCAGAATTAATATTATTTGCAGCTATGGGATTCGTAAAAATACTTTGAGCAAGCAAATTCTGGATCCCAAAAAAAAGAATGACAATTAAGATCCACGTGTAACTTTTTACTCCTTTCTCGGGGAAAATTAAGTTCACACTCCCATTTTTCAAAATAGAAAACAGAGCTGGGTAAGCTGTCTGAATGCCAAACTTGCGGCTGGCATGAATGAAAACAGATGATTTGCCACCTTTCTTGTCTTTTCCTACCAAAAAAGCCATACACCTACCAACAAATAGGAAAATCAAAGCAACGCCAAGCATGAAAAGAAATCTGACAAAGGATTTAAGGGCAAGTAAAAGTAACGAAAAATGAGGGTCAAAACCAGATGTTTGCTGGAAATCACAGCGTTGACCAAGGAGAATTTCTGCTATTCCTAATCAAGAACAGCATTTTTATACCCTGCTTTAAAATAATGCTGTTGCGCTGCTTTCTTTTTTACTGTTCTGTTTGTCGGATTATTTAGACGGGACCTTCCATCTAGGCTGAGGAATAGGTCCAGAATTTCATTTTTGAAAGAAATTTGGCTTAGGTTTTCATCACTCCTAAGCAAAAGACCTATCTCCTTAGGACTACTTTGTGGTACTCCTTAAATACTCCCCAGCTGATCTCGAGGGTATAGATTCCTGCGGCTTTGGTTCGCAGTTGGTCGGCAAGTTGCATGCTCAGTACCGTCTGGGATGTTCCCTCGATGAGGTCAAACTGACCAGTGGCGGCGATAATTCGGACGGTGATCAGCTCATCCTGGTAGGCCCCGGTATCGATCATTTCCAGATTGATCGGGTCGCCTGTTGTTGGATTGGGATATACTCTCCAGTAGGTCAAGCCAGAGATTGGCTCAATCTGGATTGCCTTGGTATCACTGTAGGTATACTCACCATCAAAGTCAAACTGCTTCAGTCTATAGAAAATAGTGCCGCCTGACAAAGGAAGTTTCAAGTCCTGATAAGCGTAATCTACTGGTTTGTCAGAGTATCCGGCGCCTTGCACCATCCCGATTGTCTCCCAAGACTTCACGTCATTGACAGATCGCTCGATTTCAAATCGGTCATTTTCCCATTCTTTGGCGGTAGTCCAAGTGAGGTCAGCCGATTGAAGGGATGAATTATAGGTTGCCTTGAACTGGAGTATTTCAATTGGAAGGATGCGGAAATTAGGATAACGGATGTAGATCACGCCTTGGAATCCATTGCTACCACCCAATCTGCCTGCGCCTCCTCCTGATCCATAGGTGGAAGGGGATTGCCCCACCCCGTTGTTGTTTCCGTTACCACCGGCATAGAAAGTTCCACTATAAGGACTTCCTCCGGATCCGGCTACGTTGGTGATCGCACCGGAGGAGGTTCCTCCACCTCCCGCACCGTAGAATATCGGCTCACCGGAAATTGTTCTGGATTCCCCACTTCCACCCGAACCAGCGGTCATTACGGTTCCACCTCCAGAAGAAGTTCCATTTCCTCCAGGTGTTGAAACTCCACCACCTCCTGCACCCGCAGCACCGAAAGATTCTCCAAGTCCACTGCCTCCGTTGGTACCGGCTGTACCAGTTCCTCCGGTTGACTCATCAGTACCAATGGCTGCACCACCTCCGCCTGAAGCGCCGTTTCCTCCTTGACGGATACTCGATGTGGTATTTGAAGAACCACCTCCACCACCTCCGGTCGCCAGCAGGTTGCTGAATGTGTTTGATCCGGAATAGTTGAAAGTAGGGCCTGAGAAAGAAGAGTTTCCTCCTGATCCCCCTCTTATGGTATTGTTTGAGGCCCCGAGGCCTTGTCCACCCGGAGTCATGGTAAATGTAGCTCCCTGAAGACCCGGTAATCCATTCATTGTGATTCCGGTGTATTGCTGATAGATCACTGCTCCACCGCCGCCGCCGCCAGCCGCTTCACCAAATCCGCCGCCGCCGCCGCCGCCAACAACCAAAACCTCGAATTCATCCAAGCCATCAGGAGCGTTCCAACTCCAGGAAGAACAATCTCCCGTCACTCGAATTACAGTGAATCCTTCTGAATCGGTGTATTGGTAGACATTTCCTGTACCACTGCAAGGTGGAGGAGGAGTACAATCATAGGTAAACACAATCCTACCATTCGGACCGATGGCAGACACAATGTAATCCGCAGGAGTGGCAGAAGCTGCTGCGACTTCGGTGGCAAAGATGGTATTCCCTACCACTCCAATGTTGATCACACCGCCAGGTACCACCGCCATCGTTCGGGTATCCAATGGGGAGCCATCACCATAAGCAGTTATTGTAACCTCAAAAACATCAGCAGGAACATAGAACACATCATTTCCCCCTGTCTGGAGGGATTCCGAACTACAGCCGAATCCATAAATGGCGGTATTGTTGTTTGGTGGGAAGTAAGCACAAGGGTCTGCTGGATTTGGAAGTATTCGTTGAATGGAATTGATAGTCAAGACAGTAGTTCCTTCATTGGAATACGGAGGAGAGGTCAAGGTAAATTGACCTGAAGTGGATACTACTACCGTGGTCAGGACATTGTTTGCTCCTCCGTTTACTCCATTGGTGCTGTATCGAATCTCATACGTACCCGGGGTCATATTCGGGCTAAACACCGTGAAGGTGGAGCTTCCCGGCAAGGAACTCGGATTGACCACATCGATGGAGGTGATCGGGTAGTTAGGATTTTCTACCGTGATAGTTCCCGTAGCGCTTACCGAACCGCAGCCTCCGGATAGCGGAATGGTGTAGTTGAATATACCAACTTCAGTAGGAGTACCTTGGATGGTAAGAACCCCTGCATTCCATGTTGGAGTGATCCCATTTGGAAGATTGTAGTTCACACTGGCACTTTGAGCCACAATTCCGGTAGCTCCTGTGGTGGTATGGGTAATAATAACCGGAGAAGCTGTAGCAAGGCAAAGTACAGGATTAGGATCAACAGGAGTTGTGGTATTGTTTGGCAAAACTGTGATTTCGACAGGTGAGGAATTGGCCTCGCATGCTACCCCGTTAAGTGTAGAGATAGTTACTCGTCGATATTGAGTGGTCACGTTTAAACCCGATGGAACGTCATAGATATCACCTGTGGCTCCGGAAATGGTGTTCCAGGTACTAAACGGACTGACAGCGCTTTCCCAACGGTATGTGATGGTACCAGATCCTGTTCCCGGCGAAATGCTGGAGAAAGCCAGAGGATCATCTCCGATACATATCGTTTGTGGTGCTGAGATACTACCCGGATTCGGTGTTGCTTGTACGGTTACTTCTATTGGAGCAGTTGGTGAGGATTCACATGCAACTCCGTTTAGCGTTGAGATTGTGACCCTTCTATAGCGGGTAGTTTCTGTCAAACCGGCCGGCGCATCATATGTGGCTCCATTCGCTCCTGCTATTGAGGACCAAGTGGTAAATGGACTTACGGCACTTTCCCAACGGTAAGATAATGAACCATCTCCAGAGCCTGGGGTTGCATTGGTGAATGCCACAGGATCTCCTGCGCTACAGATGGTTTGGGCTGCTGCGATAGCTCCAGCTGTTGGTACAGATTGTACGGTAATTGTGACAGGCGTGGTGGCAGGAGATTCACAGGATAGACCACCAACAGTGGAAATGGTATACCTTCTAAATTGAGTTGTTTGAGTCAATGCAGGAGGATCGTAGGAGGCGGTAGTTGGATTACCGGTGGCATCAATCCAATTAGGAGTGGTAAGATTGGTGTTCATTTCCCAACGATAGGAAATCACTGCTCCGGCATCCTGTGGGGCATAGACACTGCCAGTAATGGTGGCAGGAGTACCGCTATTACAAATAGTTTGATCGCTCGCTATCGTGCCTGCATCCGGAACATCTTTTACAGTTATCAAGCCTTCTACCCGTACTTGTTGGCAAGAACCTGTTGTAAAGACTTCATAGGTATAAGTGCCCGGAGTAGTAGGTGTACCACTGATTCTCAAATTTCTGCCATTCCATGTAGCAGTTACACCTGCTGGTAATCCGGTAACCAATGGGCCGGCAAGCCCACCGCCAACAGCATATTCAATATCTACAATTGGTGAATCCTCACAGACAATCTGGCTATCATCAGTTCCTACTGCTGAGGTTAATCTAATGAATGGAGAAAGTGTGCCGAAGGAGATATCATCCAAGGCAAAATCATTTCCACCGAGAGCTGTATTCAAGTTTACGATTTCAATGATTGCTGTGGTGGCACTACCTGAACTCCAGCTTGGATTCGATCTAAATTCTCTCCAGTTATCCAAGCCTACCTCTGCATCGCTTGTTGGCTCAGGAGCGGTAGACAAGTCCAAAACTGTACCTACTAATTGACCATTGATCTTAAACTGAAGTCTAGCATTTGAAGTAGGATTCAAATTCATTGCCCAAGCTGAGAAATAATACTCTGTGAATTGCTCCACAGCAACTTCTTGTCTCCAGATAACGGGTTGGCGGAGAGGGCTACCGATTAGAGCGCCTCCATTAACCATCATGAAATTCCTTGGCCCGGTAGCATTATTGGTATGGTCTCGTCCATAGAAGGCAGTATGATAACCGGGAGGGGTGGTAGTGGTACTTCCATTCGCATTCACATTTACAGCATAGTATCCTTCAGGCCATAAGCCAGTTGCCCCATTACCATTAACATAATAGCTTTGGTTCTGCGTGTATTCGGTAAAGAAGCTTGGATTTCCAGGATCAAAGTTGGTGAAAGAGCCATCCACTACCAATTCCTCTGCAATACTAATTGAAGCTGTACTTGTGCATCCATCCGGTGAGGTAGCAGTCACGGAGTAAGAACCAGCTATATCGACTAGGATAGTAGAGGTGGTTTCCCCAGTATTCCATAGCCAGGTAGTTCCTGTTACGTTGGAACTGGCTACGAGAAGAACACTTCCATCCACCGCACAATAATCCGCCTGTAAGGTAATTTCCGGAGTAGGATCAACAGTTATGGTGAATGTTTGTGATGGCCCTGAACATCCATTGACTGTAGGTGTCACTGTAATGGTGGCAGTGATAGGTCCTGCGCTGGTATTCTGTGCAATAAATGAAGGGATATTCCCAGTTCCGGAGGCAGCCAATCCGATGGATGGATGACTGTTTGCCCAATTGTAAACTACTCCCGCTACTCCATTGCCTGTGAAATTCACAGGAGAAGTAGATTGCCCGGAACAACCGATATCCTGATTGATTGGGTCATTTACCGTAGGCATTGGACGGACTAAAACATCAACTTCGAACGTATTGCCAATACAGCCATCCGGTGTGATAGGGGTAACTGTATAAGTTACAGTTTGATCCACCAGTGATGTATTGGTCAAGGTCTGGGAAATAGTAGGTTGAGGACTTGCAACATTAGATTCTCCTGTCACGTTTCCATTGGGCAGAACAGTCCAAGTATAGGTGGTTCCTGTCGGTACAGAGCCATTTGTACCATTCAATGGTGTAACAGTAAATGTACCATCGCTACAGATAGTGGTACCCGTGATGTCATTGATTACCGGGGTTTCATTTACCTCTGTAGAATTTGCTATTGGCGAAACGGCAGTACATCCACTGGCATTGGTATAATTGACAGAAACAGTTTTGTTGCCAACTGTCAGCCAGGTTAGGGTTACAGAATTACTGGATGTACCAATTCCTCCGGCGGTTATTGTGTAATCAGTTCCAGAAATTCCTGAAACATTCCAGATATAATTGGATTGACCGGATTGTGTGGTATAGGTCACCGGAGTTCCCACACAGAGATCAGCAGAAGGGGCTTCGGTAAATGTTGGAACTGGAAGTGGATTGACTTCAAGTGTGTTACTTACTGCCGATGCGGCGCTACAATTATTTGAGTTACTATAGTTGACGGAGACAACTTTTGTACCATCTGTCAACCAGGTTAACGTAACTGAGTTATCAAATTGTCCTATACCTCCGGCGGTGATTGTATAGTCAGTTCCGGCTGTGCCTGGGACGGACCAGCTGTAATTATCCTGACCTGATTGAGTAGTATAAGTTATGGATGATCCGGCGCAGACTTCTGCAGGTATGGAGGAGGTGAAGGTTGGTGTTGGCAGCGCATTGACTATAGTAGAATTAACAACTGCAGTGGCAGCCGTACAATTTGTAGCATTGGTATAATTGATAGATACATTCTTTGTGCCTGCTGTTAACCAAGTAAGCGTAACTGTATTGCTTGTGCTTGCAACGCTTCCACCTGTAATCGTAAAATCAGTTCCTAAAGTACCTGGAATAGTCCACACATAATTTGATTGGCCTGCTTGGGTGGTATAGGTAACTGATTCTCCCACACAAACCTCAGAAGGTGGAGGAGCTATGAATGTTGGGGTAGGTAGCGCATTTACAACGGTGGAATTGACCACCGCTGACGCTGCCGAACAATTATTCGCGTTTCTGTAATTGACAGAAACGTTTTTCGTACCCGCTGTCAGCCATCTAAGGGTAACCGTATTGCTGGATGTTCCGATTCCACCTCCGGTGATGGTATAATCAGTTCCTGCGGTTCCTTGTATTGTCCAAGTATAATTGGTTTGGCCAGATTGGGTGGTATACGTTATTGGTATACCCACACATACTTCAGAAACAGCAGGAGAGGTGAAAGTTGGTGTAGGAAGTGCATTTACCACTGTAGAATTTACAGTTGCAGTTGCTGCGGTACAATTGTTTGAATTGGTATAACTAATCGAAACGGCCTTAGTTCCACTAGTTAACCAAGTAAGGGTCACCGTATTATTGGTTGTTCCAATTCCTCCGGCAGTGATAGTGTAATCGGTACCAGCTACTCCCGGTATAGTCCATAGGTAATTGGATTGACCAGACTCAGTAGTGTAAGTAACAGAGGTTCCCACACAAACTTGAGCAGGAGGAGGAGTAATAAATGTCGGTACCGGAAGGGCATTTACTATGGTAGAATTGACAGTAGCATTAGCTGCGGTACAATTGTTTGAGTTGCTGTAATTTATTGAAACGTTCTTGGTTCCTGAAGTCAACCAAGTCAAGGTTACCGTGTGATTAGTCGCTCCAATTCCTCCAGCAGAAATGGTGTAATCAGTTCCAGCTGTACCAGGTACTGTCCAGACATAGTTCGACTGCCCTGGCTCAGTGGTGTAGGTTATGGACGTGCCAACGCAAATTTCACCTGTAGGAGTAGGGGTCAAAGTTGGCACTGGTAATTCGTTTACCAGGAAGCCTCCTGAAATACTGGAAGTCTGATTTGGACCGCAACCTCCAGAACTTGAGACTACCACATAATAGTAAACCGGAACTCCGACAGCAGTGTTGGATGGTGGGGTAAAGGTATCTGAGTCAGTTCCAACAGGGGTATCAACTCCGGTATTTATCACTCCGGTCGTGTTGCTGTACCATTGGAAAGATAAAGTTCCAGTGCCGGAAGCGCTTACAGAAATTGGGCTAAATGGCCCCTGACCCTCACAGATTGTGTCACCTGCAAGATTTTCTGAGTCAATGGAGGTTAATGGATCGACAATAAATGCCCCTGAGATCGATGAGGTTACTGTTCCGCAGCTTGGGCTTGTAGCCGTGGCATAATAATATCTTGGTAATCCGTCTGCCACACTTGCATCGGATGGAGGTGTGAAAGTTGAGTTTGTTTCGCCTGTAAGTAAAACTCCTCCTGTGTTGGTAGGAGTCGTATTTTGATACCATTGGTAGCTTGCAGGAATACCTCCATCACCGGTAGCAGAGATTAAAAGTTCTGAGAATGTGCCAGAACCCAAACAAAATTCTTCATCTGGAGCCCCGGGATCAAGATCTATGTTTATGGAAGTACCCGATGGAGAAACGATGTATGCACCGGTCAGATCCGAGGTTTCAGGGCCTCCGCAGATACCAGAAACTACCACATAATAATAGGAAACCCCTTCTGGAGTGGATGGAGGTGTAAAGGTCGCAGAAGTGGCACCCGATACAGCCGTTCCCGGATTGGAGCTGATAGGTGAATTATCAGGTTTACGATACCATTGATATGTTAATCCAGATCCAGTGGCAGTAATGGTTATCGGGTCAAAACCGTCACCAAAACATTCCGTATCACCGAGCTGACCCGGATCAATCTCTGGATCGATAGAAACAGGCGTGCTGATTTCAATTGTATTCGAAGCAGGGCTTGGGATTGAGCAGCCATTTGCATCAGTGTAGTTGACGGTAACGGTTTTGCTACCGGAACTTAGCCACTGTATGGTGACGGTATTGCTGCCGGTTCCTATTCCACCGGCAGTGATGGTATAGTCAGTTCCTGCGGTGCCGGGAATGTTCCAAACATAATCCGATTGACCACCTTGGGTGGTGTAGGTCACGGCATCGTTGAGACAAACTGGATTGGATGGTTCTACTGTAAAACTTGGTGCAGGAAGAGGATCCAGATTAATTGTATTTGAAGCTGGGGATATTCCTCTACATCCGTTTGCATCGGTGTAATTTACCGTTACCGTCTTTGCACCATCGGTCAACCACTGAATTGTGACTGTATTGCTGGCAGTTCCTACACCTCCCGCCGTTATGGTGAAATCAGTGCCTGCTGTTCCGGAAATTGTCCAAGTGTAGTTGGATTGTCCTGACTCTGTGGTGTAAGTCACTCCTTCTCCAATACATACCGGGTCTGTAGGCTCAACGGTGAATGTTGGGACGGGTAGAGGAGAAAGAGTGATGGTATTTGAAACTGGAGTTGGATTGGCACATCCAATAGCGTTCGAATAATTGACTGTGACTGTCTTATCCCCCACAGTTAACCATTCTATGGTGACCGTATTGCTTCCAGTACCGATACTGCCGCCGGTAATGTTGTAATCTGTACCCAAAACCCCGGAAATGGTCCAGGTATAGTTTGATTGGGCTGACTGGGTGGTATAAGTCACCTCATCCCCGATACAGGTCGGATTGGAAGGCGCTACGGTAAAGGTCGGAACCGGAAGAGGGTCAATGTCAATTGTACTGATCGCTGGCGATGCCCCTTCGCATCCGTTGGAATTTTCATAATTAACGGTAACTGTTTTTTGTCCATCCGTCAGCCAAACTAGTGTCACCGTGTTTCCCCCATCCGAAATGATGTTGTAATCGATTCCTTCATCACCGGAGTAAGTCCAGTCATAATTTGAAATACCTCCGCCAGACTGAGTGGTATAAGTTACTTCCTGGCCTATACATACAGGCCCGCTTGGCTCTGCAATAAATGTGGGAACAGGCAGCGAATTAACAGTAATGGAATTTGAAGCAGGAGTTGTTCCAAGGCAACCATTGGTATTTTCATAATTGACCGTTACGGTTTTAGAACCGGTGGTTAGCCATTCGATCGAAATAGAATTAGTGGTTACTCCCCCTGCTGAAATCGTATAATCTGTCCCTTGAACCCCCGAAATATTCCAAGTGTAGTTTGAACGGCCAGATTGGGTGGTATACGTTACATTCTCGTTTAAACAATAATCACCTGCTGGCTCCACAAGGAAAGTGGGGGTTGGAAGAGGGCTGACTGAAACCGAACTATTGATAAATGCAGCAGCCGAACATCCGTTGGAATTTGAATAGCTCAGGAAAACCTGTTTTGTACCTTGGGTTAGCCAAGTTAGGGTAAGAGAATTATCCGTAGAAGTGCCACCCGAACTAATGGTATAATCGGTTCCTGCAGTGCCGGAAATCTGCCAATCGTAGTTGACCTGGCCCACTTGGGTGGTATAGGTAACCTCTTCCCCTATACATACAACACCCGAAGGTTGGGCTGTGAAAGTAGGGATGGGCAGGGCATTAATTGTCAAATTGCGAGTTTCGCTGTCATTGGCACAGCTACCTGATCCTGCAACGGTATATGTGATCGTTGTGGTACCATTTGTTAGGGCGGTAACTGTTCCCGTTGAACTGTTTATGGATGCCACTGCGGGATTACTTGAGGTCCAAGTTCCTCCAAGCGTGGTAGAGGTGAAGACCGTGCTTTCTCCCACACAAAGTTCATCAGCCCCGCTCAGTGTACCGGCATCGGCCAAAGGAGTAACAGTGATGGATCGGGTTTCAAAGTCATCTGAACAGCCTCCTGAACCAAGAACTGTATAGGTGATTATTGCCGAACCTGGAGAAATACCAGTCACAACGCCCGTAGATGGGTTGACTGTGGCCACTGCTGGATTTCCGGATGACCATGTCCCCCCGGGGGTCGTGGATGAGAAAGTACGGGTTCCACCCTCACAGACTTCCTGAGTTCCGCTTAAGGTTCCTGCATTTGGCGGTGCAGTCACCGTGATACTTATCCTGGTTTCGGGCTCAGGACATCCTCCACTGGCGGGAAGTCTATAGATAATATCCACGGTACCCGCAGAAATCCCTGTCACCAAACCCGTACTGGAAACAGTGACAATGGCCGGATTGGCTGAAGACCAAGTACCAAATGCGGTAGTCGACAAAAGCTGTGTATCTCCGCCAATACAAATATCCTGATTTCCGCTAAGGGTTCCTGGATTCACAGGTGCGTTAACAAATACAGTTCTGGAGGCAGTGGCCACAGCACAACCTGTAATGGTGTATCGTATAGTCGCTGCACCGGCACTTATTCCTGAAATTACACCAGTGCTTGGATCAACAGTGGCAATCGAAGGATCTGTGGAAGACCAGACTCCTCCTGCCATGGTAGAAGTAAAGGTGGTATTTCCTCCAATACAAATGGAATTAGGACCGTTTACAATGCCGGCGGTTAAAGTATAGGAAATTTTGATTCGACCAGCACCTCCATCCCCGCCAGCAAAAGCAGTACTCCCGTTCCATCTGGAACCCCCTCCACCTCCGCCACCAGGAACCTGTCCTGGCAGTCCTGCAGTACTGAGAGTACTAATTCCTGCTCCGCCATTACCTCCTTCAGCTCCGGCAGGAATTGTACCTGCTGTTAATGTGCCACCGTTAGCCCCATTTGAATTGGCATATCCGGAGGATCCACCTCCCCCGCTATTCGAATTATTTGCAGCACCTCCATTACCTCCAGCATAAGCAACGTCGTTACCTGTTCCTACAGCACCTCCAGCACCTCCATTAAAATCATTTCCTAACCCTGTTCCTCCTCGAGCAAGTAAATCAGCACCGAAAGTAGTATTGCCTCCATTAATATTTGAACTGTTTCCTCCCGCACCAACTGCATAGGTAAAATCATCACCTGGGTTAACTGAAATAATTGATCGGGAATATCCTCCCCCTCCTCCTCCTCCTCCAGCAAAGGTTCCAGAAGTTCTTCGACCTCCCCTTCCTCCACCGCCCCAGGCTTCGACAATTATTTCTGTAACACCAACAGGAACCTCCCAAGTGCCTGATGGATTAGTGGCGAAATCCAAGATTTCTACGCAACCGCAATCCTCCACTTCTATGGTTCCGGTTGCAAAAGCTACTCCACAGGAACCTAATAATTCTATGCTGTAGTTGAAGGTCCCCAGCTCCGTAGGGTTACCCGTGATTACAATTTCTCCAGTCCCCGAGTTAAATGTTGCAGTAACTCCGGCAGGAAGATTAGTGATTGTTCCAAGCCCGGTTACTCCGGTAGTATTATGGGTAAGACTGACATTTCCTGTGAAAAAGCACACCGTTTCTGTGGTGACAGGGGTCACTGTTTTTCCAGGGTTAACCGTAATTGTTTTGGTAGCCAAAACACTGCTACAGGAACCTCCACTAGCAGTAAGTTGCAAGGTGATGATACCAAAGGCGCTGTCGTTTGGCCCGGCGGTATAGGTAGCAGTGGCAGGATTAGTAGCATTGGTCCAAGTACCTGTACCGTTCAGATTGGTCCAAATACCGCTGGTGGCTGCTCCACCGATG
>CAYONF010000013.1:20497-55918 GCA_964405255.1 uncultured Limnohabitans sp. | reverse complement strand
CCGGGGGCGACGTCAACGAGGAGTTCGACAGCGACGTGTTCCGCGTCGCCTCATCCGACATCCAACATCGGACATCAACTCACCTCACCTCCAGCACCTCATTCGCTCCATAATTCTCGTAGCCGCTGATGATGACTTTTTCGCCTTCGACCAAGCCTTCCAATACTTCATAGAATTCAGGATTTTTTCTGCCCAGTCGGATGGTGCGCTTTTCGGCATTTCCGGTGGTTGGATTGAGGACAAAAACCCAGTTGCCTCCGGTATCCTTGAAAAAACCGCCAGTCGGAAGAAGCAGACTTTGTTCCTTTTGACCCAATTCCAATCGAATCCTCACACTTTGTCCGCGGCGTATTCCCTCGGGACTTTCTCCCGTGAAATTCATATCCACCTCAAATCGACCGTTGGTAATCGTCGGGTAAATCTTGGAAATCTCCAGTTCGTAATCTTTGCCGCTGAGGGTGAATTTCCCTCTCAATCCCTGGCTGATTCGGGGAAGGTAAAGTTCATCTATCGGTACCCTCACTTTGAATTCGTCCAAAATATCGATCTGACCATAGCGCTGACCGGGATTGATCGCCTGACCGATCTCGAGCTGCACCGGAGTGGCAAGCTGACCGGCAATCGGTGCAGTGATGACCAAGTTGTCCAAAATATTCCCCACCCCGGTCAAAGAGGCATTCATTCGGTTTTCCGAAAGCTTCAATTGGTTTAGCTGAATAGACCGT
Organism: uncultured Limnohabitans sp.; assembly: GCA_964405255.1. Taxonomy (GTDB): domain Bacteria; phylum Bacteroidota; class Bacteroidia; order Cytophagales; family Cyclobacteriaceae; genus Algoriphagus. The sequence continues at coordinate 55,193 of CAYONF010000013.1, read as the reverse complement.
GCAATGGAGTCATTGCGATAGGAAGCATAGGTGAGCTTTCTCCGCTTTACATTGTATTCGTATTGCTCTTTTACCTCCTCGAATTCCCTGTCGGAAACCAATTTTTTGGCATGAAGTTCTTTGAATCGCTTGTACTGCGGTTCCAGCAGGCTGATTTGGTAGTCAATCTCAGCCAGCTGACCTTGCTGGTTCAGGTCGTTTTGATCCAAAAGCAGGCGGGTTTGACGGAGGTTGTTGATTTGCTCGTAAAGCATGGTCTCTCGCTGCATCACATCCAGCTGGAGGTTGTAGTTGTTCAGAATTAGAATGGTATCGCCTTTTTTCAACAGCGCACCGGATTCCCGGATAACTTGATTGACCATACCCCCTTCGATGGCATCGAGGTAAACAGTACGGGCTGGCTCGATCTGTCCGGAGACTAAAATGTAATCGGTAAATTCACCCGTACTTACGGTGCCGATGCTGAGCCTGTCCTGCTCCACATTCATGGTGGATCGATGATCTGCAAATACGATTTGGTAAACAATTCCCCCCAATAAAACCGCCCCACCCAGTACGGCTGCGATTCTTCGGGGAGTCCAGGTTTTCTTTTCTAGTTTTCTGTCCATTGTGTGAAAATGCCCTCTTTGGCTTCATCCCATTGTGCCAAAGGCTGTGCCATGCAAAAAACTGGCTTTCTACGCTCCAAATCAGGATTTGAAGGGAAACCAAAATTCAAGTCTCGAACATTTTTGTTCGCCAGCGCACAAAAATGAATCAAAGCGGATTTTTTTTCTCTACCTTATAAAGGATTCAACTCGACAAAATATCGCTCAAAAACGTCCGAAAATGGCACTTTTGAAACTTTTTCAAGTCTCAAATAAATTCGGCAAACTTTTGGAACAAACAGGATCGGGTGTGCATCATGCAAAACTCATTAAACTCTCTTTTTTATGAATGATCAAAGAATCGGAAAAATCCTGATCGTAGACGACAACGAAGATCTGCTCAAGGCCGCAAAAATTTTTCTTAAGCGGCATTTTGCCCAAGTGGACACGGAAACGAATCCTGACCTCCTTCCCATTTTGACTCATAATGAGAACTACGACGTGATCATGCTGGACATGAATTTCACCAAGGATGTGAGTTCAGGCCAGGAAGGGTTTTATTGGTTGGATCGGATTCTTGAGTTGGATCCGTCAGCCGTGGTCGTGTTGATCACGGCCTACGGAGATGTGAATCTTGCCGTGAAAGCGATCAAGGAAGGTGCGACAGACTTTGTGCTAAAACCTTGGGAAAATGAGCGCTTGCTCGCAACCCTAAACTCTGCGCTGCAGCTCCGGCAGAAAAAGCTGGAAGTCAACTTACTCAAAGACCAAAAACAAACCCTTCAACAGGACATTGACAATAAGTTTAAAGAAATCATCGGTCAAAGCGCTGCGATGCAAAAAGTCTTCGAAACCATCGAACGCGTAGCGGCTACTGATGCCAATGTGTTGATTTTAGGAGAAAACGGTACCGGAAAGGAACTGATCGCGAGGGCCATTCACCGGCATTCCAGGAGAAGCCGGGAAGCGTTTGTCGGTGTGGACTTGGGATCGATCACCTCCACCCTATTCGAATCGGAACTCTTTGGTCACAAAAAAGGAGCCTTTACTGACGCCAAAGAAGACCGGGCAGGAAGGTTTGAACAGGCTCACAAGGGCACACTTTTCCTGGACGAAATCGGAAATCTTCCTTTGCCGCTTCAGGCCAAACTCCTGGCAGCACTTCAAAACCGCCAAGTCACTCGGGTGGGTGCCAATCGTCCCGTGGACGTGAATATCCGGCTGATTTCGGCTACCAATATGCCCATCCACAACATGGTCTATGACAATTCCTTCCGTCAGGACTTGCTCTACCGGATCAATACGATAGAAATACAGCTTCCTCCTTTGCGTGAACGAGTGGACGATATCCCGCTGTTGGCGGACCACTTCATCGCCTACTATTCCAAAAAGTACAACAAAGACATCCGCAAGGCCTCAGAACCTCTTGTGAAACGGATGATGAAGTACCACTGGCCCGGAAACATCCGTGAACTTCAGCACAGCATCGAGCGTGCCGTGATCATGAGCAATCACAACGTTCTCCAGCCTGAGGATCTTTTCCTCCAGAAAATGGGACAGCCCGAGCAAAAAGAAGAATCTGTCAGTCTGGAGCATCTGAACATCGAAGACGTGGAGCGGATTCTGATCCGAAAGGCCCTTCAAAAGCACAACGGGCATATTACCCGGGCTGCAGACGAACTCGGCTTGACCCGATCTTCCTTGTATCGAAGACTGGAAAAATATGGTTTATAAGCGGTTTTCGATCGGAATCACGGTTCGGATTTGTCTGATCGTGATTTGCCTTTTCCTCGGAATCTGGTTGTACTATGTCCAAAACCTTTGGTTGGCACCTTCGATTTTGGGGCTGATCGTCGTTTTCCTGACCGGGGAAATGATCTATTACGTCAATTCGATCAATCACAAACTTGCACGCTTTCTGGATTCGATCCGATTTACTGACTTTTCCTCTTCCTTTACCTCCGACAGCAAGATGGGAGGATCGTTTCGGGAAGTGAACAAAGCCTTCAACGAAGTGATGGAGGTGTTCAAGCAAACCCGGGCGGAAAAAGAGGAACAGATGCTGTTCCTCCAAGTCATCATCCAGCACATCAATACGGGAATCATTTCCTTCAATGCCGAGGGAAAAATCGGAGTCATCAACAATGCCGCCAAGCACTTGTTGCAAATCCCGCAGTTCCGGGACATCAAAGACTTGGGCAAACTTTCTCCCAAACTGCTCAAGGAAGTCATCGAACTCAAACCCGGACAGCGGATCTCATTCAAGGTCAATACCGGACTGCATCTGATCATTCAATCGGCTTCCCTGAAAATGGGCGGACAAAGCTGGACCTTGCTTTCCCTGCAAAATATCAATGCCGAACTCCAGTCCAACGAACTGGAGGCCTGGCAAAACCTGACCAAAGTGCTCCGGCATGAAATCATGAATTCCATCACGCCGATTTCGAGCTTGGTCGAGTCGCTGAGGACCATTTTGGATGAAGACAGCTATGTGCAAAAAGAAGGTTTTTTGATCAAAAAAGACGGGTATCAGGACATTCAGGAAGGGCTGGATACGATTGCCAACCGAAGCAAAGGCTTGGTCAATTTCGTGAACGCGTACCGGGATTACACCAATATTCCGGAGCCCAAAAAGGAAATGGTTTCGGTAAAAAGCTTGTTTGAAAATGTAATCGGATTGATGAAAGAAGACTTGAAGTCCAAGCAAATTGATGTTCAAACCGAAATTATCCCGGGAGATTTAGAGGTCCTTTGTGATCCGGATCAGATTACGATGATCCTGATCAACCTGGTCAAAAATGCCGGCGAATCCATCCAAAATCAGGCAGACCGAACCATCTGTTTAAGAGCAATCGGTCAGGGAGATTTGGGCACAAGTATTCAGGTGGAAGATCGCGGCCCAGGAATTATTCCAGAGGCTTTGGAACGGATCTTTGTACCCTTCTACACCACCAAAAAGACCGGCTCAGGCATTGGCTTGGCGATTTCAAGACAGATCATGAACCTCCACCGGGGCAGCCTTCAGGTGAGTTCGGTCCCGAATGAAAAGACGGTTTTCACGTTAAGCTTTAGGTAAAGAGGCTAAAACTCTGATCAGGTGATCGATATCCTTTTCCTCATTAAACACATTGATCGAAACCCGAAGCGAACTCCCCCGGACGGAGACGGATATCTGCTCTTTTTCCAAAATGGATCTTACCTGATTCAAGTCCTGGCCGGCAGGAAGAGGCAGAGAAAAGAGGTGATTGGCAGTGAACTCATTCACTTCCAAAGGCAAATTCCGGTTGGCCTGAAAACCTACAAGAGCCTGCTTCAGTACACCGGCATATTCCTGCATTCGGGATGGATCCCAGGCTAAAATTTGCTCCAGTGATTTTTTCAGTATCGGCAGCGTCAGAAAATGACTGGTCTCTCCCACATCGTATCGGCTGGCACCGGCAAGGTAATCGGATTGGTATTCAGTCAGTCCGGAGAAGTTTCGGGAATTTTTGCGGTTCATCCAGGATTCTTCCAGGGGCTTTCCTTCATTGAACCGCTCGCTGAAATAAGCCATTGCCAATGAATATGGACCCAAAAGCCACTTATACGTCGCGCAAATGAGCGCATCAATTTTGCAATCCAGGACATCGATGGGCAAAGCGCCAACGGATTGAGTCCCATCTACGATCAAGCAGGCCCCCACTGCCCGGCACCGCTCTCCGATTTGCTTTAGGTCAAACTTTACCCCATTCATCCAATGAACGCTGGAAATCAGAACTACTCCGGTATTTGAGTCGATCTCTTCCAGTATCCGTTGGTTCCAGGAGTTCCCGATTCCTTCCTTTTCCGGTCCCGGACCAATTGCAACTAGGGGTGATTCATGCTCTTCAGCCCAACGCTGGAGTGAAAAATACCCACTTGGAAATTCATCCGTCACAGTGATTGCCTTCTTCCCTTTTCCCGGATTCCAGTTGTTCAACACACAGGCAAAACCATAAGAGGTGGAAGGAATCAACGCCACCTGTTTGGCAGGACAGTTCACCAAGTTGGCGAAGAGCGATTTTACTTCCTCCACCTCAGTGAAAAAATCATCTGATTTGAGCAGATGCGGGTTTCTCATTTTTTCCAAGTCCGCCAAAGCAGCCTGTTCTGAAGCCTTGAGCAGAGGACCTCGGTAGGCATTGTTGAGATAAGTGACCTTGGGATCGAGGGAAAACAAGTGTTTTTGGGAAGTCAGCATTTTTGGCTTTTGGATTTGGATCGAAGGCTAAAATTGGGAAAAAGAGCGGGAAATTTTGTTCTTAATTGAATGATTTGAGGCTTTGAACTTTCTCACTTTTCAAAAGAAAAATCAGTACTTTAATGACTGAGTTTTTCCCAAAACAAACCTTCAAATTTTTAAAAAAAACAGAATATGAACCCCCAATCCAATTCAGAAACAAAAAAGGCAGCTTTTCAATTGGCAGGATTGATTTATGGAATTTCCCTCGATGGAATAGTCGATCGAAATGAATACCTGGCCCTGAAAAGCTGGTGTGGTGAATTTGAACCCCTTTGCGAACAGAAGGAGTTTCAAAAGCTGCACCATCAGATCAAGCCCATCATCGACGACGGCAAAGTCAACTCGGAAGAAATCGAGGAAATTAAACTAATCCTGAACCGGTTTTTGGAAGAAATCGGCGCGCTAAATGAGGAAGACGGAAAACTCTATTTCCTCAACGGAATTTTCAAAGGAATCCTGGCCAGTGGGGACGTCAATACCTATGAACTGTATCGACTCAACCAATGGCTGGAAAAAAATTCCTCCCTAAAAAACACGCCGCCTTTTACCGAACTTTTTGCAATCATACAGACCGTCTTGGAAGACAAACAGGTAGACGATGAAGAGGCTAAAAAACTTAAGACGTTTTTCTCGAACTGGGCGGAGAGCTGAGAAGTTGAAAAATTTTTAAGTAGGCAAAAAAAGCCCGAACCTGATCAGATTCGGGCTTTTTTAGATTTTATCTCAAAAACTGGAGCGTATTCAGATTGAAGGTATTCCAGATGGAAACTTCACCTTCCGGAACAAATACCAGATACAAATCCTGAAAATCAACGGTAGGTTCCACTTTCACTTTGACCGGGAAAAACTGACCTTCCAGCTTTGCAGGACGGTCCTCTTTGCTCAGGACTTTGGTCTCTCCGATCTTTTCCCCATCTGGACTTCCTATTCGGACTTCAAGTTTTCCTTTCGTATTTCCGGGATTAAGAGCCAGTTCGATTTGATTGATGCCACTCAGATCCAACTGCTCAAATCGTATCCAGGCTCCACTAGCCGTGAACCGCACAAACTGAAACTGAGGTCCGTTGGCTTTGGCTACGTCTTTCAACAAATCCGCGGTGGATGCCCTCACCAGGCTATTTCGCAAGGTTAAACTCGCGCTTGTCTGCAAAGGACTGATCCCATTTCCGCCTTTATCCTGATAGCTCGCCTGAATCAGATAATACCCTTCGGGATTGGCAACTTGATCTAAACTGTAGGATCCGACCAAAGGAGTTTTTCTCGAAATGGCGTTCGGATTGGCAATGGAAAGAATAAATTCCACCATGGATTCCACTTGACCTGCGTCCAGATGGGGATGACCTGGCATGACTCGCTCGCCCCAGACCCCTCCCCCACCTTGGGTGATTTTTCCAATCAGGTAGTTTTTGGCATCGGGCTGATCCTTGTATTTCTGGGAAACAGCGGTGTAATGTGGTCCGACTGATTCTTTTTCTATCGCATGGCAGGCTTTGCAACCCGCCTGAGTGATGTAATTTTCACCCGGACTGATGGGTTTTTCTTGCTGATGTCCAGCCTGAATGAGGTCAAATCCTCCCTGCAGGTAATCAATCGAGAAATTCACCTTGGTCTCGTCAATTGACCCATCCTCCCGATCTGAAACTTTAACCTCATAAGCAATCTCTTCGGGTCCGAAATAGAAACTCTTGTTTCCTTTCCAGTCGACTTGTACCGTTGGAGCCTCATTCCCGACTTTGACTTCGAGCAAAGCCTCTGCTTTTGCGCCTTCCTGGTCAGTTGCGGTTAATTTAACCGAATAGGTACCGGGCTTATCAAAAGTGAATTCAGGATTCGGTTCGGTACTTTTTTGTCCATTTCCGAAATCCCAGGAATAGCTCACTTGATCCTGAGGATCAAAATCAACAGTGCCCTCTGATGAAAACTTCACTTTCAAAGGAGAAGCTCCCACGAGATGATCAGCACCGGCTTTTACCTGAGGTTTGCGGTTGCCGGAGGCGAATTCAATCCGGTAAATCCCCGAGTCGTCATTTTGTGAACTCCAAAAAGTCCCATACTCCAGAATATACAAGGAACCGTCCTTGGCAAACTGCATGTCTACGGGCTTTTCAAAAACCGTGGAGGGCATAAATCGCTCCATAGTATCGTACTGAAAGTCTTCCGTCAGCTTGACGGTGAAAATCCAGTTGCGCATCCAATCGTAGAAGAATACCTTCCCGTCAAAGTATCCCGGGAAGCGTACATCGGATTTCTCATAGTCACTTCGATAATACACGGGACCTGCCATGGCGTTTCTACCTCCAGTGCCGAGCATCGGGAATTCCTTGGATTCATCGTAAGGATACCAAATCAGCGCAGGGGTAGCCGGAGGCAAAGTCTCAATGCCTGTACTGTTTGGAGAGGTATTTTTCGGTGCTGCTGGATCAAATTCAAACAGACTTTCCTGCTTTTCGAAATCGTATTTCCAATACGGCTTGTTATTTCCCACAAAATACGGCCAACCAAAAAATCCCGGCTTGGTAGCCAGGTTAAACTCATCATGGCCTTTGGGTCCGCGTTTTAGGCTATCCACCGAGGCATCAGGCCCCACTTCTCCCCAAAACAAGTTGCCGTTACGCTGATCGACAGCTATCCGAAAGGGGTTTCGGTTTCCTTTCACATAGATTTCAGGTCGGGTATTTGGAGTGCCGGGAGCAAAGAGATTTCCCTCAGGGATGGTATAGGTCCCGTCAGGCTGCGGGGTAATCCGAAGGATGGAACCTCGGAGATCGTTGGAATTTCCTGAAGTTTTCTGCGCATCCACATTGGCAGGACGACCGGTACGCTCATCGATGGGATTGTAATTATCGGACTCAAAAGGCGTCGAATCATCGCCCAGACTCAAAAACAAATTTCCTTTGGAATCAAACTCAATGGACCCTCCGGAGTGGCAGCAGCCCCGGAAAACCGGAACCTCGAGCATGATCTTTTCCGAAGCTTTATCCAACAAGCCATCCACAAGCGTAAATCTGGAGAGTCGGTTGATTTCAATTTCCCCAACGGGTGAATAGTACAGATAGATCCACTGATTCTCGTTGAACTTAGGATCCTTGGCTAGGCCAAGAAGCCCATCCTCCGCTTGTGCATAGACATCCAAAAAGCCAATTTCCTCGATTTCTCCGCTGGAGGCTACATATTTTCGGATTTTTCCAGCCCGCTCAATAAACAGAACATCCAAATTATCCAGGACCTCCAGCTCCATGGGTTCGTTGAGCTTTTCTACCAAGGTGACTTTTGTAAACCTGCTTTCTTCAGGTCGGACGGTAGCAAAAGGATCCTTTTCATCCGCCTCGCAGCTCATCAGTGTCATCAGAGCCAGTCCCCAAATCCGTCCGTCCCGGATCAGTTTTTCTCCACATTTTTCCATGGGCAAAAGATAACTAAATGGAAACATTCAAAATCCTGCCCCTTGGAAAATCTGGATGAACGGAGAACTCAATACCTGATCGGCTTACATAATTGCACTTCCGAATCTGACAAAGGAAATCTCCCCTAGCTTACTCCAGAAGACCCCTCTTGGAAGTCCAAACTTTGGGAGCTTCGAGAGGTATTGCTTTTTTCAAGCATAAAAAAGGTCAAAAAACTACTTGATTCGCTTACCTGGAATCAAAAACGACAAGCCCAAAATCAGCTGTTGACTTTTGAAATCCTCCTTTCCCAGGACATTTTCGAAGGTGTATTTACGTTCATTGAGCTCCCGTTCAAAGCGAAGGTCCAGCCCAACAGGTCCGATGTTTACCCCCAAACCCATCTGAAAACCCAATCCAAAAGGATCAGCAGGTTCAAAATTTTCCGGTATGGAAAATTCCTCCTTGAACGTGTAGTGAACCGAAGGACCAATTTGAAAGCTGATCACTTTAAAAAATCTCATTTTGACCAACACAGGCAGGTCCACCTTTTGATAGTCCACTGTACCCAGACTGGATGTAAATGAGGTATTCGTGTAGATCAACTCCGGGCGGAGCGCAATATCATAGCTGGTGATTTGGAAAAAAATCCCCATGTGGTAACCCATATTTTGTCCGGGTTGGGTAATGATCGTGCCGGCATCCTTAAAATACTTTCCGCTGGTATTGTAATTCAATCCACCTTTTACCCCAAAACCAGAACCCTGCTGTGCAAAAGATGCAGTGGACACCAAGAAAATCAGTAGGAAAACAGGCAGGATCTTATGTAGTGCTTTCATTTGGATGCAGTTTTTGGGTATTAGTCTGACCCTAGGTTTAAAATGTAATCTAACCGACAATCCATTTTCTTACTTCTGCCGTACTTCCAAGTGATTAGCTTTAACTTGAATTAAGAAAAGCACTTGAAACAGAACTTAGATATCTGGTGTTTAACCCAAGTCAAAAAGTTGACCAAAAATTGAATTGATTCAATAGATCGTAAACAAAATGCATCACCTCCAAAAAATAGTACCACTTATGATGAGTTTGATTTTGAGCCTTTTGATGGCTTGTGGTAGCTCCCCTACCGAGACCGGAACTGCTTCTGTCACTGAAACAGAAGTGGAAAAAAAAGAAACTTTCTCCTCCAAAACCCAATTGGCAACCTTTGCCGGTGGATGCTTCTGGTGTGTAGAAGCGCCATTTGAGGATTTGGATGGAGTCCTCTCAGTAGTATCCGGCTATGCAGGCGGAAAAGAGAAAAACCCCACCTATGGTGAAGTTTCATCCGGAAAAACCTCCCACCGCGAGTCGGTGCAAATCACCTTCGATCCGGAAGTGATCAGCTATGCCGAGCTGGTGGATATCTTCTGGCAGACCTATGATCCAACCGATGTGGGGGGCTCTTTCTTTGACCGTGGATCTCAATACGAATCTGCCATCTTCTACCACGATGCCGAGCAGAAAAAAGTAGCGGAGGATTCGAAAGCCAGACTGGACAAATCCGGCCGATTCTCCAAGCCAGTCGCCACTCCGGTCATTAAGTACACTAATTTCTACCCGGCAGAAGATTACCATCAGGATTATTACAAAAAGAATCCGACCGAGTATTATTCCTACCGGACCGGTAGCGGCAGAGATGCCTTTATCAAAAAGCATTGGCCGGAGTTGAGCGCGAAAAAATATCCTGCTCCCTCCAAGGCGGATCTCAAAAAATCCCTGACGGAGCTTCAGTATGAAGTCACCATGGAAGATGCCACTGAGTTTGCTTTTCAAAATGAATACAATGGCAATAAAAAGGACGGAATCTATGTGTGTATCGTATCCGGAGCACCGCTTTTCAGTTCGGCCGATAAGTACGAATCCGGCTCGGGCTGGCCTAGCTTCACCAAACCGATTGATGCGCGCATCATCGACAAGCCGATCGACCGGACCTTGGGAATGACCCGGGTGGAAGTACGGAGCAAGTTGGGCAACAGTCACTTGGGCCATGTCTTTTATGATGGTCCGGCACCTACAGGATTGCGCTACTGCATGAATTCCGCAGCGATGAAGTTTATTCCCAAAGAAGAAATGGAAGCTGCAGGATACGGGGACCTTATCTGGTTGGTAGAAAAGTAACTAACATCCCTTCAGTTATTGGGGTGTCTGCATTCATCTAATCAATTCCGGACTTTTTTAAATTTTTTAGTAATACGCTCAGGAAATCAACCTAAAACAAGAGGCTGCTCCCGGATTCAAAACCGAGAGCAGCCTTTTTTTTAAGAATCAATTTATTTACAAAAGAGAACCTTTACCTATAAAAAATTTTAATAAAAAGACCTAATTTAAAATATGTTTCTATTTTTCAGCAAATTCCTTTTCTAACTTATTCCATACTCGGTCAGGCTAAAGGAATCTTCAGGATTTTCTGGATTACCCCTATTTAAAGTAGGCCCTATGACCATTGGAAATTTAAAAATTAAGGATTTTGGAACCATCCTTATAGCCTCGCGTCCGCACCAGTATTGGTTTTGTTTTTTGAATTTCAGCAAAACAACAGGTTGAATATGCAATCAAAAAAAGAAAGCAACGAAAAGTTTTATTCCCTGTTTGAAAAATTGCCTCAGGGTGTGGTCTACCAGGATGCGGTAGGAAGGATCATTGAAGCCAACCCGACGGCACAAATGATGCTGGGCCTGTCTCTGGACCAACTTCAGCAGAGGTCCTCCATCGACCCCAGGTGGCATGCTATCCATCCAGATGGAACCTCTTTCCCGGGAGAAGACCACCCTGCGATGGTTTCTTTGCGGACTGGACAACCTTTGAGCGGGGTGGTTATGGGAGTTTTTAATCCCAGCATCAAAAACTACACTTGGCTTCTGATCAATTCAATCCCTGAATTTAGAGAAAGTGATCCTAAGCCCTTCCAGGTTTTTACCTCCTTTACCGATATCACCCGACAGGTCGAAGCAGAGCAAAAACTAAAACGACAATCCGAATTGATGGAATTATTGGTCTTTACTTCGACCTCATTCATCACGATCCCTGAGGAAAAACTAAAAGAAACCATTAATACCGCATTGCAAAAGCTCGGCGAATTTGTAAGTGCTGACCGGATGTATGTCTTCGATTACGATTGGGAGCAACATACCTGTTCCAACACCTACGAATGGTGTGCGCCGGGAATAGAAGCTCATCTGGAGGTTCTCCAAAATAATTCGTTGGAAGGATTGGAGGATTGGACTGAAGCCCACAAGAAGGGGGAAATGCTATACATCCATGATGTGTACAGCTTAGCTGAAGAATCCACTCTACGGCAATTTCTGGAGCCTCAGGACATCAAAAGCCTCATTGCCCTTCCCGTGGTAGATGATTCCGGATGTTTGGGATTTATCGGCTTGGATTCTGTCCGAAAGCACCACATTTACACCAAAAACGAAATCACACTGCTCAAAACCTTTGCAGGGATTCTGGCCAATGTCAGAAACAGGTTGGACCGAGAGCGCCAACTGAAGGAGCGGATCAAAGAACTCAACTCGATCTACAAGGTGGGCAATCTGACCATGCGGACAGACATTCCCGAAGGTTTCATGCTTCAGCAAATCCTCGAGGTTATTCCCAAGGGGTTCTTTGATCCGAGTGTAACTTCAGTCAGGATTACTTTGGAAGATAAAACCCTGGTTTCTCAAGGTTTTGCTCTGAGTGACAATCTCATCTCCAGTCCCATCACCACTGATTTGCAGGAGGTTGGGAAAATTGAAGTATTCCTTCCCGAAGGAAAGAAATTCCTACCCGAGGAACACACCTTGATCCATGCCATTTCCAATTCCCTGAGCCAACATTTGGAGGCGAGAAAAAGTCTGGAAATCATCCGAAAAAGTGAATCCAGATTTAGAAACCTGGTTAATTCCCAAACCAATTACATCTTGAGAACGGACCTCCAGGGATTCCACACCTTTTGGAACAAAAAATTTGAGGAGGATTTTGGATATATCTATTCCGATAGGGGGACGACCGAAAAAGACTCCATGAGTTCGATCTGTGAGTATGACAAAGATAAAGCCCGGCGCACAGTAATAGATTGTGTTCAAGAACCGGGGAAAGTCTTTCAAGTCGAATTGGACAAGCCTTTTGAAACTGGTGAAATCCGGACCACACTGTGGGATTTTGTCTGCCTTCCTGATTCCCAGGGAGCTCCTCTTGAAATGCAATGCATGGGTATTGATATTTCTGATCGGAAAAAAATCGAGAAAAAACTGATTGAGAGTGAAAGGAAATACCGGTTTCTCTTTGAGGAATCTCCTGATGGATACCTTATCATCTAGGACGGCAAATTCATCGACTGCAATCGGGCAGCAGAAAAAATGCTGAAGGGGAGCAAAAAAGATATTTTGGGCAAAACACCGGAAGCCCTTTCTCCGGAAAAACAACCGAATGGAAAGTACTCGAAGGACTATGCAGTGGAACTAATTGCTGAAGTCATTCAAAAAGGTCACATCGAATTTGAGTGGGTTCACCTTCGAAAGGACGGAACCGAAATCCTGATTGAGATCATCCTTTCAAAAATCGAACGGGACCAGGAGGTGACTTTATTTACCACCTGGAGAGACGTGACTGAAAAAAGAAAGACCGAGCATGCCCTGATCAAAAGTGAGCAACGCCTCAGCCAAATCGCCGAACACAGTAACTCTGTCATTTGGGAAGTGGACCAAAATGGAATTTATTCCTACATCAGCCCCGTTTCGACCCGGATTTTTGGTTATAAACCAGAGGAATTGGTAGGGAAAAAGCACATCTGGGATTTATTCCCCGATGACTACAACAAGGTAGGGAGCGAGCATCAACAGACTTCCCAATATCCGGAAAAAACCCCATTCAATTGGGAAAACCAGATACTTCGAAAGGATGGAAACGTCATCTGGGTGTCCAGATTTGGATCAGCAATAGAGGATGAATCGGGCCGGATCATTGGGTACCGTGGAGTGGACAATGACATCACGTCCAGAAAATTGGCCGAAGAGGAATTGATGAAATTCCGGATGATCTCAGACAAGGCCTCCTATGGAACCGTCATTACAGAAACCAAAACATCACGAATTACTTACTGCAATCAAACCTTTGCAAAAATGCACGGGTATGAGGTACAGGAATTGATTGGGATGGAAATCACCAAGCTCCATACTCCGGAGCAGCTCAAATTTTACTACGAGTCCATCTATCCCGATTTCATCGCCAAAGGAGAGTACACCTTCAAGGAGTTTGGAAGAAAACGAAAAGACGGTTCAACTTTTCCCGGTTTGGTCAGTGCCAAACAGTTTTTGGACAAAGATGGCCTGCCCATTTTCAATGCCTCCACCGTCATTGATATTTCAAAGGAAAAGAAAATTTCTGAACAGATTCAGGAGCAAAATCTGAGGCTTCGCTCGATCATTGAAGCCATCCCGGACATCCTCTACATCATGGATGGAGAGGGCAACTACCTCGAATACTTCAGTTCAAGCGACGCAAACACCATTGGCGACTTCAGCGAATTGGTCGGCAAAAATTTGAGAGAAGTTTATGATGAAGAAGAAGCCAGATTTCACTTGGGAAAAATCAAAAAAACACTTTCCAACCGAAAAATCGAGACATATGAATATTCGGGAATGAAGGGGTACCAACACCGCTTTTTTGAATCGAGACTGGTACCCATGACCGAAAATAAGGTCTTGAGATTTGTCCGAGAAATCACCGAGCGCAAAAAAAGTGAAAATGAAATCAAACGACTGACCCTCGCCATCGAGCAAAGTCCTGTAGCCATCGTGATCACGGACTTGAGAGGAAATCTGGAATACTTCAGCCCAGCTTTCCTACAGATGACCGGATACACTTACGAGGAACTGAAAGGAAAACCTATTTCAATAATTAAATCCGGTTTAACGGAAAAATCCGTGTATCAGGATCTTTGGAAGACCATTTCTTCCGGAAAATCCTGGAGTACGGAATGGCGGAATAAAAAGAAAAACGGGGAGATTTTCTGGGAAACAGTATCCATCACCCCTATTCTCGATGAAAAAAAACAAATCAAAAACTTCCTGGCCGTCAAGCAGGACAATACCGAAAAGAAGCACTACGAACAGGAAATCCTGGAATTGAATATCAACCTGGAAAAAAGAATCAACGAAAGGACCCTAGAACTGGAAAAATCCAATCGGCAGTTGGAAATCGCCCGTATCGAAGCTGATTCGGCCAATCAGGCTAAAAGTGAATTTCTGTCACGGATGAGTCATGAGCTTCGAACTCCCATGAATTCAATTTTGGGTTTTGCCCAGTTATTGGAATTGACCGAGCTGAAAGAATCCCAAAGGAAAAGCTTGGAATACATTCTCAAAAGCGGAAATCACCTGCTTCAGCTTATCAATGAAGTCTTGGAAATTTCCAGGATCGAATCCGGAAATATCACAATCTCGCTCAAGCCGGTTGAGCTGATCGGGATGATTGAAGAGGTGATCGGATCTGTCATGCCTTTCGCTGCCAACCAGTCCATCGACATTTCTTTTTCGAAAGATCCATGGAAAAATGTGTTTGTATTAAGCGACGCCCAACGGCTGAAACAAATTCTGATCAACCTGCTGAACAATGCAATCAAATACAATAAGAAGGAGGGAAAAGTAAAACTCTTTTTAACAGCCTTGCCGGAGGAGCAAGAGAAAAAATACATCCGAATCAACGTCGAAGACACCGGAATCGGGATTTCCGGGGAAAAAATCCATAAGCTATTTCGACCCTTTGAACGCGCCGATCAGGATCATTCTGCCATCGAAGGTACCGGATTGGGGCTTTCGGTGGTGGAAAAATTGACCAAACTAATGGGAGGAAAAGTGGGGGTCGAAAGCCAAAAAGGTGTAGGGAGTAAATTTTGGGTAGAACTTCCTATCACTGAAGAAAATGTCATGCGGGTCGAAGAGTCAAGTCAAAAAGAAGTACCCAAAATTTCCAGCTACCCGCTCACCGGGAAGCTACTTCTGGTGGAGGACAACATCCCCAACATCGAACTGATCCGAGAATTATTGGCCAGTCTGATGCCCGAAATCCAGCTGCTGACCACTATGTATGGACTGGAGGCTCTGGAAATCGCCAAAAAATCAACCCCGTCCCTAATATTGCTGGACCTCAATTTACCTGACTCAAACGGTGCGAAAATCTTGGAAATACTAAAAAGGAATGAGGAAACCCGAGAGATACCCGTGATTGTGGTCAGTGCAGATGCCACAACCAAACACATCGAAGAAATACTGGAAATGGGAGCAGATCAATACATCACCAAACCCATCAATATCGGGCAGATGATCAGCATATTCCACCACTACCTTAAGCTTAGCCCAAATGACTGAACAAACTCCATTGACCGATTCAATCCGGAATTCGCGGATTTTCATCATCGATGACCAGGTTCAGAATGTCATCCTTTTAGAAAACATTTTAAATGGAGCCGGTTACCAGAATATTTGGGGGACTACTGATCCGACCGATTATTTAAGCCAAATCGAGCGAATCAATCCGGACCTCTTACTCTTGGACCTCATGATGCCCAACATTTCGGGATATGAAATACTTGAAAATCTCAGGAAAGGCTCCGATTCACAATTCTACCTACCGATCTTGGTCCTCACAGCAGACACCCACCCGAAAAGCAAAGAAAAAGCCCTTCGGCTGGGAGCCAGCGACTTTTTGACCAAACCGTTTGACCTAAGCGAAGTCACGCTCCGGATCCAAAATCTATTGATCACCAAAAATCTAATGGATCAGTTGAAAAATCAGAAAAATCAATTGGAAGACTTGGTGACCAAACGAACCGAACAGCTTCAAAAGGCGAAAGAGGTGGCTGAAAAAAATGAAAAAAAGTACCGCCTGCTTTTCGAATCAAACATGGATGACATCAATCTTTTCCACATCGGACCGGATGGCCCATCCAATTTTATAGAGACCAACCCTGCCAGCGAGAAAGTTCTGGGTTATTCCAAAGAGGAATTATTGAATCTCAGTATTAAAGATCTTGACATCAATATTCCTGGCTCGGACTTTTTTGAAAGAAAGCTCATGGAATTAATGGAAAATGGCTCTATGGAGTTTGAAACCTTCGTAAGGAAAAAAAGCGGTGAACTCCGAAATATGGAAGTCAAAGCCAGCATCTTTGAGCTGGATGGGAAGAAGACGGTCATGAACATTTACAGGGATATTACTGAAAGAAAAAAATATTTGGAGGCCATCCTTGAGCAAAACAAGACCTTTAAGGAAATAGCTTGGATCCAATCCCATATTGTCAGGGCTCCTTTGGCCAGAATGATGGGTGTAATCCACTTACTGAATGACACAGATAGGCAAATACCAGATCCAGAACTGGAGAAATTCCTGGAAATAATCCGAAACTCGGCCTTTGAACTTGATAAAATCATTCGGGACATTTCCGGGAAATCCGAAGAAGCCCAAAAATACCAATATTAATCCGACGCCTTATGAACTTTGAACTGATCATTGTAGATGATGACCCTGAATACATTTTTTTTCACAAACTCCTTGCAAAAAAATCAGGAATCAGTGAAAATCCTTTAACCTTCCAAGGTGGTAAAGAACTTCTTGACCATCTCAACGCAAACTGCAATCCCCATTTCAAAAACACCCTGATCTTACTTGATATCTACATGATTTCAATGGATGGTTGGGCAGTTTTGGACTATTTGACCTCGCTCAATTGCCTCGACAAAATCAAGGTAGTTCTGATCACCTCATCCGTGAACCTCAACGATAAACGCAAAGCAATGCAATACCCCGGAGTGATCGAATACATAGAAAAACCCTTAATGATCAATAATCTGGTAGAATTGGTAAACCGTCCTCTTTTCCAGTAATCCTTTTGGTGTGATTTTCCTTTGTTGATCTACAGGCTAGACTGATCAGCCTGAAAGCAATTTTCTGAAAGTCAAATTGATTCGAGTACCAAAGACCTTTTTGGACTTTGGTAGCTGATGCTCCCAATAGTGCTGACTCTCTCCTCTCATGAGCAACAGACTTCCATGGGTCAGAGGTATATCGGTTTTATGACTTTTACTTTCGTAATGTCGGATTTGAAACACCCGAGTCACCCCGAAGGTCACAGAAGCGATACTCGGGTTTCTTCCCAAAACCGCCTCATTGTCCCGGTGCCAGCCCATGCTGTCCTGACCGTCACGGTAAAGATTGCATAGCACATGGGTAAACTGATCCCCGGTAAAAGATTCGATGGTTTTCTTAATTTCCAAAAGTTCACTGGTCCAAACCAAGGGCCGCATACTGATCCCCGAGTAACCATAAGGGCGGTCAGGTTCTCCATAAAGCGCCGTGAGACGGGGCTGCATGACCATTTTTCCAAACATTTTGATGGGTTCCCTTTTCCATTCCAGATTTTGCTGGAGCTGCTGAAAATAGAGATCGGATTTCTTCGGGGAGAAAAAACCGGGGTAGAGGTAGGTTTCGCCTTGGAAAGGCAGGAGATTTTGATCCTCTGCACCGAAAAGTGATTGTTGCATAGAATGGAAACTAAGCTAAAAACAACAGGTTTAATTTTTCTTTTCCGCGATTTTTTAAACCAAGTGCTGAGTATATTTAGTGCAATAAACGGTCGATTTTATGAAAAAATTTGCTTGGATAAGCGGCTTAGTCCTGGTCTTGGTATTAGGAATCTTTTTTTGGTGGAAATTTTACTTCGTTTTTGGCGAAGGAGTGAAAGCCGGAAGCCTCAATTACTTCGTGAAAAAAGGAGTAATCTTCAAAACCTACGAAGGGAGGATGGTGCAGGAAGGTTTTCAAAGCCCGACTTCAGGTGCTCTGCAAAGCAATGAGTTTCGGTTTAGTGTGGTAGATCCCGAGGTGGCTGCCATACTGGAGCGCAATTCGGGCAAACGCCTCGAATTGCGCTATCAGGAATTCAATGGAATGCTTCCCTGGAGAGGTACCAGCGTGTTTGTTGTCACGGAGGTCATCAACGTCACCCAATCTGCAGAAACAGACGGAGGAACCCTCCCCATTGACAAATAGTCAGGGCTTGGTCCAGTAATCCAGCACGGTGACTTTGTCAAGATGAGGCCCTAAAATCGCCCCAAATTCCTTGTGTGCAGGGTGAGGCAAATAAGCATCTCGATCTGCATCTGAATGAAAAGTAAGGGTAAATGCATGGGTCAAACCCTGATTCAGTCCTTCGGGGCTGGAGTTTGTCCCCCACTCAAAACCCTTTATTTCAGAGATTTGGGACGGTAGGGCTTTGAACGCATCGATGACTTTTTGTACGTCTTCCGGACTGGAAGTTGGTTTAAATCCAAATAGAACGACGTGTCGGAGAACGGAATCTGGCATGGGGGTTTCAATGATTTCTGGTTGAGCTTGAGCAGTAGTATCTTCGGAATCCGTGGCATCTACATTAACTGATGCGGTACAAGACCAAAAGAGAAGTAATGGAATGAGATAGATGAGTTTTTTCATGGCTTGAATTTTCCCTAAACTAAAAAGAATTCGATTCTTTTCATTCAAGTCATACTCACTGTTGACAATTTTAGAAAAATAACTTCAGCAAAAAACCTATGAAAATTGCCTGCTTCAGCACCAAAAACTATGACAAAGATAGTTTTGATCGATTTTTGCCGGAGACGAATCATTCTTTCAGTTATTTCGAAGCCAAGTTGGACAAGGATACGGTATCACTTGCTGAAGGTCATGATGGCATTTGCACCTTTGTCAACGATCCCATCGATGCGGGTATCATGAGAAAACTGCAGCACATGGGAGTCAAATTGATTGCACTTCGGTGTGCCGGTTACAACCAAATCGATCTTAAAGCTGCCTCTGAGCATGGACTAAAAATAGTGCGGGTACCGGCTTACAGTCCTGAAGCCGTAGCCGAACATGCCTTTGCCCTGATTTTAACTTTGTCCCGCAAAACTCATAAGGCATACAACCGAGTTCGGGAAAACAATTTTTCGCTGGAAGGTCTGACCGGGGTAAATATCCATGGTAAGACAGTAGGCGTCATCGGAACCGGAGCGATTGGCAGGGCCTTTTGTAGAATTGCAAAAGGGTTTGGATGCACGATTTTGGCTCATGATATTTTCGAAAACGAGGAAATGAAACAACTGGGAGTAACCTATCTGCCCATCGATGAGGTGCTATCTAAGAGCCATATCATTTCTCTTCATTGTCCGCTGACTCCGGAAACCCATCATCTAATTAATTCGGAATCAATCGACCGGATGCAAAATGGGGTAGCCTTAATCAATACAAGCCGTGGAGCCCTGATCGAAACCAAAGCAGTGATCCGTGCTTTGAAAAACAAAAAAATAGGCTACCTCGGAATTGATGTATACGAACAGGAAGAGAACATTTTTTTCAAAAACCTCTCCGAGGAAATCATGCTCGACGAGCAAATCTCCCGGCTCATGACCTTTCCAAATGTGTTGGTCACCGGGCACCAAGCATTTTTGACCAAAGAAGCTCTCGAACAAATTTCCAAAACGACCTTGGGAAACATCTCGGCCTTTGAAAAAGGAGAAAACTTACTAAACGAAATCAAATTCGCTTAAAAAGAAAAATCCCCGCAGGCTAAACCAGCGGGGATCCATTTAGAAAGGAGTTTCGATTAACGAACTACCTTTACGTTTACGGCATTGATGCCTTTCTTACCCTGTACCAGGTCATACTTCACTTTGTCGTTTTCACGGATTTCGTGAACCAAACCGCTGTGGTGTACGAATACGTCCTCGCTGTTGTCAGCTGGAGTGATGAATCCAAAACCTTTGGTAGTGTTAAAGAATTTTACTGTTCCTTCATTCATGATTTCTGAAATTTTGATTTGTTTTTACTCTGTTTTGATTTGATTGTGTTGTACTCGTTTTTTTCTCTGTTGGCGGAGCTGGAGGAGTATCGGAGATATTTCCAAACTCGTCGATGTAAGCGATCATGTTGTCAAGGCTTCCATCTTTAGGCTGGGTCTTGCGTTCCAGCTTTTTTTCGAATTTTTCTTTTTGTTTCCGTTTCTTCAGTTCTGCCTTTTGCTTTTTGATGAACGTGTTTTGATTTTTTGACATTAGCCAGATTTTAGTTTACAAACGTAATGGCGTGGCCGACTTTGCCGGCTCTTCCAGTCCTGCCGATACGATGGATGTAAGCATCCATGGTCATCGGTAGCTGATAGTTGATCACATGGGAGACATCAGCTACATCGATTCCTCTGGCCGCCACGTCAGTAGCCACCAGCACCCGTATATTCCCTTTTTTGAAATCTTCGATCATCTTGTTTCGAAAATTCTGGGATTTATCTCCATGAATCTGTCCGGCAGAAATACCGACCTGATTCAGCTTTTTTGCCAGCCTGTCTGCCAGCCTTTTGGTCTCGGTAAACAGGATAACCTTCTCCATTTCCGGGCTTTTCAAGAGTCCAGCCAGCATATCAAACTTTTCGGCACCGTCAGGAACCTTGATCGTTTGCTGTTCGATGTTCTCGTTGGTTCCACCTGCATTTTCCACAATCACCTCAATGGGATTGTGAAGCAGTGTAGAAATAAGCTGCTTTTGTGCAGGCTCCAGAGTAGCGGAGAAAAGCAAGGTCTGATCTCGCTTTCCGATCAGGTTGACGAGCTTTTTCACATCATTGACAAACCCCATGTCAAGCATCCGGTCGAACTCATCAAGAACAAGGGTGTTCACTTGATTGAGCTTCAGCAGCTTTCTGTCAGACAAATCCAGGAGTCTACCCGGTGTCCCAACTACGACCTGAAGCTTGCGCTCCAGTTGTTTGTAATCCGAGTTGATATTAGTCCCACCAATAAAGGTGGCGGAGTACAAGTGCAATCCGGCGGTCAGACTTTTGAATTCCTCTTCGATCTGGAGTGCAAGTTCACGGGTAGGAGTCACGACCAAGGCCGTGTAGTTCCTCGGATCTTTCAGTGCATGCTCAATGATCGGAATCAAAAAGGCTGCAGTTTTGCCTGAACCGGTCTTGGAGATTGCCATCATGTCCCTTCCTTCCAGAAGGGGCAAAATGGATTGTTCCTGGATTGTGGTCAGGGTTTGGTATCCTTTGGCTTGGATATTTGCCAACAGTCTGGCATTCAAATCCAGATCAGAAAAGGATTTTTCAGTCCGGAATCCGGCTTGTCCACTGGGTTTGGCTTTTTTCACAAAAAGCCTTGGGTCAAGGGTGGATTCCTTTTTCTTTTTCACTTGCCTTCTGTCCACGTTTCCACCACGGGTGGGGGTGAAAGGCTTAGTATTTTGTCTTGATGTGTTCATGAGTTGTTGTTCAAGCTTTTGCCGGTACCAATTCGGCATTACCCAAAAGGTAAAGCATCTGAAAATGGGACTGCAAAGCGCTAAAAAATGTCTTTTTAGAATGATAGGGGATATTGTATTCGGCCGCAGTGGCTTTTACAATAGGGGCAATTTCACGATAGTGCACGTGGCAGATATCAGGAAACAAGTGATGCTCTACCTGGTAATTCAATCCTCCGATCATCCAGGAGAAGACCCGGCTTTGTTCTGAGTAATTACTGGTAGTAGCCAGTTGGTGAAGCATTCTTGATCCTTCCACCGTGCCATGCTCATCTGCTTGAGGAAAATCTACCTCAGGCATAATGTGGGCAGTCTGGAAAACCAGGGAAATACTTAATCCGGTTACAAAATGGAGTGCTAAAAATGCAAGGAGAATTTCTCCCACTCCAAATGGAGAAAAAGCAATCGGCAAACCTAAAGTAAAGGCGTAATAGACAAGTTTCCAGGCTATTATTTTCAATACCGTGTTTCGGTAGACATTTTTGCCTTTCAGGAGTCCCATGTCATAATATCGCTTTAGGCGGATAAAATCCTTGGAAGTGATCCATGAAATGGTAGAAAGCCCATAGAAAAACCAAGTGTACCAATGCTGATACGGATGCAGGGCGTTTTTCGCCGCATTTGGGGAAAATCTCAAGAAAAACGGGGCGTTGATATCGTCGTCTCCCTCAGAGATATTGGTGTAAGAATGGTGCAAAACATTATGCTGGATTCTCCACACGGTGGCGTTTGCGCCAACCATATTGAGCGTATAGCCTAATAGTTTGTTGATTGTAGGATTTTTGGAGTAAGTGCCATGGATGGCATCGTGCATGACACCCATTCCGATGCCGGCCATGCCAAATCCGCTGAGAATAAAGCAGGCGAACAATTGCCAGGTCTGATCTACAGCTCCGGTAATGACAAGAATTACAGGCACAAAGTACACTGACATCATGACAAAAGTCTTGATGACCATTTCCTTGTTAGCAAACTTCGATTTTTGGGTGGATTTGAAATGGTTGTTGACCCTGGTTTTAAGGGTAACAGAGAAATCAGACAAATCTGATTCCGAGAAACGGATGGTCTTAATAACTGGGAATTTAAGGGTAAAAGGAAATCTTGGGTTCTCGTAAGGATTGTAATCTGCAGGTTTTAATTCGGAAACCGGACCAAGCCGATTGTAGAATCAAAAAAGTAGAAGAAGAAGAATTAAAACCTTGTGATGGAGAACTCTTGATTTGCTACTTAAGCAGGTGTATCACCGATGCTAACTTGATGTCAAGTATCGAAAACATTTCTTCGACCTCACAAAGGTGGGGAAAGGGATTGGCAATTCCTAATTTTATAGGAAAATATCAATTCCACCTCCAATTTACAATCCCATTGAAGTGGAGCATTCGTACCTTGTTGTAGATTTGATTTGGGCTCAGGTTTTTTGAATTTAAAGCCTCCTTGCTTACCAGAATCAACTGAATATCCAGATTTTTAATCCGCTTTGGCTGATACTTTACACCCAAATTGAGCTGACGATAGCTGGGAAAATTATACTTGTTGGCTGCTGCATCCTGGGTTTCTGACAACCAATGGAAACCTAAATGCCCATAAACCGAAATCGGAACTTTTTCAAAACGGTATTCTCCGTAACCAACCAGGGCATCTACGGATTCAAACCCTTCATTTCGCTCTCTGGGAATAAAAGTGTACCAAGCGTCCTTCCCCCACTCTCTCGGACTCAACCAACGTCCTTCCCCACCCACATGAGTGTAGTTCAAATGAGTTACCCATCTGGAATTTTTCCAACCTATTCTTCCGGAAACCGCATAATTTCGATCTTCCGGCTGCTTGTATTGAAGTTCCGGGATCGAATTCCCCCCTTCTCCCAGACCATCCTGAAATCCGCTTTGAAGCCCAAGGGTCAGAATTCCGGCCTCCAGCTTCTTGCTTTTCTCATAAGCCAGCCAATAGGTGGAAAAGAGGTTTTGGGCGATCGTGTTAGAAAAATGAATTTTTGAGTCTTTGCCGATTTTGCGATCCACTTCCCATATACCCAGCCAATCACTGGATGTATTTCCAAAATATTGGGCTGGTTTGCCGGAAACTGTTCTTCCGACAGGATAAATTCCGACGGTTTCGCCCACAGAAAGCCAATCGCTGCTTCCGCGGATACTCATTCGACCGATTCCCCAAACTGAAATTTTCCAGTTTTCATCCGGAGCAAACCAGGCGCTGACGCCTTCGATCGCGGTTGGGGAAAGTCTCCCATCCTGGGCATTGATCCAATCGGAGTTGATGCCCATCCTGCCAACTTTTATCCCGAATTTCTGATTGGAATATTCCAGTGAAAGGGTCTCCAGCTTGCCGAAAAACCGATCCCGGGTATCCAACAAATCAAAAAGCCCGGTTTCATAGCGGTTGCCTTGCCCGGTGGTCGGATCTGGTTCCCAAATCTCCGAACTGCTCACATTGGCAAATGAACGATAGCCTAAGTGAAGTTTCCAATGGTTCTGATAAGTGAGAATCCCCCCCAGATTCAAGCTCATTCCCAACGCATAATCTTCTTTAAACTCCTCCCCCGGATAATTGGTATTCATCCAAAAGGTGCGGAAATGCACATCGGGCCAGACAATAAGTTTTTTCTCTTCCTCCTGAGCTTTCCCTGTTTTCTGGAGACTCAGTAGGAAGAAGGTAATCAAGGCGAGTCGTTTCATTACTTGGATTTTGCTTTCGCTTCCTGAATAGGTTTGAAAGGACCGAATTTGTGCTGCTCCTCGGTGAATTCGTCGGCAAAAGGACCAAATGGGTGATCCATGGGTTTTTTGGAAATATCCGGCCAGTCTTTGGAAAGGTCTTTTGAGGGTCTTTCCATGCTGTTGACGTAAGCTGCTACGTCCCAGGCCTCTTCATCGGTCAAAACCGGATTTTCAAAACTTGCTCCCAGCGGCATATTGGCTCTCACATACCCTGCAAATCGGGAAAGCCGATAAAGTCCTGCTCCGTGGTTATAGCTGTTTTTACCCCAAAGTGGTGGATAGAGATACCCTGTCCCGTCTGGTTTTGCCATCCCTTGTCCATCAGCTGCATGGCAGCTTTGGCATTGATTTTCATAGACTGTTTTTCCTTTTGCAGGATCGGCTGCACGGTCCAAAAGCGGCACCTCATAAAGACCTGATCCTTTTGGAGTTTCTCCTTTTGGTACATCCTTGCCCAGCCAATTGATATAGGCAACCATGGCCACCATTTCTTTGGAATTGCGAGCCAAAGGCTGACCGTTCAGACTTCGCTCAAAACAATCGTTGATCCGCTTTTGAATATCCTCCTCTGTCCCGGATCGGGCGCGCATTTTAGGATAGGTGGCATACACTGCTCCATAGTTGTTTCCCAAGGGCGCTGTACCCGCCTGCAGATGGCAGTTTTGGCAATTCATCCCATTGGAAATTGCTTTTACTTTCCCTTTGGGGCCGAGGTATTCAGAGGTGTTTGCCACAAGTTCTTTTCCATACTTAATATCCTTGGCATTGGGTTCGGAATCCACGGTAGTCCAATCCGGTGCCTTCCACATTCCCGCCGGATCAACCAAGGCTTTGACCACCGGAATTTCGGCAATCGCCTGAGGAATAGCCGATTCCTTTTCCTCCAGAGATGGAAGTTGAACGCCTGAATACGAGAGAAAGAGAACAAAACCAATCACTCCGACCAAGGCGGTGGCCAAACCCAAAAGCGCAATCAGTAAGGTGATCAGTTTTACAAAATGGTTCATCATAGCATTGCTAGTCTTGAAGTAATGTACAAAAATCCCTGTTTCCGAAGACTAAAAGCTGTGACGATAGTCACATCGATTGAAAAAGCATCGGATCTGGATAAAAAATCGATCGGGTTTCAGTTGAATTTTGCTGCAAAAACCGTCTTTTCAAGAACTTTACCTTCTACAAACTGTCCGCCTTCATACCCCCAAAATCTCAGTTTAACCAGCTCCCCTTCTTTGCATTCTGCGAGGTAATTGACCAGAATCTCAGAAGGAAACAGGCTCAGATCTGCGAGGAAATTTTCAACCCAACGGATGTAGCTCGTGTTGTTTACATGATTGTATAAATCCAGGTCTGAATGCCGCACCCGGATTTCCTCCGAGCCGGTAAGTTCTCCGACTACATTGACCTTTTCAGGCTGCCATTCCGGTCTTTGGGTTGGATCAAACAACTCAGGAGGCAACACCTGCTCGGGCCTCTGGATCCGCTTGGTCTCTGAATTCAACAACAGCCAGGAAGACATCGCCCGTACCAAAACCTCCTCGTTTTGATCATGCACCATAAACTCCCGAAAAGCAAATAACTTGTCCGCACCCCTGCCTCCGGTAAAGAGCCGGATTTTATCTCCCCACCGGGGAAATCTTTTGACTTTGATTTCTAGTCGTGAAAGCGCCCACATCTGCTGACTTTCCTGAAGGTTCCTCCCAAAATCTGCAGAATCCGCATGCCTCCAGGCAATCTCCTGAAGCAAATCCGCCAGTGAAGTCAAGCTGATCCTTCCATCCGGATGGACCTGAAATGATCCCACTTCGAATTCTCGGGTAAATTGAAAATTCTCAGGCAAACTCATGCTTCCACTGTTTTTTCATCAGAGAAAAATACCTGCTTTCTGATACTGCTCAGCAAGGCTATCCCCAATCCGTTTACTGCAATCAAGGCAAAGGAAACTTTCAAATCAAATAAGTCCGCCACAAATCCGATCAAGGGCGGCCCCAGAAGAAATCCGAAAAACGATATGGTGGAGACCAATGCCAAAGCGACACTGGGAGAATAGAGTTTGGACCGTCCGGCAATCCCATAGGACAGCGGAACAATGGATGCCACCCCCAGTCCAACCAGCAAGAATCCAAAAGCAGCCGTGTAAATCGTAGGGAAGGCTACGGATAAAACCAAACCAAGGAAAATCAATGCTCCACTGGCTTGTAGAACCGGTATCCGTCCAAAACGATTGGCCGCTTTGTCGGTAATGAATCTACCAGATGCCATTGCCCCCATGAAGCAGACATATCCCAAAGCCACCCATTCAGGATCTGCCAAGATGATTTTCTTGAAATACACTCCGCTCCAGTCAAACATGCAGCCCTCTGTCATCATTCCCAGGAAGGAGATCATCCCAATTCGAAGCAGCAAATCGTCCGGTCTTTTGAGCACCAAGCCTCCTCCTTCATCCGAGTCTCTTTTGTCTTTGATGACGTATTTCTGGGAAAAGAGAACAATCAAAATTGAGATCCCGGTCACCACAGCAAAATGGCCTGCAGGACTGAAATCCAAAAAGATCAAACCGGCTCCCAATCCGGCACCGGTAAAGCCTGCCATACTCCACAATCCGTGAAACGAGGCCAAAATATTTTTCCCCATCTGGTCCTCCAGTCCGAGAGCCTGTGTATTAAGCGAGATGTTCATGATGTTGCCGAGCATACCAAAAACCACCAAAACAGGCACAATCAACCAAGTAGTGGGCGCCAAACCAATCAGGGGAAGCGTACAGGCATACGCAAAGCTTCCGATCAAAATAACTGTTCTGCTCCCGTACGTGTGAACAGACCATCCTGCTAAGGGCAAACCGAGCATTGATCCGATGGGCAAGCAGAGAAGTATGGTGCCAAGTTGACCTTCGGAAAGTTGGAATTTGGCCTGAATATCAGGAATACGGGCAGCCCAAGTAGAAAAGCAGAGTCCCATGAAAAAAAACATGGCACCAATCGCTATTCGCCTTTTGGAAAGGTAATTCATGGTTGAGGTGGGTTTGAAAGGCTCGCAAATTTAAGGATTAAAGATGCGATTTGGGGAAAGATGCCGATTTCCTGAAAACTATTCTGATTTGGGCTAGTTTTGCAGGAAAGCGAGGCTCATGGAATTTGTCATTGTAGGTGTGATTTTGGTAACGATCATCTTGTTGATCCGATTTATCATGAAAAAAGTATTCAACTGAAAAAGCCACCCTATTTCAAAGGTGGCTTCAGTTTTTTGGTACAACCCGATCAGTTCGGGAGTTTGTCGGCAAATTTTCCGTATACCCAAGTTCCTGCCAAGGCTGAAATCAAGGTGACCAATACCACGGTGTACCCACTTCCAATCTGCGCAAACAACGGTCCCGGACAGGCGCCAGTAATTGCCCAGCCCAAGCCGAAAATAAATCCTCCGATGATCTGTCCTTTTTTGAAGACCTTGTCTGGGATTACGATCGTCTCCCCGTGAATGGTTTTGATGTTTAACCGCTTGATCAACTGAATGGAAATAATTCCTGTCACGACTGCCGAACCAATCACGCCATACATGTGAAAAGATTGCAGGCGGAACATTTCCTGAATTCGAAACCAGGAAATGATCTCAGCTTTCACGAACACGATTCCAAAAACCACTCCAATAATCAGGTATTTGAGTAATTCCAGGCCTTTGTCGTGGTCTTCTCTCTGGTTGGGCGCTGCGCAATGCGCATCCTGAACATTCTGTTTTTTATTAGCTACTGCTGACATGTTTTTCATTTTTTAGAATCCTACCATTTTCATCAAAGGCTCCAACAAGACGTGTGTCATCAGAAATCCTCCAACCAAAAAGAAAATTGTGGCTACCAAGGAAGGCCACTGAAGCGAGCTGATCCCCATGATTGCATGACCTGAAGTACAGCCACCTGCATATCGGGTTCCAAACCCAACAAGAAATCCCCCAAAAACAAAGAATAAGAGTCCTTTTGCCGAAAAAGCTGTCTCCCAGGAGAAGATTTGCTTTGGCATCAGATCTGAGAAATCGGTAATTCCCAATGCAGCTAAATCCGCTTGAGTAGCTTCAGAAATCACAATGGTATTGGGATTCGCAAGGAAATTGACTGCCAAAAAACCTCCGATTCCTACTCCCAAAACGAATAACAGATTCCAGATTTCCTTTTTCCAGTTGTAGGAGAAAAAGGGAATTCCTGCCGGCACACAGGCCGCACAAATGTGACGCAGAGAGGAAGATATCCCAAAAGTCTTGTTTCCGAGAATTAACAGTGCAGGTACCGTTAATCCGATCATCGGCCCGGCCACATACCATGGCCAAGGCTGAGAAATCCATTCGATAAATTGATTCATATCTAAGTTTGTTGTTTCGCTTTAATTAAAATCTATAATCTAAAATTAGGTTGAAGTTTGTCATATTGACTCGGTTAATCACATATTCCAAAGGAATTTCTTGATTATGATTCTCTTTTTTATAAGCAATGAGCAGTTGCAAATCCAGGCCTTGAAAGAACCCTCCAAACCTGTAGTCTACCAATCCTGAGACATGGTAATAATTAGGCAAACCATATTTATTCAAATTTATATTTTCCAAGTCAGGCGTCTGGACATGGCTCGCTCCCAAGCTCACTTTGAGTTTATCTTTCAAAAGGAATTGATCAAATGCTACACCTATAGCATGGACGCCTCCCATTCCTTCAAACCGCTCCCGTTGAAGACTGACAAAGAACTTTTCCCTACCCCACTCTCTTGGGAAAAGAAATCTCCCCCTATCCGATATCCCAAGATAATTCAAAGTCAGCTCTGAATGACCGAAATTAATTCCGCCTCGGAAGCCTCCTCCGTACGTGTATTCATCCGGAAGTGTGTAGGCTTTTGAGGGATCAGGATTGCCTCCGTCACCAAGCGCAGTCTGATAAAATCCCTGAGCGCCGTAAACAAATCTGTTTTTTTGCCCAATTGATCTGCTTCCGGTGGCCTCGGCAAAACTTGTTGCAAAGATTCCTTCAGCCAGATAGGTCCATGATTTCAACTGAAACTCACTGGTCTGGTACTCGATCCCCAAAACCCCGATACCTTTGGACTCGAGATGATGATGGTAACTCTCCTCCGAACCTGTAGGATTTCTTCCCGTGGAATAAAATCCGATGGATTCCTCCACTGTGAGCCATTCCAGAGAACCCCTGGAAATCAAATGAGTAAACCAAGCTGCGGTTAATCGGACTTTCCCCAACTGATAATCCACGGATAAACCGCTGAATAAATTGGGACGCATCCGATTATCAGAGGCATTCAAAAGCGGACTTTCGAAATGGTGCCTTCCAAACCAAGCTGAGAATTTTTCCTTTTTATAAGAAAGATAAAACTCCTCCAGACGGTCCATATCGTGATGGTTTTCCGGGTGATGAACATCAAATAAGGTAAGCTCATATCGATTGCTCAGTCCGGTAGCCGGATCAGATTTGGTCAGATTGTTTTCAAAGTGTCTGAAAACAAAGAAACCGCTGAATCCAACTCCGAAGCCCTTCCACCGTGGACTGAAATATCCCAATCCTGCCCCAGAACCCCAGGTAGAGTAATCCAGAAGTCCCTCTTGGTTTTCGGTATGCATGTAGAAAGTCCTAAGATGAAATTCAAAATTCCCTGCCTTCAATTGCTCTCCAAATAACTTTTCGTTCGAAGTAGAATCACGTATTGATTCTTTGTGGTGCTGTGAAAAAGAGGAATTGATGACGCTTAGTACTACCACTGCTGTCAACCCGATCCTTTTCAATGAGCGTACAAATTTCTCCATCTTTGGCTGCTAAACTTGTGACTTTGATCACATCGAGAAGTCTTAAACTAAAAATGGCAAGCCCGAAGGCCTGCCATTTCGATTTAAGCAAAGCTCTGATCAAAAATCAAAGCAAGGTCGTAGGGCAAACGTAGTCTGTTACCTTAAACTTCTCTGATTCTTTGATCGACTTGAAACCGCCGGCTATGTCGATCAAATTGTCGTAACCTCTGGCTCGGAGCACGGAGTTGAAGATCATCGATCTGTATCCACCGGCGCAATGCACATAATAGGTTTTGTTTTTATCCACTTTCAACATGCTGTCGTTGATGTAATCCAGCGGAGCATTTTCAGCCTCCACCACATGCTCTGACAGGTATTCGGAATTCTTCCTCACATCCAGAATGTGGATTTCGGGATCTCCCTCTTTGATTTTTGCCAATTCATCTACCGAAATGGAAGTGATCGAATCCACTTCATGTTTTGGAGAATTTTTCCAGGATGCAAATCCACCTTTGAGGTACCCGATGCAATAATCGTAACCTACTCGGGCAAGCCGGGTCACCACTTCTTCTTCTCGGCCTTCTTCAGCCACCACGAGGATTTCCTGCTTGAGGTCCGGAATCATTGCTCCTACCCATACCGCAAAACTTCCGTCGATGCCGATGTTGATTGAATTTGGAATAAAACCTTTGGCGAAGGTCTGAGGATCTCGGGTATCGAGAATCAATGCACCTGTTTCGTTGGCGGCCACTTCAAATTCCTCTGGAGTCAATGGATGCACTCCCCTTTCCAACACCTCATCGATGCTGTCGTATCCCTGAATATTCATCATCACGTTTTGAGGGAAATAAGCTGGAGGAGGTGTCAAACCAGTCAAAACTTCCTTGATAAAGGCTTCTTTGGTCATCGGCTGAAGCGCATAATTGGTCTTCTTTTGATTACCCAAAGTGTCAGAAGTTTCCTTGCTCATGTTTTTCCCACAAGCTGAACCTGCCCCGTGGGCTGGGTAGACGATCAGATCATCAGACAAAGGCAAGAGTTTATTTCTCAGGGAATCATAGAGATGACCGGCAAGTTTTTCCTGGGTCAGGTCAGCGATTACCTTTTGAGCCAAATCAGGGCGCCCTACATCTCCGATAAATAAGGTG
This sequence comes from uncultured Limnohabitans sp., assembly GCA_964405255.1. Taxonomy (GTDB): domain Bacteria; phylum Bacteroidota; class Bacteroidia; order Cytophagales; family Cyclobacteriaceae; genus Algoriphagus. The sequence continues at coordinate 23,960 of CAYONF010000013.1, read as the reverse complement.
TCACCTGTGAAAATCGCCTCTTCTTTTCCTTCTTCGTTGATCAGCAGATAGCAGACAGACTCCATCGTGTGTCCCGGAGTATGAATCACCTTGATTTTGATATTTCCCAATTCAAATACCTGATCATCTTTTGCCACAATCGCATCAAAACCCATCTTCATTCCTGTGGGACCATAAACAATCTTAGCTCCCGTCTTGGCTGCCAAGTCTTTGTGCCCGGACACAAAGTCCGCGTGAAAGTGAGTTTCAAAAACGTACTTGATCTTTGCATTTCTCCGCTCAGCCTTTTCAATATAAGGCTGAACTTCTCTCAAAGGATCAATTACTGCAGCTTCCCCGTTGGATTCAATGTAGTATGCTCCCTGGGCCAAGCATCCGGTATAGATTTGTTCGATTTTCATAGGCTGTAAATTGTTGTTTTTTCTGATAAAACCTGATCAAAATTATTTTTGAATGTGGTACTTCAAAATGACTTTTGTCACATTGAGATCACACATTTGCCAGAAGATTGGTGTTCAGAATCTGAACCAACTGATGTGCTGGAACTACTCCAGATTGCCTCCAGACTGTTTTTCCTTTATGAAAAAGGATCAGCGTAGGCACTCCCCTTACCTGAAATTTACTTGCAGCAAGTGGATTACGGTCCACATCCACCTTTAAGATTTTTACTTTTTCTCCCAATTGCTTGGCAGTGTCTTCCAAAATCGGCTGCATCATTTTGCAGGGACCGCACCACGTAGCAAAGAAGTCTACCAGCACGGGGGTTTCCCCGTCGATTAATTCCTGAAATGTTTTAGGCTGTGCACTCATGGCTGAAGTAATTGAATTACGGATCAAAATTAGATTTTTGAATCTTGCCTTACAGTAATTTTTGTCACAGGAGAAAGCAGGTCAGCCTGACGAACTACTTTAAAAAGTGCTAAAAAACCCGGACTTGGAGTAAAATTTCCTATTTTCGCCCGACTAATTTACCGTCTTAATGCTCAATTATAAGCAGATCAATAACGTCACCGGCTGGGTCATTTTTGCTGTTGCCACGCTGGTATATATCCTTACTGTAGAACAAACAGCCAGTTTTTGGGATCCGGGAGAATTTATTGCCGTCTCGTACAAGCTACAGGTACCCCATCCTCCGGGAGCACCTTTTATGCTCTTGGTCTATAAAATGTTTGGATTTTTGGCCTTTGGCGATGGACTGCAGGTGGCTTATTGGATGAATATCGGAAGTGCGCTGTTTTCGGGGTTCACCATTCTCTTCCTGTTCTGGTCAATTACACTCTTCGGCAAGCGAATCTTCTCCATCAAAGAAGGGGAGGAATCCAAAGGTCAGATCATTGCCTTGATGGGTTCCGGGATTGTCGGATCTTTAATTTACACCTTCTCTGACAGTTTTTGGTTTTCGGCCGTAGAAGCGGAAGTGTATGCGATGTCCTCCTTTTTCACCGCCATTGTGATTTGGGCATTTCTGAAATGGGAAGTGATCCAAGACCCGAAAGAAGAAAACCGCTGGATGATTTTCATTGCCTATTTGGTTGGTCTTTCCATCGGGGTACACTTGCTAAACTTGGTGACCTTGCCCGCTTTGGCCTTGGTTTACTATTTCAAGAAATATCCAAAAGCCAGTCTGAAAGGAGCCATTTACGCCATGTTCTTGGGAGGTGTGGCTTTGATTATCATCAACAACCTGATTATTCCCGGACTGCCAAGCCTGGCAGGATCGATGGAGATTTTCTTTGTCAACAGCATTGGCTTGCCTTTCGGATCAGGTATCGTAGTCTTTATCATTCTCTTCCTGGGAGCTTTGATTTACGGCATCCGATACTCGATTACGAAAGAAAAAGTACTCCTGAACACCATCCTGATTTCTCTGGTATTCATTCTGATCGGATATGGAAGCTATGCGCTGATCATCATTCGGTCCAATCAGGATCCGATTATCAATGAAAATGCACCCAAGGACATCATCAGCTATGTGTCTTACCTGAAGCGTGAACAGTATGGCTATCGTCCCTTACTTCACGGTCAATACTTTACCGCCCAACTAGTAGATCAGGAAGAAGGTGCCCCGATCTACATGAAGGGAAAAGACAAGTATGAAATCGTAGACTACGAACTGAAAAACACCTACGATCCTGCCAAAACAACCATTTTACCTCGAATCTATTCTACCCAGGAAAACCATAAACGGATCTACCGCTCCAAACTTGGGCTGAGAGAAGGACAAGAACCGACTTTTGGAGACAACATATACTTCATGCTCAGCCATCAGTTGGGTCATATGTATTGGAGGTATTTCCTTTGGAATTTTTCCGGCAGAGAAAGTGATTTTACCGATGCGGACTGGATGGGTTTGGCAGATGCTTTCAGCGATAAATACCCGGATTACATCAAAGAAAACAAGGGACATAACAATTACTTTATGCTTCCTTTAATTCTGGGTTTGGTTGGGATTTTCTTCCAAGCCAAGAAAGACCCGAAGTATTTTTACGTCAATCTGATGCTTTTCCTGATGATGGGCGTGGTGTTGGTACTCTACCTCAATTCCCCCCCTATTGAGCCAAGAGAGCGGGATTACATTTACGTAGGTAGCTTCTATGCTTTTGCCATTTGGGCTGGATTGGGTGTATTGGCGATAGCGGATGCATTGAGTAAGGTAACCAAAAACCTCAGTACAGGAGCAATTGTCGCCACCCTGATCACTCTTCCTGTGGCTGGGCTGATGGGAGGGCAAAACTGGAACGACCACAATCGAAAAGGCCGGTATTTCTCAGTAGATTCTGCCAGAAACTTCCTGGCTTCCTGTGCCCCGAATGCCATTCTGTTTACCGGTGGAGACAATGATACCTTCCCGCTATGGTATGTGCAGGAAGTGGAAAACTTCCGAACCGATGTTCGGGTCATTGTATTGAGTTATTTTGATACAGATTGGTATGTGGAGCAAATGACCCGTCCGGTCAATGAATCTGCCGCCTTGCCTTTTTCCCTGACACCGGAGCGCTACCAGAAAGGAACTAATGATGTGTTGTATGTGACTGGCAATGATGTCGATAATTCAGCCATATCTGCCAAATCATATCTTGAACTTTTGAACTCCGGAGATCCCAGACTTCAAATGAAAACCGGAGGAAAAAGTGTGGTCAACATGGTGCCTTCCCGTAACCTGATTTTGGAAGTGGACAGCAGTTTTGTCTCCAACGATGAGATCGTGCCTCCTCAGTTCAAAGATCTCTTTGCCCCGCAGATGAACCTTCAGATCAAAGGTCAATATGTCACCAAAGGCACGCTGATGCTGATTGACCTGATCGTGAGCAACAACTGGGAAAGGCCGATTTATTTCAACAACACCTCCCTCGCCTCTATCGGGATCAATGTGGAAGATCATGTGGTCATGGAAGGCATGACTTACCGACTGCTTCCGATCCGTAAGCCGGATTATGTGCGGGAAGAACTGGTCAATACCGAC
>CAYONF010000013.1:13478-20487 GCA_964405255.1 uncultured Limnohabitans sp. | reverse complement strand
TGGACGAGGAATACCGAAGATTTGCATCCAATCACCGAAGTGCGCTAAATACCATTGCAATCGCTTTGTTGGATGAGGACAAAATGGAGGAAGCTGCCAAACTGTTGAATCACGGTTTGGAGGTGATGCCACACGAAGCCATGCCTTACGATCTGAGCAGTGGGCAGTCCGTACCGCTTTTCTTCGAAGTGGGAGAAGATGAGAAGGCCTTGGACATTGTCGAAAAAATCTCCAAACGCTCCTTCGAAATGATCGAATTCTACACCCAGGAAGACCGTGGCTACGATCGGGATATGATGATTTCCATCGAAATGATCAAATACTTCATTCCGCTTCTGGAAGAACGAGGCTACCAAGAGGAAGCCCAACAGCTGAAGCTTCGATTGGAAAGTCTGATCGGTACGGAAAGTGCCCAACCGGGAGTGTTGGAAAGGAGATAAGCCTTCCAGAAGATAAACAATAAAGAAGGCGGGAATTTGAATTCCCGCCTTCTTCTTTTTTAATCGAAACAAAACTCTATTTTTTCCAGAGTATGTAAAAAAGATCCAATCCCTTCATCGGATCTTCCACCACAGTATAATCCTCATGAGTGATCTCAACTACGGAACTCCCCTGCTGCTTGTGAAGCTTATTACGATTGAGCCGGTTGAGTATCTCATAGGGCATTCGCAACACAGCTGCGGGAAGCTTATGCTGCAAATCAAAAATATCAAAGCGCATGATCTTCTGGACAGACTTTCGATTGGCTTCATGATAAGCCCAGACCTTCTCATTTCCGCCGATTCCCTTTGCCTCCACTTTATCAAAAATCCCCTTCGAAAGGTCGATCAACTGCTGTGGAGTGTACTCCCGGACATGCCAGGGATTGCGGGAAAGGGTATGGGTAATGTTTGGGGTAGAAATGATTGCTTTTCCTCCCGGCTTGAGCATCCGGTAGATTTCCTGAAGAAAAAGTTTGTCATTTTCGATGTGCTCGATGACCTGAAAACTCACAATGGTATCGAATGAATTATCCCTGAAATCCACAAAAGGAGGGATTACAGCTTGGCGAAAATCCATTCCGGGATACTTTCCCTTGAGCATTTCGATTATTTCTCCGATTTTATCCAAGCCGATGTAGCTGGTGGCCAAAGGAAGTAATTCCTCCACCCCCCTGCCCTCTCCGCAGCCCACCTCCAGCAAGTCCCCTGAAATCCAAGGCTTAGCAGCTATGTAGGCTTTGAGAAGCCGCTGGTGGATGGGATTGTCGCTGATCAACTTGTCTGAGGCGATTTCCGTTGTATAGGTAGCCATTCGAAATTTTAGTATTTTGGCAAAAGTAAGGCTAATTTTTAAAACCCGAGATTAAGACCCAATGAATCGAAAAATCGCCCCTTTCTTCCTCTTTTTTAGCATCCTGACTTTACATTCCAATTTTTCTTTTGCACAAAAAACTCTCAGTACCCTCGATCAGGCCCTTCGATACTCCCTTTACTCCCGATTGGGATTGAGAGTGATCCCGATAAAAACCGGGGATTCCAGTTTCAAGCTGCAGTTTATCATCGAGAAAATCGAAGAAAATCCCGAATTCAGCAATTACAGTTTCAGCTATTCGATTTTGAATTCCTATGAGGAAGAAATACTTGACGACAAAGTCCAGCTGCTGACTCAAAACGACTTGAAGGCAGATACAGAAAGACATTGGGTTTTTGAAAAAAATGTGACCCTTGCCGAAAACCAGCAGACCGCCATTGCTTTGTTGGAAGTCCTGGACACCCGACAGGGAGATGAATATGCCTATCACATAGAGCTGAAAAGCTCTTTTGTATTCGATCAACCTGATTTTGGTGCGTACTATGCCAATGAGATTGCCTTTGATCAAACTTACCTAAACGAGGATGAATCGCTGCTTTTCAAGACTGTCAGTTCCCCCTCGATCTACACCTTCTTCTACCCGATGAAGTTTGATGTTCCTTTTCCACCGATGGAAACCCGTCCTGCGGAAATTCCCAAAGAGCTTTCCGTGGTCAATATGGGGGATTTCCTAGCCAACGTCCCTAAAAAACTGGAAGAGGAAGGGTATTACTTTTTTCAGACTGACACTTCAGCTTCCTCCGGACTTTTATTAAAAACCACCCATGAATCATTTCCCAAGGTGAAAGACTGGGACGAAATGGTCCAAATGGTAACTTACATTTCTACCCGAAAAGAACACGAAACCTTACTTCTGGCCGAGGATAAGAAAAGAGCCTTGGATGAATACTGGATCACACTTACACGCAACCCGGAAATTGCCCAAGAGCTGATCCGCAATTATTTCCGGATGGTGGAGTTTGCCAATATTTTGTTCACCGATTTCAAAGAAGGCTGGAAAACAGACCGGGGAATGGTCTACATCGTGATGGGTCCGCCTCAGGAAGTCAATTTTTTTCTTGACCGGGAAGTGTGGACCTACTCCGGCATGGACGAGACCTCAAAAATTAAGTTTACCTTTGCCCGGGCTAAAACGATACTCAGTCCACATTTCTACACCCTGAACCGGTCACGCGCTTACCAGCCGATTTGGTTCAAAAACATTTCCCAATGGAGAAGCGGAAAGATGGCTTTCTGATAGACAAAGGAGCCACTGACAAAGATTTTATATTCGGCACCCGGGCCGTAATGGAGGCCATACATGCCGGAAAAGAAATCGATAAAGTATTGGTCCAGAAGGAGTTGAACAATGACCTGAGCAAAGAATTGCTTCATCTTTGCAAGGCTGAAAACATTCCCGTGGTACGGGTTCCGGATGCCAAGCTCAATCGGATTACCCGAAAAAACCATCAGGGAGTGATTGCCCAGATGTCCTCCATTGCCTACGCCTCCTTGGACAATGTGATTGACAACTGCTTTGCTGTGGGTAAATCCCCTTTGATTTTGGTTTTGGACCACATCACCGATGTAAGAAATTTCGGTGCTATCGCCCGGACTGCAGAATGTGCCGGGGTCGATGCGATAGTGATCCCCGAAAAAGGCAGCGCCCAAATCAACTCCGATGCAGTCAAAACTTCCGCAGGAGCCCTTAATTTCCTGCCTGTAGCCCGCGTGAGAAACCTTTTCTATGCCTGCAGAGATTTGCAAAAAATGGGTTTGACTCTCGTAGCCATCACTGAAAAGACCGAAAAAGTGATGTATGAGGCTGATTTCTCATCTCCTGTTGCCTTGGTCATGGGGTCGGAAGAGGATGGGATCTCACAAGAAATCATGGGTATCGTAGACGACAAAGTCAAAATCCCAATGGCAGGAAATATTGAAAGCTTGAATGTTTCCGTATCAGCCGGGGTAGCGATTTATGAAGCGATCCGGCAGCGAAAGAAATGATCAATGCTTAATGCTCAATAAGGTAATAAGCAGCTTTGAAAATTGGTCATTGAGTTTGGTAATTGGAAATTGGAACGAAGCCAAGACTAGGCAAAAAACAAGAGGATTTCAGACGAAGTCCTCTCCTTTCTTTTTGGCATTGGCCACAAAATCTCTGAATTTCTTTTCACCATCTAGCTTGCAGATCAGCAGGACATTGTCTGATTCGTTCACCAGGTAATTTTCAAGGCCCTCAATCACCACCAACTTATCGCTGTCCATTTTGACAAAGCAGTTTTCAGTATCATAAAGCTGTACGTTGGCCTCTATCACGTTGTGATTTTCGTCTTTTGCCCTCAACTCGTGTAGACTCTGCCAGGAGCCGAGATCCGACCAGCCAAAATCTCCCAAAATGACGTAAACTTTGTTGGACTTTTCCAGGATCCCATAGTCGATAGAAATATTCCGGACTTGGGTATAAGCTCTTGAAATAAATTCCGGTTCGGTTGTTTTGCCAAAATGCAATCTTCCTTCTTCAAAAACCTCTGCCACATCCGGCATATACTCCGAAAAAGCCTCCAACAGGCTTTTGACTGTCCAGACAAACATGCCTGAGTTCCAGACAAAATCGCCACTGTCCAGGAAGGTTTTTGCAAGCTTTGCATTTGGCTTTTCGGTGAAGGTCTTCACCTTCATTGCCGGATCATTTCCACCTTGAGTTTCGTGGTATTGGATGTAACCATAGCCTGTTTCTGCCCGATTGGGTTTGATACCGATGGTGATCAATCTGCCCTCCACGTGCGCAGCATTCAAGGCGGATTTCATGGTTTTGATAAACTTGTTTTCCTGAAAAATAAAGTGATCCGCAGGGGTCACGATCAAGGTCGCACCAGGATCAAATTCATGAATCCGGTAGGCAGCATAGGCAATACAGGTTGCTGTGTTTCGTCGAAGGGGTTCGGTGAGAATCTGGTGAATTTTGAGTTCTGGAAGCTGCTCTTGAACCAAATCAAAGTAGCCTTGGTTGGTCACAACCAAAAATTGCTCAGGCTCGGCAATATCCCTAAACCTGTCATATGTCATTTGAAGCAAACTTCTGCCAGTTCCGAGAATATCCAAAAATTGCTTAGGACGGTTATTCCTGCTGTAAGGCCAAAATCGGGACCCGATTCCTCCGGCCATGATCACAATGTAGGGTTTGTCTTGCATGCTGGGTTAGACGATTCCTTCTTTCATCAGGTCATGAATATGGACAAAACCTGCGATTTTCTCTCCATCCATGGCGACCAACTGGGTAATATTATGATTACGCATCAGATTCAGCGCACGGATGGCAAATTCATCGGTAGATATGGTCTTTGGATTCACTGTCATGATGTCCTTAGCCCGAAGGGTTTGAATATCCAACGATCGCTGAAGCATTCGTCTCAAGTCCCCGTCAGTGATTATCCCTTTGAGGTTTCCCTCCGCATCATTCACTGCAGTGGCACCGAGCCGCTTTCCGGAGATTTCAATAATCACCTCGGTCAAACCCGCGTTTTCGTCAACAGCCGGAATCAATCCTTTGGATAGTACATCTCCTACTTTGAGGTACAGCTGCTTTCCAAGCGATCCTCCGGGATGATATTTCGCAAAATCATCCGAAGTAAATCCCCGTGCTTCCAACAAACAAACGGCTAAAGCATCCCCTAAAGCCAAATGTGCTGTCGTCGATGTCGTCGGAGCCAAATTATGCGGACAAGCTTCCTCGCCTATAGTCGCATTCAACACAAAATCTGCCTGCTCTGCGAGGTAAGAACTGGTATTGGAAACCATAGCGACCAGAACAGATCCCAATTTTTTCAGGAGTGGAACCAGAACTTTGATTTCCGGGGTATTTCCGGATTTGGAAATGCAAATGACAATGTCATCCTCCTGAATCATACCCAGATCTCCGTGAATGGCATCGGCGGCATGCATAAAAAGTGCCGGCGTCCCGGTCGAGTTTAGGGTGGCCACGATCTTATTGGCGATGATGGCGCTTTTTCCTACTCCAGTGATTACTACCCGGCCTTTGGAGGTGAGAATTCGCTCCACACAGGCTTCAAAATCACCATCTATAAAATCTACAAGATTCAGGATGGCATTTGCTTCATTTTGCAAAACCCGGGTGGCAGTTTTTCTAATATTTTTAGCTAAATTCAATTTTACCTTCGTTAATCGCTAATTTTGAACAAAGGTATAAAATCTAATCGTTCATTCCTGTTTACAGGCATTCGTCACCCACTAAGCCGTTTCTTCTCGTGGAGGAAAAAGTAAAAGCAGATCTAAAGAAAATCTTCGGATTCAGCCAGTTCCGTGGGAACCAGGAACTCATCGTAGACAATCTACTTAACCAGCGAAACACCTTTGTGATCATGCCCACCGGGGCAGGGAAATCGCTCTGCTATCAATTACCCGCTGTAGTTCAAGATGGTACTGCTATTGTCATTTCGCCTTTGATTGCATTGATGAAAAATCAAGTGGATCAACTCAATGCTGTTGGAATCAACGCGCATTTTCTGAACTCTACCTTGACCAAATCTGAAGCAAACAAAGTAAAGAGTGAGGTCTTAAAGAAAAAAACCAAGCTGCTTTACGTGGCGCCGGAATCGCTGACCAAGGAAGAAAATATTGCATTTCTAAAGGAAGCTCATCTGAGTTTTGTTGCCATAGATGAGGCACACTGCATTTCGGAATGGGGTCATGATTTCAGACCTGAGTACCGAAAGATCAAATCGATCGTAGCCCAGATAGCCCCTGAGCTTCCGATCATCGCCCTGACTGCCACTGCCACTCCCAAGGTTCAGCAGGACATTCAGCGTAATCTTCAGATGGAAGAAGCTGATCTGTTCAAATCTTCTTTTAACAGGACCAATCTCTTTTATGAGGTTCGCCCCAAGGTCAAAAATGAGTCCAAAAAGTCCCTGATCAAATTCATCAAGCAGCACAAAGGCAAATCGGGAATCATCTACTGCCTCAGCCGAAAAAAGGTGGAAGAGATCGCCGAACTGCTCAAAGTGAATCAGATCAATGCGGCACCGTATCATGCAGGTCTGGATTCGGCGGTCCGCATCAAAACCCAGGACGATTTTCTGAATGAAGAATTGGATGTCATTGTAGCTACCATCGCTTTTGGGATGGGCATTGACAAACCGGACGTGCGGTATGTGATTCACTACGATGTACCCAAATCTCTGGAAGGTTACTATCAGGAAACCGGAAGGGCCGGAAGGGATGGTTTGGAAGGACATTGTCTGATGTTTTACCGCTACGAGGACATCATCAAGCTGGACAAATTCAACAAAGACAAAGCTGTAACCGAGCGGGAAAACGCCAAAATCCTGCTTCAGGAAATGGCCGCCTACGCCGAAACCGGCGTTTGCCGAAGGAAATTCATCCTGAATTACTTTGGCGAAACCATGGAAGAGGACTGCGGTTTTTGTGACAACTGTAAGCGGGAACGGGAAACCTACGAGGGCATGGATTATCTTCAGACCGCATTAGAAGCTGTTCAGCAAACCAATGAGCGATTTAGTTTGGAGCATTTGGTCAAAGTGATCCGTGGTGAGATGGATGACTACATCGAAAGCTACAGCCACGACAAACTTCCTGTTTTTGGAAAAGGAAAAGAGGATTCCGACAAGCATTGGACATCTGTGATCCGTCAGGC
>CAYONF010000013.1:0-13378 GCA_964405255.1 uncultured Limnohabitans sp. | reverse complement strand
CCTCCATATGTCATCTTCCAGGACCCTTCTTTGGAAGAAATGGCCACTGTCTACCCCACCACCAAAGAGGAACTTGCACAGATCAATGGTGTAGGTATGGGAAAAGTTGCCAAATTTGGGGGGCCATTCCTCAAGCTCATCGCAGCTTACGTGGAAGAAAACGAAATCGAAACAGCCACGGAAGTGGTGGTCAAATCCTCAGGAACCCGATCCAAGGTAAAGATTTCGATTATCCAGCAGATTGACCGCAAGATCGACCTGGATGAGATTGCCGAAAATCTCAATATCTCAATGGATGAGCTGCTTCAGGAAATCGAACAGATCATCTACAGCGGAACTAAACTAAACATCGATTACTACATTCATCACATCATGGATGAGGAGCGGGAAGATATCCTCCATGATTACTTCATGAATGCGGAAAGCGATCATATCAAAACGGCATTGGAAGAGCTGGGCGAGGAAGAATTTGCAGAAGACGAACTGCGAGTCTACCGAATCAAGTTCATCTCCGAACATGCCAATTAAAAAACGAAACGAGTCAATGAATATACTCTTATTGGGTAGCGGAGGCAGGGAGCATGCCTTTGCTTGGAAAATTATACAAAGTCCGGAGTGTTCCCGGCTTTTTGTGGCACCCGGCAATGCCGGCACAGCCGAAATCGCTCAAAATATCCCCCTTTCTGCCACTGATTTCCCGGGGATTTTTCAGTTTGTCTTAGATCATTCTGTGGAAATGGTCGTAGTCGGTCCTGAGGAACCCTTGGTCAAAGGACTGGTTGATTTTCTTCATTCCAAACCTGAGACTGCAACTCTCCCGATCGTGGGACCCTCTCAATTAGGAGCAACCTTGGAGGGAAGTAAAGATTTTTCCAAACTCTTTATGCAGCGAAATGGCGTACCCACTGCTGCTTACGAAACCTTTACCGCGGATCAGATCGAAGCTGGTTTGTCCTACCTGGAAAAGCAAAAGTTGCCTATCGTATTGAAAGCAGATGGGCTGGCTGCCGGAAAGGGCGTGCTAATCTGCCAGTCCCTGGAAGAAGCCAAAGCTTCGCTCAAAGAAATGCTGCTTGAAGCCAAGTTTGGCGCTGCTTCGTCCAAAGTGGTGGTAGAGGAATTCTTAAGTGGAATCGAACTTTCCGTATTTGTGGCCACTGACGGAAAAAGCTACAAGATTTTGCCAGAGGCAAAAGATTACAAACGAATCGGAGAAGGCGATACCGGACTGAATACCGGTGGAATGGGCGCGGTGAGTCCGGTGGTATTTGCCAATCCGGAATTTCTCCAAAAGGTGGAGGAGCGAATTGTAAAACCGACCATTGCCGGATTGGCAAAAGAAAACATTGACTACAAAGGTTTCCTATTCATAGGCCTGATGAATAATAACGGTGATCCTTCGGTCATTGAATACAACGTCCGAATGGGCGATCCTGAAACAGAGGCTGTCTTGCCAAGAATAGAAAGTGATTTTGTAGGTCTGCTAAAAGGAATTGCCACTGGAACACTTTCAGAGTATAAGCTGAAAATTACCCCGGATTATTGCACCACGGTAGTGATGGTAAGCGGAGGATATCCGGGCGATTATGAAAAAGGATTCCCGATTTCTTTACCTTCCAGTGTTGAACAAAGCGTTATTTTTCATGCCGGAACGGCAAGAAATACAGCCGGAGAACTTGTAAACCAAGGAGGAAGGGTAATCGCAGTGACCGGATTTGGAAACAAGTTGGAGGATGCGATGAAAAATGCTTTTGCCACAGTGAAAAAAATAAATTGGGAAAAAGCGTATTTCCGGCGAGATATCGGACAGGATATCTTAAAATTGATAAAATCGAGCTAACCAATCCAGATGAAAGGAAGAGGGATGAGGTTACAAGCAAGATTCAATCTGATCTTTAAAAAAACAGTACAGATTAATTAAACCCAAAGAACTAATCGAGGCGAGAGCCCTGAATATAAATTATGGCTGGATGTAGTACCTGCTCAACCACCTCCGGTGGTACCGGCGGATGCCAAAACAATGGCACCTGTGGCACGAGCGATTGCAATAAAATGAACTCCTTTGACTGGCTTTCCCACATGGGAATTCCCCAAGTCGACAACTTTGATATCGTTGAAGTCAAATTCAAAGGCGGACGAAAAGAATATTTCCGCAATGTAGATTACCTCCCTCTTCATACCGGAGATCCTGTGGTGGTGGATGTTCCCAATGGCCATCACATTGGTTACGTTTCTCTACAGGGTGAGTTGGTGAGACTCCAAATGCAAAAGCGTAAAGTCCGGGACGATGACAACATCACCCGCATCTATCGGGTCGCCACACAAAAAGACATGGAAAAGTGGGAAGAAGCCCGAAATAGGGAGATTCCGACTCTATACCGCTGCAAGCAGATCGTTGATGAGTTTAAGCTGCAGATGAAAATGTCGGATGTTGAATACCAGGCTGACAATTCAAAGGCAACTTTTTACTACTCTGCCGAGGACCGGGTGGATTTCCGGGAGCTGATCAAAGTCCTAGCCGGAGAATTCAAGATTCGGGTGGAAATGCGCCAGATTTCCCTTCGTCAGGAAGCCGGAAGACTGGGGGGAATCGGGGTTTGTGGACGGGAGCTTTGCTGCTCAACTTGGTTGGTGGATTTCAAAAATGTTACCACCTCTGCTGCCCGATACCAAAATTTATCCCTCAATCCGGGAAAACTAAGCGGCCAATGCGGACGACTTAAGTGCTGCCTCAACTATGAGTTAGACACCTACATGGATGCCATCAAGGACATCCCTCAGGTAGAAAAACCACTTCAAACCGAATCCGGACCTGCCAAACTTCAGAAGACCGATATCTTCCGCAAGCTGATGTGGTTCAGCTACAACAATGACAACGATTGGCACAGCATCACCTGTGATCGAGTCCGGGAAATTCAGGCTTTGAATGAACAGGGAATCAAAGTCTTTAATCTGCAAGTAGATAAATCTACTGATGTGGAAGATTTGGCTGCCCAGTCTACCCGAGAGCTCGAACTTTTGGATAAGAAGTTTGCCAAAAAGAAAAAGAAGAAAAAGAATAAGAATAAAGCCCGGCCTGAAGGACAAACCAGTGAAGCTTCCCCAAAAGCCCCACAACCGGTTAGTTCTTCTCCATCGAAACCGGCTCAGCCCAAACCTCAAAATCAGCCAAATCGGGGTTCTGGCAATTCTCCCCAGCCTAAAGTTCAGGGAGAATCGGCTCAACCAAGATCCGAGTCCAGAGAAGGTAATGAGAATCGGAAAAAGAAAAATAAAAACCGAAACAGGCCAAAGCCACCTCAAAACCAAGCAAGCTCCAATCCTGAAACTCCGCAGGGACCCAAACCCTCTTCACAACCGAACAAAGGATCTGAAGCGAAGCCTGAGGGAGCACGTAAATTTCCGCCAAGGAGGAACCAAGGACCAAACAACGGAGGAGGAAATGAATAAGCGAAACTTGCTGGCATTGGCCGTATTGACATTTGCTTTTTCCTGCTCGGAGGAAAGGGTGTATGAAGAATATAAATCATTCAATCCCCAGTCTTGGAGTGAAAAAGACAGTGTCAGCTTTGATTTGAAAGCATTGAAAGAAAAAAGTGGCCCAAAGCTGATTGCCGTAAAATTCAACGAAAATTATCCCTTCTCCAATTGCTATGTGAAGGTAATCAGCCGGGATTCAACCGGAAAACTGTTGGAAGACCGATTAATCAATGTGCCTCTTTTTGACTCAAAATCCGGACAACCCTTGGGGACCGGATTTGGGAGCACCTACACCAAATTCGATACAATCCCGGTGGCGATTTCAGACCAAGCCAGTACCGTGGCGTTTCTGCAGTACATGAGACAGGAAAATTTGCCGGGAATAGAAGCTATAGGATTGAAAATCCTAAAATGACTAGGAGCAACTTATGAAAAGTTGCTCATTTTTTTGGCGTGCTGTCTGATCGTGTGATCCATTTCCTTGGCCAATGGCTTTAGGTAGCCAAAAAGCTTTTGGTTTTCCGGATCCAACTGCTTGGCATCTATCAGCTCCAACAATCCCAACATCGAAGAAAGTGGACCTCTCAGGACATGGGAAGGACTCAGGACCAAATCCCTCAACCGCTCATTCTCGCGGTTAAGGTTGGATATTTCAGATTTCAAAGGGCTAAGATCCCAAATCTGGATGATAAGCCCATCAGGCTGCTCGACATTCATCGGCACAGGCTTCACAGAAACTTTCCAGTATGAAAACACCTGATCCGGCATCAATAACTTCACTTCTAGTTCAGAGCTTTGCCCATTTTTAGCCACTTCTATCGATCTTACCAGTTTAGAAAAACGATTGGACTGATTTGGGAAATTCAGCGCATACCCTTCAATAAAAGCTCTGCCTTTCCAAACTTGACCCAGCGCTCTTGCCTCCTCATTTTGTTGGAGAAGTTTTCCGTTTTTACCCAATACAAACACAGCCCCAGGCATTGAGCTCAAAACCTGAGGAGGTATCAGGGAATTTTCTGTCTGAAGGGAATTTGGAGATTCTTTTGGGACCAAAAACAGGTGGTACCCATCTTTGCTTCCGGTCAACATAGCCGCAAATGGTGCTTCTTCGGTTCCATTTGGCCAAATCAGGAAACTCTTGGGTTTAATCTCATGTGAAAAAGCCTCCACCTCATAGTGAAGTTGGCTGTTTCCTTCAAATGCTGGGACGTGAAGCAGATTTGTATTGGCCCATTGGGTTGGATTAGAACCCAGCCATTTGGTAATCCGATCATCCCATGTTCGAATTCTAAACTTTCTGTCAAGGGTAATTTTTCCAAATCCTAGTACATCGACCAAGTTATTCCAGGGCATTTCCTGCTCCAAAAATTGCATGCCTACCCCTATACCTATTATTCCGGATATGTCCATATCGGGTGTAGTGATCACAGAAAACTCCCACCATATCTGAGAAAATCCTTCCCCTATCATCGAAGGGTGCTCCAGAAGAAGATGCCTCCTAATCTTGGGAGCTCCAAGCATCAACTCAAGAGAATAGGAAAATTCAGACTCTGAATAAGGAGAAAGGAAATCTGAGAACGGTAGATCCATAGGATAAGAACTGATCTTCTCAAAGTTCCGGTTGAACTTCCAAATCTTCCCATCTACATCCGTAATGATGAGGTAGAAATGTCCGGATTCCATTAAGAAATCCGGGATTAGACTTTCAATATTTTCAGTACTGATCACTTCTTCAGGGAGTTTAGAAAGTATTATACCGAAAGTTGAATAAAAAATTTTATATAAAAAAAACATGATCAAGACGAATTAAATACCACTTTTTATGATAAATCAGTATAAAATTCGTTTAGAATCATAAAAAAGCTGATGTGTAAACAAAAAATGCTTTTCATCCCAGATCTGGCAATAGCCACCTCTCAGAAAAATTTTCAAGAATGTAATCAAGGATCAAATGGGGTAAACGATCGGCAACTAGATGTGCTGGTACTTTACCTGATCAAAGCGGGAGTAATCAATTTCTTTGACTAATAAAATCATGGCATTGGCCAAATCCTGCTTGCAGGTACATACTTTGTACTTCCTGCCTTTTCGTGCAGAGTATTCGATTTCAAGGGAACCAAACAATCGCTGCAATTCCTCCAGGGAGTCAGAAAAAACAGTGATACACCCATCGGCTCGGTTGCTGGCCTCTATCAAAAAATCACCGGTAGTAGTCTGAATGATCATTGGTAAAACAAATTTTGCTTAAAAATAAAGGGTGAAATCTGTGGAAAAATACCCAGTACAGGGTATTTTTCAAGGATTTGAAAAATATCTGATCAACTATTGAACTTGATTTTCAGGGCATTAATTTCATTTTTCCAAAAGTGCGGCAGTTAATCAAAGCGCACTTGCTTAAATATTTCCAATTGGGTTATATTTGCACAACTTTAGCGTAGCTCAGGACATTGAGCCATCGGCTAAGAAGGATTAGAGAGTTGGGTGAGTGGCTGAAACCAACAGTTTGCTAAACTGTCGTACGGGTTAAACTGTACCGGGGGTTCGAATCCCCCACTCTCTGCTTTTTTAGTTATCAAATCGATTCAAAGCCCAACAAATTTCATTTGTTGGGCTTTTTATTTTTGCTCAAATCGAAGTAAAAAAATCCTTACAAAACATTGTTTATCAGTATTTTATGAAGATAATATTTGACATATTTAAAGTTTATTTTATTTAGCTAATTAATACATTTTAAACATTTGTGATTTAGTTTCAATTCAAGAAAAATCAAATAAAACCGATAAAAAAAAGCGTAAAAGTACGCGTACTTATATCTAAGAATTTAATTACGCTTTTTTTTTAGCCTTCTCTAAAAATCTTCCCCGAGGGGGAGTATCTACTGAAATAAATCCATCGATTAGCCGGTAATTAAAAAAAATCTCCACCCTTTCAACCTTTCTGTGCCATGATTGAAAAAACTTTCCGGATTACCTTTTTCCTAAAAGCCAGGAAAAATTCAAACGATGAACTTCATCACCTTTTTCTCCGAATCACGGTAAACGGGGAAAGCCGGGAAATCTCCACCAAATTGGATTGGTCCAAAAAGCGATGGAATTCCAAAGCTGGCCTGGCTTTAGGAAGCAAGGAAGATGCTCTGAGATTGAATGCCTACCTGGATTCCATACGGATGAAAGTCATGCAGGCGAGGCTTCAACTGATGGAAAAAGGAAAAGATGTTACGGCCGATTCTGTTCGAAATGTGCTTTTGGGAGAAAGTGAGGAAAACCAATTCCTGCTGGAGATCTTCAAGCGCCACAATGACCATATGGAGTCATTGGTGGGCTCAGAATTCGCTCCTGGGACATTGGAAAGATATAAAACCTCCTATGACCACACCAAAGCTTATATCCGCTGGAAATTCGGAAAGGATGATCTTGAGATTAAAAAGCTGGATTATGAATTCATCTCCGATTACGAATACTGGTTCAAGTCTGTCAGAAAGTGTTCCCACAATACCACTGTAAAGTACCTAGCCAATATGAAAAAGATCGTACTGGACTGTGTGAAACGGGGTTGGTTGATCCGTGATCCATTTTTGAATTATAAACTGGTCAAAAAAGAAGTACACCGGGAAGCTTTGACCGAAGAGGAGCTGGACAAAATCGCAAAAAGAGTTTTTTCCACAGATCGGTTAAATCAGATTAGGGACATTTTTATTTTTAGCTGTTACACCGGGCTGGCCTATGTGGATGTTAAAAATCTGAGACAGGACCAACTGATTAACGGGATAGACGGGGAGAAATGGTTGGTCACCCATAGGCAGAAGACCCAGGCCCCTACCCGACTTCCGTTGCTTCCAGAGGCCCTGAAAATCATTCATAAATACCAAAATCATCCTGTGGTTGAATTCTCAGGAAAAGTATTGCCTACACCAAGCAACCAGAAGACCAATGCTTACCTCAAAGAGATTGCTGATCTCTGTGGAATCAACAAAGAGCTGACGTTTCATATAGCACGCCACACCTTTGCCACTACAATTACCTTGGCCAACGGAGTCCCTTTGGAGACAGTCTCCAAAATGCTTGGACACAAGTCCCTAGCCCAAACACAGCATTATGCAAAAATTCTTGACACTAAAGTCAGTGAAGAGATGAAAGCATTGAAGGAAATCCTGAACACCAAATCAACTGAAGGGAAGCGACCTGGAATTCGGAAACCGCGGTTTTAAAGAAACCCCAAATGGACTTGCAAGCAGGAATCCTTTCTATCATAAAAATCATCCCTTCTGAAAATAAACACTCCCAAATAAATGATCATGGAAGCCACGATAAATTTCCTGCTTCAAAATGGAAAGACCAGATTATTGCACAACTCGGTAAAAGACCGGTTTAATAGTAAATTACCCATTTCCATGGATTTTTTCTTAATGGCTGACAAAAGGAATCAGTACTTCGGCAATCTCAACTTTCAGGATCATGAAAAAATTCCAAAGATCTTTCTAAACCGGATACCTTATGTTTCTTTGCCTATTTCAGCTAAATCACCGATAGTTAAAATAAAATTAAAGTCTATTCAGCCTTGACTGTCAAAAAAAGGAGCCCTACAGCTCCCCTTCATCAGCAAATGAGAAATAACTATCCGGAGTGACAATCAGGTGATCGAGGATTGCAATATCCAGGATACGACCGATTTCCACCAATTTTTGAGTGATTTTCCGGTCAGGTTCTGAGGGAATGAGTTCTCCCGAAGGATGGTTATGGGCCAGAATCATGCAATGGGCATTGGCCTTTAGCGCTGTCACAAAAACTAATTTTGGATCCACAATAACCGAAGAAGTTCCACCTATTCCTATTTGAGATACACCCAAAACCCGATTAGCCCGATTCAACAGGATGATTTTAAAACTTTCCACAAATTCCAGGGTCTCCTCATCCCATAAACGGGCCAGTAGGTGAAAAGCATCTTTGGAACTACCCACTTTGGGCCGATTGCAGGCCTTAACTTTTGGCTGATAGCTGATCTTCACCTCTGCGATTTCCATCTGGTGCAATGATCTTTTTTGAATCTCCATTTCTTTGTTTGTTTTAGTGAAACATGAATTATGGAGAGACTTAAGCTCAAGGTAGAGCAAGGCCAAGAGGAAAAGGAATAAACCAGCAGAGGCATGTGGGTGGGCTTTATGCCGGACGCTCTTGGCCGCTCCGAGACCCTGAGTTACCTTACTCCGGAATTTATGTGGAAGAAAAATTTCCCCCACATTTCAAGGATCGCAGTTTGTTCAGTTATAAAGAGTCCATCTTAAAAAATCAAAAAAGCCTCTTCCGCTCCACATCTGTCGGCGAAAGCCGTTGCGGAAGGCGGAAAGGGCTTTTCCCAAGCGATTTGAACTCCCTTCTTTTTCCCGAAGGAGGCACGAGGAGGGAAAGTGAGGGGAGGATTTTTAGAAATACATGCCTATTCCACTTGCCAAATTAACCTCAAAGTATAATTAGATATTAATTAAAAATTGAACGAAGAATTGACTACCATGCAGTATATAAACAATTCCATTTACCTGTATTTAATTTCCTTATATCTGACTTAATCCCTTTTATTTTTTGATGGTTTTCTTCCTGAAATTTCATTTTTCCACTTATAAATGATTATTCATTCCATTTTTCAATATTCCTTATCAATAAAAAATATATACTTCAACCTAATTTTGTGACTGATAGCCAAAAGGAAAGTCTAATAGAAATCCCAACAAGTTCCTAATCAGGAATTCTTTTCATATTCTTCCTATAAACTTCCAAATTGGATCAATTCTCATTATTTGACCTTTTATTCTCAGTTTTCAAATTTTGAATCTCTTGGTTGAGCTCCAAAATATACAAGGTCAGTTCTTCGATTTTTTGGAGCAGCTGGGTATTAAACTCACCCAGATTAACTCCTGCTTCTTGCATTTCAGAAGCAGATTGGATTTCAGGCAAATGTTTATTGGCTAGGATGAATTTTTGCAGATCAGACAAAGACATCAAGTCAAAATTATTTTCGAAGACAAAATCAGCTCCATTCATATCTACTTTCACCTCACTGGCCCGGACAGTCCCAATAACATCCAATTTAAAGCCAGGCAAACTTGTACCAATGCCTACGTTTCCATTTGTAGTTATTCTCATCCTCTCTGTGCCATTGTCTGAAGTAAAAGATAAAAACCACCAGTAGCAGAGGCCCCTCTATGCAATCGAACGGCGGCATTTCTGGCAGTTCCATATTCCAGACCAAATTCTCCAATCAAGGCTTCTGAATCATTGGAGGATTGGTCTTGCCTAGAAACAATTCTAAAGCCGGGATCTGCACCATTACCTAAAATCACCGACTGACCCGAACCTGTAACGACTACCTGCAACTTTGCTTGGGGGCTGGTTGTCCCTATTCCCACATTTCCACTGGTAGGAAAAGTGTTATTTTGAGCAACAGATACGCCCGATGTTAACAGGGAAAGAATAAACTGGAAGATAAATTTTTTCTTGGTTTTTAATAAATAAGGGTTTTAGACGACTTTTCTGCTAGCTTATTTTAGTTTTTCCGCCAAACTCTCATACTTAGAGTTTAGGTTTTGAATCACTTTTTCCTGATGGATTATATACAGAGTCAGTTCCTCTATTTTCTGAAGCAGCTGGGTATTAAACTCACCCAAATTAACCCCAGAAACCTGCATCTCACCAGCCGGTTGGATTTCTGGTAAATGTTTGTTGGCTTTGATAAACGCCTCCAACTCAGCCAACGGCATCAAACTATAATCATTTTCAAATACAAAATCTGCTCCGCCCATGTCTACTTTCACTTCCCGTGCTCGAACTGTTCCAATTACATCCAATTTAAATCCAGGGCTTGTTGTACCTATTCCCACATTGCCTGTAACTCCTTTAATCGTTAAAAATTTATGCCCACCCCCTCTTGCTTCGATGAAAAAATCAAGAGGCGTACCGGAAGTATTATCTGAACTTTTGGCCAAATCAATCATAAAGCCAGATAATCCATGATAAAATACAGTCTTATTATAAGTACCGGAACCTGTAGAAGTAAAATTCATTGGTACTGCACCATATAGATTAATTGATTCTTGAGAAAAAGCCAATAGATTAATACCCAAGAACAAGAAACTTAATAATAAATTCTTTTTCATAACTATTTTTTTTGTTTTAATAATATCTAATTTTTTAAAATTGCTTTATTATATAGTTGAAACCAATTAATTCAAAGAGGTTTATTGAATTCTGAAAGTCCATAGTGAAAGAATGCTCATTTTAAATCCTTTGATAAACAGTTTTTCATTTCAGAAATTTCAAGCTTCATCTCCTCATTTTCTTTTTTCAATTCAATTACATACAAGGTCAATTCTTCTATTTTCTCCAGAAGTTTATTGGACATTACTCCAAGTTCCCAACCTGAAGCCTGAATTTCTTTTGCGGAGGGAATGCCTGGCAAATGGTGATTTGCTTTAACAAAGGATTCCACTTCGGCTAAAGATTTTAAGGAATAATTTTCATCAAAAACATAATCTGCCGGGACATTTACATCTACCTTTACCTCCATCGCTCGGACA
Organism: uncultured Limnohabitans sp.; assembly: GCA_964405255.1. Lineage (GTDB taxonomy): Bacteria > Bacteroidota > Bacteroidia > Cytophagales > Cyclobacteriaceae > Algoriphagus. Next base: position 2,331 of record CAYONF010000013.1, on the reverse strand, counting down.
GTACCTTTTACATCCAACTTATGCTCTGGATTTAAAGTACCGATACCAACAAATCCACCATTCGCTTGCAGAACAATGCTATTGGTGGAATTCATACCCAAATGGCCTTTGCTCTGAGATATTTTGAAATGAAAATACTGGTTTGTGCTAGACTCATAAATATGGGCGATGGAATTATAGAAATAACCATCTTGCCTGAAAGCCCACGAACCCGCAACATCAAGCTTATAAGAAGGAGTAGAGGTCCCTATTCCCACATTTCCGGTATTGTTATTGTAAATATTTGTCCCGTTCTGCCATTGAGCATTGACTTCTAGAGAATAAATAAGAAAAATTGTCGAAAGGATAAATCCTTTGCTTAAAGAGGCAAACAGACTCCTACCAATTAGGTGATTTTTCATTGTTTTAGGTTAAGTATTATTTATTGTTAGATAATTTATTTTAAAATAATTTAGCATAGATTCCGACATATCCTTTTTAGTAGCCTTCAAAAACCTCAATCGCTTTTAGAAGGACTGATTTCTAACTATCATTTCCATTGTTTATTTTTAATTTAAATCTCTAAAAACTTATATCCATTTTGATTAATACAAGCTTTCATATCCTATTCCGAAGTGTCTTCGAAAATTAGTTTTCCATCACATTCCTTCACTCAATCCAATACCACTTGACTTTTCACTTTCAGTACACTCAACACAGAATCCTGAGTCGTGCTGTCCTGCACAGTTTCCTTCAGTTTCTTCACTTCGGATCGAAGGGAATCGTAGGACTTCTTCAAGCCCTGAATCTGTCGCAACTCCTCGATATAGGGTATGTCCGCCTTGATAGCCAAGCCCTTCAAACCATTCGAAGGAATTCCTTTAGGCAAGCCTCCTTTTAAGCTTGTAACCTTCGGTCCAGCAGGCAAGGTCTGAGCAAAAACTGGGACCCAAAGACTGGCAAAAAAACAGAAAAGGAAAAAGGATTTGAGAGGCATTGGGTGATTAAAAATTTTATCTTAAGTATTCCAGCAATTTATCTTCAATGATTAAATAAAAATCTTTACAGTAGAATCCTCTTCGTAATCAAATTACTCCCGACTACTGTACGGGATTTGAGTTTATATAAAGGTGTAAATGCTTCCGTATAGCTATCGGTACTAAACCTAGTCCTAATTATATTTCTGCTATACTCAGAGGGAGCGAAAGGCACTTTTTATAGACTTTGTATTATCATAATTATCGCAATAATTAACATGGTAAAACCTGCCAATATTAATTTAATATTTATAGAATAATAGCCCTCTCTATCCCATTCCCTAAAACCTCTTTTAAGGACAAAAAAGGAACCTACCAACATTAATACTAAAAATAACATATCAATTTTTTCCATTTTCCCGGGTTTTTTCCACTACACCTTCTGCCATAACGCCTGTCGCAATTGTTGTTGCCTTTATTTCAGATCGAACTATTTTTTTGGAGACGTCATCTAAACCAGATTTCTTTACTGCATTTTCCGCCATACTAGGTAAAATCTCCAAAACTAAATCTACACCTGCATCAATTTTATTTTCGTTTGTCGCACCTTCAGTAGAAAATTTTATTGCATGAGTAGCTAATTTTGCCCCCCCTGAAAGAGCTTCACCAACAGCAGTAACAGCCAATGACGTTCCCTCGGTAAAGGGGGCTGCCACTATTCCCGAAATAGACAACGCATCACCAATCTTGTCTACTACATTGAGAGCGCCTAAAGCCATATCTTTTATATTGGTTGAACCAGCTATTGGAGACTTTGGGTCTGCTGTTACCATTGAACCCGTAGATTTATTATAATAGCTTGTTGTACCATCACTATTATGGAATGTGTGGAAATTATTTCCACCCTTACCATCCACTCTTTGATAACTACCGTCTTCCTGCTGCTTAAACGTGTCCAGAGGTTTCATCCCATCAGGATCAATAAACCTTATCGGATTATCGAAAGCATAGTTATATGGCGAATGTCGTCGCATTTTGTCTGACAGCGGATCAACTACCCCCCACCTTCCAATCACCGGATCATACATCCTGGCCCCGTAGTCGTAGTACTGCAGACCGGCGTCCTCGATCAGTTCTTTCCCGTTGTACAGGTACTTATTCTTTTTCACCCCGGCGTATTCGTAGCCGATCCCTGTCAGTTCCAAGCCCCAAGGGTCATAGTGCGTTTCCTGAACCAGGAGCGATCCCTGATTCAAGACCCGGAAGTTGTCAAACCATACGTCCTGACTGGTCTCATTGACCACGAAGGTTTCAATATACCCATTTTTCTTGATCGCAATCTTTTCTTCCAGTTCCTCGTGTTGGTTGGCGGCGT
>CAYONF010000012.1:34361-58606 GCA_964405255.1 uncultured Limnohabitans sp. | reverse complement strand
GACGAAGAGGGAGATATTCTGGAGTCCATAGCCAATGTTCCTAAAAGGGGCTTGACCATTATTGAAGAAGCATTGGATGCCTACAATTCCAATCTTCAGGATTATGTGCTCCTCAATGAAGGCGAGAAACTCAGGCAATGGTTTTCATTTTTGGAAAAGGAAGCGCCGGAAGGATTTTCCAAACTAGTGGATTCTGTTCATGGAAATATTGAGGAGTTGCGGTCCTATTGGTCGTTTGCGGATTTTTCTGGAGGTTCTTTGTTGATGGTTACACGTGATGAGCCGGATGAACTAACCCGGCGTTTGCTGAGAAGATTTTCAAACGTATTTGGACTTGCCTACCGCAGGTTTGCCGATCTTAAGAAGGCAGAAGCACAGGCAAGGGAGGCGCATATTGAAGCAGCATTGGAAAAAGTGCGATCCAGATCATTGGCCATGCAAAAACCCGAGGAACTGGTTGGAGTAGCCGAGTTATTGCGAGGGGAAATGGGCCGATTGGGGGTAGAGGAATTGGAAACGAGTTCCATCTACCTTGTGGATTCAGAAAATAAGCACGCCGAATGCTGGTACGCCATCAAAGATATCCGGGATGGAGATAAAATGCTGGTCAGTGATGAAATGACGCTATTGCTCTCCGATACCTGGGTAGGCCGTGAGATGTGGAGGTTTTTTCAATCCAAGAAACAGCAAATTTCCATTGCCATGAAGGGGGACAACCGAAAAGAATGGATAAACTATTGTGCAGATAAGTCTCAAGTCCTTCAAGGATATTATGGCAATGAAATTCCCGAGCGAACCTATCACCTAGTAAAGTTTAACGGTGGTTACATGGGTGCCGCTTCACCCGGAGAAATTTCACCGGCGAGCTGGGACTTGCTCAAAAGGGCAGCCGCAGTTTTTTCCTTTGCCTATACGCGTTTTAAAGATTTACAGGATGCAGCATACCGGGCAAGAGAAGCGCAAATTGAGTTGGCAATGGAAAAAGTGCGGGGAAGAACCATGGCCATGCAGTCATCCGATGAACTTGCGGACGCAGCCTACGTACTATTCGAGCAGTTGAAGTCGCTGGGTGTCACCCACGAACGGATCAACATCGGAATCGTCAACGAGGAAAACCAAACGATTGATTTTTGGATCACTGAGCAGGGAGGGGACAAACTGAGCTCCAAATTCTCCGGGCGCATTTCTGAGCCGACTACACTTTCCATAGCCTATGCTGCCTGGAAAAATGGGGAGAAATCCCTGATGGTTGATTTGCGGGGAGAGGAGTTGAAGAGCTGGCTATCCTATTTGAATGATGAAATCAAAATTCCATTCAATAAAGCTTTCCTTCATGACAGACGCGTGCAGACAGCGGGATTTTTTTCGAAGGGAATGCTGATTGTGACCAGTCCCGAGCCATTGCAGCAAGAGGCCCTGTACCTTTTGGAGAAGTTTGCCGGAGTTTTCGACCTGACTTATACCCGCTTCAATGATCTGAAAGTAGCAGAAGCGCATGCCCTTCAGGCCGAAAAAGACTTGGTGGAAATCAAGATCGCAAGACAGAAGGCCGAAGATGCCCTCACCGAACTCAAATCCACCCAAGCCCAGCTGATCCAGCAGGAAAAGCTCGCATCCCTGGGCCAGCTTACAGCTGGAATTGCCCACGAGATCAAAAACCCGCTGAATTTTGTCAATAATTTTTCGGAAGTATCCCTTGAATTGGTTGGAGAGATCAGAGAGGAAAGAAGCAAGAAACAAGAATCAAGAGACGAATCCCTGGTAGATGAGATTTTGGAAGATATCCAGTCCAACCTGCAAAAAATCCACGAGCACGGCAGTCGTGCCAATGGAATCGTTACTTCCATGTTGCAGCACTCCAGAGGAGGATCGGGCAAAAAGGAACCCACCGACCTCAATGCACTGATCAAAGAATATGTGAACCTGAGTTTTCATGGCATGCGGGCAGGAAAAAATCCGATCAATGTAGATATCATCTTGGACTTGGATCCGGATATAAAGGAAGTGTCCCTGATCAAAGAGGACTTCACAAGGGTAATCATCAACCTGTGCAACAATGCCTTTGATGCGATGAGGAGCAAAACCAATTCTGAATTCATAATTCATAATTCTGAATTATATCACCCCAAACTCTCAATAAGCACAAAAGCTGAAAAGGACTTCATCCTTATCGAAGTGGCGGATAACGGCCCCGGTATACCAGAAGAAATCCGGGACAAAATCCTGCAGCCCTTTTTCACTACCAAAAAAGGAACCGAGGGTACGGGGCTGGGGCTGAGTATCACGCATGATATCGTGAAGGCTCATGGGGGAAAATTGTCCCTCCAAAGTCAAGTCGGAGAGGGTACATGCTTTCTGGTCACTTTGCCAACTCTGGATAAGCCCAATGAACTGTAATCCAAATGACATTCAAACCCACTGAACCTCGGTGTGTAGGACAATCATCCAAAAGTGACCCTGAAATAATTCTCCGGTAGCTGAAAACCGACTTTAGTGATAGGACAGAAGAGGAACAATTCTGGAAGAAATCTGTGACCATCCTAGAATTCGATTAATCGCTATTAGGTTTGACCGGATTTAATTTGGATGACTCTTTTTGCGAATCGCAGGGATTTTTTCAATTTAGGTAAAAAATGGGTTTTGAACGACTTGAATCCACCGACTTAATGGCATTATTGAAATGATTTTTACCAATCTCATCTCCCTTTTTCTGCTCCTTTACCTCAAGAAGAATCCGGGACCACAACCCTTACCCGATCAGATCCAAAAAGGATTCAAATGGGGAATGATTGCGGCGGGGATTTTGATCGCGTTGGGTATAAGCGGATTACCTCCCCAAATCCTATTTGAGTTACTCTCTTTTGTACTAGTGGGTGGGATCATTTTGGTGATTCTAAATACCCCGGAGCTCGAGTTTCAGAAAACCCTTGCAATTACGCCTCTTCCGATCATCGGAGTTCAGGCGGTCAAATACCTCGTCAAATCCTTTAGCCCTTCGATCTACGAAATCATTGAAAACTACCTGGATGCAGCAGGGTTTTTCGCATTCATCTGGGCGGTGACCATGTGGATCAATCACCGAAAGCGAATGAAGGAGATGGAGATTGAGCGGATCATCTCCAAAGAACAGGAACGCCAACTTAGGGCCACTGCCGAGCAAAAAAATCAGCTCGAGGTTCTCGTGGCAGAGCGAACCTATGAAATACGCCAGCAAAAAGAAGAGTTGCAGCTGGCTCTGGATCATCTCAAAGACACCCAGGAGCAACTGATCCAGCAGGAAAAACTTGCCTCACTGGGCCAATTGACTGCCGGAATCGCACACGAAATCAAAAACCCGCTCAATTTCGTCAATAACTTCTCCGAACTCAGTGTAGATTTCATCGAGGAGATCGAAGAAGAACTTGACAAAGCGGTGGATTTCCCGGAAAAGGAAAACATCAGGGAATTACTCGAAGACGTCAAATCCAACCTTGGCAAAATCCGACATCACGGCTCACGGGCAGACAGCATTGTCAAGTCTATGCTGATGCATTCCCGAGGGGGAACCGGCACCAAAGATCCCACAGACCTCAACAGCTTGATCCGGGAATATGCCAATCTTGCCTTTCATGGGATGCGGGCTAATCCAAATCCCATCAATGTGGACATCCAACTCCAACTGGACGAGCAAATGCAAAAAATAAATCTCAATGCAGAGGACTTTAGCCGGGTCATTTTGAATTTGGTCAAAAATGCATTTGATGCCATGCGTGAAAAAATTGCAAAAGCCGGAAATGCATACAAAGCCAAAGTGGAGATCCGAACCAAGGACTTGGGAGATCGTGTACTGATTGAAGTTGAGGACAACGGTCCCGGTGTGCCGGATGAAATCAGAGATAAACTGCTGATGCCTTTTTTCACAACCAAAAAGGGGACAGAAGGAACCGGTCTGGGATTGAGCATCACGCACGATATCATCAAATCCCACGAAGGATCCCTGGAAATCACATCCAAAGTTGGAGAATTTACCCGTTTCAGTATCGAATTACCAAAGACTAACCCTTAAATTTTTACCTATGAAAATCTTGATTGTGGATGATGAGCGGGATGTGGAAGATCTTTTCCGTCAAAAACTCAGAAAAGAAATAAAAAGCGGGCAACTGGATCTGGTGTTTGCCTTTTCGGGCCAAGAAGCTTTGGATATTTTGGGAAGTGAAAATCCCCCTCAGGTGGTCTATGTCTTCTCGGACATCAATATGCCCGGCATGAGTGGATTGGAAATGCTGGAAATCATCAAATCCCGCTTTCCCCAAATCCAAGTCAGCATGATCTCGGCCTATGGAGACAGCGATAACTACAACAAGGCTATGAACTCTGGCGCAAAGGGATTTTTCACCAAACCGGTGGATTTTGAGTCGCTGAAAAAAGAAATCGCTGCTTTACAAAACGGGGAGTAAAAAAATAGAATTCGCCTATTTCGGGTTTTAAAATTTCCTTTTGGTCAACTCATCCTGATGTAACCATCGCCTGTGAAATCCAGTTTTTTCGGGCATTTTTTGAAACTGAGTTAATTTTCTCATTTGGGATCAAATCTGGATTCGTTGAAGCATCAAAAATCAAATTTCCCCACTTTTTGTGTCTGAATCAGATCATTAAGAAAAACTCACAGGGTTTTCATCCCAATACTGGGGTGTAGAATTGTTTTCTTCCAGCCAGATAGCAAGTCTGGGGTGCTGTCAGATCGCAAAAAAATCGTTCACTTTGCCATCAAAAGGAACGGTCACCCCGGGATTTTGAACTGAAAGGGACATAAAAGGAAGTTGTCTTCCAAAATCTAATTAATTCCAAAGATCAGGAGGATCATCCGCCTCTTAGGGTCAGCCTCTACATTAAATATCGCTCATCGTATCTGTGCCGAAACCTACCCTATCCATGAAGAAAAAAAGTTTATCTTAGAGCTAGGCTGTCTGTTAGTAAAGCTTAATACTGAGGACTTTAGTCATTGGGTGAAAAATTTGACAAAAAACGCATTTGACGCCGTACACGACAAAATAAGTGGTGTGGGATCCGAATATAAAGCTAAATTAGAGTCCCGGATAAGCGATCTTGGAGAAAGGATTTGCCTGGAGGTGAAGGACAATGGATCAGTAGTCCCTGAAGAAATTCGAGACATACTCCAAATGGCCTTTTTCTCCACCAAAAAAGGAATAGAATGAACCGGATTAGGATTAAATATCACCCATGATATGATAAAATCCCATGAACGTGAATCTGCATTAGGATCCGAGGTAGGCGTTTTTACCCGATTCAAAATTTTATTACCCAAATCAACACCATAACTTTTTTCAAATGAAAATTTTAATTGTAGATGATGAACAGGATGTAGAGATCATGTTCCTTCAAAAATTCCGGAGAGAAATCAAAAGCAAACTCTTGGAAGTGGAATTTGCTTTTTCAGGCGAACAGGCGCTGGAAATGCTGGAAAATTTTGGTTCTCCGGATGTGGTGTATGTTTTTTCGGATATCAACATGCCCGGTATGAGTGGGTTGGAACTTTTGGAAAACATCAAAACCAAATTCCCACACATTCAGGTGAGTATGATCTCGGCCTATGGGGATCGGGAGAATTACAATAAAGCCATCCAATCGGGAGCAAAGGGATTTTTTACCAAACCGGTTGATTTCGAATCTCTCAAAAATGAAATAGCAGAATTGCTAACCAAAAAATAAAATGGCAAAAATACTGGTAGTAGATGATGAGGAGGATCTGGAGATGCTTTTTAGGCAAAAGTATCGTCAGAAAATCCGAGCTGGAGAATACGAACTGTTTTTTGCACTCAATGGGCAAGTAGCCTTGGATACACTCAAAGAGCATCCCGATATGGATATGATCCTGAGTGATATCAATATGCCTGTGATGGATGGGCTCACCCTTTTGGCCAACACCAAGGAGAAAAATCCCCTGGTAAAAACCATCATCATCTCTGCATATGGGGACATGGAAAATATCCGAAAGGCCATGAATCTGGGAGCCTTTGACTTTGTGACCAAGCCGGTGGATTTTCAGGATTTGGAAATCACGATCGAAAAAACGCTGGGATACATCAATCAGGTAAAAAACACCCTGCAGGCTATGCGGGAAAATAATATCCTGAAAATGTACGTCGATGAGACGGTGCTCAATTTCATGGGGGGAAAGGAAATCGAGTCCGCCCTTATGGAAAATGTGACCATCGATGCCACCTCCGCATTTATTGACTTGGTGGGTTTTACCAAAATTTCAGAAACCGAGAATCCCAACACCGTGGTAGGACTCCTCAATGAATACTTTGACCTGATGGTCAGAGAGATTATCGAGGAAAAAGGCAGTGTGGATAAATTCATCGGAGATGCAGTAATGGCAGTGTTTCAGGGAGAAGATCACCTAGCCAGGGCGATCCGAGCCTGCATTGAGATTCGGGATAAAATCGAGGCTATCCCTGAATATTCAGCTCTGACACATTTTAAACCTCAAGTTTCGATTGGCATCAATTCAGGAGAAATGGTATCCGGAAATATCGGATCAAAATCCCTAAAACGCCTGGATTACACCGTAATCGGAGACACAGTCAATGTGGCTTCCCGACTTCAAAATGCCGCAAACCCCAGCCAAATTCTGATTTTAGACCGATGCGCCGAACAAATCAAAGACCGATTCAAGGTCAACCCTTTCGGCGAAATGAAGCTGAAAAATAAAGCAAATCCAGTTACAGTTTTTGAAGTATTGAGCTAGGTATTGGATTGGAAATATGGTTTCTCTCTTTCGAAAAATCCGGCAAAAACTAGTGAACCAACACAGAATTACTCAATACCTAGCCTATGCAATCGGGGAGATTTTTTTGGTAGTGATCGGAATCTTGATTGCACTGCAGATCAATACCTGGAATGAGCTTCGAAAAACCCGAGAGTATGAGCTCAAAATGCTCATGGAACTGAAAACCACCCTGCAAAAAGACCGAGCCTATTTTTCATCACAAATCCCGAGACTTAACCAAAAACAAAGAGCCGCAAATCGTCTCCTTGCGATGATCGAAAACAAAGAAGAAAATCTCGATACCCTGAATAAGTACTTCGCAGATTTGCGCTTTGACATTTTGTTTCAATACAATGCAGGGGCTTACGGATCGATCAAGTCCGGCGGAATTGATAAAATTTCGAATGACTCCATCCGGGCCAACATGGCCGATATCTATGAGTTCTTAATCCCCCGGGCTGAAAAGATATTCGAAAATCTAAGTAATTCTGATCCAATTGAAAGTGATTTGGTGGAGCAGTTGACCACCCGGGTGATCGTCCCCTTGGAAAACGGAGAAAAAACCATCCGGGGAAGAATGATTGATCCCAAAGTCATTTACCGGGAGGAATTTTTGCACCTGATCCAGCTTCATAAAAACAATACCTACACTACCAAAACCCGGCTGGAAAGCCTCCTGCCTCCGATTGACAGTCTTATTTTGATGGTGGAAGAGGAGCTAAAAACTCCAGCAGATTAAATTTTTTAACCCTCATTTTTCAGAATTCCCAGAGTTTAGAATTGAGAATTGTCCGAAAACGATCTATTTCGGGCCTCTGAGGGCCTGATCTTTCAAAAAACCAAAGTTTCCCAGTAGATTAATTGCCCAAAACTCAACAGAAATGAGAAAACTTACCCAACCTGCATTGCTGCTGGCTCTAGGAGCATCAGTCAGTGTCGCGGCTTTGGTTCCGAAATCCGGAAGGGAATTTTTCCCGATGGAAAAGGCAACCTCGGCTTCGGCTGACAGTGTGAAGAAAGACAGCCTGGACTACCCAAAATTCAAAGACCTACCTCTCAAGCCAGAGCGAGAGGTCAAATTCACCACCCAGGAAGGAACTTGGATGAGTCTTGACGTCAGCCCTGACGGAAAAACCCTTGCCTTCGATTTGCTTGGAGACATTTATACTCTTCCCATCGAAGGAGGAAAAGCCACTCCTTTTACCTCAGGGATGGCCTATGAGACTCACCCACGTTTTTCCCCGGATGGGAATAAAATCCTGTTCACCTCAGACCGCGCCGGCAGCGACAACTTGTGGTATATCGATCGGGTAAAAAAAGACACCGTTCAGATCACCAAGGACAAAAACGGTGATGTACCCGGTGCTGCATGGACTCCTGATGGCGAATACATCATCGTCTCAAAGGGAAGAAGGATTTCCAAACTTTGGATGTACCACAAAGACGGAGGAGGAGGAATCCAGCTGAACGAGAATCCGGCTTCGATGAAAACCATCGACCCATTTGTCAGCCCGGATGGAAAGAAGGTTTATTTTTCTCACCGAAATGGCTCTTGGAATTACAATGCGCTTTTGCCACAGTACCAGATCGGAACCTACGATTTTGAAAAAGGCCAAATTACCAGCATTACTTCCCGATATGGATCTGCTTTTACTCCCACACTCAGTAAAGACGGAAATTGGATGGTCTACGGATCGAGATGGGAAGACAAAACCGGCTTGGTTCTTCGAAACCTTAAAACCGGAGATGAAAAATGGCTGGCCTATCCTGTACAGCGGGACGAGCAGGAATCGATCGCTCCTCAGGGAGTTCTTCCGGCAATGGCATTTACTCCTGACAGCAAGTTTGTAATCGCTTCCTATGGAGGTAAAATCTGGAAACTTTCTGTGGACGGAGCGCCTGCCCAGGAAATCCCATTCGAGGTCGACGTGAAAATCGCCATGGGGCCCCGGCTTTATTTCAACTATGAAATCAAAGACACCACCGCAAAGCTGGCCACGCAGATCCGTGATGCAGTACCTTCTCCGGACGGGAAAAAACTTGCCTTCACAGCACTGAATAGATTATATGTGATGGATTACCCTGATGGTACGCCAAAGCGAGTGACTACAAATGAATTTACCGAGGCCATGCCTTCCTGGAGTCCTGACGGAACTCAATTGGTATTCACCACCTGGGACGAAAAGCAGGGTGGAAATCTCTACAAAGCCTCTTTTGCAGGAAGAGGAGGGGTGATCAAGTTGACCTCAGAATCAGCTTTCTACGTCGGACCAGTCTGGGGCCCCAATAATAAAATCGTGGTGTATAAAGGTGCCAACCGACTCCTTCAGGAAGCGGAAGGACCCGGAGTGAGTGGAGCCGAGGCAGAATTGGTTTGGATTCCAGCTACAGGTGGAGCATTCCGCAAAATCATGGATGCCGGAAACTACGGGAACCCGCATTTCACCCAAGACACCTCCAGAATTTACTTAAACGGACCGGGCGGATCTTTGCTCAGTGTAAAATGGGATGGCACAGATGAAAAAGTCTATGCCCGAATCACGGGAATTACCCCATTTGGATCGGCTGCTGATCCACATGCAGGTCATGAGCATGCCAGCCTGGAGGAAGCCTCCACGGTTCGTTACGTGATGGGAAGGCCGATCTCCAATGCCGACGCGGTTAACTATTGCATGCTTCCCGAAGGATCCAATTCCCGCGAACCTCAGATGATGCCAGCCAGTGCAAGTACCATTTTGATGGCTCCAGTAGGCAACAAAGCTTTGGCGCAGGTCAACAACAACGTCTATGTGGTCACCATCCCAACAGCTGGAAAGGTAGCGACTATCAATGTGGCAGAACCAACCGCAAGTAATTTCCCTGCTCGCCAGCTGACTGAAATCGGAGGGGAATGGCCGGCTTGGGAGGCCAATGGCAAAAAAGTGCACTGGTCACTGGGCAACGGCCATTGGGTCTATGACATCGACCGGGCGCAATTTGTGGAAGACTCTGTAAAGTCTGCCAAGAAAGCCAAATCCCTGGCAGATGCTGACAGTGTTGCCAGTCTGAAAGCCCAAGGAGCGGATGCCGTTAAATTGGCGGATTCGTTAGCCAAAGCTGAGAAAAAACGAATCGAAGAACTATTCAAAACCGATAAGGAAAAAGCCAAAGCAGACAGCATCTACCGTGCTCAGTTGAAAGAAAAAGAAACGTATAAACCTTCTGAGCATCAGGTCAAAGTTTACTTCTCAAAAGACACTCCCAAGGGAAGTATTCTTTTGAAAAATGCCCGAATCATCACCATGAAAGGTTCGGAAGTGATCGAAAACGGGGACGTCCTGATTGAAAATAACCGGATCAAAGCAGTCGGAAAAACAGGAACCTTGGACGCCGGCGGAGCACAGGTCATCGATGCCACGGGCAAAACGATCACCCCAGGCTTCATCGATACCCATGCCCATATGTGGCCTACCTGGGGCTTACACAAGAATTCCGTCTGGATCTATGCTGCAAACCTGGCCTACGGTGTCACCACCACCCGTGATCCGCAAACCGCCACTACCGATGTCCTTACCTACGGAGATATGGTGGAGGCAGGAATGGTACCGGGACCGAGAGTTTACTCGACCGGGCCAGGTGTTGGCTATTGGATGTACAACCTGAAGTCATTTGACCAGGCAAAAAGCGTCCTGAAGCAGTATAGCAAATACTACAACACCCAATACATCAAGATGTATCTGGTGGGAAACCGTCAGCATCGTCAGTGGGTCATCATGGCGGCTAAAGAGCAGCAACTAATGCCTACGACCGAAGGTGGGTTGGATTTCAAACTGAATATGACCCAACTCTTCGATGGATACCCTGGCCATGAGCATGCGATTCCGATCCATCCGCTCTATGGAGATGTGACCAAAACCATTGCTGAAAGCAAAATGGCTTATACCCCAACCTTGCTGGTGGCTTATGGGGGTCCTTGGGCAGAAAACTATTTCTATACCACCGAGAGCCCATTACATGACCCAAAACTCAATCGATTCACTCCTTACGATGAAATGAACTCCAAAGCTCGAAGAAGAACAGGAGGCTTGGGAGGCTGGTTTGCGCCAGAAGATCATGTATTCCAAAAACATGCCCAGGGCGTTAATTCAGTGGTGACTCAGGGCGGTCTTGCCGGAGTGGGTTCCCATGGACAGCTTCAGGGATTGGGCTACCATTGGGAACTTTGGTCAGTGGCCAGCGGAGGAATGAGCAGTATCGATGCGCTGAAAGTGGCCACTATCCTTGGTGCCGAAGCCTTGGGATTGGATAAAGAACTCGGAAGCATCGAATCCGGCAAACTGGCCGATTTGGTGATTATGGACAAAAATCCGCTGGAAAACATCCGAAACACCAAGACCATCACGCATGTGGTGAAAAATGGCCGAGTGTACGATGGAAATACGCTGGATGAAATCCTGCCAACTCCGAGGAAACTTGATGTCACCCCTTGGACCAAACCGGCTCCAACTGTGACGACCAGTGTGAAGGAATAATCAAGTCCGATTTTAAAAATCAAGCCAGCTCAACGATTTTGAGCTGGCTTTTTCCTTTTAGTTCAACCAGAAAATGGAGGCATTCAAAACCGTGGCAAAAGATACCCACATCAGGTAAGGAACCATCAGGCCCGAGGCAACAGAACTGGCTTTACGGAATTGGACAATGCATGCCAAAATGGAAATCCAAAGGGGAACAATCACCACTAAGCCAAGAATGGGAGATTGCATTCCAAAAAAGGCCGGAGACCAGAGTGCATTTAAACCCAACTGGACTGCATATAGGGTTAACAGTTGCTTTTTATATGGGCTTTCACTTTTCCAGATCAAGAAGCAGGCAATTCCCATCAGGACATACAGCGCAGTCCAAACCGGGCCAAACAACCAATTGGGAGGATTCCAGGTTGGACGATTGATGGTCAGATACCAGCTTTGAACTGAGGTGAACGTAAAAAAAGCACCTAATCCTCCTGCGATTTGGGGCAAAGCGATGCTGATCAGCAGTTTTAAGTAATTGGGCATGGCATCAAATGGTCTCAAGTAAGGTTCGGAATGCAATCGCTTTGTCTTTATACCTTTCCTGAGTTTTTGCTCGAAGCAAAGCCGCATGCTTTTTCTCGTACTCCATCATCTGCTCCAGGCTATCTGTGAAATATTGGATGCAATAATTGGTAGATCCATCTTCTGAATCATGGAGTAACCGGAAAAACTTGTGATCATGGAAGATTCCGGTCTGGAGCACTTCCGGAATGTGGATGTTTTTCATCCAGGAAATAAAGTCCTGCTCAATGTCCGGAGTGACATTTATCGTGATATTGTAGAGGATCATAACCAGTGATTTGGGTTTTATTTACTTTTGTCGCTAACAATAAACGGCCCACAAAGTTAGGAATCCCGAAACGAAACCTCGCCCATTCCATAAATTATGCACAAATACGTCCCTTCCCGCGGGGAATCCCGGATTTCCAGATTGTTGATCGCCAAGATTGTGATAGTTGCGCTGCATTTGGTCGGAATTGTAGGGTTGAGTTTACCGGAATTCCAGGATTTGTTTTTGGACTTGACCCCTGCACAGCTGTTGTTTTCCCTTTTCCTTATCTTGTTTTTCCACAGAGGATGGAATGATGCCTTTCCGGTGTATGCTGCGGCAGCTTTCTGGATAGGTTTTGGTTCTGAACTGATCGGCATTCACACCGGCTATCTGTATGGGGATTATGTATATGGCCCGACTTTGGGACCAAAGCTCTGGGATGTTCCGATTATAATAGGAGTAAACTGGTTTATTCTTGCCTATTCGACAGGGGTGTTGTTCCGCACGGTACCCAATGATATCTATGCTGCCATTTTGGGTGCTTTGTCCATGACCGCTATAGATTATATCATAGAACCAGTAGCAGTAGCATTGGATATGTGGGCTTGGAAATGGGACGAAATCCCAGTTAGCAATTATGCGGGTTGGTTTGGAGTCTCTTTTTTAATTCACCTGATTTATAGAAAAGCCAATTTTGAAAAGTCCAATCCTGTGGCGGCTTTCCTTTTATTGGTGATGATTTTATTCTTCACTATTTTGAACTTTTCCCTGAGACTCTAGGGATTGGTTGAATTTTTTGGGTTTCTAAGCATATTTAAAATATTTGAGCTTAGAAATTAACAAAATGTCTGAATTCTGGTTGTTCACATAATGATCTCGGCAGTAGGTTTTATAATTCTTGGTTTTGGTCTGATGGAATTGTCAGGGTGGTTTATTCACAAATACCTGATGCATGGTCCGCTTTGGATGATTCACAAGACCCATCACCAACCTTCCAAGTCATTCTTTGAGTTGAATGACCTCTTTTCACTTCTGTTTGGAAGTGTTGCATTGGTATTGATTTTCCTGGGGGTAGAGAGTTTAGACTACCGATTTTGGATAGGCGTAGGAATCAGTCTATATGGTGTGCTGTATTTTGTTCTGCATGACGTTTTGGTGCACCGTAGATTAAAATGGTTTGACCGTCCTAAAAATTCATTCCTGATGGGCATCTTCAAAGCGCATCAGGCTCATCATCGGACTAACCAAAAAGAGGATGCTGTCTCTTTTGGTTTGTTCATAGTACCCAAAGAATTCTTTAAAAAAGAAGAAAAGTGAGCAAGTATTCGATCAAAGATCTTGAACAGCTTTCCGGCATCAAAGCCCACACGCTTCGTATTTGGGAGCAACGTTACAATCTACTCAGTCCCAAACGAACCGAAACAAACATTCGTTTTTACGATGACGATGATCTCAAGCTGATTCTCAATGTGGCCATGCTCAATGACAACGGCTTTAAAATCAGTAAAATCGCCTCTATGGCAGAAGAGGATATTCGAACGGAAGTAGTGAGGCTGACTGAGCGATCCCTGACGCATGATGACCAAATCCATGCCCTCACAATCTCAATGATCGAAATGGACGAAGAGCGATTTGAAAAAGTCCTTTCCGGAAACATTTCCAAACTGGGGTTTGAACAGACGATGCTCAACATCATCTATCCTTTCATGTCCAAAATAGGAGTGCTCTGGCAAACTGGGGCCATCAATCCTGCTCAGGAACATTTCATTTCGAATCTGGTACGACAAAAACTGATCGTTGCCATTGACAGTCAGAAAAATTTCGGAGAAGGTAAAACGTTTTTACTCTTCCTTCCGGAAGGAGAGCTTCATGAGATTTCCTTGTTATTTGCGAGCTACCTGATCAAAAGCAAGGGTCACAAGGTCATTTACCTGGGTCAAAGTACGCCTAATGAGGACCTGCTATCGGTTTACAAATTACACAGACCTGATTTTCTGCTCACTGTGATCACAACCTCCCCTTCCGCAGAATATACCCAACACTACATAGAGGGACTCTCGACCCGATTTCCAAGTTCCCAAATATTGGTGACAGGGTATCAAGTGATCGGACAGGATTTGGTATTGCCACCAAACGTCCAGCAAATGAATTACATACGAGACATCAAAGGTATGCTGGAAGAACTCTCCATCGTCGGTCAAGAAAAGTAAATTCCCAAAATTATTCCAACTTAACTCACATCACCTTCTGAAAAAGAGCCGTTTTTCATGTATATACAACGATTGAGTGCCTTTTTTCACCTCCCATCATTTTTTGTTTAATATTTTTAAAAAATAATTCCACAAAAAGCTTGCGGTTTGTTTAATCATTATTAGATTTGGTTAAACAAAACAACGCGACCATGACAACTCTAGAATTTAGCTACTCCCTGAACAAACTCTCCAGTTCGTTGAAGCCCTTCGCCATGAAACTCACCAGAGATGTGGATGATGCCAATGATTTGCTACAGGACACCATGGTCAAAGCTTTCACAAATCGTGAAAAATTCACGGAAGGAACCAACTTGAAAGCATGGTTATATACCATCATGAAAAATACTTTTATCACCAACTATCAGCGGATGGTGAGAAGAGGGACCTTTGTGGATACTACAGATAATTTACATTACATCAACTCCAGCGACGCTTTGATCGAAAATGGCGTTTTCGGAAGCTTCGCAATGGATGACATTCAGCAAGCCATCGAAAAGTTGGAAGATGTGTATAAAACTCCATTTATGATGCACTTTCGCGGTTTCAAGTATCATGAAATTGCAGACAAGCTTCAAATCCCGATTGGAACTGTAAAAAATAGAATTCATATTGCTCGCAAGCTACTCAAGGAAGACTTGATGGTATACAAGCATAAAAACTGAATCTATGTCTGAAAAACATGTGGTGGTGATAGGGTCTGGTTTTGCCGGTCTCTCTGCAGCTACCCATCTCGCGGATAAGTCCCGTTGTTCAATCACCCTAGTTGAGAAAAACGATTCCCCAGGTGGAAGAGCTAGAAAGTTCGAACACCAGGGGTTTGTTTTTGATATGGGTCCAAGTTGGTATTGGATGCCTGATGTTTTCGAGGACTATTTTGCAAATTTTGGCAAAAAACCGGCTGACTATTACGACTTACTCCGATTAGACCCCTCCTATGCGGTAATCTATGGAGAACACGATATTTTAGACATTCCAGCAGACTTAGGGGAATTCAAATCCATGCTTGACCGGATTGAGCCAGGTGCAGGTATCCAGCTGGATAAATTTCTAGCTCAGGCCAAATACAAGTACGAAGTGGGCATCCACGATCTGGTCACCAGGCCGAGTAGATCAATTTTTGAATTTACCTCTCCCGGGTTACTGATCGATATGATCCGGATGGATATCTTCCAGTCCATGGCCAAGCATGTGCGGAAATACTTTTCCCACGACAAAATCATTCGATTGATGGAGTTTCCCGTGTTGTTCTTAGGTGAAACAGCAGAAAACATCCCTGCACTTTATAGCCTGATGAACTATGCAGACATTGCATTAGGTACATGGTATCCAAAAAAAGGCATGCATGAAATCATCAAAGGGATGGTGTCACTCGCAGAAGAAAAAGGAGTAAAAATCCGCTATTCCTCCGAGGTAGAGGAAATTGAAGTGGAAAATGGACTGGCAAAACGGGTTCGACTTAAATCAGGAGAAAAAATTGAAGCGGATATTGTAATAGCCGGAGCTGATTACCACCATGTGGACAAACATCTGCTCAATCCCAAATTCAGTAATTACTCGGAGGAATATTGGGACAAGCGAGTCATGGCCCCTTCCAGTTTGCTCTTTTATCTTGGGGTAAACAAACGACTGAAAAATCTCCGTCACCACAACCTGTTTTTCGACGAGCCACTGGGTCCTCATGCCGATGCGATCTATAAAAATCCAAGATGGCCGGAAAAACCCCTTTTCTATGCATCTGTGCCATCGATTACTGATCCTACAGTAGCTCCCGAAGGAATGGAAAATCTGTTTTTGCTGGTACCTCTGGCTCCTGACCTGGAAGATTCGGAGGCAATGAGAGAAAAATATTACGGGATCATCATGGACCGACTGGAAAAAATCACCGGTCAGGAAATCCGTTCACATGTGGTATATAAACGCTCCTATGCGCATTCCGATTTCAAGGCAGATTACCATGCCTACAAGGGAAATGCCTATGGTTTGGCAAATACCCTGCTTCAAACGGCGATATTGAAACCTTCCCTGAAAAGTAAAAAAGTAAAGAACCTTTACTTTACCGGTCAATTGACAGTACCAGGACCGGGAGTCCCTCCCTCATTGATTTCCGGCGGAGTTGTCGCAAAGGAAGTGATGAAAGAAAACAATTTGTAGACAAAAAGGTATATTAAAGCAATGGATGCAATCGCGCTTTATGACCAAACTACACTGGAGTGTAGCCGACTGATTACTCAGCGCTACAGTACCAGTTTTACGTTGGGGATAAAAACTTTGGATAAAAAGTTCCATTTACCCATCTATGCGATCTATGGTTTTGTGCGGTATGCTGATGAAATCGTCGATACCTTTCACAATCAGGACAAACAAGCCCTGTTGGCTCGGTTTAAAAAAGACACTTACGAGGCAATCGAAGCAGGGATATCGCTGAACCCAGTGCTGCACGCCTTTCAGCTGATGGTCAACAAATACAAAATCGACCTGGATCTGATTGAGGCTTTCTTATACAGCATGGAAATGGACCTGGATTTTAAAACCTACAACGACTCCAAATACCATGAATACATCTATGGATCTGCGGAAGTAGTAGGCCTAATGTGTCTGAAAGTTTTCTGCGAAGGAAATGATGAAATGTATGATCGACTTAAAGAACCTGCATGCAAACTGGGGGCCGCCTTTCAAAAGGTCAACTTCCTTAGGGATATAAAAAGTGATTTTGAGGAACGTGGACGAGTATATTTCCCGGGGGTTGATTATACCCAATTTGACAAATCAGTCAAACGCCTAATCGAGGAGGACATTCAAAGGGACTTTAACGATTCACTGATCGGAATCGAAGGCCTGCCTTCCGGAGCAAGATTGGGCGTTCGGGTGGCATATTTGTATTACCAAAAGCTTTTTGACAAAATCAGAGGTCTTTCTGCAGAAACGATCACCCAGAAACGAATCAGGATTCCAAATTCTCAAAAGATTTCCCTCTTGATCGGAACCTACTTTGAATCCAAACTTGGTCTGGGGTAATGGAAAAATATATCTATCTCGGTATACTCCTATTAGCCCTCTCCTATCCATTGGCTCAGTCTTTTGAGCATCGAATCAACTATACCACAAAATGGTACGCACTTTTCCCGGCGATATTCCTTTCTGCGGTTTTCTTCATAGCATGGGACTATTGGTTTACACAGCTAGGTGTATGGGAATTTAATCCACGCTATGTGCTGGAAATTTTCTATTTAGGCCTTCCTCTAGAGGAATGGTTGTTCTTTTTAGTGGTACCATTTTCATGCGTTTTTATTTATGAGGTTTTGATTTATTATTTTCCAAAAGATTATTTTCTGCCTCTGGGTAAACCCTTTGTCTACATCATGGTACCATTCCTGCTTGGAATGGGAATGCTCCATATGGACAAGTGGTATACCTCTGTCAGCATGTTTGTCGGAGCAGCCACTCTGCTCATACATTTTCTGCTCTTCAATGACCGATACTTAGGCCGGTTTTTATTCGCATATCTGGTTCATCTGATTCCGCTGATGCTTTGCAACGGAATTCTGACAGGAGGCTTGACCGAAGAGCCCGTAGTCATCTATAATAATTCAGAAAATCTAGGGATTAGAATCTGGACAGTTCCAATTGAGGACACCATTTACTCCATGACTCTATTTCTCATGAATATCAGTATCTTCGAAAAGATCCGAAGCCAAAAAACAATTGCAACTGTCCGAAGTTAATAGGCTATGAAAAATCTCCAGGTACAAATCGATGATCACTCTGGCTTCTGCTTTGGTGTAGTCTATGCCATCGAAATGGCAGAAGAAATCCTGGACGAACAGGGTTATCTCTACTGCCTCGGAGACATCGTCCACAACGACGAAGAGGTCAACCGGCTTACCCGAAAAGGACTGAAAATCATAGATCATGGAGATTTGCATGGGCTTCGTGATGAAAAAGTCCTCATTCGTGCCCACGGCGAACCTCCCTCCACATACGAACTGGCAATCAAAAACAACCTTACCCTGATCGATGCCAGCTGTCCTGTGGTTTTGAAGCTTCAAAATCGGATCAAAAATTCTTTTGACAAGGATGAGACCATCTACATCTATGGCAAGCATGGTCATGCTGAAGTGATTGGCTTGCTCGGACAAACCAATAATAAGGCGGTAGTATTTCAGGATATCTCCGAATTGGATATTCCTAGCCTGCCCAAAAACCTCACACTCTACAGTCAGACCACAAAAAGCACCGATAAGTTCTATGAGATCAATCAAATCTTAACCGAAAATGGCATTTCAGTCAATACCAATGACACGATATGCCGACAAGTATCAAATCGGGATAAAGAATTGAGAGATTTTGCGGAAAAATTTGACAAAATCGTATTTGTCAGCGGGACCAAGTCCTCCAACGGAAAAGTCCTGTACAATGTCTGCAAAGAACGAAATCCGAACACCTTCTTTGTTTCAAATCCAGATCAAATCGACGAATCGTGGTTTGAGCAAAATGAATCCATAGGAATCTGCGGCGCTACTTCCACTCCCATGTGGCTGATGGAGCAAGTAAAGGACAGAATCCTATCTTTCTGACCAAACCCAATCAGCCATGAATCCGGCTAATTTCATTAATTCCCGTACCATTGACCCAAAGGGTTTGGTGATCGGTTGGATCGTTATAATTCTCTGGGCAACTTCACTTATTTTTTTGCTGACATTCGAGTTGAGTTGGACCAATCCGCTTACTTACCTAGGAATCCTCGTCCAAATGCATCTGTATACCGGACTTTTTATCACGGCTCACGATGCGATGCATGGAGTCGTCTCTTCCCACAAAAAGCTGAATCACCTTACCGGTTGGATTGCGGCAATCCTATTTTCCTATAATTTCTACTGGAAGCTTTTTCCGAAACACCACGATCATCATCGCTACGTGGCCACGGATCAAGATCCTGACTATCATCCTTCAGGAAAGTTTCTGATTTGGTATCTGAGTTTTATCCGTCAATATGTAAACATCTGGCAGATTCTGTTGATGGCCATTACATTCAATGTTCTAAAACTCTACCTTCCTACCGAAAATCTGATTCTGTTTTGGATGCTCCCGGCAGTGCTGTCCACGCTTCAGCTCTTTTTCTTCGGCACTTACCTTCCCCACATGGGAGAAAGCGAAAACAAACACCATTCTCACTCACAATCAAAAAATCACTTCTGGGCATTTATCAGTTGCTATTTTTTTGGATACCATTACGAACACCACGATTCACCAGGCACACCCTGGTGGAGACTTTGGAGAGTAAAAGAGCAACAAACCGCCTGAATACGTTGATTTTTGTCAAATTTTTGTCATTTCCGAAACTTTGTGGCCGGATTTTGATTCTAGACCTAAACCAACTTTACCCATGAAAATCAAATTAGCCATTTTGGCTGTTTTCCTGACCACTTTTCAAGCGTTCTCCCAAGGAATCATCCGCGGCAAGGTCCTCAACCCAGTTAACAATGAACCGGTGGCATTTGCCAATGTTTTGGTGTTAAATACTGAGTTGGGTGCGATTACCGACGAAAACGGATCCTACGAAATCACCAATATTCCTCCGGGACTATACAATGTCCGCGCAAGTTTTGTAGGGTATAAGACTTCTACCGCCTATGAAGTTCAGGTCACTTTAGCCCGACCTGTTCAATTGGACTTCTCACTAACTGAAGATGCTTCCGAACTTTCGGAAGTGGTGGTGAGCAGTGAATTTACCCGATCGGAGGAGACTCCACTTTCTGTACGAAAACTCAATACCAATGAAATAGAGCGCTATCCCGGAGGAAACCGAGATATTTCCAGAGTAATCCAGGCCCTTCCCGGAGTAGCCAGCACTCCATCTTTCCGAAATGATATTTTGATCCGAGGTGGGGCACCAAACGAGAATAAATTCTTTGTGGATGAGATTGAGGTTCCGGTGATCAACCATTTTTCAACTCAAGGTTCTTCCGGAGGACCGGTTGGGATTCTGAATGTCAATCT
This sequence comes from uncultured Limnohabitans sp., assembly GCA_964405255.1. Taxonomy (GTDB): domain Bacteria; phylum Bacteroidota; class Bacteroidia; order Cytophagales; family Cyclobacteriaceae; genus Algoriphagus. The sequence goes on along the minus strand of CAYONF010000012.1, from coordinate 38,263 downwards.
GATTAAAAACGTGGATTTGATCGCAGGTGGATTTCCGGCAAATCGGATGGATGCTTTGAGTTCCTTTTTTGACATTCAACTCAAGGAAGGTCGCCGCGATAAAATGTTTACACAGCTAACAGTAGGTGCATCCGAGCTGACCCTTTCCAATGATGGGCCACTTTCGGAAAAAACCACTTATTCTCTTTCTGCGCGCAGATCTTATTTGCAGGGACTCTTCCGGCTTTTGGGTCTTCCCTTTCTGCCTACTTTCAACGACTTTCAGCTGAAAACCACCACCAAAATCAACGAGAAGACCGAACTGACCTTCATTGGATTGGGAGCAATAGACGATTTTGAGCTGAATCAGGATATTCCTGAAGATGAAACTGAAGAAGAACGGGAAAACAGACTGTACCTTCTGGATGTGCTTCCTGTTCAGACGCAGTGGAATTACGCCACCGGGGTGAAGTTGAAGCGTTTTCGCGAAAATGGTTTTTGGACCTTTGTCCTTAGCAGAAACATGCTCAACAATCAATCCATCAAATATTCCGGAAACGACGATAGCTCTGAGGACAATTTGCTCTTCGATTATTCTTCTCAGGAATCCGAAAACAAGTTCCGAGCTGAAAACAGCATTTTTGGAAACGGCTATACCCTCAAATACGGAGTGAATTACCAATATTCCCGATACTTCATCAGCAATTTTGACAGATCCACGCTGGCAAGTACGGGAGGCGTCATCGATGTCGAATCCACTTCCTTTTTCAACCAATATGGGGCTTTTGTATCAGGGAGTAAAAACCTCTATGGTGACCGATTGCTGCTCACTGGAGGAGTTCGGATAGATGGGGCAGACTTTGCGGAGACTGCATCCAATCCTTTCAACCAATTCAGTCCGAGAATCTCTGCTTCCTATCAGCTGAGACCCAACTTATTCGCAACTGCCAATGCGGGTATTTATTACCAAAAACCATCCTATTCCGTCCTAGGGTATCGGAACAACGAAGGCGAACTGGTCAATCAGGAAAATGATGTCCGATTCATCCGAAATTCTCAGATCATCGGGGGAATCGAGCTTTTGGTGCCGGAGAAAAACCGCCGATTTACAGCCGAAGTTTTTTACAAAAAATACAGTAACTATCCCTCTTCCATCCGAAACGGAATTTCTCTGGCCAATCTGGGAGCGGATTTCGGAGTGATCGGCAATGAACCTGTCGAGTCCAATTCAGAAGGAAGAGCATACGGTTTAGAACTGCTGGCGCAGCAGCGGCTTTTCAATAATTTTTACGGCATTGCTGCGGTTACCTTGGTCCGAAGTGAATTTACCAATCCCAACACCGATGGATTTGTGCCCTCTTCTTGGGACAATAAGTTTATTGTCAGTCTTACAGCAGGAAAGCGCTTTGCAAAAAACTGGGAAATCGGAACCCGTTGGAGATTTTTGGGAGGCACTCCCTACACTCCCTACGATTTGGAAGAGTCCAGCCTGATCAGCAACTGGGATCTGAGAAATTCCGGTATCCTGGATTATTCTCAAATCAACGCCATCCGATTGGATCCATTTCATCAGCTTGACCTGAGAATTGACAAGAAATACTACTTTAACCGCTGGAATCTAAACTGGTATGTGGACATCCAAAACCTCTACAATTTCCAAGCAGAGCAGGCTCCCATTTTGATTCCTGTGAGGGACGATGCCGGGAATATTCTGGTGAATCCCAACGATCCTACCCGCTATCAGCTAAAACTGATCGAAAATCCAGCTGGAAGCATTTTACCCACGGTTGGGATAATTGTAGAATTTTAAGAATCAGATTTCAATTCCGACAGCAACTTGATAATCCGGCTTGCCTTGAGCTCTTCGGAATTGGCACTGTAGATGTATTCCACCCAGTGCTTTTGCTCAGTGCTGCTCAATCCTTGAAAAAGACCCAGCTTACCTGGATCATCCTCCAGGCAAGCAATCAATTCTTCAGGAATCCCCTCGGGAATTGAGCCACCAGCTACAGTCAATTTGACAAAAACCTGGTCGCCGGATTCTTTGCCAATGGCCTTTCGGACTTCTTTGGAAACAGGAAGAAAAAGAAATCCGTTACCCATAGGCATCAGGTGCTTCCCCTCTATTTGGAAATTATCCACAGATCCACTGACCTTGACCATTCCAAAGGCCCTTCCCGATGGCCATAGCGTTACCGGAAATTTCACAAAAGTCCAACCCCCTTTTCCGGGGAACTTTTCCAGAAAAAAAACGCCGTCTAAAATCAGGTTCATTGCAAATAAATAGAGCGGGTTTCCCCGCTCCGGTTATCAGTGGTATGTACTTATTTCAATCTCCAGCGGATATTCAGACCAAATCCTCCCGCATCGAACGAGGTATCTTCAACTAAAATAAAATAGGGTCTCCAGTCCAATCCAATGGTCAATGGAATTTCAGAAAACGGATATTCCGCACCGATTTCTCCGGCAACTCCAAATCTAAAATTCTCAGAAAGGAACAAAGACGGACCAAAACCCGCATACCATTTGAAATCAGATGAAGCAATGTCATCGTAAACCGGATTCCAAAGGGCATCAATCCCCACTCCGTCGTTTCCAAAGCTGACGTCAGCATGGACTCGGCTAAACTGACCTAAGGCAAACACCCCGTCAAGCGCTACATTATTGCCGTTGACATTTCCGAATCGGAGACCTATTTCCTGGGCTTGTGATTCTAGGGTCGCAAAGAAAGCCATGGCAAATACAAGTACAAGAAGTTTTAAATTTTTCATAATTGGTTTTAAAAGTTTCATGTCGCTTTCAGCTAAAATTAAGCCAATACACGACCTAGCGCGTGTAGATTTTTCTATTTCCTGACAAAAACCGGAGCCAGCTGAGTTTTTAGCAAAGTATCAGTCACAATTCTCGATTCTTTGCTTTGCCAATCCATCAAAACAATGTGGTATTGTCGGGAAATCGTGTCTTGGTATTGGTCAAATGCCAGCCATTTCCCATCCGGGCTCCAATCGTGATAGACCTCGTCTTTTCCGCTTTGACTGATCTGCCAATTCTTGGATCCATCGGGACTGACTCCAAAAATGAATGTCCCGTTTCCCCTGGAGCTTGCATAAGAAATGAAGTTTTCTGTGGGATGCCATTTCAGGGCTCCTGCCTTGTATCCATATCCCGATGCAGCGGGATCATTGCTGGGGAAGTTTGTCAGCTGCTTTTGTCCACTTCCATCCCGATTCATCAGAAAAACCTCAGGAAAAACACCATCAACCTTCGTCTTCGGGCTTTTTACAAAAGCTATCTGTTTCCCATCCGGTGAAAATACCGGGTCCTGAAACCGGAATGAGGTATCATTGGCCAGGGACTTAAATGATCCATCGGAAAGATTAATCAAAAAAAGCTGATAACGGACGGCCGGTTCGGGTCGGCCCGCAACTACCATTTCCCCGGTTTTGGGGTCAATATCCATCCAACTGTCCTCGAGTCTGAGATCTGAGAGTTTTTTGACCCCGGAACCATCATTTTTCATTTCATAAAGAAAAAAATGGCGGTAGGCAGTATCCCGGTCACTGATGAAGTAAATCTTGTCTTCATTCGCCAGGTAGGTCCACGCCACATCCGGATGTTGAATGAGATTCTTCGAAGGTCCTACGGAATCGGGATTCAGTATCCGGATTTCCCAGTTATCCTTGGCCAAAGAATCAGGCTCAAAGGTGTTGAATGCGATCAGGTAATCTTCCTCCTGCTGAGGAGTCTCGGGTTTTTGCTCGCAGGCAAATGCGATCATTAAAACTATGCTAAGGAAATTGATTCTCTTCATGGGGCTGGGAATAGTGCGAATGGAATTTACGCTAATTCCCTCATTTCTGAATTACATCATTTCCAATCCTCAACACTTCCCGGACCAATAGCTCCATATCTTCCATTCGGGT
>CAYONF010000012.1:0-34261 GCA_964405255.1 uncultured Limnohabitans sp. | reverse complement strand
CCTGCCGGTTATTTTGGGCAATCATATGAGCATACTTCGCTTTGCCATGCTCTTTGAGCGACATCCAGATTTTCAGAGCTTTGAATCCCCGGGAAAGTTCAAACCCGTAATTGTTGATGGAATCTAAGCCACCAGAAAGTCCACGACTTTCCTGAAGGAGGTAATTGGGTGTGATCGCAAAGGATTCCCGATGCATTTTGGCATCACGGATGAGTGTACATCCCACTTCGTAGGGGACATAGAGCCATTTGTGGAGGTCAAAAGCCAGGCTGTCTGCTTCTTCGATGGCTTTCAGCCGAGAAGAATACTTGGGGTCTAATTTGGCCAAAGCCCCATAAGCCCCATCCACATGAAACCACAGTCCGTACTTTCTAGAAAGCGCCAAAAGCTCATCCATCGGATCAATCGCTCCGGTATTGACAGTACCTGATGTTCCCACTATGCAAAAGGGAAGGAATCCGGCATTCAGATCAGCAAGAATTTGGGCTTCAAGCTTCTCGACCTTCATTTCAAAGCGGTCATTCACGCCGATTTTCCTGACTGAATCGGTTCCCAAACCGATGATTTCAGCGGCTTTTTGGATGCAGGAGTGCGTTTCCGTTGAGCAGTACAGAACCAGTTGGGCAGAGGCTTGTTTCAATCCTTTGCTTCGGATTTTTTCATCGCGGAAAGAATTCCGGGCTACCGTCAATGCGGTAATATTTGCCATGGATCCCCCACTGACCAAAATCCCGGAGGCTTCAGCAGGAAAGTTCATCAGTTGCTTGCACCAATTGACCACTTGTCGATCCACGTACATGGCCGAATGTTCTCCGATCGCCACGTTGGGGTTCATCCCTGAAGCCAACAAATCCGCCAAAACCCCCAAAGGCGTCCCTGTCCCTTGAATCCAGGCAAAAAACCGGGGATGAACATTGCCTTTATTATAGGGAAAAATGTTTTGCTTGAAGTCTTGATAGACCTCTTCAGGATCTTGGCCGACTTCAGGTATAGGTTGATCTAAAAACTCTTTCACTTCAGTTGGAATCGGCTTCCAGATTTTTTGATCGCGGATAGACTGCCAGTAGTCGAAGAGGTCATCGATCATCTGATGACCCAGCTGCCGCATCTGGTTCCAATTTTCCGGATCGAGGGTCAGGTTTTTCTCCTTAGTTGCTTTTGACATAAAATGGAATTTTTCCCAAGATTGGGATTTGTTAGGGTGAGTTGCTTTGGTTGCTTACTTTTTGAAAATAAAGTAAACCGCGAGAACGAGGAAAATGGCCCCTATCAGGTGATTGAGTTTAAGCGTTTCGGTTTTGAAGGCGATCAGGGTGAAAATCATAAAAATCACCAGCGTGATCACTTCCTGCAGCACTTTTAGCTGAACCAGAGAAAATGGCCCTCCATTGCCTGAAAAGCCGATTTTGTTTGCCGGAACCTGAAACATGTACTCGAAAAGTGCGATTCCCCAGCTGATCAGGATGATGGAAACTAAGCCGAGTTTATTGAACCATTTCCACTCGGCAAATTTCAGGTGACCATACCAGGCCAAAGTCATGAAGGTATTGGAAAGGATCAGGAGTCCGATCGTGAGGAGGGCTTTCATGGTGTGATAGAATTGTCTTCAGAATAGGATGAGGATACGCTGGGTCCATTGAGGATAGATTGGTATTTTTTGGTCCAAAAAATCATCAGCGGAGTATATAGGATATAAGTTAATCCTCCGAAAAAAGAGGCTCCAGCAAAGCTCCATCCCCGAAGCAGTGTGATTAACACGATCGAGAGAATGGGCACTCCGCTCATGATAATCATTCTCCAGACCTGAAGCCGAGTATGGTGAACTTCGTCCGAATTGAGTGACAACTTATCGCTGACTTTCAACACCCTGAGGTACAACAAAAGCATGGTGAAGTACAGGCCAAATGCTAAAAATCCATAGAAAATCATCAAATCCGGAACTTGGTCTCCTTGGATCTGCAATTGTAGATCAGTCTGAAATATCAGATTAGTCAGAAACAAGGTCCAAAAACGAAGGGGATAGACATAAAAGATGACCAAGGCAATATACAGGACATTGAGGCTGATGACGAGCGGATCAGACAAGCCATAGAGCTTTGAAAAATTCACATGCTCGCGCCAAACCAAGGTCAAAAAGGAAATGCTGATCAAAAACGCAGGGAGCGTCTTGGTAAATGAAACCAAGTCCGAAAAGGAGTTGGGATTGGCTAAGTTAAAAATCAACAGGGTGATGGCTATGCCAAAAACAGCGTCGGTCAGGCTGTCGAGACGGTCGGGATTTTCCCCGCGATAGACAAATTTGGGGTTGTCAGTAGAGGAGGAAATCGGACGATTTTTCATCTTTTTTTGATCCAAAATAAGGATTTCAAAGAAAAGAAAATCATGCCTACAAAGGATATGGCACCTTTTGGAAAAACCTACGGAAGCGCAATCTTGATTACTTACTCAAAAAAGAATTCTCAAGTCCCCAATCTTTTTCCAAATCATGAAGGGGTTTTAGGGAAATCTCCGTTCCCCCCTCACCGTGATGGGAATAGTCAAAAGGGTTGTCAAGATCCTTGATAAGCAAGATCATGTAGTAGATCAAAAATGTGACTAGCAGGGTAAGGAACAAGGATGCGTAAAAAGGAATAATCTTGATCAGAATCAATCCCACCCCGGTCAAAAAACCCATTGCTTCCACGATGGCATAGGCAGAGCCTACAAAAGAAGTGTCCCGAATGGTGTCTATCCTCAAAATCATCTTCCGAAGTGCACTTTGCTCGTTTTTCATCTTAATGAGATAATTAGGCTGTACTCCTTCTTTTTCCAAAATGACAAAATAATCATTCATTTCGCTGATCTTCTGGAGCAATATCAAGGTTCGTTCTTTTTTGAAAAACCAGCTCATCAGCATCAGAAGAATGGATTTGTAGTGATTCATCAAGTCCGATGTCACCGAGGAATCTTTGCCTTTGGAAATCGTATAAGTATCGTCCCACAGCGAACGTAAACAAGCTGTAAGCTCACTGGGGAGCTTTTCAGATTCCTTGAAATCGCTGAGAACCCCACTGATCAAAAAGCCGATCAAAAAAATCGTACCGGCAACTAAACTGGTAAACAACGTATTGAGCTCCATTATCTCCAAATTGAAGTAATGGGCGAGCCCCTTCAACACAGCAATAGCTAAGACCAAAGGAATTACTTTTGCCAGAAGTCCCCATTTTTGCAAAAGTTTGTTTTTCCGATTCGTGAGCATAATTGATCAAAACTTTCGATTTACTCCAAATTCGACTCAATGACAGGCTTCCTATATTATTTTTTCTTTACTATTTCGACCGGGTCCAGGCCGGTGTCCTGTCTTACTTTTCGGACGAGATTCCCTTTTTTACCCCAAGCCCTCCTATTCCTAAAGGCTGAGGGATGAATTCCGAGCTTTTTCAAAATCCAATCCACTAGGTAGCCAATCAGTCGTTTGAAAAGCAGTTTGGGGCTGAAAAACAATTCCTCTTGAAGCTTTTTATGGGAAAAAATGGCCGCCTGTTCAAACAAGGGAGCAAAAAAAGCCGAATCCTTTAACCTTGGATAAAAATACTCATGCTCAAAACTTGATTTCAACCGGTAAAAGCCCTTACGCTCCCCGCTCAAAATCACCAAGGCTCCGCATCGGTTAGGAAAATCGAACTTCACTCCGGACTTCCAAGCCCGAAAAAGCCATTCCTGAGAAGGAGTCACGTACAGGTCCTTTTCCATTCTCCAGGGCCCCAACCGTTCGAAAAGCTCGCGCTTAAACACCCAGGTAGAGGCCACACTGAAGACGTTGGTGGAGAAGTGTCCATCCGGATGGACACTGCAAAGCTGAACCTTGAAGTTGCCGCTTTGAAGGTCTTCGGGTGTGGTTGGCAAAACCTTTAATCCGGGAGCCAGCACAAAATCTACCTGCTGAGTCTCCAGCTCATACACACTTCTGCTGAGATGTGTTGGAAAAAAAAGATCATCCTGATTCAAAAAAGCAAAGTATTTTCCTTTGGCTAGAGAAGCTCCCACATTATTGGGCTTGGCTTGTTGACCGCTGTTTTCTTCCAAATTGATAAACCTGATCCGGGAGTCTCCAAAAGCAGCCACGCATGCTGACGTGTCATCCGTGCAGCAATCCCCAACCACGATCATTTCCCAATTTGAATAATCGGAGTTGATCACCGATTGGATCGCATGCCTAAGCAGGTGACTGCTATTGTAGGTAGCGGTAATTATGGATATGAGAGGGGATTCCATGCGATATTCAGGACTTGCCTTCAATTCGGTCAGCCATCTTTACCGCCAAATACGGGATGATGGTGTATTTTCCGGTATCTACGGAATGGTAATTTCCAAAAGATCGAATCCCAACCTCAAAGCGCTCGTGGAGGCGACTTTCGTTTTTATCCACATCAGTAGTTCCCAAAGCCAAAATATCCCCGCCAACCGGATCGACTGCTTCGCGGTCAAATTTTAGTTCTCCCACAGCAGGAATCCGTTTTTTCAATTCATCAAAACTCCGCTGAAAAACATCCATTCGTTCTTCTTGGGAATACATCGTATCCCATTCCGGTGGTCGATACGCTTCAGACCAGCCCGTGCGACCTACGGGATACCAGGACATGAACGCTCCTTTTTCTTTGAAATTGACTGTATCTCCGAATGCCCCCAAAACCATCGTGCAAGAAGGCAATTCGTCCGCCTTCAATGGGACCAAAATCTTGTTCCCAAATTTGTATCGATGTGACCAAGTTCCTAAAGGTTCAATACCCATTGTCCGATCAATTTCCAACAACCCATTCCAAGTCGAATTGATTACTTCGTCGTAATCTTCATTTTGATTGGTTCCAGCATACACCGAATGAACACGGAGTCTGCTCCCTACCCGAGAGACAGACTCCACTTTGGTATTTAATTTTAGCTGAATGTTGGGATCTGAATTCAACCTTTCTGTCAGCTTATTGGCGATATACCTTGGTTCGACAGAATACTCAGTAGTCTCAAAAATATCCTCGATGTAGTCGGGATTTCCGATTCCTTCAATTTTGGATTTTGGCAAAAGTCTCGCTTCCAAGGAATCAAAAAGACCCAGGTATTTTTTTTTGCCCCCATTCGAAAGTTCCTTGAATCCTTCGCAGCAGCGCTGATAATGGGTATTTAGCTCATTCGCTTGGAGGAGTGAGCCTTTATGCACCAGGTAATAAAAAGGGGTGGAAATCATCTCCTCAGGATCCACTTGAATCCATCGTTGGAGATATTCGGTAAAATGTACCGCTCCAACAAGCATTTGATGTGCTGTGTGAAAACTCCGGTCCTTGGCATAGATAAAACCGACATGAACCTTCCCTTCATTAGCATAACTTGCCTTTCGCAATGGAAGATGATATTCTTCAAAAAGATCAACTTGATATCCCCTCTGGGACAATTCCAGTGCAGTGCATGCCCCAAGACCACCAGCTCCTAGTATGGCGATTTTTTTATGTTTCAAGCTTAAGTGGTTTTTTTCAAAAATAAAGGTTTCAAAAAATCAACTTGTACATCTCCTCCAGTTTGCTCACCTGGAGGATTTGTATTTTGAACTTGTTCTGATCCAATCCTTTGACGGCATATTTGGAGACCACAATCTTTTTGAAACCCAATTTCTCAGCCTCAGCGATTCGGTTTTCGATTCGGGAGACGGCCCGGATTTCTCCTCCCAAGCCCACTTCTCCGGCAAAACAAATGTGCTCAGAAACCGGCGTATCCTCGTAGCTGGAAATCAACGAAGCGCAAACCGCTAGATCCAAGCCCGGATCATCCACCCGAAGTCCACCGGCGACGTTCAAAAACACATCTTGCTGTCCCAAGCGCATGCCTCCACGCTTTTCCAACACAGCCAACAGCATATTCAATCGCTTGGCATCGTGTCCCGTGCTGCTACGCTGCGGCGTACCATAAGTTGCCGGGCTCACCAAAGATTGGATTTCAATCAAGAGCGGGCGATTCCCTTCCATCATGGCGCCGATGGCAACTCCATTCAAAACTTCTTCCCGCTGGGTCAGCAGAATTTCCGAGGGATTGGCTACAGATCTCAGACCCTCTGCCCGCATCTCATAAATTCCCAATTCATGTGTCGAACCAAAGCGGTTCTTGGAAGTCCTCAGAATTCGATAGGTCAGATGCCGATCTCCTTCAAACTGCAACACCGTATCCACCATGTGCTCCAAGACTTTCGGTCCGGCGATGGATCCATCTTTCGTAATATGGCCGATCAGGAAAACAGGCGTACCGGTCTCCTTCGCAAACTTCATCAGTTCGGCGGTGCATTCCCGAACCTGAGACACCGAACCGGCGGCCGATTCCACATACTGACTACTCAGAGTCTGGATGGAATCAATGATCAAAAAGTCCGGCTTCAAAATCTCAATCTGCTGAAAAATCTGTTGGGTATTGGTCTCTGAGTGCACATAGCAATCCGGGTTTTTGGCGCTCATCCGGTCGGCCCGCATCTTGATTTGAGCTTCGCTTTCCTCCCCGGAGACATAAAACACTTTTTTCCCTTTCAAAGTCAGGGCAATCTGCAGCATCAAGGTGGACTTCCCGATCCCCGGTTCACCCCCGATCAGCACCAAGGAACCCGGCACAATTCCTCCTCCCAGCACCCGGTCCAATTCGGCATCTCCGGTGATCCAGCGTGGCTGCTCCTCGTAATTGACCTCCGTGATTTTCTTGGGAGCACTGGCTTTTTTGGTCCCTGAGCCCTGCGGTTTCCAACTCCCTTTTCCTGTTTCTTCCTTCTGGAGGATTTCTTCCACATAGGTGTTCCATTCCCCGCAGGCAGGGCATTTGCCAAGCCACTTGGGGCTTTGTGCTCCGCAGTTTTGACAGAAAAAAGTGGTTTTGATCTTTACCATATACCATTCCCCTTCAGGGGAAATTCTCAATTCTCAATTCTCAATTCTCAATTCTCAATTCTCAATTCTCAATTCATAATTATTAATGCGCCTCCAGCCAATCGGTACCCACACCAACTTCTACCTCGATGGGTACGGTAAGTTTGATCGCATTGGACATCAAGCCGGGGATGTTCTTTTTCAAGAGCTCAACCTCATCCTTGTGCGCATCAAAGACCAATTCGTCATGGACTTGCAGGATCATTTTGGACTTTAGTTTTTCCTTTTTCATCCATTCGTGGACATGGATCATGGCGACCTTGATCAGGTCGGCAGCCGAACCCTGAAGCGGAGCATTGATCGCATTTCGCTCAGCGAAGCCACGCATGGTCATGTTGCGGCTGTTGATGTCGCGCAGGTAGCGACGCCGTCCCAAAATGGTCTCCACGTATTCATGCTTACGGGCCTTTTCGATCGCGCCGTCCATGTATTGCTTGACGGCAGGAAATTCCTGAAAATACGCATCGATGATTTCTTTGGCTTCTGTCCTTGGAATCGACAGTCGCTGGGAAAGCCCAAAAGCAGATATCCCATAAATAATCCCAAAATTGGCTGTTTTGGCCTTCCTTCTCATGTCGCTGGTCACTTCTTCCAAATCCACCTTGAAAATTTTGGCGGCAGTGGTTGCGTGAATATCCCGGCCATTTTTGAAGGCTTCAATCATGGATTCATCCCCTGAGAAAGCCGCCATGATGCGAAGTTCGATCTGGGAATAATCCGCGGATAGGAGGACATGATTTTCGTCCCGAGGGACAAAGGCTTTTCGGATTTCCCGGCCTCGGGCAGTACGAATCGGTATGTTTTGCAGGTTGGGATTGATGGAGGAAAGTCGGCCGGTCGCAGCCACAAACTGATTGTAGGTGGTGTGAATTCGCCCGGTTTTTGGATTGATCATGGTCGGCAAAGCATCCACGTAAGTAGACTTCAATTTGACCATTTGTCGGTAATCCAAAATCGCCTCCGCGATCGGATGTTCGTTGGCCAATTTGCTCAAAATCTCCTCCCCGGTAGCGTATTGACCTGTTTTGGTCTTTTTGGCTTTGGGATCCAGTTTCAGTTTTTCAAACAGCACATCTCCCAACTGCTTGGGTGAAGCTAGATTGAAGCGGACACCTGCAAGTTCATACACTTGCTTTTCGATTTCTTTGCTTTCTTTTTCCAGCAAAACCGAAAGCTCCGCCAAACTTTCGATATCGATTCTCACCCCTTCAAATTCCATTTCCGACAACACCCGGATCAGCGGATTTTCGACTTCGTCAAAAAGCTTAACCAAGCCATTGGCCTTCAGGGTAGGATCAAATTTCTCCTTCAATCTCAGTGTGATATCCGCATCTTCTGCTGCATAGGCTGTGACTTCATCCTCATCCACATCCCGCATGTTGCCTTGGTTTTTTCCCTTTTTTCCGATGAGCTCGGTAATGGAAACAGGCCTGTAATGCAGGTATTGTTGCGCCAGCCAGTCCATGCTGTGCTTACCCTCCGGCTCGATCAGGTAATGAGCCAGCATGGTATCATATAGCGTTCCTTTGACTTCTATGCCGTAATTTTTCAGGACCAGCATGTCATACTTTACATTCTGCCCGATTTTGGTGATGGATTCATTTTCGAAAACCGGTCTCAGGATTTCAAGAATCTCCTGGGTTTCTTTTTGGTCTGCGGAAACCGGGATGTAATAGGCCTCTCCGGGTACGTAAGAAAACGAAAGCCCGACCAATTCGGCCTTCATGGCATCGAGGTCGGTAGTCTCGGTATCAAAGCAGATCTCTTTTTGCAGCTGGAGGTATTCCACCAATTCAGCGACTTCTGCTTTTCCTTTGATCTTGTGATAGTTGTGGACATTGGACCAAATCGTATCCAGCACCGGAGGAGGAGCAACTTCTAAAGTTCCGGCTTCTCCTTCTTCCTCTGATCCTGCTTCTGCCGGCGTCGGAGCAGCACTTGCCCCAAATAAGTCCATTTGCGTGGGAGCGCTGATGGTAGCTTTTTTTGCACTGGGCTCCTTGAAAATCCGGGCAGCAAGAGTTCTGAATTCCAGTTCCGAAAAAAGCGCACGGAGCTTTTCCTCATCGATCCCATCGTACCGAAGCGCTACCTCGTCAAACTCCACCGGCACATCGATTTTGATGGTTGCCAACTCCTTGGAAAGCAATCCCTGCTGGGCAAAGTTTTCTACATTTTCACGCTGCTTCCCTTTAAGTTTATCGACATTGGCAATCAGCCCTTCCACGGTTCCAAACTCCTTCAAGAGCTTTACGGCAGTCTTTTCCCCGATTCCGGGTATCCCGGGAATGTTGTCCACGGCATCGCCCATCAATCCAAGGATATCCCGCACTTGGTCCACATGCTCGATGTCCCATTTTTCGCAAACTTGCTTTGGCCCCATCACATCCACACCGTTACCCATAAAGGCCGGCTTGTACAAGAAAATGTGGTCGTCCACGATTTGTCCGTAATCCTTGTCCGGAGTCATCATGTATACGGTGTAGTGGTCTTTTTCGGCCTTTTTGGCAATGGTCCCGATGATGTCATCCGCCTCAAAACCGTCCATTTCCAAAATCGGAATCCGAAAAGCCTTGACGATTTCCTTTACCCAGGGAATAGAGGTCGTAATATCCTCCGGCTGATCCTGCCGATTGGCCTTGTAGGGTTCGTACTGCACATGTCGGAAGGTCGGGGCCTTGGTGTCGAAAGCCACCGCAATGTGGCTCGGCTTCTCTTTCTCCAGCACTTCCAACAGGGTATTGGTAAAACCCAGCATCACACCGGTATTGAGCCCTTTGGAGTTGATTCGCGGATTTTTGCTGAAGGCAAAATGGGCCCGATAGATCAGGGCCATGGCATCCAGAAGAAAGAGTTTATGGGCTTGTTTTTGAGACATTTCTGTGGATTTTGTAGAAAAATTCGGGATCAATTCTGAGCCCAAGTTAAGAAATAATCCCTTGGGCTAAGTCTTACCAGACCTAGGTTGTGAGATAAAATGGGCATGGTTTGCAATAGGAAGTTGGGAAAAATCAGGCACTTGAAAAATGACAACTGACTCCGATTTTTGACCCTTAACCCTGTATGTCCATTTCCACTCCTGACTTTTTTTCTCAGGTCAGCTGGTTTTTTTCTCGGTTTCGTTCAGGTAATTTTTGACCTGAAGGGAGCGAAGGAAGATCAAAATCAAAGGAATCAACCACACCAGTTCATTGAAGATCAGGTGAAAAATGCTGCGCTTGTTCCAGCTCAGGTCGGGAGCAAAACCCAAAGTAAACCAAATGGCCGAAATGATTTTGCCCGTGATCCCCGCCAAAATCAGCCAAACCCAGCTGACCGGGTAAAAAGCCGAAACGAAAATGACCAAGCCTACTACGATCCCGAATGTTCCAAAATAATTGGAAGGAAGACCGGCCAACTCGGAATTGCCCATGGCCATCCATCGCAGCAGCTGGGGTCCAAACCACTTGTAAAATGCAGACCAGGCAATCGTGTACATTCCTGCCAACAGCAACAGTCCCCGGAAATGCATTGGAAAAGTTGGAAACACAGGTTTTTGATCCATGGGTGGTTTGGTTTATTTGGGCGATTTAAACACCTTCCGGCGCTATAAGTTTGGTATAAATACAAAACTATCCAATGGAACGAAAAAACCACCTCGGCTCCCGGGCTTTTATGATTTTGGGAGCGACTGCTTTCTTGGCTGTGGGATTTACACTGGGGAGAAAAGCCGGTGAAATCACACCTGCCAGCATCGATTATGCCGCCGACCTGATCGGATTGTCTTTCACTCCCCAGGAAAAAGACAGCATGATCAATACCCTGAATACCCAACGGAACAATTTTGAAATCCTGAGACAAACCAAGCTGGAAAACTCCGTGGCTCCTGCTTTGGTGTTCAATCCTTTGCCTCAGGGATTTTTTCCCAGCCAAGATCAAAAAACCTTTGATTGGGGTCTGCCGGCTAGCGTGGAATTGCCTTCCAAAGAAAATGACATTGCCTATCTGCCTGTAAGCCATCTGTCGGTTCTGATCAAAAACAAACAAATCAGCTCCGAACGCCTGACCCAGATCTACCTCAACCGGATCAAAACTTATTCTGATACGCTTCAAAGCCTGATCACCCTCTTGGAAGAACCGGCTCTTGCCAAGGCTCGCGCTATGGATCAGGAATTGGCTGCGGGAAAATACCGTGGTCCTTTGCATGGAATTCCCTACGGAATCAAAGATCTCTTGGCAGTCCCAGGTACCAAAACCACCTGGGGAGCAAATCCCTATAAAGATCAGGTGATCAACGAGACCGCCACTGTGGTACAAAAACTTGACGATGCAGGAGGGGTGTTGGTTGGTAAGTTTACCTTGGGTGCCTTGGCGATGGGGGATGTTTGGTACGGAGGGGTGACCAAAAATCCATGGAATCTGAAGCAGGGATCCAGTGGTTCGTCTGCAGGTTCGGCCTCGGCAGTCAGTGCAGGTTTGGTGCCTTTTGCGATCGGTACAGAAACGCTAGGATCGATTGTATCCCCTTCTACCCGAAACGGTGTGACCGGCCTTCGTCCGACTTATGGCCGGGTGAGCAAGCACGGAGCCATGGCGCTGAGTTGGTCAATGGACAAAATCGGCCCCATCTCCCGCTCTGCATTGGACAATGCAATCGTCCTTTCGGTGATCAATGGGATGGATGAAAAAGACGCCTCAACTATTCCGGCAGCTTTCAACTATTCCGCAAAAAATGATGTCAAGAAATTAAAGGTAGGATACTTCAAACCCTTCTTTGAAGGTGATCCCCCCACTATTAAAAATGATCAGGCTGTCCTTGAGGTGTTGAAAAATCAGGGGATTGAGCTTCATCCTTTAGAACTCAAAACGAGCATGAATCCCGGGCCAATTGTCAATATGCTGTTGGTGGAAGGCGCAGCAGCCTTCGATGACCTGACCCGACTGAATCTCGATGACCAGCTCGTAGCTCAGCATCGCAATGCCTGGCCGAATATCTTCCGCGCGGCACGATTTATCCCCGCGGTGGAATATGTGCAAATGAGCCGTCAGCGCAGCCTTTTGATCCAAGAGATGCATGAGCTGATGAAGGGCTATGACGTAATCGTGACCCCTTCTTTTGCCGGTCAGCAACTTCAGATCACCAACCTGACCGGACATCCTGCCCTTTGCCTGCCCAATGGCTTTGCGGAAAACGGGAGTCCAACTTCCATCACCTTGTTGGCCAATCTCTTTGATGAGGAAAAACTGATTATGCTCGGTAGACTGATCCAGGAAAACACCGACTGGCAAGCCAAGCGCCCGCCGATGTTTGACAAATAAAAAATGAAGAAGGCCCCGAGTATCTCAGGGCCTTCTTCATTTTCCTAAGGGCTGATTTTCTGCCCGGACTTATTTTTGCTTTTTGCTTTATTGCTTGACGATTCCGGAGATTTTAATGTTTGTCGGTTTCAAAAACCACACTTTCTGGGTGGTCTCAACGGAATAATGATCAAGCTTGCCTGTGGTTTGATTGATGTAAAAATCCCCGATGGTTGCCGTGGAGAAAAACATATTTTCCTCAGACATCCGAAAGGTGACAGAGGAAGGGTAGTTTTTGTAATACGATACTTTGATCTCTTTGACCTTTCCCTTTGCCTCTGGCAAAAGTTCATGGATCAAATTTTCAAATCGCGTATCGGTGGAATAGGAAAGGGCCAAAGCCGGAGTATTGATATCCGCCTGGTAAAACGCTTCCATTTCTTCTTTCCAATCGGCGACAGAATACGTCACTTCCGTGATTTTCTCTTCCCCATTGACCCTTGAGGTCTTGGTTACTTGCGCTCCGTCCAACTTTCCGATTTCCAAATCAATAAAACCGGCTAAATCAAAGTAGGGAAGCTTCTCAAGCTTTTTTTCCCCTCCCGGGGATACACAAGAAAAAGCTGCCCAAACGAGCAGCCCTGAAAGAATTAATTTTCCGAATCTCATTACTTCAAAAGGATGTCTCCGGTCATCTCGGCTGGAATATCAACACCCATCAGTTTCAAAATAGTAGGTGCCAAATCTCCCAATTTCCCGTCTTTCACCGGAATTTGTTCTTTGTCATCAACTAAAATAAATGGAACCAAGTTCGTGGTATGTGCGGTGTTTGGAGTACCGTCTTCATTGATCATCATATCCGAATTGCCGTGATCTGCAATGACAATGATGGTATATCCGTTGGCCAAAGCTGTAGTGACTACTGATTGTGCACAGGTATCTACCGCTTCACAGGCTTTCACCGCCGCATCAAAATCTCCCGTGTGGCCCACCATGTCTGCATTGGCAAAGTTGAGGCAAATGAAATCCGCACTTTTCTTCTTCAACTCAGGAGAGATTTTAGCCGCGATTTCAAAAGCACTCATTTCGGGCTTGAGATCGTAGGTAGCCACTTTCGGTGAAGGACAAAGAATTCTACTTTCTCCGACAAATTCCTTTTCTCTGCCTCCTGAAAAGAAGAACGTGACATGAGGATACTTCTCTGTCTCGGCAATTCGAATCTGCTTTTTGCCGGCACGTTCCAGCACTTCTCCGATGGTATTGTTCAGGTTGTCTTTTTCAAAAAGCACCTGCACACCCTGGAAAGTATCGTCGTAATTGGTAAACGTGATGTAGTCCACGTTTAGCTTTTTCATGTTGTAATCTTCGAAATCCTTTTGGGTAAGCACCTGAGTGATTTCACGGCCCCGATCTGTTCGGAAATTGAAGCAAATGACCAGGTCGCCTTCCTCTATGGTAGCCAAAGGCTTGTTGTTGGAGCCTACATGAATGATCGGGCGGATGAACTCGTCCGTCACATTGTTGTCATAGGATTTTTTGATAGCTGCCAGAATGTCTTTGGACTTTTCGCCTTCTCCGTGCACCATGGCATCATAGGCCAATTTTACTCTTTCCCAACGGTTGTCACGATCCATCGCATAGTATCGGCCTACCACGGATGCGATCTGGCCGGCGGAATTTTTCAGGTGATCCTGCAGGTCAGAGAGGTATTTGATTCCTCCTTTGGGGTCGGTATCCCGACCGTCGGTGAACGCATGGATGAAAACTTGCTCCATATTGTGATGCTTGGCCGCATCACAAAGTCCCTTCAGGTGGTCAATGTGGGCATGAACTCCCCCGTCTGAAATCAACCCGATGAAGTGGGCCTTTTTCCCTGCTGCCTTCGTCTTGGCAAAAGCAGCTGCCAAAACAGGATGGGCATTGAGTTCCCCGTTGGCAACAGCCAAATTGATTTTGACGAGATCTTGGAATACGATCCGGCCTGCGCCGATATTCATGTGACCGACCTCGGAATTGCCCATTTGCCCTTCGGGAAGCCCCACTGCAAGTCCGGAAGCTTCCAATGTGGCATGTGGATACTTGGTATAAAGGCTATCTACAAAAGGGGTTTTGGCTTTGTCAATGGCAGAAACTGCAGGGTTGGTAGCAATCCCCCAACCGTCCAAAATCATCAGTAATACTTTCTTGTCCATGCGGCAAATATATTACTTTTCGATCCAATCTATTCCGTGATTTCTTTTCTGTCATCCAATGCCGGCATCATTTTGCAGTAGTTAAAAATGAATCTTGCATTGCTTTTTTTGGCTTGGATTTTGCCAACTAAGGCTGATGCCCATGTTTGCCTTTGTATTATCTGCTTTTCTGATGTTCTCTTTTTCCCATTCGATAAAAGGGACCATGGATTCCATTGATCCGGTGGTATCTGCCATTGACAATGGATCAAGCAGCGATCTTGCCCGGTATTTTAACTCCAGCATCTCTCTGAATATCAACGGTCAGCAAGGTGATTATTCGAAGAGCCAAGCCGAAATAGTTCTAAGAGACTTTTTCAAAAAAAATCCTCCCATTGATTTTTCACTTGTTTTCCGAAGTGAAAATCCCAGCAGTCTGAGTACTTACATCGGAGAATACGCCTCAGGACAAGGATCCTTTAAGGTTTTTATCAAGGTGTCTCAAAACGACAATTCTTTCCGGATTTATAGTCTCGATTTTGTAAAAAGCTAATTTCCCAAAGTTCAACCCAAGGGTTTTGGCTATTTTTGCGGCATGAAGCCTGCCTACCTTACTCCGGAAGCCCTCCAAAATTTCATCAAATCCGCACTCCTTGAGGACATTGGCCCAGGGGATTATTCTTCCTTGGGATCGATTCCTGAGGGCAGAACAGGCAAGGCACAACTCCTGATCAAAGACAATGGAATACTTGCTGGAGTAGAAATGGCTGGGGAAATTTTCAAGGCTGTCGATCCGAATCTTGAAGTTGAATTTTTCAAAAAAGACGGGGATGAAGTCAAATTCGGAGATGTGGGATTGATCGTATCTGGACCTTCTGCATCGATTCTTTCTGCCGAAAGACTAGTCCTCAACTGCATGCAGCGCATGAGCGGCATCGCTACCAAAACCCATCGCCTCACCCAATTGATCCTTCATACCAAAGCCAGGCTGATGGATACGCGCAAGACTACTCCAAATTTTCGTTTGATGGAAAAATGGGCAGTTCATATCGGCGGAGGGGTCAATCACCGCTTTGCGCTTTATGACATGATCATGCTCAAAGACAATCACATTGACTTCGCCGGAGGAATTCGACCTGCGATCGAGCGAACCAAAAAGTACTTGGCTGACCACAAACTCCATTTGAAAATCGAGGTGGAAACCCGAAATCTTGATGAAGTCAAAGAAGTTTTGGACGTGGGAGGGATAGACTACATCATGTTGGACAACATGGATTATGCCACAATGAAGGAGGCCGTGCGGCTAATCGGAGGAAAATACTCCACAGAAGCTTCGGGCGGAATCACTGAGGAAACCCTTGCCGCGGTGGCTGAATGTGGCGTGGATTACATCTCCATGGGTGCTTTGACCCACTCTGTGAAAAGTCTGGATATCAGCTTGAAGGCTTTTTGACAGTAAAGCGAGTCAATAATTCTAGGATGCCGATGTGAGTGTCCTCACTCACCTCTATTTCAACTTTACTTTTTCAAAAAATCCACATTCCGCTTGATTCCCGAAAACTTGGTCCGCTTCACGGCAGATTGGGAAAAGACTCGCTTGAAGGTCTCTTCGGTCATCTCGATCCATTCCCTGTTGGTGAATTGGGAAAGTTCAGCATTGGGCTGGAAAGCAGGTTCCTGATGCGGTCGTGAAAAGCGATTCCAGGGACAAACATCCTGACAGATATCGCAGCCGAAGACCCAGTTTTCCATTTTTCCGGCAAATTCATCCGGGATCGCCTCTTTTAACTCGATCGTCAAATAGGAAATGCATTTGGAAGCATCAATGACCTCCGGCTGCACAATCGCATCCGTGGGACAGGCATCGATGCATGCCGTACATGTCCCGCAGTAATCCTTAGCCAAAGGATTGTCCGGAATAGCATCTATGTCAATAATCAGCTCTGCCAAAAAGAAAAAGCTCCCCATTTCTCGATTGAGGAGCAGACTATTTTTCCCTATCCAACCGAGTCCTGCTCGCTGCGCCCATTGTCGCTCCATTACTGGTGCCGAATCCACAAAAGACCGTCCGTTGATTTCGCCGATTTCTTCCCGCATCACTTCCAAAAACTCAGTCAACTTGGCCCGGATTACGTCATGGTAATCTGCCCCGTAAGCGTATTTGGCCAGTTTGATATCCTCAGGCTGATGGGGAAGTTGCTTCTCGGGGTAATAATTGTAGATCAGGGAAACCACTGTTTTAGCTCCTTCCACCAGTTTGGTGGGATCAAGTCGCTTGTCAAAATGATTGGCCAAGTAGGCCATTTTCCCCTGATAGTTTCGATTGAGCCATTCCTCCAATCGGGGCGCCTCCGATTCCAAAAACTCCGCCTTGGCAATCCCGCAAAAGTCAAAACCCAAGCGCTTTGCGGTGGATTTAAGAAGTTGGGTGTGTTTTTCGGCTGGGGTCATAGGGTTACGAAAAGTAGTTTAAATCATTTTAATGCGAAAATTGAAAACATTGATAAAAAGACACGTATATTTCAGATAAACACGTGTAATTATGAAGACGAAACTAACATTGACCATAAAAAAAGAGATTGTAGAAAAAGCCAAGAGGAAAGCGTCAAGTAAGGGAATATCTCTTTCCAAAATGATTGAGGAAATTTTTGAAAAGGAAGACCCAGAATTGGAAAAAACTCCAGAACAACTTGCTGCTGCAAGATTTCTAGAAAGACTTAAAAATGAGACCCCTATCAAAGCATTGGATAAGTCTGACAAGGAACTAGTTAGGGAGCATCGAGATAAAAAATATGTTTAGGATTTTTTTAGACACCAATGTTGCGCTCGATTTGATTGCAAATCGGGAACCTTTTGTTCAGGAAGCACTTCCTTTTTTAGCCCTTGTGAAAACCGGTGACGCCCGGCTGTTTATTTCAGAAGTTTCAATAGGAACTATAGTTTATATGTCTTTTGACCGCTTAAAGCTGGATAATGCCGAGGAAAAATTGATCCAATTCTTTGATTTTTGCCACGTGACCTCGGGAGGAAAGGAAGCCCTTTTGGATTCATTGAATTCAGATTTCAAGGACAAAGAGGATGGTATTCAATATTTTACAGCAATTGAAAACCAGATGGACTTTTTCATAACCAGGGATAAAAATGGTTTTAAAAGAGCTTTAGGGAAAATCCCTGTCCTTACCCCAAAGGAGTTTTTTGAGAATTGATTAATTCTGCTGCCTCTTCAAATCCTCGCGGTCCTGATACCACTGATCTTCAAAAGTTTCCTTTATATCTTCAGGAGCAGCCAAAACCGCCCACACCATCCACAAAATCAAAAACGGCCCCGCCAAAAAAATTGCCCAAATCAAGGCCTGAGCTATATTAAACTGGATCAAGGTGACAAACAGGATCAACACCCCCGTCACGATTCCAACTGCGCTGTGATAGTTTTTCATCTTTTCCCCGGATTTTATAAGGAATACTAAACTCAGCAGGCCTCCACTTTGTTAAACCCTCAACAAATCCAGTTATTGAACTACTTGATACTAGATACCAGCTACTTGCTACCAAGTCTTGTATCTTGTTTCTAATGTCTAGCTTCTGACCATGAAAGGTTTCCGATTTACCCAATACGTCCCGCCTCAAGATCCGGAGAAAAGCACCTTCGAAAACCTGCTTAATATTTTCCTTCAGCTGGTTACCATGACTGGTGGCGATGTAGCCGAAGCCTTGAGTTGGCTCACCAATCTCGACAAGCGGTACAATCTCACCAATCCCAATTACGGAATCGGTGATTTTATCGAAGACCTCAAATCCAAAGGTTACCTGACCGAGGAAAATCAAAAAGGGGAATTCAAAATCACCGGAAAAGCCGAGCAAACGATCAGAAAATCTGCCCTGGAAGAAATCTTCGGCAAGCTCAAGCGAGGAAAGTCCGGTCAGCACAAAACCACCCACTCCGGACAGGGAGAGGAACGGGGCACTGATCGACGGGCCTATGAATTCGGAGACAATCTGGATCAAATCGCACTGACAGATTCCCTGAGAAATGCTCAGGCTAACCATGGACTTTCGGGAGATTACTTGCTGACGGAGGATGATCTGGAAGTGGTGGAAAATGAATTTCGCTCCCAAACCTCCACGGTGCTGATGATCGACATTTCCCACTCCATGATTTTATATGGAGAAGATCGGATCACCCCGGCAAAAAAGGTGGCCATGGCTTTGGCCGAACTGATCAAAACCCGGTATCCAAAGGACACGCTGGATATCATCGTCTTCGGAAACGACGCCTGGCAGATCGAAATCAAGGATTTGCCTTATCTCCAAGTCGGTCCTTATCATACCAATACCGTTGCCGGATTGGAGCTTGCCATGGATTTGCTTCGGAGGAGAAAAAATCCAAACAAGCAGATTTTCATGATCACTGACGGAAAACCCACCTGTCTGAAAGTCGGGATCAAATACTACAAAAACGCCTTTGGCATCGACAGCAAAATCCTGGCAGAAACGCTCAAGCTTGCTGCCCAATGCCGAAAACTGAAAATTCCCGTGACGACTTTTATGATCGCCTCGGACCCTTATCTGAAAGAATTTGTTAAAGAATTCACCAAAGTCAACAACGGCAATGCGTATTACAGTAGCCTGAAGGGACTGGGTGACCTCATTTTTGAAGATTATAGACGTAACCGCACCAAACGCTTCTAAGCATGGACTACCAAAAACTCACCGGACACCAACTCTTGCAAATCAAAACCCTCGGCCAACTCAAGGCTTCAGGATACCAACCCAAATCCATCAAAGAAGAACTCCGTGACAACCTGATCAAAAAAATCAAAGCCAAAGAAAATGTCTTCGAAGGCATTTGGGGCTATGAGGACACGGTCATTCCGGATATCGAGCGGGCGATTCTTTCCCGTCACAACATCAACTTGCTCGGTCTTCGCGGTCAGGCTAAAACCCGGATTGCACGGATGATGACTCACCTTTTGGACGAGTATGTACCGGTTGTGGTCGGCTCGGAACTCAATGATGACCCCATGCATCCGCTTTCCTCTTTTGCCAAAAATCTGATCGAAGAAAAAGGTGACGATACCCCGATCTCTTGGCTTCATCGAGAAGATCGCTATGCTGAAAAATTGGCCACACCGGATGTTTCAGTAGCTGACTTGATCGGTGATGTGGACCCAATCAAAGCCGCTACGATGAAGCTGAGCTACAATGACGAGCGGGTGATTCACTATGGCTTGGTACCACGCTCTCACCGATGCATTTTTGTGATCAATGAACTTCCGGACTTGCAGGCGAGAATCCAGGTGGCTTTGTTCAATATTTTGCAGGAGGGAGATATTCAGATCCGGGGCTTCAAGTTGAGATTGCCACTGGATATCCAGTTTGTCTTCACCGCCAACCCGGAGGACTACACCAACCGGGGAAGTATCGTGACTCCACTCAAGGACCGAATCGAAAGTCAGATCATCACTCACTATCCAAAATCCATCGAGATCGGTAAGAAAATCACCGCTCAGGAGGCCAATTTGGCTGGAAAGCCGGTTGAGCATATTCATGTGCCTGAACTGATGAAAGACCTCATCGAACAGATTGCCATCGAGGCGAGAGGGTCTGAGTTTGTAGATGAGAAAAGCGGAGTATCGGCTCGATTGACCATTTCAGCCTATGAAAACCTCATTTCCGCAGCAGAAAGAAGATTGTATATCAATGGAGAAAGCAACACGGTCGTCCGAATCGCGGACTTGATTGGCGTGATTCCAGCCATTACTGGCAAGGTGGAATTGGTCTATGAAGGCGAGCAGGAAGGGGCCGGTTTAGTGGCTTATAATCTGATCGGAAAAGCGATTCGAACCCAATTTGTGAACTATTTCCCCTCACCCGAGCAGAAGAAAAAGGACAAATCCGGCAATCCCTATGTGATTCCTTTGGCTTGGTTTGGGGAAGGAAACGAGCTGGATATTTTGGCTTCACAGTCGGACAAGGAATATAAAACGCTACTTCATTCAGTTCCTGGACTTGAAGAAGTGGTGACCCAGATGGTGAAAACCTTGCCGGAAAAAGAGAAGGAGTTCTTCATGGAGTTTGCACTACATGGACTGGCTGAATATTCCCAGCTGAGCAAAAAACTGCTGGACACCGGGCTTCAGTTTAAGGACCTGTTCAGTTCCATGTTTGACATGAAAGAAGATGAAGACTTCGAGGACGAAGACGATAATTAAGAAAGGGGCGAAAGCCTCTTTTTTTGTAAATTGAAGTTTCAAACGAGTTGAAAATGAACATTGCAGAAAAGAAAATAGATCTGATTTCATGGCTGTCCAATCTTCAGGATGAGGATATTTTGGATCAATTGGATACTATTCGCAAAAAAGCGGTTCTGGGCAACTATCAAAAGTCACTTTCCCCAATGACAATGGAGGAATTGGAAAACCGGGTTGCAGAAGCTGAAGAAGATTTTAAGGCGGGTAGAATTATTTCTCAAGAAGAGCTGAAAAAACGAATCAAGGCAGGATTTTTTGTCGGAAAAGACCTTAAGATTATGCAGATTAAAACTCATTCAAATGTCAATAAACATAGAGAAACAAGTTGAATACTGGCTGAATGGAGCGAATGATGATTTAGAGGTTGCTGAAATTCTAATTGAAAAACGCCGATTTCTTCATGGTTTATTCTTTTGTCATTTGGTTATTGAAAAAGCTTTGAAAGCCCATGTCGTCAAAGTCACTAGGGAAATTGCTCCTAAATCCCATAACTTGATTTACCTTTCCGAAAAATCCGAGCTCAAGCTTGAGGATGAAATCTTGGAGTTTTTCGGGGTATTGATGAAATATCAATTGGAAGGCAGATATCCTGGTTATCAACCTTATATTCCTGAATATCGTATTGTTCATAACTATTTGAAAGAGACTAAAAAGTATCTGTCATGGCTCAAGGAGAGGTTATCCAACTATTGAAAAAATATATCGAAATTCTTCGGGCAGAGGGAATTTCCGTAAGTAAGGCTTTCCTTTACGGGAGCTATGGTGATAATTCTGCCACCGAAGAAAGCGATATTGATGTTTTATTGGTTTCAGATGGATTCGATGAATCCGATGATCGACTCGTGGGAAAAGTTTGGAGACTAACCAGTAAAATCAATTCCAGAATTGAGCCTGTTTTGGTTGGAACAAACAACTATGAGGATTCAGAAAATTCACCTTTGATTACGAAAGTAAAAGAAACAGGAATTCAAATAGCCTGATTTACACCTTTGCAGTGAATCAAATCAAAATCAACACAATCCCCATCAAAGCCGGCAATCCCTGAACATAGAAGATCTTTTTACTGGCCGTGACAGCCCCAAAAATCCCCGCGATTAGCACACAGATCAAGAAAAACAGCGCCACTTTATCCGCCCAGACCGGGTCG
Organism: uncultured Limnohabitans sp.; assembly: GCA_964405255.1. GTDB lineage: Bacteria > Bacteroidota > Bacteroidia > Cytophagales > Cyclobacteriaceae > Algoriphagus. The sequence continues at coordinate 12,486 of CAYONF010000012.1, read as the reverse complement.
GAAATCACCCGAGACCAGACCAATCCTGCCACCAAAAACCCGTTATATAACCCCTGATTGGCGGCCATGACTTTGGTTTTGGGAAAAATCTCTGCGGGCATCTGCCTAAAAATCTTCCGACCTGTTGTCTCCCAGGCAAACATCTCAAACCAGAGAAAATACAGATGCAGCGCGGCGATCAAGCCGATGATTAGGTTAGTAAGAAGTTCCATAGGAGTAAAAGTTTAGGATTAAGTTACACATTTTCGGAGTGTTCAGTATTCAGTCTCAGTCATCAGTATGAAAGCTCCTTTATTTTGATTTTAGCTTACTAACCTAACGGCACCCCTGTTTCAAAGCTTCCTTGCTCCCTTTCTTCCAAACCTCCTTACTTCCTAACCGAGACTGCCTACTGATCACTATCTTTGCCCCATGTCTGATTTTCAACTGCCCAAAGACTTCGAGTCTCAGATGCGTGCCCTGTTAAGCGCGCAAGAATTCGAAAATTTCAAAGCGGCAATCAATCGGACCCCGCGAACTTCAATCCGTCTCAATCCCTTCAAACCTTTTTCTTCCGCTTGGCCAAAAACCCCGATTCCTTGGGCATCAACCGGCTTTTTTTTGGAGGAAAGACCCAGCTTTACCCTAGATCCGGCCTTTCACGCGGGAGCCTATTACGTGCAGGAAGCTTCCTCCATGTTTATTGAGCATGTCCTGAAAAGCCTGGAAATCCCGAAAGGTGTTTACCTCGATTTAGCAGCGGCTCCAGGAGGAAAAAGCACGCATTTATCCAGCTATTTAGGAAATGAAGGTCTTTTGGTGGCCAATGAAGTCATCCAATCCCGAGCCCAAATTCTCAAGGAAAATGCAGTCAAATGGGGTTTGGGAAATATTGTAGTGACCAACAATGATCCCGATCACTTCGAACCTTTGGAGGGGTTTTTTGATCTGGTGCTGGTGGATGCGCCTTGCTCTGGTGAGGGAATGTTTCGAAAAGATCCCCAAGCCCGGGAGGAATGGTCTTTGGATCATGTGACCCTTTGCTCTTCCCGCCAAAAGCGGATCATGGACAAGGCGGGAGCTTTGGTCAAAGGCGGAGGATATTTGGTTTATTCCACATGTACTTTCAATGAGCAGGAAAATGAAGAAATGATTCGCTTTCTCACCGAGGAATTCGCCTTTGAGCCTGTTCGAATTCCCTTGGAAAAGGCTTGGGGAATCGTAGAAACTGAAGTTGGAACCGAAGATGGAATCTTCTTCGGCTATCGCTTTTTCCCCCACAAAGTCGAAGGAGAGGGCTTTTTCATCACCATATTAAAAAGACCGGAATCGGCCTCCACACAAGAGCCCGGACGGATCAAGGACTTCAAGCATCCTGTCCTGAAAGCCTTGGGCGATCGGGAAAGTGAAGCATTGGAGCAAGAGCTTGGATTTGACGGATCTGCAAAATACTATCTTCTCAATGACTCTTATTTTCGGATCAATCGTGAGTTTTACCGTCATTTTGAAAAAATCGCACAGGCACTGAGTCTTCGCTATTTCGGGGTGGAATTAGGCAAAAAACAGAAAAATGACTGGATTCCTTCTCACGAGTGGGCCCTTTCCGTTTTGCCGAAAACCGGCTTTCCCACTTTTGAACTCACACTAGATCAAGCTTTGGATTTCCTTCGAAAAAATGAATCCTTCCTCGACAATTTGCCCACCGGTTGGGTGCTCATGACCTATCAAAATCTACCTTTGGGCTGGGTGAAAAACCTTGGAAACCGACTGAATAATTACTACCCCAAAGACTGGAGAATCCGACTCTGAGTATTTTTTAACTGGCAAACAATCTGATATTTATCAGGAAATCCCTCCCAATTCGGTCATAAAGTACCGACGATGAAATGACTACGTTTAGGTGTAATTTTTAAACATCTAAACCCAAACCAATGGATAACCTGGTAATCCCTTTTGACCAACTCAGCATCCAGGATGTTGCCAAGGTGGGAGGGAAAAATGCCTCACTTGGTGAGATGTACCGAAAGCTCATTCCCATGGGGATACAGATTCCGGACGGTTTTGCAGCGACGGCAGACGCTTTTCGATTTTTCAAGAAAGAAAACCGACTCGAACAGCTGATCAGTGATTTGCTTGGGCAATTGGACAAAAACCAATTTAAAAACCTCCGAGAAATCTCAGCCCAGATCAAAAAGCTGATTTTGAATGCCACAATTCCTGAAAAGCTCCAGCAGGAAATCCTGAAATCCTATCAGAAACTCTGTGAAAAACATGGTCGCGAACTAGATGTGGCTGTTCGGAGCAGTGCCACTGCGGAAGATTTACCGGGAGCCAGTTTTGCCGGACAGCACGAATCATTTTTGAATATCCGGGGAAACGAGGCTTTGATGAAGGCTGTCAAGTCTTGTTTTGCTTCACTTTACAATGCCCGGGCAATCAAATACCGTCACGATAAAGGATTCGACAAAATAGAAATCGCACTCTCGGTGGGAATTCAGTTGATGGTCAGGTCTGATCTCGCAAGCAGTGGGGTTTGCTTTTCCATTGATCCGGAGTCTGGCTTCAAGGATGCTGTCCTGATCACAGGCTGCTGGGGATTGGGAGAAAATATCGTGCAGGGAGCCGTGATTCCCGATGAATTTTTGGTCTTCAAACCCACCTTGGAAACCGGCAAAAATCCAATCCTCTTGAAGAAAATCGGATCCAAAAGCAAAACCATGGTTTATGCCGAATCCGGGGGAATTGTCAACAAGGATACCTCGGCGGAAAAGCAAAAGGAGTTCGTTTTGTCCGATGCAGAAATCCGCACTTTAGGAGATTGGTCGGTCAAAATCGAAACCCATTACGGCATGCCCATGGATATCGAATGGGCGAAGGATGGGATATCGGGAAAGCTTTTTATTGTTCAGGCCCGACCCGAAACGGTCCATGCTGAAAAAGACCCCTATCTGGTCAAAGAGTATTCATTGCTTGAAAAAGGCAACGTCCTGGTCACAGGCTATGCCATCGGGAGCGGAATTACTTCTGGAAAAGTCAGGATTTTACATTCTCCTGCTGAATCCGAAAAACTCCAACCCGGGGAAATTTTGGTCACTGAGATCACCAATCCGGATTGGGATCCGATCATGAAAAAAGCCGGGGCGATCATCACGGCCAAAGGCGGACGGACCAGCCATGCCGCCATTGTCGCGAGGGAAGTTGGTGCCTTGGCCATTGTCGGAGCGGAATCCGCCCTCCAAATTTTGAAAGACGGAGATCTGATCACCCTCGACACCTCAGCCGGAAAAATCGGTAAAGTCTATCAGGGAGCCCTTCGCTGGAAAGTCATCGATCACGATTTCCGTGGACTGCAACTACCCAAAACGCATCCCATGTTCATTTTGGCCGATCCGGAGAAAGCCTTTGATCTATCCTTTTTCCCCAATCAGGGCGTGGGATTGATGCGGATGGAGTTTGTGGTAAACAGCAGCATTCGGATTCATCCCATGGCTTTGGTTCATTTTGACCAGCTTAAAAATGAGGAAGAAAGGCTGGAAATCGAAAAGCTGTGCTACGGGTATCCGGACAAGAAGGAATACTTCGTGGACAAGCTCGCCCAAGCGGTGGGTACGATTGCAGCGGCTTTTTATCCAAAAGATGTCATTCTGAGAATGAGTGATTTCAAAACCAACGAATACGCCAATTTGCTGGGTGGTCATCAGTTTGAGCAGTCAGAAGAAAATCCCATGATCGGTTTTCGGGGCGCATCGCGGTATTATCATGAGCGATACCGGGAGGGATTCCGGCTGGAATGCGAAGCCGTGAAGCGGGTCAGAGGTGACATGGGACTGGATAATCTCAAAGTGATGATTCCCTTTTGCCGAACTCCCGAAGAAGGGGAAAAAGTCATTTCGCTCATGGCTGATTTTGGACTGAAGCAGGGAGAAAACGGACTTGAAGTCTATGTCATGGCCGAGATTCCTTCCAATGTGATTCTTGCTAAAGACTTTGCCCGGATTTTTGACGGCTTCTCGATTGGATCCAATGACCTGACCCAATTGACTCTTGGAGTGGATCGGGATTCTGAGGTTCTGAGCGAACTTTTCGATGAAAACAATTCCGCAGTTACGTGGATGATTTCAGAGGTAATTCAGCAAGCAAAAGCTGCAGGAAAGAAGATCGGACTATGTGGTCAGGCTCCAAGTGACAATCCTGCATTTGCCAAATTCCTGATCGCTCAGGGAATCGACAGCATTTCTTTCAATTCAGATGCCCTGATCAAGGGCATTGAAAATATGATTCAAGCAGAAAACGAACTCTAAGCTTTCACAAACTATGAAAAAGCTCGAAAACAAAACGGCCATCGTCACCGGAGCCGCTTCCGGGATGGGAAAAGCCATTGCGACATTATTCGCCAAAGAAGGGGCCAAAGTAGCATTGGCAGATTTGGTACAGGCCGATGCAGAAGCTGTCGCTGAAGAAATCCGAAGGGAAGGAGGAATAGCCATAGGCATTGGCTGCGATGTGTCCAAAGAGGATTCGGTCATCAATATGGTGGAAACGGCTATTTCTGAATTTGGCAGCTTGGACATTTTGGTCAACAATGCCGGGATTATGGACAATTTCGTCCCTTTGGATCGGCTTGGTGACGGGATGTGGGAAAAAGTGATGGCTGTGAATGTGAACGGACCCTTCTATGCCAGTCGATTGGCGATCCGGCACATGCTCACCAAAGGAAAAGGAGTGATCATCAACATCGCCTCCATTGGAGGGCTTTTCGGATCTCGCGCCGGGCTGGCCTACACCACATCCAAGCACGCACTGGTAGGAATGACCAAAAACATCGGCTTCATGTATGCCAAAAAGGGGATCCGATGCAATGCCATCGCCCCCGGCGGAGTCAATACCAACATTATGAAAAACGCCCAGCCGGATGCGGAAGGAGCGGTACTTTGCAGCTCGGGGATCGGCTCCAATCCCCGGATGGGAGAACCCGAGGAAATCGCCAAAACAGCCCTGTTCCTAGCATCAGATGATTCTTCGTTCATCACTGGAACAGTAATTACGGCCGATGGAGGCTGGACCGCCTATTGATTCATAAATTGGGATTTTGGGCAGTGGGGTGTTAAGGCTTTGTGATTCGAACTCAGGCTTTCTAGGGGAATCAAAGCTTGATAAAATCCACCACTGCCCAGTTTTCCAACTGTTTGATTTCGGGGGTATTGCTCATGAGGTCAAAATGGAGCGTCAGTTTCTCCACCCGCAAACGATGGACTCCTGAACTCAAGGATTCAATGGGTATGAGGGTTTGATAGACCTTTTGGCCCGAAACCTCAAGTCTCTGCTTTCTCCAGAATTCTACCGAGACAAGTTGATCATCGATGTAAATCCGATGCAAATCTGCCGGTTCGTCCAAAGCTTGCCAGTTCAAAGATTCGAGGGTCTGTCCAAATTCCTCTTTGATTCGTTTCAAGATTTTTTCATCCTCCACATACCTCGCCAATCCAAGCCGAAGCAGCTCTGAATCCATCTCCTCAGAAGGGAGAAACACCCTTCCATAGCGTTTTTGCGGATCATGATGACTTTCGTAATATAAATTTTTGGCAGGCCATTCCAGTTCCCGATCGTTTAGATTGGTTTCATTGAAAAACAGACTGAAGTCCTTTGTATCGGCATAAATGATCGGGGAAGCAAGACCGAAAATGAGGATTCCATAAGCAATCGAAAACCATTTTCCCAGATTGCTCTGATAGATTGCGCTCACCGAACTGACAATGGTTTTTGAATACCACTCTTTAAGCCTGTTCTTTTTCCCCACCAGAAACATCAACGCCACACCCAAAACAGAAATCATCAACAGGACATACATGTAAAAAAAACTCATCTCAAACCAGACATAGATGCATACCAACAAGCCCAACAATACCGTAATTCCCAAAAAAACGATCACCAAAGAAAGAGGATACGCAAAGGCCATACTGCAGATTTTTTCCATCCGAAGGACCATCCTCTCGGGTTTCTGGTAATCCAATCCCCTCCCGGATTTAAACAGTCTCTCCTGGATGACTCCTTCCGGAAAGGCATAGCTGAGGCCCAATAAGCCCGCCCACAAAAAGCGAAGGCTGAGATGGACCACAAAAAAGATCTTGAATACCCCGATGATTGCCGACAGGTAAATCAGGACGAGTGAACTGGGAATGTATCCCACCCCGATATCCTGAACCAGCATCGCCGATAATTCATAAATCTTGGTGGGAAAGACAAAAAGAAATGCCAGAATAATACCGGAAATAATCACCTCAGGCTCCCAGCTGTTTCGCTGCAAATGCTCCAGCCAGGTCAGGTCCTTTTGTTTTTCCATAACCAGTCGATGGGGTTGAATTAAAAATCCTTCCAAGATCAAAAGTTTTGACCTTGAACTTTGAGTTAATCTGGAAAAAAATTTGAGCTATGCGGTTTAGTTTTCGCCTGATTTTTCCATGAAATCTCCTTTTTGATCAATGAGAAAAAGAAAAAAGTAGCGGAAATAGTCCGATTATTTCTTCACAAATTCAAACCGAGCCCATTTTTTCCGGTATCGAAGTTCATTGCCGGTAGACAAAAACGGGGGTAAATAAATCAGCTTTTCCACACGCAATTCGTGGAGGCCGGGGTTTAATTGGCCAATCGGAATCTGACCAAACAAGGCCATTTGCCCGGTATGGCCTGCACGGACTTTTGACCATTTCCCTACTTGTACCAAGGAGTCATTGATGTAAATCCGAAACTGATCTTGGTATGCATTGACCTTACTCCATTGGATCGTGTCGGTTTCCAACAGCTCATTCATTTTGGAAATGGCATTTTCATCCCGAACATATCGGGGCAAATACAGCTGCAGGACGTCCGAATCCACCGTCTTTTTGCTCGTCCAGACTCGGGCAAATCGTTTTTTATCGGAATTATATTCTTCGAAATAGCCCTTGTCTTTTGGCCATTCGTATTCTGAATCATCCAGATTAATATTGGTATGGTAGTCTTCAAATCCATTTAAATCCTGAGAAATAAATGGGGAGGAGATCGCTACCAATACCACCGAGAATGAAATAAAAGCCCATTTCCCCAAATTGCTCTGGTATACCGCCCCAATGGTGCCGCTCATACTTTTCCCGATGCGGTCCTTCAAATTGAAGGTCTTTCCTGCGATGGAAAAAACAGCCAGAAATAACATGGTAACCATAAAAATCAGATAGACCACCTGAAAGTCAAGATTGAAGATCAGGTAAATTCCCAGTAATGCGGATAGGTAAACCGAAATGCTGAAGATTGGAACTGCCACAGAAATGGGGAACCCGTAGAGCATGCTGCACCAGCGCTCGAGTTTGATCAGGTAGGTATTGGGATGAGGATAATCTACCGATTGAGAATATTTAAACAGATTTTCCTTGATGACCCCTTGCGGAAAGGCATAGGTGATGCCCAACATCCCGGCCCAGATAAACCGCATCACCAGGTGGATCACCAAAAATATCTTGAATACCGTAATGATCAGGGAGAAATAGAGCAATACCATACTGGCTGGACTATGCTCCAAACCATAATCCTGAATCAATACCACAGATAAATCAAATAATCTGGAGGGAATGATAAACAAAACCGCAAGGGAAACACCCGAAATGATCACCTCAGGCTCCCAGCTATTTCGCTGCAAATGTTCCAGCCAGATTAATTCTTTCTGCTTTTTCGACTCTTCATTTTCCATGCATCAGGATTTATCTGGCAATATCCTTGTTTTTAATCCATTCCAAAACGGTTGATTTCGGAAGTGCTTCTACCGTTCGCCCATCCTTTCCGGTCATTGTTTCAGCGGCGAAAAGCGAATTGACAATAGCTTCCTCGGTAGCTTCTATGACTCCAAGAAAAAGAGCCGTCATATCTTCATTACCCAAAAATTCGGCTTTTTGGAGCGTTTGGGAAGGATTGGAATGGGGAATCCTCAGGCCTTCCGCTGTGGAAAAAGCAATCACGTAATCACCCGAACCGTTGGAAGCGATTCCTCCCGTTTTGGCCAAACCCATCATTGCCCGCTGCGCCATCCGCTCCAGATTCCGTTCCAAAACCGGGGCATCCGTAGCCACCACGATCATGCAGCTCCCGTCGGATTTCTCCAGTGCGTCTCGAAAGGGATATTTTCCCAATTTTTCGCCCACGGGCACTCCCGCTATTTGGAGATTTCCCCCAAAATTCGTCTGGACCAATACCCCAACGGTATATCCGCCTAGGCTTTCGGGAAGTTTTCGTGAGGAAGTCCCAATCCCACCTTTCCAGCCAAAGCAAACAGTGCCTGTTCCAGCTCCCACATTACCCTCCTGCACCGGGCCAGATTGGGCTGTTTCGATTGCCTGAATCACCTCTTCAGGAGAAATATGCATTCCCCGGATGTCATTGAGGTAACCATCGTTCGTTTCTCCAACCACTGCATTTACCGACTGAATCTGTTCATTTCCCGGCTGGGCAAGGGAATACCTGACGACTCCTTCAATTCCTGCTGCCACACTCAGCGTGTTGGTCAGGATTATCGGACTTTCCAGATTTCCCAACTCCTGGACTTGGGTGACTCCGGCAAGTTTCCCAAAACCATTCCCCACAAAAATCGCTGCTGGCACTTTTTCCTGGAAGAGATTTTCTCCGTGAGGTAGGATCGCAGTGACACCTGTTCGGATCGATTCTCCTTCGATTTTGGTCAGGTGACCCACTTTTACTCCAGCTACATCTGTGATGGAATTCAAAGGACCGGTGGACAAAACTCCGAAAGGAATACCTAGTTCGCGGGGACGGGATTGGGAAAAGGCGATCGAGTTCAAGGCAACTACTAAAATAAAACCGGGAAAAATGATTTTCATCGGAAGGGGAATTGGCAACGGATGAAGATAGGGAATGTCTGCAAATCTGAGGGGCTTTGCTCTTAGATTCGGAATGAACCTTTGGAAAAAATTGGAGAAAAGCTCGGCATCACTGAAGCCAAGATCAGTGATGCCGGGAGTTTGGTTTTAGCTTTTTTGGATGATCATCCGGGTAGGAACGGGCCCTTCCACTTGGTGTTTGTCAAAGGCTAGTTTGATATCTTCCTGAAGGCCGAAAAAGACATCCCAATACTGACTTTGGTCTGCATAAGGCCGGATCGCCAACGTGACCATTCCGTCACCCACTTTGAGCACATTGACCGATGGAGCGGGTTCCTTCAATACTTTTTCATTGGCTTGAAGGACCTGCATGACTACCGATTTAGCTTTTTCTATATCTGCACCGGGTGAGATTGCCATGGTGATGTCCACTCTCAGATTTCCATGTCTGCTGTAGTTGACTATGGTATTGTTGCTCACTGCACCGTTTGCAAGGATGACGGTTTTGTTTTCGGGAGTCAACAGGATGGTGTTGAAGATCTGAATTTCTTGGACTACGCCGGTTTGTCCGTTGGATTCGATTAATTCTCCGGGCTTAAATGGTTTGAAAACCAAGATCAGAACCCCCCCGGCAAAATTTCCCAAAGACCCCTGCAGGGCCAAACCTACAGCCAAACCCAGTGCACCTATGATCGCAACAAACGAAGTCGTCTGAATGCCAAGCATCCCGGCCACCGTGATCAGCAGCAAAACTTTCAATCCCACCGAGACGATGCTGGAAAGAAACGTCCGAAGTGAGACATCCACATTTCGTTTGTTCATCGCATTGGTGACGATCTTCGAGGCCCATTTGATGATGGTCATCCCGATGAAAAGAACGGCAATGGCATAGAGGAGATTGGGCCCATACTCGATGAGCCAGTTCAAAACTTTTTCTGAGATTGAGTTTAATTTTTCCATTTGGAATGTATTTAAAAGTTTAATTAAGGTTCATCAAAATAGGCTACAAGTAAAAAAGGTATAGATCGCTGCATGAAAAATCCGGCAACTCTCGGTCCCTGAAAGATTGACTATCCACTCATTCCTCCCCACTGATTTAGAATAAATTAAGGTAATCAAATCCATTTAAAAAAAAGAGACCAAGTAATAAGGAATTGAAGTTTACAGGACTTGAAAAAACTAAACTCCACCTTTCTCATTAGAAGTTTCCTTCGAAAACCTTTCGGCCTTCCAATCACTTAGTTATATTCAAAACCAAAATCGCCTTTTTCTCTCATATGCTTAAAAAACAGCGCTACGAAGCATTTATTACCCATTTTTCGGAAAATATGCCTGCTGCTGAAACGGAACTTCACTACGAGAATCCCTTTCAGTTACTCATTGCCGTAGTGCTTTCCGCTCAATGCACCGACAAGCGAATCAATCTGGTCACTCCGGCCTTGTTCAGGGATTTTCCTACCCCGGCGCATTTGGCTTCGACGACTTTTGACGAGCTTTTTCCCTACATCAAGTCTGTCTCATACCCCAGCAATAAAACCAAGCACCTCCTGGGATTAGGCAAAATGTTGGTGGAGGATTTTGGGGGAGAAATTCCCGAAACAGTTGCTGAACTGACCAAGCTTCCCGGGGTCGGAAGAAAAACAGCCAATGTGATCACTTCTGTGGTGTGGAATCAGCCCAATATGGCCGTGGACACCCATGTGTTTCGGGTTTCCAGAAGATTGGGCTTGGTACCCCTGACCGCAAAAACTCCGCTTGAGGTCGAAAAGCAACTCGTAAAAAACATCCCCAAACAATACATCCATGTAGCGCATCACTGGCTGATTTTGCACGGGAGATACACCTGCCTGGCCCGCAGACCAAAGTGTGAAGAATGCTCCATCACCCATTTTTGTAAGTTTTTTGAAAAAAACCAGGGAAAAGCAGTCAGGGAGGATGCCGAAAGCTAAATGTGCGGCATTCACCTGATTTGGGGCAAAGGCGCCAATCAAGAGACAATTCAGACCTTAGTCACTTCTTCCCGTCATCGCGGACCTGATCAAGAAGCTGTCTACTCCCCGTGGCCCGGACTTTGGATCGGTGTCAATCGGCTAAAAATTCTTCACCCAGGTCCTGATGCAGATCAGCCATTTTGGGCCTCAGATGGAAAAAGCCTCCTGATTTTAAACGGTGAGATTTACAATTTCCAAGAGCTGAGAAGTCTCCTTTCCAAAATGGGAGTCGACTTCATCACACAGTCTGATACCGAAGTTGTCCTTCATTACCTGAAGTTTTTTGGCCCGAAAGGCCTGGAAAAACTAAACGGGATGTTTGCCCTGATTTACATCGATCTGATTTCCAATTCGGTTTTGGTTGCACGGGACGGAAGTGGCGAAAAACCGCTCTACTATGCTCAAAATCCCGATACTTTGGTCATTTCTTCCGAGATTCGGGGGATTTCAAAACTTCAGGACCATGCCCCCGATTGGGAGCAAGTGGAGCATTTTTTTTATTTCAGGACTCCCTCACCGGGTAAAACCCTATACCGTGGAATCCGGGAATGGAAACCCGGAAGATACAGTACGATCTTTCGCCATGACACCTTTCGATGGGACACCATTCCATTACCTAAACTTCCCGAAACAGCTCTGTCCAAAGACCATTTCAGAGACTCCTTGCAATCAGCCGTCCTCAGCCAATTTCACGCGGATGTCCCAGTTGGAATAATGCTGAGTGGCGGCGCAGACAGTAGTTTGTTGTACGCGCTTTGGTACCGGGAGACCGGCACACCGCTGCCTGCCTATTCGATCCAGGTAGAAAAAAAGTATCGGACAAAATATGCCGACGGGGATGCCTCCATCCGATTGACCAATCAGATTCCGGCGCAGCACCAGTTGGTAGAGATCGATCAAAACACCTTTTTTGGAAATTGGGACGAATACCTGCAAAGCATCGATCTTCCTGTGGGTGATTCTGCGGGTTTTTTGACCTGGATGATCGGGAAAAAAGCCAAAAGTGACGTCAAAGTATTGATCTCAGGGGCGGGTGCCGATGAACTGTGGGGAGGTTACCAGCGCCATGCTGCATTTCTGAGGTATTTTGAGCAACAGAAGTTCTGGGTCACTTGGGCTGCTGCTTTGGAAAAGCTGCCCTTGGGCCGAGAATGGAAAAAATACATGTCAGGGATTCGCCCCAATCCCAACCTGACTTTCCTCAATTTCTTTGCATTGCAAAATCCACCATCCGAACTGATGGGGGATTACGAGCGGGTTTTCAATACCCAACTTCCCGAATACAAGCGGATGCTGGATTTTGACCGACAGGTGTATCTCGTACAGGATGTACTCAAAATACACGACAATGCCCTGATGGCGCATGGAATCGAAGGTCGATCCCCGTATTTGAACTCATCTCTATTGGGCATTTGGGAGAAAGTGGAAGATAACGCCCTGCTCAGCGGCAAACCCTGGATTAAAAATCTACTCCAGGAAAATGGCCTGGCTTGGGTAGCTGAGCGAAAAAAGTTCGGTTTTGGACTTCCCCTCAAAGAATGGCTGGGAGAAAAAGGTGAATTCTCCAACCGGGTATTTTCGACCCTGAAGGAATTTGACCGAAGTCACGGAGAAAACTTCACAGCCACTGTCCGACAGTTACTCCGCAACCCGGA
>CAYONF010000011.1:58248-62987 GCA_964405255.1 uncultured Limnohabitans sp. | reverse complement strand
CTATTTTGAACACTTAATTTCAAGGAGTTTTTTCAATGCTGCTCAGTAAACTGGAAATCAAAGGCTTCAAGAGTTTTGGGGACAAAATGGTCATCCACTTCGACAAGGGAATCACCGGTGTCGTCGGTCCAAACGGTTGCGGCAAGTCCAATGTGGTCGATGCCATCCGTTGGGTTTTAGGCGAACAAAAGTCCAGAATGCTCCGCTCCGACAAGATGGAGAATGTGATTTTCAACGGGACAAAAAACCGCAAACCCACCAACATGGCGGAGGTTTCCCTGACTTTTGAAAACACCAAAAACCTCCTCCCTACCGAATACACGCACGTCACCATCACCCGCCGCTACTACCGCACGGGCGAAAGTGAATACCAGATCAACGGCGTCGCCTGCCGGCTCAAGGACATCTCCAACCTCTTCATGGACACGGGGATCAATTCCAACTCCTACGCGATCATCGAACTGAAGATGATCGATGAGTTGCTCAATGACAAAAACAACTCCCGGCGCGAACTCTTCGAAGAGGCTGCCGGTATCTCCAAATTCAAAAACCGCAAGCGGGAAACGCTCCGCAAGCTGGAAGATACGGACGCCGACTTGGCGCGGGTCGAAGACTTGCTTTTTGAGATAGACAAAAACCTGAAGAGCCTCGAAAAACAGGCCAAGCAGGCTGCCAAATACTTTGAAATCAAGGCGGATTACCGGGTAGCCAGCATCAACCTGGCCAAGAAATCCATCGAACAATACGCTCAATCCCTGATTGAAGCCAATTCAAAAATCCAGGCCGAGTCCGACCGCAAGCTCCAGATCAGCACGCAGATCACTGATCAGGAAGCCCTGCTCAGCCAACTCAAAGCCGACCTGATTCATAAGGAAAAGCTCCTCTCTTCCCGACAAAAAACACTCAACGAGCACGTGAATAAAATCCGGGCCTTTGAGTCGGAGAAGAAAATCAAAAACGAACGGATGCGCTTCCTGGAAGACCGATCTCAAGCTTTGCGGGAGCAAATCGATGCCGACCGAAAGTCCAACGACCGGGCGGGATTTTCCATCCGTTCCCTGCAGCAGGAAAAGGAATCCGCAGAGAAAATCCTCGGCGAAAAGGAATTTATCGTCTCCGAACTCCGGCAGCAATACGATGCCCAAAAACTCATCACGTCCGAAAAGCAGCAAAGCCAAAAGGAACAAAGCCTGAAGTTTGAAAGCCTGAAAGAGCGGGTGTATCAACTCAGCAAGGAAGTTGAAATCAAGCAGATTCAGCTCAGCACGCTCAAGCAGGAATTGGAGCGGACCTCTTCCGATGATTCCTCTCAGGAAGCCAATCTGGTGGAATTTGAGGACAAAATGGTTGAGCTCAAAGCCGAACTCGACGAGGCTACAGCGGCTTTTGCCCAACTTAAAACCAAGCAAGAGGATCAGGACCAAAAGATCGAGGAGACCAACCGGGTGATCGAGATGATCCGCGAGGAATTGACAACTTCTTCCCGCAAGCTGGATTCCAAAACCAACGAATTCAACCTGACCAAATCCCTGGTCGAAAACCTCGAGGGCTTTCCCGAGGCCATCAAATTCCTCAAGAAAAACGATTCCTGGGGCAAGGACATTCCCCTCCTCTCCGACCTGCTCACCACGGATGAAAAGTACCGGGTGACGATCGAAAACTACCTCGAATCCTACATGAACTACTATGTGGTGGACACCGAGGCGCAGGCGATTGCGGCGATCCAATTGCTCAGCGATGCGGCGAGAGGCAAGGCCAATTTCTTTGTCCTGGAGCATTTTGAGCGCTTCAAGCCCGGACAGAGCAAGCTTTTCGCGAATGCCATCGCTGCGACCGAGATCATCGAATTTGACGTCAAATACAGCCGTCTGATCAATTTTATCCTGGACAATGTCTACCTCGTGCAGGGGGATTACAAGGACTTCCCGGTGGATCACGATTGCGTCTTCCTTTCCGAAACCGGCAAATACACCAAGCGCAAATTCTCCCTTTCCGGAGGTTCCGTAGGTCTTTTCGAAGGAAAGCGGATCGGTCGGGCCAAAAACCTGGAAAAGCTGGACCGGGAGATCAAAGACCTGAGCAAAAAAGTCAGCTCCACCCGGGCTAATCTCGATCAGAAACTTTCTGACCTGATGAAGCTCAAGGAAGTCAGCTACAAAAAAGTCCTGGAGGAAAGCCAAAACCGCATCAATGAGCTCAATTCGGGTTATGTCTCCATCCGTACCAAAAAGGAACAACTGGCCGAACTCCTCAGCTCCAATGCAAACAAGCGGGAGGACATCCTCGAGCGCATCGCTTCTTTGGAGGAAAGCCTGACGGAGATTCTGCCCAAACTTTCCGAAGAAAAGTCGCTTTTCGAAGGACTCGCCGAAGCCTTGGCTCTGGTCAATGAGGAGGTAGAAGCTGAAAACAAACGCCTGGCCGAGAAGTCCCAGACCTTCAACCAGGAAAACATTACCTACATCCAGCAGGTAAACCGGGTCAACAGTCTCGAGCAGGAAATCGAATTCAAGCAGAATGCCTTCGAAAGCTCCAAAGAGCGGATTGAGAAGTCTCAGGCCGAGCTCGCCAACCTCGACGCAGAGATCAAAACCCTCCTCGAAAACAACGAAATCAAGGACGACGAACTGATCGAACTCTATTCCGAAAAAGAAAGCATCGAGCAGGGCGTGACCGAAGCGGAAAAAGACTACTACGGCGCCCGTGGCCTGATCGATGAAACCGACACCCGAATCCGCAGCCTGCAAAAGTCCAAGGAAGGCTTTGACCAGTTGCTCAATGAACTCCAAAACCACATCAATGAGATCAAGCTCAAGATGAGCGGGATGAAGGAGCGACTGAGCGTGGAATTCGAACTGGATCTGGATCAGCTGATGGAGGAAAATCCGGCCCTGGATCCTGAATTTGCGGATTTTGCGGAGGAGGAACTCCGTGAACTTGTCCGCAGACAGAAGGAACGACTGGAGAAAATCGGCCCGATCAATCCGATGGCGATGGAAGCCTACGATGAAATCAAGGTGCGCTACGACTTTATCACCGGGCAGAAATCCGACTTGGTCAAGGCCAAGGAATCCCTGCTCACCACCATTTCCGAGATCGATCAGGTGGCGAAGGATACCTTCCTGGATGCCTTTGCCAAGATCAAGGAAAACTTTGTGAAGGTCTTCCGCTCCCTCTTCACCGAGCAGGACGACTGCGATCTGACCCTCGTCGATCCGGACAATCCCCTGGAATCCCCCATCGAGATCATGGCCAAGCCCAAGGGCAAGCGTCCCCTGACCATCAATCAACTTTCCGGTGGGGAAAAGACCCTGACTGCCACTTCCCTACTCTTTTCGATCTACCTGCTGAAACCTGCGCCCTTCTGTATCTTCGACGAAGTGGACGCCCCGCTGGACGATGCGAACATTGATAAGTTCAACCAGATCATCCAGAAGTTCAGCTCCGAGAGCCAGTTTATCATCGTGACGCACAACAAGCGCACCATGGCCAGCACGGATATTATCTATGGGATTACGATGATCGAGGCGGGAGTGTCGAGGGTGGTTCCGGTGGATTTGAGGGAGTTGGCATAGGGAATACTTTAGAATTTCAATTTTCAATACATGCTAAATTTTTATTACAGCGATTCAATTGAACTTTTTTTAGAAAAAAGCGAGAAATCAATTATTGGAGAAATTGCTTTAACAAATCAGTTTGGAAATAACCAAAATGAGGTTTTCGCATGGGATAATCAGATTAAAATCCTAAAGGAAGCACTTTTAGAAAAAGAGGGGTACCTTTTCTTTGAGTTTTCAGTTCCCAGGATGGGAAAAAGAATTGACTGTCTACTTTTAATTCAAAACATTGTTTTTGTCCTCGAATTCAAAGTTGGAGAGCATAATTATCTGAATCACAATATTGAACAAGTTTGGGATTACGCCCTTGATTTAAAAAGTTTTCACCAGCCAAGTCATGACTCTATTTTAATTCCAATACTCATTGCAACTGAAGCCAAAAATTCAATCATAGATTTTCAAACCACATCACATAATGATTTTCTGTTTAAACCGGTAAGAACAAATGCAAAAGATCTAAAAACCACAATAGACAAAGCCTTAGAAATATTTGGAAGAAAAGATAAGTCATTAGATAAATCTTATGCAAATGGCAGTTATCAACCAGTTCCAACCATAATTGAAGCCGCGGTTAGTCTATATAAAAATCATACAGTAGAGGAAATAACAAAAAGTGATTCAGATGCTAAAAATCTAAACCAAACCACTTCTTACATTTCAGACCAAATACGAATTGCAAAATCAGAAGGGAAAAAAATAATTTGTTTTGTTACTGGAGTTCCTGGAGCTGGAAAGACCCTTGTCGGATTAAAGGTAGCCACTGATCATTTAGATAAAGAGCTTGGAGATTCAAGTGTTTATTTATCAGGAAATGGGCCTTTGGTAGCAGTATTACAAGAAGCTTTAGCAAGAGATAAAGTAGAGCAAGAGAAAATAAAAGGAAATCGAATCACTAAAAAAGAAGCCTTAAAAGGAGTAAAATCATTTATTCAAATTATTCATCATTATCGAGATGAATACCTTCGAGATCAATCCGCGCCATATGATCATGTAGCCATTTTTGATGAAGCGCAACGTGCTTGGACAAAGGAACAAACAGTAAGTTTCATGACTCGAAAAAAGGGAATCTCTGGATTTGATTCATCTGAGCCTGAATTTTTAATTTCCTGCTTAGATAGGCAT
>CAYONF010000011.1:52165-58238 GCA_964405255.1 uncultured Limnohabitans sp. | reverse complement strand
AGGCATAAGGACTGGGCAGTAATTGTCTGTTTAGTGGGTGGTGGACAAGAAATAAATACCGGTGAGGCAGGAATTTCAGAATGGATCAAGGCTATTAAATTCAAGTTTAAAGATTGGGAAACACATATTTCTCCACACCTTTTTGATTCAGAGTATGATGCAATGGATTCAATTCTTGATTTAAAAAATGAATGTAAAGTTGTTTTTAACCCAGATTTACATTTAGGGGTTTCTATGCGCTCAATAAGAGCAGAAAAGCTTTCTTTATTCGTAAAACAGTTATTGGATCTTAATAAGGTTGAATCAAGACAAACTTTACAAAACTTCCAAGATCAATATCCTATTGTAATTACCAGATCAATTGATACTGCCAAAAAATGGTTGAAAGAAAAAGCAAGAGGCTCAGAAAGATTTGGAATTGTTGTTTCTTCTCAGGCTTATAGATTAAAACCTTTGGCAATTGATGTTAAATCACCAATTAACCCAGTCCATTGGTTCCTTAACGATAAGGATGATATTAGATCATCCTATTTTTTAGAAGATGTTGCTACAGAATTCCAAGTACAAGGCCTAGAACTTGATTGGGCATGTGTAACTTGGGATGGGGACCTTAGATTTTCAAATTCAGGTTGGAAATCTTTTTCCTTCAAGGGAAACAAATGGCAGAAAATAAATAAGGAGGAAAGACAAAAGTATTTAATAAATGCCTACAGAGTTCTTTTAACCAGAGCTAGAAAAGGTATGGTAATTTTAATACCTGAAGGTAATGATGAGGATCATACTAGAAAAGGAGAGTATTATGATGAGACATATAATTACTTTAGGTCCATTGGACTCCAAAACATTGATTGATTTTCAATTCACTCTACTCAATTTTTGAATATACTTTCCCTATGCCACTCTAAATTTTCTTGATCTGGCCAGAGGTGCCTTTCTGGAGGAAGAAAAATTTTTTTTCCTTTGAGGTTCCCTAGGCCATAAGGATTTGATTTATCCTCTTGAATTTGATCAGTTACAATTACTCTGTATTCTTGGTCTATACTGATTAAACCCCTATCAAAAGCGCGGTGAAGATTTGGACATAAGGCAATCCCATTGGTCACTCGATCATCCTGATTATCTGAAAAAGGTCGAATATGGCATGCATCTATTAAACTATAACCAAAAGTTGAGATGAGTTTCATCCGAGAAATTGCACAGGTATTTTGATAGATTTTGGGAATCCATTTTTTAAAAGAACCACTTCTTACATAGACCCATTCTTCCTCAGCTACTTGAAATCTTTGAATTTTTTCGCTTTCATTTAACACATAGCTGTCTATGCTTCTTAAATAATTATTTTCAGGCTTTTTTGAGGAATAGTAGGCTTCTCTATACCCAGGAAAATAATGATCTAATAACAACTCTCTTAGAACGGCCCTATTTTTTGAGTCTGCCAAAACCAAATAAACTTCTTCAGAGAATGAGCCAAATTCAAGAACATCGGAAAGAACTTGAATGCTTTTAATATGAGAATTTATGGAATAACCCGGTTTGGGAAAGAGTTTCCAAAATCCTACTCCCCCTATCTTGTCATTCTGCAGGTAATAAAATGGTTGGGTAAAGTCCTCCTGATGACCGGTAAAAACCAAAGCATTCCAGTTTTGATGAAATGCAGCTACTAAATCAGGGTTTACAACAAAGTGATTATCTACCACTTCACCTGAATCCATCAAATCCAAAAGTGAAAGCAATAAAATGGGTTTATGGGGTGCCATTCCAAATTTTGTTGAGGCCCTTATCAATTTTAAAAATGAAGCAGCAAGTTGCTCAAAAATCATCAGGCTATTTTTTTCACTCTTAAAGTCATTGATCGAATAAACATTTCCAAATTAAAACTTAAAAAGCATTCCCTTGGCCTTAATAAACTTTCCTTTAACCTTCTTCGCTTCAACATAATCCTGATTTACCTCAACCTTGAGCTGAATTGCTTATCTCTTGAAGTGAATTGGGATTAATTTATCCCAGATCAGCTTACTGGAATCCCTCGGAAGCGTAATGGAAAGGATCAGAAGGAATAAGTAATACTTCCGAAGGTATAATTTGAGCTTCAGAAGGTATAATTCAAGCCTCAGAAGGGTTCATTTGAGCTTCAGAAGGGTTCATTTGAGCTTCAGAAGGGTTCATTTGAGCTTCAGAAGGTATAATTTAGGCTTCGGAAGCTCATGGACTCCCAGAATAAAAGCTCTGAAAATAGAAAAGGCCGGGTGAAATCACTCGGCCTTTGGGCAATTACGCAACTTTTTCCCGTTGGACTAGGCTACCCCATTTTTGGGTTTTGCCTTTTTCTACCAGCGTTTGCGAAGCTCCCTCAAAACCCCATTCCAAACTTTACCCCTTCAATTCCCCCCGCTCCTCCGAGCGGAAGTAAACAAACCAACAGACGTACATCAGGCAGGTCAGCACATGCCAGATCGCATGGCCTTGGAAGATCGAGTCAGGCCCGGTGAAGCGGTCGGCGATGTCCAAATCCCTGATCCATGAACCCAGCACCAAGGCCAGAACCCCCGCCACAAACCAGCGCAGTTGCAGGTATTTTCCGGGTGTGATCGCACTCACCCCCGCAAAGCCAATCAGCACCGCACTGAGGTAGCCCGAGATTTCGGAAAAGGAATAGTCCCATTTGTAATAGCTAAAGTAGATCGACCCCAGCACCACTCCCAGGGACAACAGGGGCCAAGTCGGAAGGATTCGCTGCGTCTTGGGGAGACGTAGCTGGGGCAGCCAACTCCCAAGCGCCAAGCCTACCAGGCAGATCAGGGTGGCATACATCGCGCCCACGTCGCACTGCTGACCGTATCGGGTCAGGGAGGCATGGAAAAATCCGCTTCCCAGTCCTAAGTAAATTCCCGCTATCCCAAAGAGAAAAGTCTGCACCGGCGCAAACGTCATATAACCCCGCTGGAGCGGCCATTTCCGCTTCCAGTCGTAGATCGACAGCGCCACCGCATAAAAGCCGAAGCAGACATACACGATATTGGACCAGGTATTCATCCGGGTGCGAAAGACGCTGTCGGGATAGATGCGTTCCCCGTATTCGGGCTGGAGAAATTCCTCCGCCGGAACCCAATCCGACCAGACGGCCTGATCCTGCAGTGCAAGAAAAATCCCCACCGCGATCAGAAGCACGATCCCTGTACCTCCGAGGGCCAGTCCGTGGACCCATTTAGGTAGCTTGTCCAGTTTTAGCCGTTGGGCTGGGGGAAGTTGGAGCCGTCGGGTAATCGATTCAAGAGGATTGAGCATCAGGGGATCGGGTCAGGTTGGAGAAGGCCTGGATTATCGGGTTTGCTTGGAACAAGGGGCTTATCCTTTCCTTCGAAAAGTTTTTGCCACTTGTTGAATTTCCCCCATCGCTTCGGAAAGATTGGAGGTACCGATCAGGAGAAAATAGCCTTTGCCGTCGAACAGGATCAGCTGATAGACATAGGCAGGCTGATTGGTTTTGGAATCTTTCCCGATGGCATAGAGCTCAACTCCCTCCATTCCATCCACGGTGATGTCCCGGACATATTCCGGGGATTCGATTTGGTAAGGGGTCTGCAGGACTCGGTTGATTGCAAAATTCCGCTTATCTGCCGGGTTGGAATCCGAGATGGACTGCCCTATGATCAGGCTGGATTTGTCTTCGGAGGCTGTGGGAACCTTTCCATCGACTGTAAAAAGCAGGGTATTGCCAATCGCCTTTCCAAATTGAAGTCTGGAGCCGGTCACCTCCACCTCCCAGTTCATCTCGGCCAAGGGGTCGATGGATTTTCCTGCCTCGTAATACACCGTAAACAGGGCCTGCTCGATCTTTTCTCCGCTTTCTGCTTCCTCCTCGGGAAAATTGGAATTGAGCATCAGCGTCTCGGATTCATTGCCCAGGATCAAAATCCGCTTTCCAAAGGAAATCCCCTGTGCGGTCTGCGTGCCGCGAATCAGCATAGCGGAAAGGCCATTGATCAGCAGGGGTTCGATCCAACTCGTCGTGATGCCCTGTGTGGCAAGCGCTTCGGGAGTCAGCGCGGTGAGCATTTGGGATACCGGGCCCGGGATGCTGACCACCATGATGCTGGAGGAGGTTTCGGTTTGCTGCAGTCCGGGGAAGTTGTCCGCTTGGGTAAATCCCTCCGGCACGATCAAACTCACCTTGGTACCGGAAATGGCCTGATGACTGGGACTTAACACGGTCGTAATGGACTTTTGTCCCAAAGCGAAAAAGCTTAGAGATGAAAAAATAAGGGCAAGCAGTAGCGTCTTCATAGGATGATTTAAGAAGTAAGTTTCATTTTGCTAAAATACCGCCCCCCTTTCCAAAATCAAGAAACCCGCAAAAATTGAATGGGATCGGATCCGTCATTTTCGATGGATAATTTCAACCCAGGTAAAAACCACTGACCCGATTTTCATGGAGTTGGGATCGATTTCTTTTGTACTTTTCTCCAGAAAGAAAAACCCTCCCCCATGATCGAGTTAATCCAAGCTTTCCTGCCAAAACCCCCAGCATCCAATTCCAAAACCAGAGGCTTTATCCCGGTGCAGGGGACGCCTGTAGAGATGCCCTTTACGTTTATTCACGGAGCGAAACCCGGCAAGGCCATTTTGCTGACCGGCGGAGTACACGGAGGCGAGTATCCCTGCATCGAAACCGCCATCCAACTGGCCAATGAACTCGATCCTGCGGAAGTATCGGGGACCATTCTGATCATCCATCCCGTCAATCCTGCAGCCTTTTTGGCCCGGATGCAATACTATGGTCCCTACGATGGGAAAAATCTCAACCGGGTTTTTCCGGGAAAAGCCACAGGAACTGTCAGCGAGCGGATTGCCTATCAGGTTCATCAGTTTCAGCAAGCGGCGGATTTCTTCCTGGACCTGCATGGGGGCGACATTCACGAGGCCTTGGTTCCGTTTGTGATTTACTCCAAACTGGGTGATCCGGCAAAAGCGGAGCAATCCCGCCTGGCCTCTGCCCTGCTGGGATTTCCCTACGTGGTGGGCTCGGTCTCGGACAACGGTTCCATCGGCGCCGCGGCCCAGTCGGGTACCCCCGGATTTCTGGCAGAACTCGGACAATGCGGGCGCTGGAATCAAGCTGAGGTAGAGCAGTACAAAAGCGCCGTGGGCAATGTGCTTCGGTACTTGGAAGTCCTTCCCGGGGAAGTGAAGCCCTATGAAGCTGAGTTTTTGGAGAAAATGTTGGTGACTACCTCCAAGGAGGAAGGATGCTGGTATCCGTCCGTGGAACTGGAGGATCAGGTGAAAAAAGGCCAAAAGCTGGGCGAAATCCGGGATTTCTTTGGTACCGTCAAAGCCGAATACTTCGCAGATTCGGATGGGATTGTGCTCTATCTGGTCACGTCACTGGCCATTACAGTCAATGATCCGCTTTGTGCGATTGGGGTTTATGCCGAATAAAGAAGGTTTAAACCCTAGGCTGTCCATTTAAATCTCCCATGGAGCTTCGTTGGAAATCACAGAAAAACGATCATTTCAGAAACAAGAATCTTTATTTCTAGCAGATTTGATCAGCTGAGGAGTGCGGTGGGCTGCCGCAGCCGCGAGGGGCGCGTTGGACTTGTGCGGTTGGAGCTTAGCTGCGGCTTGACTTTTTGGCTCCTCCCCTGCAACCTGGCCCTAAGCTAAAAATGCCCACTGGGCATTTTCTTTACGCTTAGTCCTCAATCAAGAAAAAAGGACATAAAAAAATCTTGTCGATGCCTAATTTTCCGATGAGCTTCTTCGCCGTGGTCGGTGTCTCCACCGACCACTTTTCTTATTATGAATTGCTTTCCATTCCGCTGGCATTTAATTTTTTTTTCCAACCCATAAAACTGCGCCAGCTCCGGGGGCATAAACTCTCATTTTATCCCAGGGTTGAAACCCTGGGCTACAAATCTTACGCTCCTACGGAGCTGAAATTGAGATAAAGCAGAGTTTTATTGTAAATGAATATTCCCGAAACAAGAATCTTTATTTCTAGCAGAATTGATCAGTTGAGGAGTGCGGTGGGCTGCCGCAGCCGCGAGGGGCGCGTTGGACTTGTGCGGTT
>CAYONF010000011.1:0-52065 GCA_964405255.1 uncultured Limnohabitans sp. | reverse complement strand
TGAGGAGTGCGGTGGGCTGCCGCAGCCGCGAGGGGCGCGTTGGACTTGTGCGGTTGGAGCTTAGCTGCGGCTTGACTTTTTGGCTCCTCCCCTGCAACCTGGCCCTAAGCTAAAAATGCCCACTGGGCATTTTCTTTACGCTTAGTCCTCAATCAAGAAAAAAGGACATAAAAAAATCTTGTCGATGCCTAATTTTCCGATGAGCTTCTTCGCCGTGGTCGGTGTCTCCACCGACCACTTTTCTTATTATGAATTGCTTTCCATTCCGCTGGCATTTAATTTTTTTTTCCAACCCATAAAACTGCGCCAGCTCCGGGGGCATAAACTCTCATTTTATCCCAGGGTTGAAACCCTGGGCTACAAATCTTACGCTCCTACAGAGCTTGCTTGGAAATCCCAGATTGGTTCAAGACTTCGGTCTTGGACCTTTTTCCGTTTAGTTTCCACGTCGTTTTTTCGAGTTACTACAAAGGGCAGTCTGAAGACTGCAATTAGTTTTGCACAAGTCCAAAGACTTGCGCTAGGTCTAGAGGGCATTTTGATCAGCACAAGTCCAAAGACTTGCGCTAGGTCTGCTAGGTCTAGGGTAGATTTCAAGTTGAGCCTTCTCCAAATACTCAGATTGGTTCAAGACTTCGGTCTTGGACCTGTTTCCATGGTGTCTATACGTCTTTTTTTCAAGTCATTACCCAAGGCAGTCTGAAGACTGCAATTAGTTTAGCACAAGTCCAAAGACTTGCGCTAGTTCTGCTAGGTCTAGGGTAAATTTCAAGTTGAGCCTTCTCCAAATACTCCATTCATTTTTATCCCCCTCCATTTCTTAACATTTGGTAAGTGTAGCGGGTTGATTTTGAGCTAGGTTTGTCAAAAATCAAAACGATGAAAAAGGTCCTACTCACCGGAGTCAGTGGTTTTTTGGGTTCCCATACCGCGCTCCAGCTCCTCAACAAAGGCTATCAGGTCATCGGTACGCTCCGTGACCTCAAGCGGGCCCCGTCTATCCGGCAGGCTCTGGCACCCCATACCGATCAACTCGAGCATCTGGAATTTCGCGAGGCAGACTTGCTGGATCCCGGAGTTTGGGAGGAATTGTGTCAGGGCGTGGATTTTGTCCAGCATATCGCCTCTCCTTTTCCCCGGCTTTTGCCGAAAAATGAATCGGAATTGATCCGTCCAGCGGTGGAAGGGACCCTAAATGTCCTGCAGGCAGCACACCGTGCCGGAGTCAAACGCACCGTGCTGACTTCCTCCATCGTGGCCATTATGTATGGCAAAACTCCCCAAACTTCCAAAAGTGGCTACACGGAGGAGGACTGGACCGATCCCACGGTAGCCTCTGACCTCACCCCCTATTTCAAGAGCAAAACACTGGCAGAACAGGCTGCCTGGGACTTTGTCAATCCGAAGGCAGTCCAGATGGAATTGTCTGTAGTCTGCCCGGGTGCAGTGTTGGGACCTGTTTTGGAGGAGGATTTTGGCACCTCGGCCAATATTGTGTTGAAGTGCATGGACGGAAGCAGTCCTGCCCTGCCTCAGATCGGTTACGATGTGGTGGATGTCCGCTGTGTGGCAGACCTGCATATCCGGGCCATGGAACTTCCCCAAGCCGTGGGCCAACGGTTTATCGCCAGTTCGGGATTTGCGAGCTTCAAAGATGTGGCGGATATCCTGAGGCCTCACTATCCCAAGCACCGGATTCCAAAGAGTACCTTGCCGGGATTTATGGTCAGGTTATTTTCCCTGATCGATCCTACGATCAAACCTATCCTGATCGATTTGGGAAAAGTGCGTCGGGTAAGTCATGACAAAGCGGTGAAGGTATTGGGATGGAAACCCAAAAGTCCGGAAGAGGCTATTTTATCCTGTGCGGAGAGTTTGATTCGGGTGGGTTTGATCAAAAACAAGTAAATGGAAAAGCTGAAGGCATCGATGCAATTTGGGGGAATCCTCACCAAGGAAGAGATCCAGCTCGCCTTGGAATCCTTTGAAAAGGAAGTTTACCCTCCCGGAGGAGAATTTCAATCCATGGGAAAACGGGCTAATCGGATTGGGTTTGTGGAAAAGGGAATTTTGAGAGTTTTTCACTGTCCCATCAATAAGCAGGAAGTTACCCGGTATTTTGTGCGGGAAGGACAGTATGCCGTGGATTTGGAAAGCTATTATTCCGAACAACCCGGGGAAAATACCTTTCAGGCCGTGGTTTACACGGAAATCTATTCCATCCACCGACAGACCTGGAACCGCCTATCTGAGCAAATCCCAAAGCTCTACCTCCTGTCCAAATCCCTCACCGAAGCCACGCTGCTCAATAAAATCAAAGACAATGATTTTCTCCAATACGGCACGGGAAAAGAGAAATACCTGGAATTTTTGAAGCGCTATCCGGATTTGGCGTTGCAGGTTCCGCTTCAGCACATTGCTTCATACCTGCAGGTCACCCCCCAATCACTCAGTAGGATTCGAAGAGAATTGGCGGGAAAGCCCCGTGAGAATGAATAAATAGATGGAATTCCCTTAGTTATTGCTTTTGGACTTAGGCAAGACCTGTCTTCAACTAACCTACCTACAATAAGGACAGTTTTGCATGGGGGTTGTGATTTGGTTTACCTGAGCATACAACCGGCAAAATTCTTTCACTTCTCTCGAATCTGGGCTGAAGCCATTTTTGCACAAATAGGTCCAGGCAGCTTGACAAAAACCATCCCGTTGGGGAGCGCCCACAGGTCCTTGATAGGTAGTCGTACAATAGGAGACGGTAGAACCTCCCCCTGAACTGCCAGAACCTCCTCCTGAACTTCCAGAACCACCTCCCGATCCTCCTGAACCTCCACCAGAGGAAACAGGAGGAGTATAGGGTGGATCATTTTCGTTGTTAAAGCTTACGGTCACATCAACGTTTATTGGACGATTGACTGATCGAGGATCATCGCTCCCAAAGTTTCCTGTTCCTCTCAGTTTTAAGGAAACACTTCCCCTCGTCTCATCCAGAATGTCTGACGAATAGCTGCTTATTACACCAGAACCATCTTTAATGTAAAAAGGAAACCCATCCGCATAAATTTCAATTCCATCTTGACCAAAGGAGACATCCTTAACGATATCGAAAGTTCCGTTTTTGGCAGGAACAGAAACGGTAAGATTGACCAAAGCATCGCTGCCCAGAATAAATGTCACCTCCGATTCACTGGCCGTAAAGCCAAATATTCTCAGGTTAGAATAAGTTTTGCCCAAATCGGTAATTGTGCCGCTGATCTGTGGGGTGCTGGAGGATCCAAAACTGGAAATGTAGTAGGAATCGATCTTTTTGCCGGTAAGATCTTCTACAAATTCGCAGCTTGGAGCTATCCAAAACACGAGTCCAACTAGAAGAACCTTGGTCAGGCTTTTGGTGAAATTCATATGCAGGAGTTTTAGGAAAAACACAAATCCACCAGTCTTTTGGATGAATGGTGTCTTTGCAAGTTTCCAAGGAAAAAGGCCCGTATCCTATACCTAAAAAGTGGTAATTTTTCAAAGAAGTGGTCAGATCGGCTGGCAATTTTTATCTTGCTGCCAAATTCACCCAAATCTACTTTAGCGTACTTTGCCTTCTGATTCTCCGAGCAATAGCCTTCTTTCTGGCCTCCCTATATTGGCAAAGGTATGCCTAAACCCTTCCAAAATTGGGTTAGGAATGGTTTTGCTGGTGCTTCTGTTTTCCTGTACCGAGAAAAACGAATCTCCCCGCTTTGGAATCTTTCCTGATCGGGAGATGGAGCCAATACAGGCTTGGGAAACTTTTGACACGTTAACCCAAGATCAGTTGCTTTTCAATTCCGGAATCACCAAAAATCCCTGGTGGCTAGGAATCACGCTTCACAATCCAAGTGACAGTGTTCAGCAGCTGTTTTTTGTCCCCAACAATCCCCATATCAATCACATTCAGGTTTTCAAAAACGGATCCCCTACTCCGTTTTTGGAATTGGGAGACAACTATCCTTTTGCGCAACGTCCCTTTTTGGATAGGGATTTGGTCATTCCGATTACCCTTCCTCCTCAAAGTCAGGAAGCGTATTTATTGAAGTTGGACAAAGTCGGAGAAACCTTCCACATCGAGCCCAAAATCCTTGATTTTGAGACTTTCCTTCAAAGGAAATCCAATGATACGCTGGTAATTGGCTGGATCCTGGGTTGGATGTGCATCATTTTCCTATTTGCGATCTTTTTTGCTGTGGAACTCAAATCCTGGAGTGGGGCGATTTATGCGGGGTATGTGTTGGCAATTTCCATTTGGCTTGCCACACATTGGGGACTGACCTTTGAATACCTCTGGCCAATGCAAACCAACTGGGTAGGAAAAGCCCGGCCATTTTTCAACCTGCTGACTTATGTGATGATCTTGCTGTTGGTTGTTCGGTTTTTCCCTCCAAAAATCACCGGAAAAAAGACAGCAAATGTGATTTGGGTGACCATTTTCTTTCAAGTGGTCTTGCTGTTGGGGGTTGCGTTTATACCCCAACTTATGGATAACATTGGCACCAAAGTCATTCTTCTCCAAGTTACGGGGGTAGTTTCCTTGCTTTCCAGCGCACTGGTGTTGGTATATTCTTATCTTCAATGGAGAGCAAAGGTTCCTCTGGCTGGTTTTTACCTGCTTGGGGTAGCGTTTTTGGCACTTTTTGGAATAATACTGCAACTCAACCAGAAAATTCTTCCGATGGGATTACCTTCCTATTTACTCGACTACGGAAGTGCATTCGGATTGATGGGGGAAACAGGGATGATTACAGCGGCTTTTGCACGCAGGGCGTCCATTTTCAAGAAAGAAAAAGAGCACTTGGCTATTGCCATTTTAGAAAAGGAAAAGCAGGTAGCCGATCAGCTCATTCAGGTGCAGGAAGAAGAAAGGCAGCGGCTGGGAAGAGATCTTCATGACAGCATCGGGGGCATGCTGGCCAGTTTGTATTTGAAAACCGAAACCCTAAACGAGCAATATCCCGGAATATCACTGGGGGAATTTCGGCAAATGATCGTGCAAAGTATCCAGGAAGCCCGGTCCCTCAGCCACAACCTGACCCCGCATCATCTGGAGGAAAATGGCTTGGAAAACGTACTCAAAGGACAACTCGATCTTTTGCGGCAGAAGTATCCCATTGATTTCAATTTCTACTACCAGATTAATTCAGAATTACCAAAATCCCTGCAATTGATCCTTTACCGGATATCCAATGAACTTTTACTGAACATCGTCAAACATTCCAAATCGGATGAAGCATTGTTGAGTATTTCGGAAATTGACGGTAAAATTGAGTTGATTGCTGAAGATAATGGGAAAGGAATGGAGCCCAGTACCCATCTAAGTGGAATCGGATTAAAAAATATCCAAGAACGGGTGGCTTACCTGAAAGGAACTTTGGAATTGGAATCCAATGCCTCAGGAACCACCTTGACAATAAGTATACCCCTGCATGCTTAATTTCATCGAAGTCAAACTTCTGCATATTGACGATCACCTGCTATTTGCCCAAGGGGTTTATTCCCTGATCGGAAATGAGACCTTTATTCGGGAGCTTGTTCATGCACATTCTCTTCAGGAGGGTCTGGAAGCCATACAAAAAAGCAATCCGGAATTAATTCTGCTGGATTACTTCCTGCCTGATTCTCATGGAGTCGGGTCCATTCGGGCTTTAAAAAATGCCAGCCCAAAAAGCAAGATTATCCTGCTCACTATGGAAAACAACCCCGAGGTGATGGAAAAATGCCGTCTGGCAGGAGCCATTGGGTATTTACCCAAATCCATCAGCAAAAAAGACCTGGTGGAAGCTTTGAATAATGCCTTGCAGGATATCCCAACTTTCCCTGAACTGCAATCGCAGACAGCTTTTCCAATCAAACCCTCCTCCCAATTAAACATCCTGAGCAAGAGAGAAAAACAAATCGCTTACCTGATCGCTGAAGGTTTAACTTCAGCACAGATTGCAGAAAAACTTTTTCTGAGTGAATTGACAGTCAGTACCCATCGGAGGAACCTGATCCAGAAACTGGGCTTAAAAAATTCCGCCCAGCTGGTGGCCTTGATAGAGAATCTGAAGTTTTTGGATTCCTAATAATCTCACACGGGTTGGGAGATCGGAATCTCCACCTATTGATTCAACGGATTTTAATTTACTTGAGGACCATATTCATTTCACCAAGAAAATCAAGAAAATAGCATCTCTTTCAGTTGGATTAATTCTGATTGGATTTGAAAATCCCAATGAAACAACTTCTACTCTCGATGCCGACACCCAAGCCTGGAAGCGAGCTTTATCAGTCTGTGATGAAGAGAGATTGAAGGAAGAGTAAAGACTATATAAAAGCTCCCCCCAGCCCCATTGACATAAGGGAGTTGCGTTAGGGGAACCTCAATCGCTTTTCTTCTCTATTTTTTGAGTTTGTATCCCAAACTTCAAATGCATTCCGGAACAAACTCCCCCTTTAGAAAAAAGTGAGTTACATCTATTAGGTCCTTGAATTTCAATCAACCGGATTACATTTACCTCCGCTTCCATTGCTATTCCCGGCATTCCTTTTTACCTTCTCTCTGGGGATTTTTCCCAACGATTACCGGAACTGGTTTTTTGTTCAGCTAGTGTATTTCGGCTGGATTCCTTGATCCAAAAGGAAGTTGTATTTTCTGTATGACTTATTAATATTCTTACAAATGAAATCCCATCTCTTTCTCCTACTTATAATTTCCTGTTTAGCCTGCCAGCCCTCAGCCACTCAGATTCAGGCTCCTCTTTTGAACAACCTTGGGGAATATCAGGTCACTGTCAGCACCGAGGTTCCCGAAGCCCAGACCTTTTTCAATCAGGGAATCATTTTGGCCAATAACTTCAACCATGCCGAGGCGGAGCGATCCTTTCGGGAGGCTGTTCGCCTGGATCCCAACCTGGCCATGGGCTATTGGGGAATTGCCTATGTGCTGGGGCCAAACTTCAATTCTGCAGAAAATATGGGGGCCGTGGATGATATCCGAACGGCAGTTTCCAAGGCTATTGAGCTTAGTCAGGAAGCCAGCCCTTGGGAAAAAGCAGTCATTCATGCGATTTCGGTCAAATTTCCCACGGACCAAACCACTTCTCAAGACGAAGCTTTCTCCAAAGCTATGAAAAAGGTCCATGAAGATTTCCCGGACAATTCCTTCGTCGCCACCTTGTATGCTGAATCGGTCATGAATCTCCATCCATGGGATTTCTATGAAAAACGGGGAGGCCAAGCCCGTCCTTGGACTCCGGACTTGGTTGCTTTGTTGGAAAAGGTAATCCAAATCGATCCGCAAAACCCCTTGGCCAATCACCTTTACCTGCATGCCACAGAGGCCAGCGGAAACATGGAACAACCCCTGCTTGTCGCAGAACGGCTGAAGGATTTGGTCCCCGGCGCTGGACATTTGGTGCACATGCCTTCCCATATTTTCATCAACACCGGCGACTATTACGAAGGCTCACTGGCCAATGAACGGGCGGTGATTGCGGACAGCATTTACATTGCGGAATGCTCCGCACAGGGCTATTATCCCCAAATGTACTACACCCACAACTACCACTTTTTGGCTGCCACGGCCGCATTGGAAGGCCGGGCATCCCGTTCGCTGGAGGCAGCATTTAAAACCTCCAGCTTGGTTGATCCCTCCTTTGCTTTTGAGCCCGGCTTTGAAATGGTCCAACATTACCTGACCATCTCCTACCACATCCTGATCAAATTTGCCCAGTGGGAAAAAATCAAAGTCCTGCCCCAGCCCGAGGAAAAACTGATTTATCCAACTGCGATTTGGCACTATGCTCAAGGAATGGCAGCTGCTGAAGAAGACAAGCTGGATAAAGCCAAAGAAAACCTGGACCAATTGAACACCCTGAGGAAAGACACCAGTATTGAAAACCAAATGAACTGGGGCATCAACAAAGTCACCCAAGTCTGTGACATCGCCTCAAAGGTATTGGAATCCAAAATCCTGCGGAAAGAAGGGAAAATGGAAGCCGCCAAAGCTTTACTCCTTGAGGCCATTGCGATCGAGGATCAGTTGAATTACAACGAACCTCCGGATTGGTTTTTCTCGGTGAGGCATATTTTGGGAAACCTCTATTTGGAAACCGGAGACTATCCAGCAGCTGAAAGGATTTATCGGGAAGATTTAGTGAACTGGCCCAAGAACGGATTTGCCTTGAACGGACTTGCAGAGAGTCTCCTTGCTCAAGGCAAAAAAGAAGATGCTACCGAAGTTCAAGCGCAATTTCAGGAAGCCTGGAAACGGGGAGAAATGCCCTTGAAAGGTTCGGAGATCGATCCAGATAAACGAATCAATGTCGCCTTGCGCTGGGATTCCAATTCCTCAAAGGATTTGGTTTACCTGGCAGCGGCGCTTTGTATGAACTGAAACTTTTGATTTCTGGAAGAATTGTAGATCAATCCTTCACATACTACTCTGTGAAATTTTTCTACCTACAAGAAATTAAATTCTTTGGATTTGTCACCTGGAAGAGAAAGTCATCTTCTGGCAAGCCTCAGTGCAATTGGATCTATCGCGGTTTTTGCTTTTCTGACCCTAGCAGTTTGTCTTCTTTTACATAAAGAATTACGCCAATAGAAATTCGACTTAGGTTTATTTAAATTTTTTCTGATATATTTTGGAAAAATCCTATTTAATCAACTTAGGTCAATACAAGTTTAATTCTAATTTTTAGCCATAATGGGAAATTTTAAGATAAAGGAAGTTTTTTTGGTTGATGATGACGCAATTGTTCGAATGGTGGCAAGCAAAATCCTAAAAAGCATAGGGTTTGATAAAAAGATCAGTCAGTTCGAAAATGGAAGTCTTGCTATTTTGGAAATAAAGAGCAGGATTTCGCAACACGCCATAGGTTCCGACTCAGATCCAGTCTTATTGTTGCTGGACATCAACATGCCAATCATGGACGCTTGGGAGTTTTTGACCGAGTACAGCCAGTTGGATGAGGAAATCAAAAAACACTTTTCGATCGTGATCATTACCAGTTCAATAGATATCCATGATCGGCAAATGGCCTTTAGCTACCCGGATGTAAAGGACTACATCACCAAACCGATTTCGGGAACTTACGTCCTTGATTTCCTGTCCAGAAATGGGCTGTTTGAGGAATGAAATCGAAAGCCATACTTTTTTACACTTATTCCCCATTTCAGGACTCTTAAAAGCAAAAAACCTCTGTCCATAGCAGACAGAGGTTATTCCTGTTAATCACTCAAAGGCCCTTACCAGGCCTCCTGAATTCCTACGTTATTCGAATAGTTTCGAATCTTTTTTAAATCCAAATCGAACTACAGCCTTGGGGTCAATTACAATTCAATTTGGATGGACGAATTACTTCACCAATCTTCTCAGGTATCCGCCATAACCGCTTTTCCCTAACTTATCGGCAGCTTTGAGCAATTCCTCTTTTCCGATAAATCCGTTGCGGTAGGCGATTTCCTCGATGCATCCGATTTTCAATCCCTGGCGTTCTTCGATCACTTCCACAAACTGAGCAGCTTGGAGCAAGGACTGGTGGGTTCCGGTGTCCAACCAAGCAGTCCCGCGGTTCAGGATAGCCACTTGCAATTTCCCCATTTTGAGGTATTCGTTGTTGACATCGGTGATTTCCAATTCTCCCCGGGGACTGGGTTTGATGTTTTTGGCGATTTCAACGACCTGATTGTCATAAAAATAAAGACCAGGCACCGCGAAATTTGACTTTGGGTTAGCTGGCTTTTCTTCTATGGAAATGGCCTTCTGGTTTTCGTCAAATTCCACTACCCCGTAGCGCTCGGGATCATTGACATGGTAGGCAAAGACTACTCCCCCATCCGGATCGGTATTATCCTGAAGGGTTTCGTGGAGGCCCGTTCCGTAGAAAATATTATCTCCCAAGACCAAAGCCACTTTATCCTTCCCGATAAACTTCTCCCCGATGATAAAAGCTTGGGCTAAGCCATCCGGGCTAGGCTGCACGGCAAATTCAAAGCGACAGCCAATCTGGGAGCCATCTCCCAGTAGCTTTTGAAATGAGGCTGAGTCCTCCGGGGTAGTGATGATCAAAATCTCCCGAATACCTGCCAGCATTAAAACCGACAGGGGATAATAAATCATAGGCTTATCATAAACAGGCATCAACTGCTTGCTGACTGCAATCGTCAATGGGTAAAGTCGTGTGCCGGAACCACCGGCCAAAATAATTCCCTTCATCGTCTTTGGGCTTAATTAAAATTTTGACAAAACTATAAGTTCATGGGGAACTTTTGAATTTTTCTTAGCCTAATTCCTGTATTCCATCCATTCCTTGAAAAAAATCAGGAGATTTCATTTTTTGATCAACACTTAACCTTGCAGCGATGAAAACAGATTCCATCCTCGGGAAAATCCTCCAAAAAACGGGTAACCAAAAACTATTCGACCAACTTACCCAAAACCTGAGCGGCTCAGAACTGACCAGTTTGATGCTCGGAGTTTTTCAGGAAAAAAGCAAAAGGCTCACTCCGGCGCAGGTACTCCGGGAATTTGAGCGGAACCGGTTGACCCAACCCGGAAAGGCAGATCCCCTCCTGCTGATGCAACGGGAGCTTCACTGGCTCCAATTGGCAAAAACAAAGGGATTTGAGCCCGTCCTCTTGTCTCCGGTGGCGCCTTTGGGGTCTTGCTCCGTTTTTGGAAAAGTAAACCAAAACAAGATCATCAGTGCCCTAAGAAACACAGAAGTTCTTGCCGATGCCACGAATATGCTGGCTCTGAAAATCGCTTCAGAGGTCAAAAAAGGCAGCAAATCAAGCCTGAGGTACGCTGCCACTCATCGGCATATCCGGGCTCAGCAGTTCTCCAATCCCAATTTCAGCCCCCATTTTCAGATTTTTTGCCTGGCCTCAGGAGCATGGGACAGGGGAAATTATGCTTTCGAGCAGGAGGAATTGAAAATCCATTTGGAATTGATTCTAAGCCTTTTGACCGAAAAATTCCCAAAGAAAAATCTGTCTCTGAAATTTTATCTGAAAGAAAAAAACAGCCCTTGGCAAGATTTGCTGGAATCCTGGGTTGGTACTAGTTTGGGAATCCCGGTGAGTTTCTTGGAGGACAGTGACAACCGGTATTACGAATGCTTCCAGTTTAAAGTATTTCTCGATTGGGGAGAAAACTCGATTGATTTGGCTGATGGTGGACTGGTGGACTGGACCCAACAACTCACCGGAAACAAAAAACATCGCTGCTTGATCAGTGGGATTGGATTGGAACTGGTCGAAAAACTTTCGCTTGAGGCGGCTTCATAGGTATTTTTCCTGTTAGTTTTGGGAGTTCTATCCCCGCTCATCCGATGAAACTCGCTCATTCGCTTTCTTTTTTTGCACTGGGAATTGCCAGTTTTGCCTGCAAGCCAAACCCGGAAGTCACCTTTTCACCCAGTTCCTTGGAGTCTTTTCGCCCTGAGTACCATTTCACTCCGGCAAAAGGCTGGATGAATGACCCCAATGGGATGTTTTTCCTGGATGGACAGTACCATCTGTTTTTTCAGCATTATCCAGACAGTACGGTTTGGGGGCCGATGCATTGGGGCCATGCGGTGTCCAACGATTTAGTGACTTGGGAGGAACTTCCGATTGCCCTATATCCGGATAGTTTGGGCTATATTTTCTCGGGAAGTGCGGTGCTGGATGAAGAAAACACCTCTGGATTGGGAACTTCAGAAAATCCACCCCTTGTCGCAATTTTCACCTACCACGATATGGCTGGAGAAAAATCCGGAAAGCAGGACTTTCAAAGCCAGGGAATCGCCTTTTCCCTCGACAAAGGCAAAACCTGGACTAAATACGAGGCAAATCCGGTACTGCCCAATCAGGGAATTAGAGACTTCCGGGACCCAAAAGTCAGTCGAATTACCCTGGCTGATGGAAAAAAGACCTGGCTCATGACCCTTGCTGCGCAGGACCGGGTTCAGTTTTACCAATCTGAGGATCTGAAAACCTGGAAATTTTGGGGTGAATTTGGCCAAGGCATCGGTGCACATGGTGGCGTATGGGAATGTCCGGATTTGATTCCCCTTCAAGCCCCAAATGGGGAAGAAAAGTGGGTATTGATCACCAGTATCAATCCAGGTGGACCTCAGAAAGGATCTGCTTCCCAGTATTTTATCGGCAAATTCGAAAACGGTGTTTTTACTCCCGATGACACGATGATCCGTTGGCTGGATTACGGTCCGGACAATTATGCCGGCGTCACTTGGGCAAACGTTCCCGCGGACCAAAACCGGACGTTGTTCATGGGATGGATGAGCAATTGGCTCTATGCCCAAGTGGTTCCTACCTCGACTTGGAGATCAGCCATGACATTGGCAAGGGAACTCAGCCTATTCGATATCGACGGTACACTGTTGGTCAAATCTGCTCCTGTGAAAGAGCTTGAGGCCCAACGGGGAGAGCCAATTGAAATCGAAAAGCAATCTGGGCTGCCTTCGCAGGCCACGGAGATTATGGCCGAGCTGGATGGATCTGATGATTTTTCGTTGACGATATCCAATGAACTCGGAGAGCAAATTCACATTACCAAAGAGTCAGGATTGGTTTCAATAGACAGAAGCAATGCAGGCAAATCGGATTTCCACGAGGATTTTGCTGCCATGCATTCGGCACCGATGAGTTGGGAAGCCAAGGATATCCGGATTTTTTTGGATGCGAGTTCGGTCGAGCTGTTTGTCAACAATGGGGAACTGGTTATGACTTCCCTTCTTTTTCCCAACTCTCCCTGGAAGAAAATAGAATTTCACGAGGGCATCGCCGATGCAAAGCTCTTTTCCATCAAATAATAACATCATCAACGCTAGCACTTGATCAGACAAATGGGTTACATTTGAAGGTTAGTCTCTGCTCAAAAAAATGAAAAAACGGAAAATCGCCCTCTTTCTTAGCCTGACTTGGCTGATCGGGATGATCGCTGTTTTTTCTTTTCCACCAAATTTGGAAAGAATTGGTCAAGGGACAGCCGGCCATGCTTCCATCCAGAAAGTCAGTTCTCCAGACCTGCTGCTCAGGAGTACCTCCGGGTCACTGGAAGTACCTCCCTTCAAAGTGGATTGGAGATTGGATGCCTTTCTCCATCCGGCCTATTGTGCTGTTTTCTTTACGGTTTATCCGATCTACCTGGCCTCCTCCTTTTATTTCGGAACCGGGCCCCTGTTTGATGTTTTGATCACGTTTTTTCATTTTTTCTACACCTGGTAGAAGAGAGTTTTTGATTCCGCAAAAGCAAAAAACTCTCATTCAACTTTATTTCCAGAACACATGTTAGAAATTGATTTCCCTACACTCATCGTGTCAGGGGTGATAGGAATGGCTGTAATTATGCCATTCGTTTACTATGCTATTAAGAGCAAAAAGGCCAAAAAAGCCTTCTTTTCCTCCTTCGATCAGTATGCCTCGGGGTTAAATTTAAACCCCGAACTGAGGGAAGATTGGAGAAATCGGTATATCTTGGCTTTTGACAAAGCCAAAAATGTCCTCCTTTATTACCAAAGCGGTGAAAATGAGGAAAAAAGAGAAATATCATTGAAAGAGGTAAGTCGCGTAACGGTGCACCAAACCTTCTTCAGTGATGATCCGGCTTTAAAAAACCAAAAAAATTTAGACCAACTGGCCTTACAAGTGCATTTCAAAGATCCTTCTAAAAAGTCGCTCGACCTTGAAATTTACAACAGCGAAAACTACTCGGATTTGGTAGGAGAAACTGTGCTGGCTGCCAGGTGGGCGGATCTGGTCAATAAACAATTATCTAAATAATAAATAAAATAGGGCTTCCCTTAATCTGGGGGCCCTATTTGTATTTCAAAACGTAATCTATGAGTAGTAGCAAAGAATCCTGGGGCTCGCGAGTCGGGCTGATTCTGGCGATGGCCGGAAATGCCGTAGGACTTGGAAATTTTCTGAGATTCCCTGTTCAGGCAGTTCAGAACGGAGGCGGTGCCTTCATCCTTCCTTATTTGATTTGTTTCCTGTTGATGGGTATTCCCCTGCTGTTTGTCGAATGGTCCGTTGGTCGCTACGGAGGCAAACTCGGCAATCACAGCACGCCTTACATCCTGGATTCGATGAGCAAAAAGCCCTACTGGAAATACATCGGGGTCTTTGGGATCTTCACCAATATCGCAGTGGTGGCCTATTACACCTACATCGAATCTTGGACCTTTATCTACGTCTTCCACAGCATTTTCGGGACATTTACCGGAATGGGCAAAGAAGAAATCAGTGCCTTTTTTGACAATTATGTGACCCTATCAGGCTCGGATATGGGAATCCCCATGCTTCCGGCACTGGTCTACATTTTTGTTTTAAGCATTAACATCTATGTTTTGTCAACCGGACTGGGCGGGATTGAGAAAGTGGCCAAAATCGGGATGCCTTTATTGATTCTCTTCGGAATCATTCTGGCTTATAGAGGCTGGACTATGGGATCTGACTATGCCTCAGACGCCTTCCCGGATGCCAATGCCTGGGATGGAATTAACTTCCTCTGGACACCCCAATATTCCTCTTTGGCAGATCCGAAAGTTTGGTTGGCTGCTGCCGGACAGATTTTCTTCACCCTTTCCGTGGGAATGGGCTCCATTCAATGCTATGCCTCTTATGTGAGAGAAAACGAAGACATCGCCTTAAACTCCGTAACTGCGGGCTTTACCAACGAAATGGTCGAGGTGCTTTTGGGTAGTGCGATTGTAATTCCAATCGCAGCAGGTTTCCTTGGATTGGATTGGGTTTTGGAAAATGCCGGATTCGGAATGGCTTTCCAGACCATGCCTTACTTGTTTCAGCAATGGGGAGCTGTCTTTGGAGTAGTTGCCGGAGTGAGCTGGTTTGGATTGCTGTTCTTTGCCGGAATCACTTCCTCACTTGCGATGGGGACGCCATGGATGGGATTCATGCAGGATGAATTTGGCTGGGGCAAAGTAAAAGGAGCGGTTTCCTTTGGCCTGATCGCCCTGGCGATGGGTCTGCCCACTGTTTTGTTTTACCAATATGGCTATTTTGACGAGTATGATTACTGGGCCGGGACAGTCAGTTTAGTGATTTTTGCCCTTCTCGAAACCATCCTGTTTGCCTGGATATTCGGAATGGAAAAAGGATGGGCTGAAATTAACCGGGGTGCAGATATCCGAATCCCAAGTGCCTACAAATGGATCATGAAATACATCACTCCGGTTCTGTTGCTGATGGTGTTTATCGGAGCCTTGTTTACCCCACAAGGAAACGACTGGGCAGGTGCCATTTCCTCTCTGATGGATGGACAGCTTTACACGCTGGATGCAGGATCTTTGATATCCAAAATTTCCCAGGTAGATCTCAAAGAGCAGCTGCTTGCAAATCCAGAGAACTCGGAATTCATCGAAAAGAAAATATTCTATACCTCACTTGCCCGTACGCAGCTCATTGTTCTCTTTGTAGCTATTGCGGTAATCGTTTGGTATTCCAATAAAAAACGTCAATCTGCAGCGCTATGAATACATCCGCATTGATCCTTTCGATTATCACTCAAGGTTTGATTTTGAGTGTGACACTTTATTGTTTTTATCTGGTATTAAAAAAGCCAAAAACCGATTGAACTGAAGACAGAAAACGCCTGCATCCTTCAGGGATGCAGGTTTTTCTTTTTTTGACGGGTTCAAAATGAAATTAACTCCCTGATTTTTGGTAGTATAGGGATACTCAAACTTACTTTTCTATGGAAAATTCCTCATCTAAAGAGTACACCAACGGCGAAGTAGTCGTCACTTGGCAACCTGAAAAATGCATTCATTCCGGAAAATGTGTCCGTGGACTTCCTTCAGTTTTCGATCCCAAAAAGCGCCCCTGGATTACCCCTGAAGATAGCGACAGTCAAGCTTTGGTGGATCAGATCAAAAAATGCCCATCCGGAGCTTTGGGCTATTATTTCAAGGATAAATAATCCGATCCCACTTGAATCATGAGGAAAATTCTGGTCTTGTTTGCCCATCCCAAGTATGAGCATTCCGATGTCAACTATTCCCTAATCCGAGCCATCAAAGGACTTGAACATGTCCAAATCCGGGATTTGTATGAGCTGTATCCTGACTTTGGCATCAACGTGCAGGTGGAGCAGGAAATCCTTTTT
Organism: uncultured Limnohabitans sp.; assembly: GCA_964405255.1. Taxonomy (GTDB): domain Bacteria; phylum Bacteroidota; class Bacteroidia; order Cytophagales; family Cyclobacteriaceae; genus Algoriphagus. Next base: position 35,924 of record CAYONF010000011.1, on the reverse strand, counting down.
GAACACGAGGTGGTCATCTGGCATCATCCGATTTACTGGTATTCCTGCCCTCCTCTACTCAAGCAGTGGATTGACCTGGTACTGGAATTTGGATGGGCTTATGGTCCAGGAGGCATTTTCCTGAAAAATAAATACGTCATGAATGCCGTCACTTCCGGTGGATCCACGGAAGTTTATACTCATGAGGGTAGAAACCGGTTTACCATGGAAGAATTTCTCCGGCCTTTTGAAGCCACAGCCTACCTCTGTCACATGCGGTATTTGGCCCCTTTTCACGTGGGAGGAACTCACCGGATCACCGAAAAGGAACTCTCGGAGAAAACCAGGGAATACCAGGATCTTTTGATTACGCTCCGGGATTCAGATCCCATTCCATTCCCCTACATCCAAAAAATCTAAGCCATGGATGGATTTCTTTTTAATGCGATCATTTATATCCTGGCGGCTATCATTTGCGTCCCGATCGCCAAGCGACTGGGGATGGGTTCTGTATTGGGCTATCTGATTGCCGGGATTTTGGTTGGTCCTTATGGATTTGAGTTTATCAAAGACGAAACCCAAGGCCAAGACATCATGCACAGCACCGAATTTGGGGTAGTGATGATGCTGTTTTTGATCGGTTTGGAACTCGAACCCAAAAACCTCTGGAAAATGAGGGACTTGATCCTGAGAGTGGGACTGTCTCAGGTCTTGGTCACTTCGGGGTTGATTTTTGGATTGGGAATCCTTTTGGGAGTAGACTGGAGAATCAGCCTTGCAGCAGGGTTTTCCATGGCGCTTTCTTCGACAGCCATTGTCCTTCAGTCTTTGAAGGAAAAAAACCAGTTGGACAGTCCCTCTGGAAAAATGTCCTTTGGGGTTTTGCTCATGCAGGATATTGCTGTGATTCCGATTTTGGCCATACTTCCTCTTTTGGCTGTTGCCCAGGCAGAATCTGGTGGAGCCGAGCACGGTGGATTCTTGGAGCATCAGCCAGGCTGGGTTCAGACCTTGATGATTTTTGGAGCCATCGGCATAGTGATTCTTTTGGGGAGATTTGGCTTTGGCCCCCTGCTCAATTGGGTCTCCAAAACCAGGCTTCGGGAATTGTTTACCGCTTCTGCCCTCTTGATTGTGGTCGGGATTGCATTTCTGATGGAACTAGTGGGCTTAAGCCCTGCCTTAGGGACTTTTTTGGCAGGTGTAATTCTGGCCAATTCTCCCTATAAACATGCCTTGGAGTCAGATCTAGATCCCTTCAAAGGTTTGCTTTTGGGCCTGTTCTTCATGGCAGTCGGTGCGACCATCAATTTCAACCTGATCTTTTCCGATGCAGCGACAGTGTTTTCCCTGACACTGGGAGTTATGGCCCTCAAAGCTTTGGTTTTGGCTGCCATTGGAAGAGTCAAAAAACTAAACCTCGGTGAAAATTTAGGCTTCTCGATCGGTCTTGCGCAGGTCTCCGAGTTCTCCTTTGTCACTTATGCCTTTGCCTTGCAACTGGGGATTTTGGCCACTTCCACCTCTGATTTGCTGATGGCGATCACCGCTTTAAGCATGACCATTACCCCGATTTTAAGTCTTGTATTGGACAAGGTGATATTGCCGCTCTTGGAGAAAGGAAACGAAAAACCCAAACGTGAAGCCGATGCCATTGATGAGCGAAACAAGGTCATCTTAGTCGGATTTTCTCATTTTGGATCCACCATGGGCAGGTTTCTCCGGGCCAATGGCGTGGAAGCTACAGTGATGGATTACAACCCCGATCAGGTGGATCTGCTTCGCAAAATGGGCTTTAAAGTCTATTTCGGGGATGCTACCCGCCTGGATTTGCTGCACGCAGCAGGAGCCGAAAATGCCAAAATCCTGATCTCCGCGATCAATTCGACGGAAACCAACAAAAAGCTTGTCGAACTTTGTCGGGAGCACTTTCCTCAACTTGAAATCATGATCCGGGCAAAAAACCGCTATGAGGCTTTTGAATTGATGGAAATGGGAGTCGAAAATATCTATCGGGAGCATTTGGATACTTCCATCCGGATGGGACAGGAAGCTTTACAAAAATTAGGTTTCCGTGCCTACACCGTCCAACGACTCGCTACCCAATTCAGAAAATACGACGAAGACTCACTTAAAATCCTCGCCCAATACAAAAACAACCAAGCCGAATACATTTCCAAAGTCAGAAAGCAAATAGAAATTCAAGAAACGCTTCTTTCTGGTGAACTTTCGAAAAAATTCTCTCTGAATGACCATGCCTGGGACAGTGAACAGATGAAGGAATCCAAAGAAAACTCCTAAAAAGATGTTTGGCATGAGATTAGGGATGAATTAAGCCCATACCGATAGGTAAAATCAAAACCTGTGGGATAGCTTGAAACCGAATGAAAAGCCGACCAGGAATTCTTTTTAGATTCTTTTTAAAATTTTTTAATTAAAGGTTTGGATTATTAAACACTGTTTAATTATTTTTGATCGTTTAAAAATCAATCATGGGAATTTCAGATCGAAAAGAACGAGAACGGGAAGAACTCCGCGACAGAATACTGGTAGCGGCAAAGTCACTTTTTCTGGAAAAAGGATTTGAAAAGACTTCTATCCGAAACATTGCAGATCGAATCGAATACAGTCCGGGGATAATTTATCATTATTTCAGAGATAAGAATGAGATTTTTCATGCCTTGCACCAGGGTGGCTTTCTTCAGCTAATGGAGCGAATGAAAGTACTTGCCTCAGTTAGAAATCCGATGGAACGCCTCAAAGCCATGGGAAGTATTTATGTAGATTTTGCTATGGAAAATCCTGATATGTATGATCTTATGTTTATCAAGGAAGCACCCATTGACCACGTTTTCAACTCGGAACATGATCAGTGGAAGGAAGGCGGAGGGACATTTAATTTCCTTCGTGCTACGATCGAAGACTGCATCAAGGAGGGACATTTCTCCGGGCATGAAAGCGAAGCCCTTTCCTATCTTATCTGGTCAACAGTACATGGCATGGTTTCCCTCAGCATCCGCAAACGCTGCGAAGTGGTACTTCCCAATCGGCAAGACAAAATCGTTGTGGATGGATTGGAAGAGTTTTTCAAAATTCTAGACCGACTCTAAAAAAAATTTATCCCAATATTAAACAGTGTTTAAATTATTAACATCGACTAATACAATGAAAAAAGGCTTCTTTCTTTTTTTGGGTTATTTGATTCTCCATCCCTTTTCTTCCTCCTATTCCCAGACGGTTTTGGAGCAGTACATTCAGGAAGGGCTTGAGAATAACCTGGTTCTTAGGGAAAAAAACATTGAGCTGGAGCGCAGCTTGCTAGCCTTGAAAGATGCCAAAAGCTACTTTCTCCCATCTATGGATTTTGGTGCTAGCTACACCTTAGCCAGTGGTGGACGGACGATTGATTTCCCCATAGGTGATCTGCTCAATCCGGTATATTCCACTCTAAACCAACTAACTGGAACCAATGCTTTTCCCCAACTGGAAAATGTCTCCGAGCAACTCCTGCCGGACAATTTTTATGATGCAAGGTTCCGGGCATCCATGCCTCTAGTCAACACAGATCTGAAGTACCAAAAGCAGATTCGGGAAAAGCAGGTCATGCTCTCTGATTACGAGTTAAAAATCTACCAAGCCAATCTCATCCAGGACATCAAACTGGCCTATTACAATTTTTGCACGGCTTACACGGCAATTGGAGTCATCCAAAGCAGCATGGGGCTGGTCGAGCAAAACCTCCGGGACAACCAATCCTTGCTTGCAAATGGAAAAGGCCTTCCCTCCGCTGTACTCCGAGCGGAAAGTGAGGTCGAAAACATCAATGCACTTTTGATCGAGGCAGAAAGCAAAAAGAGAAATGCTGCACATTACGTCAATTTTCTCCTAAACCGCCCCATAGATGCTGAGGTCATTTTTGAAGAACAGAAAACCGATCTGGCCGAACTTTCCATCCTGATGGAAGAGGACGATCTCAGTTCCAGACCGGAATTGTTGCAAATCCAGACCGCTGAAAGCATTCAGGAGACGGCACTCAAGGCAGGCAAGAATTATTGGGTGCCCAAACTCAATACCTATGCGGATCTGGGTTCCCAAAGCTTTGACTGGGCATTTGACCAGGATTCGAGGTATTTGTTGTGGGGATTCAATCTAAGTGTCCCCGTATTCCAGGGAGGAAGGAACCGAAACCAGATTTACCGATCGGAACTGGGCTTACAATCCATCCAAAACCAGAAAGATCTCTTAAATGACAAGCTGAACCTCGATCTCCAGCTCACCAAAAATGAAGTCAAAACCAATCAGGCAGCACTCCGGTCTGCAGAGAAAAAACTGGAATCTTCCGCAGCCTATTTCCGCCTGATTGATCGGGGCTTTCGGGAGGGGGCAAATTCATTGATTGAGTTCATCGATGCACGAAACCAACTCACGCAGGCCTCTCTTCAAAAAACCATCAAGTCCTACGACCTACTGAAATCCCTCGCCCAACTCGAACGGCAACTTATCACCGAAATTTACTAAACCATGAAATGCCCATGAGTAAAGTGCTCAAACAAGGGGATCATTTCTCTGGGTATTCCATCTGACCACATAAAAACAACCAATAAACTGATGAAATATTTAACCCATTCCATCCCGTTCCTGCTCCTGGGGTTACTTTTTGCCTGCGGCAAATCCGAAACTACTCCCCAGACTTCTGTAAAAGGAGCCCCTATTCCTGTCAAAGTCGTCGACCTGAAGCAAGGCAGCTTCTCGTCGACTATTTCTGCCAGCGGAAATTTTTCCACCAAGGATGAAACGCTCCTGTCTTTCAAAGTGGGAGGCATCGTTTCCAAAATCCATGTCCAGGAAGGTGATCCGGTCAAAAAAGGTCAAATTCTGGCTACACTGGATCTCACCGAAGTTCAGGCTGGACTGAACCAATCCAAGCTGGCATTTGAAAAAGCCAAACGAGACTATGAGCGCGTTGGCAGATTGTATCAGGACAGCGTAGCCACACTGGAGCAATTTCAAAACAGCAAAACGGCTTTGGACATTGCCGAGCAACAGCTCAAAACTGTTGAGTTTAACCTTTCATATGCCCAAATCCGGGCCACTCAAAACGGTTTTGTCCTTCGGAAATTTGTCAACGCCGGGCAACAAGTCTCATCCGGAGCCCCTGTTCTCCAGATCAATGGCGCTAACCAGGGGAATTGGGTACTCCAAGCCACCGTCAATGACCAAAACTGGAGCCAGATAGCTGCAGGAGATCAGGCAATGATCCTCCCGTCCAATTCTGCTGACAGCATTCCCGGAAAAGTAATCCGTAAAAGTCAGGCTGCCGATCAATTAACCGGAGCCTATTGGGTAGAAGTTGCCCCGGAGAACACTAAAAATCTGAATCTAGCTTCCGGGATGTTTGGAAAAGTATTGATCCAATCCGCCCGACAAACCCAAGGCTGGCAGATTCCATACGAGGCTATCTTGGATGCACAGGGATCAGAGGGCTTTGTCTTTGTGACAGACGATGGCAAGCAGGTCAAAAAAGTCAAAGTTGTCCTCGGAAAGATTTCTCCCACTGCGGTCCAAGTCCTTTCTGGACTGGAAAACCACAGCAAATTGATCGTGGCAGGTAGTGCGTATCTCACTGATGGTTCCACCATTCAAATCACAGACTGATGAAAATCTCTGAATTTGCAGTCAAAAACTACCAATTTACCCTGGTCATCTTCCTGATGACTGTGGCGGTGGGACTCACGACGTTTTTCAGCATGCCACGAAGTGAGGATCCGGTGATCGAAGCACCGCAGTTTCCTGTGATTGTGATCTATCCCGGGGTAAGTCCGGAGGACATGGAAGAATTGGTGGTCGATCCTCTGGAAGAAGTGATTTACGGACTGGAAGATATCAAGCGAATCAAAACCGAAATCAAGGATGGGGTCGCGGTCCTCTTTGTAGAGTACAACTACAACGAAGATGTCAATGAAAAATATCAGGAGTTGGTCAGGGAAGTCAACACGCTTCGTCCGGATCTGCCTGAGGATATTTTTTCCATCAAAATCAACAAAGTCCGCCCCTCGGATGTCAATATTCTCCAAATCGCACTCATCAGTGAAAATGCATCAAGGGACAATCTGAAAAAGTACGGGGAACGGTTGCAGGACGAATTGGAAAAAATCACAGAACTGAAAAAGGTCAGCCTTTTCGGACTACCTGATCAAATCGTCCGGGTAGACTTGAAGCTGGATAAAATTGCCGAGATGAACATTCCCCTGAATGCCATCATCGGAAGCATCCAAAGTGAACTGAGTAACATTTCCGGAGGGCAAGTGGAGGTAGGAAGCAAAAACTTCAATGTCAAAACCAGCGGGAATTACGTCTCAGCCGAGGAAATCGGAGAAACGATTGTTTACTCTTTTCAGGGAAAAACCATCCAACTCAAGGACGTGGCTGAGGTAAAGTATGACTTTGAGGAAACCCAGCACATCACCCGCTTAAACGGCTATCGGTCGATCTTTGTGACCGCAGCTCTGAAGGAAGGAAACAACATTTCCGCCGTTCAGGAAAAGTATCTCCAAGCTATTGAAAAAGTAAAATCCGAACTTCCTGAAAATATCGATCTGATCACAGCTTTCGATCAAGCCAATTATGTCAATCAACGGTTAAGCGGATTGGGGACTGATTTCTTGATTGCGATTGCTTTGGTTTTCATTACCCTTTTGCCTTTGGGTAATCGGGCCTCCATCATCGTGATGATCTCGATTCCCCTATCTCTGGCGATTGGATTGGTTTTGCTCAATGCCTTGGGTTTTGGACTGAATCAACTGAGCATCGTAGGACTGGTGGTCGCCTTGGGACTTTTGGTAGATGACAGCATCGTCGTAGTGGAAAACATCGAACGCTGGATCCGGGAAGGCTTTACCAAAAAAGAAGCAGCCTTAAAAGCAACCCAGCAAATTTCCCTTTCGGTGGTTGGCTGCACCGTCACGTTGATCATCGCCTTTTTGCCTTTGGTTTTCCTCCCGGAGGGTTCGGGAGATTTCGTCCGTAGTCTTCCGATGGCGGTTATCATGAGCGTTTTGGCTTCCATGCTGGTTTCGCTGACCATCATTCCGTTTCTCTCTACCTGGATGCTCAAGGACAAAGGTGCCGATCACTCCAACAAGATTTTTGATTTGTTCCAAAAAGGAATCCACCTGAGCTATGCACCGATGCTGGAGAAAGCTCTCCAAAAGCCTGTGCAAACGTTGCTGATCGCGGGTGTGATCTTCTTGGCTTCATTGGGATTGTTTCCGGTGATCGGGTTCAGCCTTTTTCCTCCTTCGGAAAAACCTCAGTTCCTCGTCAATATCACCACGCCCCTACAATCCAGCCTCAATACTACCAATGAGGTGACCAAAAAAGTGGAATCCGAACTGAGCCAAATTCCTGAACTGATGAATTTTGCCACCAATGTGGGGAAAGGAAATCCGAGAATCTATTACAATGAGATTCCTGAAAACGAACGGACGGATTATGCGCAGATCTTTGTCCAACTGGATCCAGAGACCGCTCCACCGAGAAAAATGGAAATCATTGAAAGCCTGAAGCAAAAATTCTCGGGTTTTGCAGGAGCCAAAGTGGAGGTCAAAAACTTCGAACAAGGTCCTCCGGTTACAGCTCCGGTCGAGGTTCGACTTTCAGGAGAAAACCTGGATACCCTGAGAAGTTTGGCATCCAAGGTAGAGCAACTGATCCAGGAAACTCCCGGCACGATCTACATCAACAATCCGGTTTCCAATCTCAAAACAGACATTCGGGTAGCCATTCAAAAGGAAAAGGCACGTCAGTTGGGAGTCAACATCGCTGAGGTGGACCGTACCGTCAGACTGGCTTTGGCCGGTTTGAACTTGGGTTCCTTCACCGATCCTCAGGGAACCGAGCGGGACATTTTGCTCACTTCTCCCCGATCCGAAAAAGCCACTTTGGAAAATTTCGACGGGCTTTATGTTACCAATCAACAGGGAGCTGGTGTTCCCCTTTCCCAAATCGCATCCCTTGAACTGGAAAGCAGCACCCTGACTATTGACCATTTCAATAAAATACGATCTGTATCTGTTTCGGCTTTTGTAGATCAAAACTTCCTGACTGACCGAGTGATACAGGAAGTGATCCAAAAAATGGAACAAGTGGACCTGCCGGAAGGTTATTCCTTTAAAATGGGCGGTGAATTCGAAACCCGTCAGGAATCCTTTGCCGGTTTTAATACAGTGATCATTGTCACGGTTTTCCTTTTCATTGCCGTCCTAATTTTGCTGTTCAAAACCTTCAAAAGCACCATTATTGTCCTTTCGGTCATTCCCCTTGGAATGGTAGGAGCGCTGGTAGCACTTTGGTTGACAGGCAATTCCCTATCCTTTGTAGCAATCATCGGTCTGATTGCGTTAGCTGGCATTGAGGTGAAAACTTCCATTTTGTTGGTCGATTTCACCAATCAATTACGGCAAGAAGGAAAACCTTTGGATGCCGCAATCCGTGAAGCAGGAGAAATTCGATTTCTACCGATCGTTTTGACCACGATTACCGCAATTGGAGGATTGATTCCTGTTGCTTTGAGTACCAATCCGCTGATTTCTCCGCTGGCCATCGTGCTGATCGGAGGTTTGATCAGCTCCACCTTACTGTCCAGAATTGTCACTCCGGTGATGTATAAATTATTGCCACCTAAAGTTTGAAAACTATGAACCAACATTACACACTCCTGAAAAAAGCCGTGGAGGTATTTCACTCCTATGGCATTGATCTGACCGGCCCACGAAAAAACGCCCACCTGATCAAGCAACTCAACATGGATCCGATTTTTGTAAACGGATTGATTTTCGAACTGGAATATCACCTTCAGGTGGTGATCCAAGAGGAAAAGCTAAAAAAAGCATCGACTCCAAAAGAGATCATCGAATTGCTTCTGGAGATTCCTCAAAACAACTGATCTGAGCGGCGAAAATTTTCGCCGCTTTTTTTATCCTTTCGTTGGGGAATTTTTCGAGGGAAATCCAAAATAATCTAAAGGCTTCATCGTCCTAGGAAGCAAATGTGATCCGAATGAAGTACCTGTTGATTAGTGCATTTTTGATTTCTCCGGTTTTGACCCACGCTCAAAATCTGACTTCAATCGCTTATTCTCACGAAGACGAAACTTCGTTTTACCGGATGGAATCCATTTACCATCCCATCGATTTTGGAAAGGTGGATTATCCTCTCCTTCAGGCTGCGATCTTTTTCGTCACCAATTTGGAGCGTAAAAAAGCGGGACTATCCCCTTTTTCTCGGCTAGTTTCCCTCGACCAAGTGGCCCAAGGCCATGCCGACGACATGGTCAAATATGGCTTTTACTCCCACACCAGCAAGATTCGAATCAAGCGCACGGTGCTAGATCGGTTTCACCTAGAAGGTATGAACCCCAGCCACTATGGGGAAAATATCTGCTCGACTTATGGTCTTCAATACCAAGTCGGTCGAAAAGTAAATCCTCCTCATCCTTCGGGACAGTTTACCTATGCCTTCACCTCCAAGCCCGAAGTGATTCCCCCGCACACCTACATTTCCTTTGCCCAGTCGGTGGTCAAACTTTGGATGGATTCGCCCGAACATCGAAAAAACATCCTCAACCCCCAATTCACCCACCTCGGATGTGGAGCAAAAGTATACCGGGAAAAAAACTCATTTAACATGCCCTATTTCATGGCAGTCCAGAATTTCAGCGGAGATTGACCTCAGGCAACTTTTTTAGGTCTGATGGAGTTTTCCCTGTGATTTCCCATTCAAATGAATCGTAGAACCTTTCTTACCGGCATGGCCGGTTTGATTCCGGCAGGAATCCTGCTTTCCAATACAGACTTTAACGGCACACCGACTTTGACTCATACCTATAATCCCAAGCTTCCCTTTGACAAAAAGCCCGTGGGCTGGAAAGGCACACCCCAACTCAGTGATGGCACTTTCCAAAATCTCTACCATCCTTTTGAGTCGAGTTTGGCGGCGGTTTTGAAATGGAAGCTGAAAAAAAATCCACAAGAAGAAGAGAAAAAAGCGGATACCCGGCGCCTGGAAGTGAATCACATCGGTTCTTTCCATCCCAAAGGAAAAGACGAAATCATCTGGCTCGGACATGCCAGCTACCTGATTCATATTGGAGGTGTAACCTTGCTGACAGACCCGGTTTGGCTGGACAATTGGGTCCTGAAGCGTAATTCTGCACTTCCGATTATTCCGGAGCAAATCCGTGAAGTAGATTACATTTTGATTTCTCATGACCACCGAGACCACTGCGATGAGTCTACCTTGAGATTGCTGGGTAGTATTTTGCCCGAAGCAAAAATCCTGACCGGCCTCAATATGACCTCTTTGCTCCAACCTTGGTTGCCCAAAAACACCATTCAGGAAGCCGGCTGGTTTCAGTCCTATGACCTCTCTGAATCCCTCCGGATCACTTATGTGCCCTCACGGCATTGGTCCAGAAGAGGCCTGCTCGATACCAACCAACGACTTTGGGGAGGTTATTACATTGAAACCGGAGAAAAGACCATTTATTTTATGGGGGATTCGGGCTACGGGCCGCACTTCCAACTGATTGCCGACACGATGGGGGCTCCTGACATCGCCATGATGGGCGTGGGAGCATTCAAGCCGGAGTGGTTTATGCATCCGGCACATACCAGTCCCATGGATGCAGTCCGGGCATTTAATGAGATGGGCGGAAAAAACTTCGTCCCGATGCATTTCGGAACGTTCGACCTATCGGACGAGCCCCTTTTGGAACCTTTGGATTGGCTAAGGTCAAATCCGGATAAAATAAACGGAAAGCTAATCGATCCGGTGATTGGAAAAAACCTGATCTAGACCATGTTCAACATGTTCTAAATTCTGCATTGAATCAACCGATCGATTCCGTTTTCACTTTTTTGTCAGGTACAATTCCTTCTTCAATTGGATGAGGTAGCTCCTCTTTCAAAAGCATCATTTTGACATTTCCTTTTTGGAAGGCCACGGAATAATCCAGATTTCGAAGCTCCATCCGGTTCATTTTATTCACATAAAACTTAACCGGAGCTTCTTCCAATTCTGGATTTGGAGGAGTTGGAAGGATGATTTCATAGATTTGATTATTTGAAAAATCAATGGACTTACCCTGAGCTTTTTCCTGAACGATCAACATATCAGAACTTTTCTCCGGGAAGAAAAAGTCATTAAAAGCATGGGAAACTCCTTCAGTTTCCTGATTGACTGAATTTGAAAAAGTCAGACTTTCTATTTCTTCCTCACAGGCGATCACCCCAAACATCAAGAGGAAAAATAGAACATCAAAAACATACGATTTTTTCATTGCAGTAAAACGTGGTTTGGAATTCAGATTCCTTTTTTACAAGGCTAATCGAGTGCCAAGCCTAAAAAGCGCCAAAAAACTTCAAAAAAGCGGTTTTCTAATAAATCAACTGCACCAAAAGCGGACACTTATGTCCATCTGAACACGAGCGGACAGGTCAAAAATCTCTGGAAATCACTTGTAAGCCCCTATTTTCCAAGGAGCTTCGCAGAAATCCTTACCACTTCTTGAGCTGCTGATAAACTAAGTGTTGAGGGAAACCCATAACAGTGAAATAGGATCCTTCGATGCTGCTGACGCCTACGAAGCCTATCCACTCCTGAATGCCATAGGAACCTGCCTTGTCGAAGGGTTTATAGTTTCGGATGTAATGCCAGATTTCATCCTCTTCCAAAAACCGAAAAGTCACTTTTGCTTCATCCTCCAGGGTCACACGTCGTTTAGCATCCTTGATCGTCACTGCAGTCATGACGGTATGCGTAGCTCCTGATAGGCTTTTGATCATTTCAAATGCTTCCATCTCGGTCGCGGGTTTGCCGAGAATCAGGCCTTTTTTGATGACGACTGTATCGGCCGTGATCAGGATTTCATTCTCGGCCAAGGACTCAGGATAACTCTCCGCTTTGAGTTTCGACAAATAGGCCGCAGCATATTCAGCCGGTAAGTCTGCAGGCACAGTCTCATCCACCGGGTGGACTTTGACCACAAAATCCACTTCCAATCCCTTCAATAACTCTTGTCTTCTCGGTGAGTTGGAAGCCAGAATGATTCGTTTACCGTTTAGTTTGCTCAAAAAAGGCTCCATAGTCATACTCAAATTCTTCTTGCTTAATACTTCCAAACAACAATCCTCCCAATGCTTTGGGATAAAAGTAAGTGGATTTTTGAGGCATTACCGCTCCGGATTTACAAACTTCCAAAACTTGCTGAAGTTCGATTTCCCGGGTAATGACCGCAAAACTTGCCTTTCCTCCCCTGACCTCCCTGAGACATCTGGAAAAATTGCGTTCAAAAGCCAATTGATCGGAATTGCGTTGGGTTTCGGCGTCCATTCCAAGGATTTTCTCAAATAAAATATGATGCAAAATCACCAAATCCAGGTTTCGCAACACCTCAGGTAATTCCGGCCTTACCTCTGAAAACCGATCCAGCTTAAACTTGATCACATAAGCTTTTTCAGAAAGAATCAACCCGAAAGACCATTTTCGCTGGAAAGCGTAATTCCCCAACTCCTCTGCATCCTCAAACACCCGGACATCAAACCAATCCTGAATCTTTTCCATGAATTCTTCCTCCATCATACTCATCCTGTAAAAGAGCCGATGAGTCGGGAGAATTTTCAGGTGATTGCCATGCACATTGGTCAGGTACATCATGTGATAGTCAGAAGCTTTCCATTTTGTCTCCGGGAAAGAATCCTTCTGAAGCTTTCGATATTCGATTGCTCCTTCCAGTCGGTGATGACCGTCAGCCAAAATGACCTTTCTCTCTCTCAAAACAGCCAAAAACCTGGCAATCACTCGAGCATCGTGAATTACCGCCAATACTTCCCGCACTCCCTGATAATCCTCTACCTCATACAAAGGCGAGGCCATGGCCGCATCCATGTACTCTTCCAATTCATGACTTTCATCTTCATACAATCCGTGGGTTGGACTGGCCTGAATTTGCGTAGCCTGCAATAATTCAATCCGGTCATTGACAGCAGAAACGATGGTGCTTTCATGCCGGAGAATTTCCTTTTCCTCCCAATCGTAGGCTTTGATCTGGGCAATAAAGCCTTTGCGGCAGCGCTCTTCGGAATCTCCGGGAAGACGAAAATATTGGTAATAAACATAGATCCCCGGCAAGGAATCCTGCTTCAGGATGTGTTCCTTTTTCCATTTTTCCAAAGTCAGGCTCGCATTTTCAGCCGGAAAGGACCCCTGAGGCACAGAAAGATGGATACTGTTAAAAGGATTCTGGTAAAGGGCTTCCCGTTGGTTGGCTGAAACCACGTCGAAAAGCGGAGCTGTAAGTTCTTCCAGCTTTTCGGAGAGATTTTCATTGTAACGCCAGGCTTTGAGGGGTAAAATCTCCGCCATCAGCTCAGTCGGTTTTTCCAGTTGGTCGAAGGTTGGACTCTGAGCGGATGGGTCGGATTGACCCGATGCTCTTCTTTCTCGAAAAACGAGACCGCCAACGCTGCCAAAAGTTCTTTTTCCTCTTCTGTGAAAACCGGTTCAAGTTTGTCCGGGCTGAAGTAGCGCTCCACAAACTTGGTATCGAACTGGCCTGAGGTAAAAGCCTCGTGCTGAAGTGCAAACCGGCAAAAATCCAAAGTCGTCTGGATCCCGGTGATTCGGTATTCATTGATTGCCCGGATCATGCGATCAATAGCGTCCTGTCGGTTTTCCCCATGCGTGATTAGTTTGGCAATCATTGGGTCGTAATAAATCGGAATGTCCATTCCTTCCTCAAACCCATCGTCTACCCGGATTCCGGGTCCCTGTGGTCTTCGGTAAGTCACCAATTTCCCGATATCAGGCAAAAAGTTGTTTTTGGGATCTTCGGCATAAACCCGGATTTCCACTGCATGACCGTTGATTTTTAAATCCTCCTGAGAGAAAGAAAGGGGATTTCCTTCTGCTACAAGTATTTGCTCCCGAACTAGGTCTTTGCCCGTGATCATTTCGGTCACGGGATGCTCCACCTGGAGTCGGGTATTCATTTCCAGAAAGTAGAAGTTCAACTTATCGTCAACAATAAACTCCACTGTACCGGCACCATAATAATTACAGGCTTTGGCTACTCCGACGGCAGCTTCACCCATGGCTTTTCGCATTTCGGGAGAAACTACTGCAGAAGGCGCTTCTTCGATGACTTTCTGATGACGGCGCTGAATCGAGCATTCCCGTTCAAAGAGGTAAACCGTGTTTCCATGCTGGTCACCCAAAACCTGGATTTCGATGTGTCGGGGTGAAGTGATGAATTTTTCGATAAAGACGGCACCATCTCCAAAAGCCGACTGGGCTTCAGATACCGCCCGGTGCATTTGTTCTTCAAATTCAGCCTCGGATTCCACGATTCGCATGCCTTTTCCTCCCCCACCGGCAGAAGCTTTGATCAAAATGGGATAGCCGATTTCTGCAGCTCTTGCTTTGGCAACCACAATATCAGAGATCGCTTCTTCTGTTCCCGGCACAAGTGGGATATCGTATTTGGCCACGGCCTGTTTGGCGGCAAGTTTGGACCCCATCACCTCAATGGATTCCGGAGAAGGTCCTACGAAAATCAACCCCGCATCGGTTACTTTTTTTGCGAATTCGGCATTTTCTGAAAGAAACCCATACCCTGGATGGATGGCGTCTACTCCCAGTTCTTTGCAAACAGCTACAATTTTATCACCCAGAAGGTACGATTGGTTGGAAGGCGGAGGTCCCAGACACACGGCTTCATCGGCAAATTTGACATGAGGGGAAAGGCGATCTGCCTCTGAGTAGACTGCGACAGTGGAAATGCCCATTTCACGTGCGGTACGCATGATTCGAAGCGCAATTTCCCCACGGTTGGCAACCAAAAGTTTCTTGATTTTCGGCATAATTCTCTAAAGATTTTTTGGGTAGGTCCCAAAGACCCGAAGCGAAATAAGGAAATAATTCTGAGCTTTAGGGATAGTCCTTTTTGCAAAAAACAGTTTTTTGCTTCAAAGGTAGAATAGTCTTATTTTTGGCCGATTTTACACAAAAGTCATTGTTCCCATAAACACTAAATTCAAACTGCTTTGGATCTATTTGCAAAATTAAAAACGAACATGGGCCCCTTGGGCAAACACTCAGAGTTTGCAGACGGCTATTGGTCATTTCCAAAATTGGAGGGTGAAATTGCTCCTCGGATGAAATTCAAGGGCAAGGAAGTTCTCACTTGGAGCTTGAACAATTACCTGGGACTGGCAAATCACCCGGAAGTACGCAAGGCTGACGCTGATGCTGCTGCCAAGTGGGGTGCTGCCTATCCAATGGGTGCCCGAATGATGTCTGGTCAGACGAATCTTCATGAGCAGCTTGAAGATGAACTCGCAGCTTTCGTTGGCAAAGAAAAGTCCTACCTGTTGAACTACGGCTATCAGGGAATCATGTCGGTCATCGATGCGATTTTGAACCGTAATGACGTAGTTGTTTATGATTCCGAATGTCACGCTTGTATTATCGATGCCTTGAGAATGCACTTGGGCAAGCGCTATGTATTCCCTCACAATGATATTGAAAGCTGCGAAAAGCAACTGGAACGAGCTACCAAATTGGCTTCAGAAACCGGCGGCGGTATCTTGGTGATTACTGAAGGTGTTTTCGGAATGACCGGTGACCAAGGTAAGCTGAAAGAAATCTGCGAATTGAAGAAGAAATTTGAATTCAGACTTTTGGTAGACGATGCGCATGGTTTTGGTACCATGGGTGAAACCGGTGCAGGTACCGGAGAAGAGCAGGGAATCCAGGATCAAATCGATCTTTACTTCTCCACTTTTGCCAAATCCATGGCATCTATCGGAGCTTTTATCGCAGGGGATGCAGATGTAATTCTGTACCTGAGATACAACATGAGATCCCAGATTTTCGCAAAATCTCTCCCAATGTTATTGGTAGAGGGTGCACTGAAGAGATTGGAGTTGCTCCGAAGCAAACCTGAACTGAAGGATAATCTTTGGAAAATCGTACATGCGTTAAGAAAAGGCCTTCATGAAAACGGCTTTAGCACCGGAAAATCAAATTCCCCTGTAACTCCAGTGGTACTCAACGGTACCGTAGGTGAGGCAGCGGCGCTTTCCATGGACTTGCGTGAGCATTATGGAATTTTCTGTTCAGTAGTTATATACCCAGTAGTACCCAAGGGCATGATTATCTTGAGATTAATCCCTACAGCAATGCATACACTGGAAGATGTCGAAGAGACGGTAAAAGCGTTTGCCGCTGTAAAAGACAAACTTGCTTCCGGTATTTACAAAAACTCAGAGCTGGCTCTTTCTTTCGGAGAATAAAAAAAAATTAAAAAAAAATGCCTCTGGATTGAATTAGTAAGTATTTGGGCTATATTGAGTCACAATAAACTTATCATCAACCTATAAATAAACTTTTACTATGAGCAGATTTAGTGAAGTAAAAAATCTTGTAATGAGCCTTGAAAGCGATTTCGAAAAGTTCTACGAAAAAGGAAATCAGGCAGCTGGTACCCGCGTTAGAAAGGGAATGCAGGAATTGAAAAACCTTGCCCAGGAAATCCGTACCGAAGTTCAGGACAAGAAAAACGCCGGTTGATCCAAACAATAAAAAAGGTGGCTTTTGGCCACCTTTTTTATTAGATCATCTGTCAAAGTGGAGCCTTAAAACTCCACTTTATTATTTTCTTGCTGCAGGTCAGCCAATCGCTTGCTTGGGTCGATTTCTACAGACTTAATGGTTTCCAATTTTTTAGTGATTACCAGTGATTTGGTCAGGTTAGTCCAAGGCCAGGTTTCAGTATGAATCCGGGTTGGCATTCCCTTTTCGGGAGCTTTTTCCCCTCTCATCATCACCAAAGGCAGATAAATGGTCTCTGAGGTTCCATCTTTATAGGTGATGACCAAGTCAATAGGCATAGGCATCAAACCGATCCGCTCCAGCGTAATTTCGGTATTTTCACCGCTCGCTCTCACTTCTTTGACTCCATAGTCAATGGTCTTTGTCGAGTTGACCCAATACTCCCTGTACCAATCCAGTTCGATTCCGCTTTCCTTTTCCATGATGCGGACCAGATCATTGTCATTTGGATGCTTGAATTTCCAGGTGTTAAAATACCGGAGCATTCCTTTGTTTCTAGCATCTTCACCAATCACATATCCCAATTGTGCAAGGAAAACTGCCCCTTTGGAATAGGCAGCAGAGCTATAGCCCTGATTGGTGTGGTAGTGGTCCGAGTGGGTGGACATCGGTTCTTCCAAGCCGGAAAGGGCCAATCGGTAATACCCACCATAAGAACCGCGGT
The DNA here is from genome assembly GCA_964405255.1 of uncultured Limnohabitans sp. Taxonomy (GTDB): domain Bacteria; phylum Bacteroidota; class Bacteroidia; order Cytophagales; family Cyclobacteriaceae; genus Algoriphagus. The sequence goes on along the minus strand of CAYONF010000011.1, from coordinate 18,610 downwards.
GTGGATTGGAACTTGCCTGAAAAATCGCTGCCATTGCCAAACTGCTTGCATAACTTGTAAATCCCTCGTCCATCCAGGGATAGAGCGATTCATTGGTTGCCAAAACTCCATGAAACCAGCTGTGAGCCAGTTCATGAACCATCACACCAACTAAGCTGGCAAGCGGTCTTTCTCCGGTGATTAAAGTGGACATCGCATACTCCATTCCCCCATCTCCTCCTTGCACCACGGAAAACTGCCTGTAAGGATATTGACCAAAGTTTTTGGATAAATAATCTATTGCCTTGGGAGTGAATTCCTTGAGCTTTTCCCAGTTTTCGCTTGTCTTTTCTCCCGGGATATAGAAATGATGTACGGTGATTCCGTTTGGCATTTCTACCTTATCGTGCTTGTAGTTGGGATCTGCTGCCCACATAAAGTCATGGACTTTCGGCGCCACAAAATGCCAAGTCAAGGTATTTCCTTTGGGAGGAGCTACTTTGTCGCCGGCGTCTTCATAGCCATGTCCGATCTCATTGGGATTTTGCAAATATCCTGTTCCACCTAGAACGTACGTTTTGTCAATGGTGATTTTCACATCAAAATCCCCGAAAATCCCATAAAACTCACGTCCGATGTAGGGGTTTGCGTGCCAGCCCTGCTCGTCGTAGTTGGCCATTTTGGGGTACCACTGCGCCATGGAATATCGAACTCCCTCCGATCCGTCACGGCCGGATCTTCTGATCTGTAGCGGCACCTGTCCTTCAAACTCCATTTCAAAAACTACCGTGGTATTGGGCAGGATCGGCTCGTCCAAGTTTACTTCCAGCACGGTCTCCACCTCCCTGTAGGTCACGGGCTTCCCGTTCATTTTGAGACTCTTGGCATGGAGATATCCGATTTCATTGGGTTTCAATTTGGAAATCCGGTCTCCTACTCTCCGGTCAGGATCGGCTATGGTACGTGACCTCACATCCATCATACTGCCCGGCTGAAAGGCATTGTTATACAGATGATAAAAGACCCGGTCCAAGGTATCCGGAGAATTATTGGTGTATTTCAAAACTTGAGTTCCGGTGTATTGATTGGATTGGACATTCATGTTGACGTCCATTTTATAATCCACAGCCTGCTGAAAACGCCCATTTTGTGCCTTAGCTGCAAAAGCTGCCAACAAAAGAAAAAGCCCAAAAACAGGCTTCATCGTATTTTTAAGCATATCGAATAATTTTTTCTTAAAGAAAAAGAAAACTCTAACCGAGCCCAAACCAGCCGTAAAAAAATCAAAAGACACCAGAAGAGTATGGTGTTTCCGCTGAAATAAAATTTAGAATCATTTTCGTTGAATTTCACTTAATTGAATCGAGTTAAAAACCACCTGAATCAACTTACTAACAGATGAAAAAAATCTACCTTTTGATCGTGGCGGCTTTGTTCAGCTTGGGTATCCAAGCCCAACAAATCAACATGGACCAGTTTAAGTCCATGAAAGCCAGAAACATCGGACCCGGTGCGATGAGCGGACGAATCACCGCCATCGATGCTGTCCATGAAAACCCAACTATCATCTATGCCGGATCTGCATCCGGGGGATTATGGAAATCTACTTCCGGTGGGATCACCTGGGAGCCGATTTTTGACAATGAGCGGGTCCACTCCATCGGAGCCATCTCCATCTATCAGAAAAACCCGAACATCATTTGGGTAGGAACCGGGGAAGGTAATCCCAGAAACTCCCTCAACATGGGCTATGGAGTATACCGATCTCTCGATGCCGGCAAAACCTGGCAGCTGATGGGATTGGAAAAAACCCGAGCCATTCACCGAATCATCGTTCATCCGGATGATCCAAATACCGTTTTTGTAGGAGCTATCGGTTCCCCTTGGGGTGAGCAGGAAGACCGGGGAGTCTATAAGACCACAGACGGTGGCAAAACCTGGAAAAAAATCCTTTATGTAGACACCAAAACCGGTGTCGGCGAAATGATCATGGATCCAAACAACCCCAACAAGATCTTCGTCAATATGTGGCAACACAGACGTTACCCTTGGTTTTTTGAATCCGGAGGGGAGTCTTCAGGCCTTTATGTAACTCATGATGGCGGAGAAAACTGGAAAAAGCTGAATGCAGATGACAATGGCCTTCCTAAAGGAAATCTGGGCCGAATGGGTCTTGCCATTTCCAAAGCCAACAGCAACAAGGTTTACGCGCTGATTGAGTCTTCCAAAAATGCATTGTACGTTTCCGAAGATGGAGGAGAGAAATTCAATTTGCTCAACACCAACGCGGAAATCGGTGATCGCCCTTTTTACTACTTTGAAATTTATGCAGATCCGAAAAACGAAAACCGAATCTACACGCTCTATTCCCGAGTAGGAATCTCTGAGGATGGAGGAAAGTCTTTCAGACAATTGCTGGAATATGAGGGGGTACACCCGGATCATCATGCCTGGTACATCAATCCAAACGATCCAAATCTCTTGATCGATGGAAATGACGGCGGTTTGAATATTTCCCGCGACATGGGAAAAACCTGGTTTTTCGCAGAGGGATTGCCAGTGGGGCAGTTCTATCACATCAATGTAGACAATGAACTCCCTTACAATGTCTATGGCGGAATGCAGGACAACGGAAGCTGGACTGGTCCAGCTTACCTCTGGAGAGTGGACGGTATCCGAAATACCTATTGGCAGGAAGTATCCTTCGGTGACGGCTTTGATGTGGTTTCCCATCCGGCTAATTCAAGATATGGCTACACCATGTCTCAGGGCGGTAACGTGTCCCGTTTTGACAAACTTACCGGCCACAACCGGACGATTCGTCCTACACATCCGGACAAAGACGTATTCCTGAGATTTAACTGGAATGCCGCAATCGCGCAGGATCCACACGATGCAAATACCGTTTATTATGCCTCTCAGTTTTTGCATAAGTCCACGGACTCCGGTGAGACTTGGGAAATCATTTCTCCGGACCTTACGACCAATGACACTACCAAACAACGCCAGCAGTTCACAGGTGGGTTGACCTATGACATCACCGGTGCGGAAAACCACACCACGATCATCGCCATAGCACCTTCACCGGTAGACAAAAACGTGATTTGGGTAGGTACAGATGACGGAAACCTTCAGGTAACTCAGGATGGAGGAAAAACCTGGACCAACGTTGCCTCAAAACTGACCGGATTGCCTAAGGCATCCTGGATTCCTCAGGTTCAGGCTTCCAAATACAACGCCGGAGAAGTATGGGTCGTAGCCAACAATTACAGAAACAATGACTTTGCTGCCTATGCTTATCATAGTTCTGACTATGGAAAGACATTCACCCGGATTGTAGATGACAGTAAAGTTTGGGGCTACACCCTATCGATCAAGCAGGATACCGAAGAGCCAAACTTGGTTTTCCTCGGAACAGAATTCGGACTTTACGTATCATTTGACAAAGCAAAAACCTGGAATAAGTGGGAGCACGGCTATCCAAAGGCAGTTTCTACTTACGACATGACCATTCAGGAACGAGAAGCTGATTTGGTGATCGGTACTTTCGGTCGCGCGATCTATGTGTTGGACGACATCCGTCCGCTTCGTGCCTTCGCCAAAAACGGCGGAAAAGCCCCTGCCGGAAAAGTAGTTGCCTTCCCTGCACCGGATGCTTATCAGGCAGAAATCCAACAACCCCACGGGGAGCGCTTTGCTGCCAATGCAAAATATGCCGGTGAAAACAGACCTTTCGGTGGAAGACTTTCTTACTTCATCAATGACGACAAGGAAAAGCTGGATTCCGTCACTGTGAAAATCTTCAATGCATCCGGAGAGCAAATCAGAACGCTGAAAACCCTTCCAGAAAAAGGAGTTAACCGAATCATCTGGAATCTTGACCGCAAATCTACCGCTGAAATGACCGGTGGATTTGGTGGCGGTGGCCAAGGTGGAGGCGGTGGCAGAAGAAGCGGATTCTTCGAGCCAAGCGGTGGAGACGCATTGCCGGGAACCTACAAAGTGGTTTTTGAATACGGAGGAGAATCTTCCGAAACCTCCATTAAAGTAAGCGCAGATCCAAGAATCGATGCTCAATTGGCCAATCTTCAGGCGAGAGAAGCCTTCTTGAAGAAGAACGAAGCACTTTCCTCAGAAGTCAGTGCGGCTACCAAGAAATTGGATGAGGCACAAAAAGTGATCGACAAGGTCAACGCCCTGATCAAAGACGTGAAGACGGAAGAAGCGAAAGCCCTGGAAGCTGCGGCAAAAGACATCAAAAAGAAGTTGGATACTACTCGAGAAGCCTTCAACGGACCAAAGCGAGAAGGTCAGGGAATCGTCAGAAACCTCTACCCTACTACCATGACCCGTCAATTTGTCCCACGCAGCTATGCCAACTCAAGCTATGGAGCTCCGGGAGCAACTGAAGAGCGACTTTACAATCAGGCTAAGGAATCTGCCGAGGAAGCCATCGCCAAAGTGAATGAGTTCATGAACGGTGACTGGAAGGCTTTTGAAGAAAAAGTAAAAGCCACCAAAATCGACTTGTTTGAGGCAGTGAAAAATTAAGAGCTCAATTGAATTTTTACGAAAGCACTCCGGAAATCCGGGGTGCTTTTTCGTTTTACCCGAACCAAATCCAATCTTTAATTTTTATCTTCAATTCAAAATCTGAAGGCCATGATTACACCAGCTGAAAAACAAGAATTGATTGATTGGATCAAAAATCTGGAAAACCAAACCTTACTTCAACATTTGAAAGATTTGAAAGAATCGGAAGAAAATGAAAAAGAATTTTATTTAGTCTCTAAACCAGAAAGAGAGGGAATACTAAAAGGCCTCGAAGATTTTGCCAATGGAAGGACCAAAACTAATGAAGAAGTTAAAGAAGAAATCAGAAAAAAATTCCCTCATTTTTTTAAATAAATGGAGGTCATCTGGACTGACAATGCTCTATACGAATACATTCAAAATTTAGAGTATTTGGAAAGGAAATGGTCTTCATCAGTAGCAGAGCGGTTTATGAAGGAGGTAGACGAGAAACTTGAATTACTGATTTCCAATCACTTTACATTTCCGAAAACTGGAATAAAAGAAACACAAAAGCTTTTGGTAAATAAATATGTTACCTTGTTTTATGTGGTGGAAGGTGAAAAGATTGTAATTCTCCACTTTTGGAACAATTACCAAAACCCACATAAACTCACTCCTTGAATCCCTCCAAAATCTCCTGGAAAACCGCTGCCGGACTGGTCATCGCCAATATGATCGGCACGGGTGTATTCACCAGCCTGGGATTCCAGTTGGCCGAAGTTCAAAACACCTGGTCCATTCTTTTGCTATGGACTTTGGGTGGAGGTATGGCATTGATCGGGGCTTTGGTCTATGCCGAACTGGGAACGCATTTCCGGAAAACCGGCGGTGATTACATCTTTCTGTCAGAGTCCATCCATCCTGCGATAGGCTATTTGTATGCATGGGTTTCCATGGCTGTAGGCTTCTCTGCCCCGATTGCCATTGCCGCTATGGCCATGAACAATTACCTAAGCCCGCTTTTTGGAGAAACTCTTCTACCCGGTTTGTTTTTCCTTTTGGCTGTTCCTTTAGCTCATGTGTTTTCAGTTAGCAGGTCAGCAATCTTTCAGGATTTTCTCACCTTGATCAAAATCATTTTCGTCCTGGTTCTCATCGGTTTGGGCTTTTTCTTTCCTCCACAACTGGAACTTAACGCATTTGATTTTTCTTCTTCCTGGCAAAATGAGATCATCCTTCCGGGTTTTGCGGTATCACTGATTTATGTTTTCTATGCCTACACGGGCTGGAATTCGGCAGCCTACATCATCGAAGAAGTAGATGAGCCAAGAAAAAACCTTCCGAAGGCGCTGATTTGGGCGACTATGCTGGTCATGGGAATCTACATTTTGCTTCAGTTGGTTTTACTCAAACATGCCTCGGTGGATCAGTTATCGGGAAAAGTTCAGGTAGCAGATATTGCCTTTGGCAATCTGTTCGGAGTCAGCGGGGCACTTTGGGTCAGCTTTTTCATCGCGGTTCAGCTGATTGCAACTATCTCAGGATACGCTTGGGTAGGTCCTCGCATTACCTATGCGATGGCCCGGGATTTCAAACTTTGGAAACCCTTGGCAAAGGTGAATCAAAACGGAATTCCCGTGAGGGCGATCGTGCTGAATACCGCCATCAGTCTCGCGCTTTTTCTCTCTGGCTCATTCGAACAGGTCATGCTTTATGCCGGTTTTGTTTTGCAACTGATGGGAACGATCACCATTTATTCCTCCCTGAAGATCAAAAAAGAAAACGGCTTCAAAACCCCATACAAGCCTGTGCTTCAGTGGATTTATTTGGTTTTCAGCACCTCGGTTTTGGTATACCTGTTTTGGGACAGACCTTGGGAAAGTGTGGCAGGTTTGGGGATTTTGGCCTTGGGACTCGTGGTTTTCTTATTGGATAAAAAAGTGGAAAGCGAATCCTTCAGTTAGAAGAATTCGCTTTATGGATTAGTTTCCCAAGAGTCTGCGGTGGTAATTGATCTGCCCCAAATGGTAATTGAAATGACCGTACAAGTGGATCAAAAAGTAACCAATGGACATGGGATAGCCGAAAAACGCATGGATCGACATATCCCCAAGTCGATTGGGTTCCAAATTCAGAAGTGCATTCTCAATGATCTTTTTGACCTCATCCAACTCAGCGATCAGCGCTTCTCGGGGCTCGCCTTTGGCCCCAAATTCCCTGTCCCGGTTTCGGACATAAGCCACTCCGCCCAGATCCAATCCGATAAAATGGCGGAGATTTCCGAAAAGGTGGAGTGTTAGATTCCCTGCTGAATTGGCGATTTGGCGATCGATTACCCAAAGCTTGGTTTCATCGGAATAGGCCATCAATTCTTGTCCGAGTTTGTCCAAGTCCCGCTGAAACAGCTGATTGAGTTCTTTTAGATTCATAAACGGCTGAGGTGTTTTTGATAGGCATTGGCCATTTTGACATCATACTTGTTTTGGGCAAAGGCAGGCCCATTGTAGCAGCGGGCAAAACCAGCCCAGTTTTTGGATCGGAGATGAGTGATACACCCAAACTCTGTGATATACCTGCCAAAGGCCTCCAGCTGATTTCGCTCGTGGATGTACATTTCATCTACAAAAGCCTGGACTGAAGGATAGCCCAGTTTTTTGGCATGAAATCCCATGATTTGGTAACTGCCCCAAGAAGCTGAGGCCAAGGCCGCTTCTTTCACTTTTGGATCAGGTAAGAGATTGGACGCCTTTTCCAATCGCTCATATTCCCGGGTTCCACCTAAATAATGAGCCTTGGTCCATTTGGAGTAAAGCACGTCCAAGTTGGACGGATTGGAAATCAAAGCAGGCTTAAGCCCTCTTTCTTCCAGTTGCTTCCAGAATATATGACCTTCAAAAAGAATCTTCGGCCTTCCATCGACCAAAAAGCCTTTTCCGCTGCTTTCTACCTCATTTACCGCTTTCACAGCGGCAAGTTCGAGTTGGTGCTTTTGCGCAAAATCCTTCAGATCCTGCTCTCCCAAAAATCTTTCACCCAATGTCAAGGCTGGTCGAGTTTTGTCAATCAGAAGGGTCCAGGTCTTAATCGCGACTTCACCGTCCACGACGAGGTTGTTTTTCTCCTGAAAATCCCGAACTGCCGCATCGGTCATTTCTCCGAAATATCCTGTGGTTGGAATCTGATACCCGAGCTTGCCTAGGAGTTCCTGAAGGTAAGAGACAAAAGGGCCTCTTGATTTGAGTTTGATGGTCTGCATAGCGCTTGTTTTAAAAATGAAAAGTACTTCAAGATACCTGAAGTACTTCAAAAAAACCAAAACAAGCGATTGAAAATCAGGGCTCGATTACATTCTTTCGCTGGCCGAATTTGCCGGGATTTGATTCCTTGGGCTGAGCGGGTTTTACCTCTGCCTGCGGACTTTGCGAAGCCGGAGTTCGTGGCTTATGCTGCTTCGGATGCTCTGATCTCGGCTGCTCTGATTTCTGAGATTCAGCTCCCTGAGGTCTACTTGGCTTTTTCTTTTTCTTCTTGTTTTTGCCCGGAGCTTGAGATTCTGCAAAACTGGATGGTTTTGTTTTTTCTCCCTGATACTCCGGACCTCTTTCAAAACCATCCGGGAGCGGATTTTGAGTCACACTCATCCCAATCAGCTTCTCGATCCTCACAAACTTGTGCTGATCCTTGGGGTTTACAAATGTGATGGCCTCGCCTTCTCTGTCCGCACGGGCAGTCCGTCCTACCCGGTGCACGTAATCCTCGGGATCACTGGGGGTATCATAGTTGATGACCAGTTCAATACCCACCACATCGATCCCGCGGGAAATGATGTCGGTTCCGATCAGGATTTTGACAGCCTTGTTTTTGAAAGCAGACATGATATTTTCCCGCTCCACTTGCTCCAGATCTGAGTGAAAAGCTTCCACGTCAAATCCCTTTTTCAGGACTTTGAAGAGTGCTTTTACCTTATCCTTAGTCGAACAGAAAATGATCACCGCTTCGTATGGCTTCTGAGACAGAATATGTCTGACTAAGTCCTCCTTTTGGGTATCGTAGACTGAGTACATGGACTGGGTGACTCCCTCGGCTGTCTTTCCGATAGCGATGGAAATTTCCTCCGGCTTGTTCAGAATTTTCATGCTGAACTGACGGATTTTAGGAGGCATGGTCGCCGAAAAAAGGATCGTCTGACGGTTTTGAGGCAAATAATTGACGATTTTAAGAATGTCGTCAGAGAAGCCCATGTCCATCATGCGGTCGGCTTCGTCCAAAATCAAATGTTCGAGGGAAGAAAGATCCATCTTTCCACCCGCCAGTAAGGCAATCAATCTGCCTGGTGTAGCGACGACAATTTCAGCTCCGGTTTCAAGTGCTTTTTTCTGTTGCTCCCACACGATCCCGTCTCCACCCCCATAGATAGGAACCGAGCTGACTCCCAAGAAATAGGAAAATCCCTGGATCTGCTGATCAATCTGAATCGCAAGTTCGCGGGTGGGTGCCAAAATCAGGGTATTCAGGGTTCCTGCACCTGATTTTGAAATCCGGTTGAGAATCGGCAGTACAAAAGCAGCTGTTTTTCCGGTACCGGTTTGCGCGCAGGCGATTAGATCTTTTCCTGCCATGATTACCGGAATAGCTTTTTCCTGAATCGGAGTGGGTTGATCGAAACCCATCGCATCGAGCCCCTCTTGAAGAGCCGGCTCGAAGTTGAATGATATAAAATCCAAATTAAAGGTGATTTACGAACGTAAAAAGATGCCGATATTTTTTATCGGTGTGTTCAAATATACAGCCTTAAAGCATAGAAAGCCAATCTTAATACCGCTGGAGGGCTTTCTAATTCCTGAAAAACAAATCATTTAGCATCAATTCCAAGTTTGACCTATATTACTCCTCCAACCATTATTCTAAAGATGAATTCAAAATCACCCACAGTTTTTTTTGTTCCTGTCTTGATGATTTGGTTCTCGGTTTTTGCTCAGGCCCAAAACTTCAGCCTGCAAGGGAGAATAATGGACTTTGACACCAAAGAATACATCGAAGGAGCAAATGTTACCCTTCGAAACACACAATTTGGAGGGGTGAGCAATGGTGCAGGGATATTCATGATGGAAAATATCCTAGCTGAAAAATACACTTTAGCCATCAACTACCCAGGATACAACACCTATGAACAGGTGGTTCGTCTCACTAAAAATACGGATTTGGGAAATATTTACCTCGTCAAATTCGGAAGTGAGGGAACAGGTTCAGCCTTGCAAAAAACCATTCGGGCCACCAATGTGAGCCGGCTGATGGTAGAGCGGCCCAATTTCATCGGAAATACGGTGTATGGAATTCCACCTGAGCCCAAAAAAGTGGAGGGGAATTTCTATCTGGATAACAAGTGGAATTTGGCTTCAATTCTCCTTTACCGGGAAATGACGGTCCTGGAAGGATTCCGAGTCAGATACAACATCAACTCCAACATGTTTGAACTTTGGGAACCCGAAGGGAACCAAGTTACTGTCATGCCCGGACTTCGAATTCAAAACATAGTTTGGATGGACAGCAGCTACAAAGTCCCTCGATACTTTGTCAACGGCATGGATTTCAGGGAGGATAATGTACCCATATCAGGTTTTTTCGAAGTATTGGTAGAGGGTAAATTACCGCTCATGCGCAGAACCATGGCTGTGTTTAAGGAATCCAACTACAATACTGCCTTGATGGTCGGCAACCGAAATGATCAGATTATCAAGCGGAATGTCTACTATTATCTCAAAGGAAAAGACCTGTATGAAGTCCCCAAAAAGCGAAAAGAGCTCTTCCTGATTTTCGGAGATAAGGCTGCAGATATGGAGGCCTTTGCATTGGAAAACGAAATCGACCTCAAAGACAGAACTTCCATTTTCTTGCTATTTACCCACTACAATTCCATGTTTCAGGGTTTTGTACCCATCATGGATCAGTTACTGGACGAAAAAGATTAAATCAATCACCCACCAAACGCTCATGAAAAAAATCTTACTCTTCGCATTGGCTCTGATTTCCTGGAATACCTGGGGCCAGGGACTCCCCGGATTAGGAGCTGGAACCACGCCCAATAACCGCCCAATCCTGCACGGCAAAAACTGGGTAGCCATCACAGGTAAACCACTTGCCGCCACTGCCGGGGCCCAGATTTTCCAACAGGGAGGAAATGCAGTGGATGCCGCCTGTGCAATGATCGCTGCCACTTCTACCATGTGGGATGTGCTCTCCTGGGGCGGAGAAACTCAAGCTTTGATTTATAATCCCAACACCAAAAAAGTCATTGCCATCAATGCCATGGGGATAGCTCCGACCGGTGCCACCGTTGAATTTTACAAATCCCAAGGGATGGATTATCCTCCCCAATTTGGGCCATTGGCGGCAACAACACCAGGGACTCCGGGAGGCATTATGACTATGCTTGCTGAGTTTGGAAAACTAAGTTTGGAACAGGTGCTAAAGCCTGCCATGGACTTGGCAAAAGGCTATCCGATCGAAGCCCAAACTGCCAATGCCATTGAAACCCAAAAGGCGAGAATCAAAGAATGGCCTTATTCCAAAAAGGTTTTCCTGCCTCATTTGGGTGAATCGAGAGAAGCTCCGGAGGAGGGAGAAATTTTTGTGCAGGAAGATCTCTACCAGACTTTGTCCAAACTAGTGGAAGCAGAACGTGCAGCCCTAAAAGCCGGGAAATCGAGAAAAGAAGCCATTTACGCTGCCTATGACCGATTTTATAAAGGAGATATAGCCAAAGAAATCGTTCGTGGAACCCGTGAACAAGGCGGACTTTTCACCGAGTCGGATTTGGCCAATTGGAAAGTTAAAATCGAGGAGCCACTACAGGTAAACTATCGCGGAATCGACGTTTATAAAATGCAGGAATGGACTCAAGGACCTGCTTTGCTTCAGTCTTTGAACATTCTGGAAAACTTTGACCTGAAGTCCATGGGCTACAATTCTGCCAACTACATCAATACCGTGTACCAGGCCATGAGTTTGGCCTTTGCCGATCGGGATTTTTATTACGGGGATCCAGCCTTTGTCAAGTCGCCGATGAAGGGATTACTTTCCAAAGAATATGCAAAAGAGCGGGCAAAACTGATCGGTCCGGTAAATGATCCAAAAATCGGAGCCGGTGACCCCTACCCTTTTCAGGGAGAAACCAATCCCTATTTGGATATACTGAAAAAGCAGCAAAATGCTCTGGCTTCCCTCAATCCCGAGGAAATCAACTCTAAAGTGGATGAAACTTTCCTTTCTGATTTTCTGAGCGGAACTACCTCTGTACAATCTGCCGATGCAGAAGGTTGGGTGGTTTCTGTCACTCCATCCGGAGGTTGGATTCCGGCGGTGATCGCTGGAAATACCGGTGTAGGACTTTCCCAGCGCATGCAAAGTTTTGTCCTGGACAAAAACTTAAACCCATACAATCTCCCTGAGCCTGGCAAAAGACCTCGGGTGACCCTGACCCCAAGTATGGCTTTGAAAGACGGAAAGCCATACCTCGCATTTTCGGTTCAGGGCGGAGATTCTCAAGACCAAAACCTGCTTCAGTTTTTCCTCAACGTGGTCGAGTTTGACATGAGTGTGCAGGAAGCGGTAGAAGCTGCCAACTTCAATTCCTATCAAATGCAAAGCAGCTTTGGAGACCATGAAATCAAACCTGGGGCCATCACACTAAGAGAGGATACACCGGATTGGGTGAGAAAAGACCTGCTCAAGCGAGGCTATGTGATGGACTTCTGGACCAAGACTTCCGGACCGATTACTGCGATTTGGATCGACTGGAAGCATGGCACCTTCTGGGGTGGAGCAAGCAACTATGGGGATGATTATGGAATTGCTTGGTGATATAGAATTTCGGAATTTAAGCAATTGAATTTAAAAGAGGAATGGGCGGAAGTCTGTTCCTTTTTCTTTATTTGCGATTCAACTATTTTAAAAAAACGGTAGGCGTTATAGATTTAAACTTTAAAAAACCTTTTACCATGGGACTATTTTCAGCATTACTTGGTAATGCAGGGGCGGTAAGCCAAGAAGAACTTTCGAAAAAATACGGACAGCTTTTGACTGAAGGAGAAGCGTTTGAAATGGGATTTAAGTTGATCAGGGATACTTTCATTTTTACCAACAAAAGATTGATTCTCGTAGATGTCCAAGGTCTGACAGGCAGTAAAATGGAATATATATCCATCAGCTACAAAAGCATTTCCCGATTCAGTGTGGAGACCACCGGGACATTTGATCTTGAGGCGGAGCTAAAAATCTGGATTTCCAGCGAGCAGCAACCCAGCATCCGGAAGCAGTTTAACAAATCTGTCAATGTCTACGAGGTGCAGCAAGTACTTGCACACCATGTGTGTAAATAAGAAATGGCTCTCAGAAAATGAGGGCCATTTTTGCTTTATCCCTCAGGCACGCACCATCTCCACATGCGGGATATCATCCTCGAGATACTCCTCTCCTTCGGCTTCAAATCCAAGTGCCTCATAGAAAGGCTTCGCATAAACCTGGGCTCCTATTCGGATTGGCCCTGGACCGAATAACTCTTTGCAGTAATCCATCCCCAGCTGCATTGCCATTTTTCCTACTCCAGTGCCACGATGAGAAGGAGCTGAAATGACCCGGCCTATGGAAATCTCCTCATAAGAAACTCCAGCTGGCAGTAACCTGCAATAGGCCGCCAATTTACCTTCATCATAGACCATCAAGTGATGGCATTTTTGATCCTTGTTATCCAAGTCCAAATAGGGGCAGTTTTGCTCTACCACAAAAACCTCTGCCCTCAGGCGCAAAATAGCGTAGAGTTCATCAATACTGAGTTCCTGAAAGGATTTGAGGGTGTGGGTTAGATTCATGATAGATTGATCTTTAGTGATTACGGTATCCGATTTTATGGAGCAAGAACTCAATTTTCACGGAAGTTGCAACCATTGATCGGCAGATCGGAGTTTTGAAAATGGAGTGAATTTGTATTGAAAAAAAACCAAAAAAAAGAACCAAACCCTATGGCTGTTTCTTCAGTACAATAGCCTATGAAGATTTACCTCATTCCCTTCCTTGCGATTCTTTCTACGACACTTTTTGCCCAATCCGTCGTCATCAATGCAGATGGTACACACAGTGTAGTGGTGGATCACGGAATTCACAAAATAGTAGTCAACCCAGACGGCACACACTCCATAATGGTCCAAAATGGATCAAACGCTACGCTTTTTAATTCCAATGGGACTATCTCTCAACTTATCGATCATGGATTACACAAAATCTTGATCAATCCAGATGGAACCCACGCGGCAATCATTCCTCAGAGACCAAATAACACCTCCATTCATTCTGTAGCCGCCAATACCTTTCAAATCGGGCCCAATACAACCAGCGTATTTGTCAATCCGGACGGATCTCATTCGTTCATAATTAACCAAGTACCAACGGGAATATTGTCACACCCTTACGCCAGTGTTTCCCAAATCTTTGATTTAGGAAAATACCACCTCGTAGTACATACTGACGGTACCGTCACCCGAATCAAAAACAGGAAATTCAAGAAGCAATAAAGCCTACCAGATACAACTTTGCTTTACCTAAGGCTGGTTAGTTAGGTAACTTAACCTCGGACTTTCTTGCACATCACATTGGGTCTAGGCGCTACGCCTTCTTCGAATACACATTCCCAAAGCGATCCTTCACTTCGACCACCAGATTTTCCTTGCTTTCAGGTTTGAAGAAAAACATGTGATCATTCAACTGGGGCTCGACCCAAGTGCGACGGGCTGGCAAATTGGGTCCGGTGTGCAATTCCACACTCCAGGGATCCACTGCAAGCTTCTTTTCCGCCTGGCCTTTTTTGACTCCGTTTTCAAACCAACTGATCTCCCAAGATGGATCGTAATTCCAGCAGTTGATGGACATGTGATCAGGAAAATCCTTGTGATACCCGGTTTGGTAGACCCGAAACTGCTCAGTAATATCCAAGCCGGTTCCTTTGTATTTCCATCGAAGTTCGGAGCCTTTGGCTTCATAGACCGCATAGCCATTGGGTGTGCCGTCATGACAGATCGGACCTGACCACCAGGCCCCGCAGACTGTGCCGTGACAATGCTCGTACACGTGACCGTTGATCATGTTGTCATTGAAGTGGGTATGACCGGAAAGAATATGGACTTGATAACCCTCCAGCATTCGGTACAAATAGTCTCGGTTGCTGACCGTTCCTCCCAAAGGATCTGCCTGAGGATAGCGCTTCAAATTGCCTGTGAGGGTTGGGATATGAAGTGAGAGGACCACTGTTTTTCCCTTTTCCACAGCTTTCAAATCCTGCTCCAACCAGGCCAATTGCTCCTCGGGCAGGTGGCCGATGTAGCGTGATCCCGTTCCCAGGTAAAACACATCATCCATCACCACGTAATGTATTTCTCCCCTGTTCCAGGAATAATAGGTCGGACCAAAATGACCTTTGAACGTTCCGGCCGTCCAGGCATCCGAACGCACCCCAAAGTCCATGTCGTGATTGCCGATCACCTGAAAAAACGGAATGCCATACAACTGAATGGACTGGTTGTATTCCTTGAACAACTCGAGTTTATCAAAGACCAAATCCCCGCATCCAATCCCGAATGCATTGGGATCATTAAGTGTAGCAATGGTTTTTTGAACATCAGGAGCTGCCACGGTCAGAAGCTGATTTGCGTCAAATTCATCCTGGATTTGAGTGTCTGACAAGAGTAGAAAATGATGATTTGCATCGGAAACAGCTGTTTTCTTCAAATCAAAACTCAGGCTTTGCTCGGTTTTGCTTTTGTCGATACTCTGGAAAAAGGAAGCCGAACCGTTAGCCTGCTTTTGAATTTCATAACCTGAAGGAAGCGATACAAAAACAAAATCCCGGTCCGAGCCTGAGATCAGGTCAAACTCCCCTGCAGCGTTGGTTTGGACCACCAGTCTCCCATCCGAAACGGAAACTCCGGAAATTCCCTTTCCTGCCGAACTCACTTTTCCTTTGATCCGGATAGGGTAAAAAAGCGTGGGTAAAGTTTGAAGGGGAATTTCCTTCTGGATCTCAGCCAGAACCGAATCGCCGAAACTGAGCCAGGCAGCCGAAGTCAGGCCAATGCTTTTGATAAAATCTCTTCTGTTGAACATAGTCTTAGGTGGGGTTGGTGATTATTGGGTTACTGGTTATCGCTGAGTAATTATTGAGTTATTGAATTTGAATATTGGTCATTGATCATTGATCATTGATTATTGAACATTGATCATTGTTTGATATCAATGATCTGGGTGGCATAAGTCGCCCCGTTCTCCCCCTTCACTTGGAAGGTCAATTCGCCTTTATTCCAATCGAATTTGGCCAATCCGTAATTCAGCTTGGCAATCAAATCACTAACCCGGTACTTGTTGGGTTCCTCCGAAACCGTGCTCCAAGTATGGGTCAGCCCGCTGGAAGTGATTTCATAGATCCCATCGGGAAATCGCTCATCGCTCAGTTTCATGACTTCGGCGATGTGTCGGTCACCACTGAGCAAAACCGGCGTTTTGGCTCCGGATTTGGCAATCAGGTCGAGCAGTCGTTCACGCTCTTTGGGGAAGTTGGCCCACTTTTCATAGGCATGCTCGGTAGGCAAAAACTGGATTCCGGAAACGATCAGATTGACCTTTGCTGGGCTGGTTTTCAGTTCTTTATCCAGCCATTTCCATTGCTCCTCCCCCAGCACCTCTCCATTTTCATTGATTTGATAGACCCGGTTGATCCGCTCGAGTGTATCCCGGAAATAGCGGGCATCGAGCAAAATCACCTTCACCAAGTTCTCCCCTCTTCCATACAGATGTGAAGAGTAAGCTCCTTCATGATTTCGCTCCGGTGCATCGGAAGGAACCCCCAAAAAGTCAAACATCAGGTCTCTGGACTGCTGCTTTTGCGCATAAAACTTCCCGCCGTCATTGATTCCGTAGTCATGGTCATCCCAGATTCCGATGATGGGAGTTTTTGCTTTTAGTGCCTGATAATCGGCCACGGCATTTTGGCGCTCATACTTGGCCTTCAGCGTGTCCATGACCGGAGAGTCTCCATAAATATTGTCTCCCATCCAGATCCACAGGTCCGGCTGGTCGGCGAGGATCGGTTTCCAGAGCGGCTGAGGCATACTCTGCCTGTTGCAGGACCCAAAGGCGATGGTTGTGATTTCCTCTGAACTATTCGCTGTTGGCTTATTGCTTTGGCAGGAAAAGAAAAAGAATCCTGCGAAAAGGAAAACTGAAACAGGGAAAAGGTTTTTCATGAGTTTTGAATTTGTATCCAAAATGTAAAACAGAGCGGGATTTCTTTTCCCCTTTGATCAAATTTATCAATTTCTTCACATTCTGGTTTTGTGGGAAAAGCCTCCAAGCCGGATTGATTTTACCTGCAATTTGCTTTATCTTATTCCCTGATTTTAGCCGCAAAAAGGCATCGCTTTCGGTCTTGAGGTAATTTGACCTCAGGTTTTTTTGAAGTAAGACTAACTTTTAACTCTAGATTTTTACCAAAACCCATGAAGAAGAAATTTTCGGATCTACACTGCCACAACCACATGAGGGCCTACCTCAACATGCTTACCCGACAATCGCACTTTGAGGCTCAGGGCACGTATTCTCCCTGGACAGTGGTCCCATCCAATGCCAAAAAAAACAAAAAGGGCTCTAATTCAGCGGCCTACAGCCAGACTGACTTGGTGCGGGCTTGGAATGCCGGACTCAAACTTACCTTCAACGCCCTCTATCCCCTCGAGCGGGATTTTGTCCGTGGTAAAGACATCACCAAATCGGAAGACCTTCTCAATGTTCTATTTGGAGCGATTACTGCCCCGATATTCCCGATTCGGGATCTCATGCAGCTGCTGGCCATGCGGATTCCCAAGCGAACGATCGACTTTTTCCAATCTGACGGTTACGACTATTGGAAGACGTTCCGTCGGGAATTTGAATTTGTTTGGAAAGACTCCGGAAAGCGGATCAGTAAAAATGAAATTCTGGCAAATGATCGATTTATCCGCAAACTTGATTTGGAAAAGCGCCCGGCTAACGCCAATCATGCCTCCTATGTGGCCACAGATGCCTGCTATCGTATTCCCATAAACCTGACCGAACTGATCTCTTCGCTGGCTGATGACAATGAGATTACCATGATCCTTACGATAGAAGGGGCCCATGCCTTAGGATCCGATCAAGCATCACCTGCTGTGGTATCTCAGCGGATCAAAGAAATAAAAGAGGATCGTCAAAAATGGCCTGCACCGATATTCTTCATCACCTTTGGGCACCACTTCGACAATCGGCTCGTAGGCCATGCCCACTCGCTGCCGGATAAAGGGAATCTGATTTTCAATCAAAGCTCGGGCATGAATGACCCAATTCCTCCCCAAGGCATCCCGATCATTCAGCAACTACTCGGGCTCAACGAGCAAAACCAGCGTGATCCAAATCAAGGCTACCGAATCCTTATCGATGTCAAGCACATGAGCGCTGCCAGTAGAAAAGATTACTATGAGAAGATTGTCAGGTCTGCCATGCAAAACGGAGATATCATTCCTGTGATCGCTTCGCATTGTGGCTACTCAGGTTTGGAGGATCTAAATACGCACATAAAGCATCATGAGGACGAGAATGATACCTGGAAAGGCCCTAAACCATCGGTTTTCAATGCGTGGAACATCAACATGTGTGATGAGGATATCCAAATTATCCTTGAAACCCATGGATTGTTTGGGCTGTCCTTCGACCAGAGGATTTTGGGATTGGAGATGAAAGAGGACGATACTCCGAGAAATTCGATTACTCTGATCTGGGAAAATCTGGAAGGAATTATCAAAGCCAGCTACAGCTTGGACATCCATCCCAGCATTCAAGACCGAATCTGGTCTTGCCTGACCATCGGAACCGACTTTGAAGGTCTGATTGATCCGGTCAATCCTTATCCTACAGTGTTTGATTTTGACCAGTTGGAAAAAGACCTGATCAACCGAATCGACCTAGAAAGACAAAATCCGAAAAAGAACTACTTATCCTTCATTCAGGATCGGGGCCATGTCGTGCAACTGGTGAGGGACTTCTGTTTCAACAATGCGGAAAA
>CAYONF010000010.1:60378-64347 GCA_964405255.1 uncultured Limnohabitans sp. | reverse complement strand
CCAGAAGGGATTTTATCATTTGGAGCTATTTTCAATTAACTCAATAACTCAATAACTCAATAACTCTAACACTGAATGTCGAATATTGAACATCGAATGTCGAAGATTATTTGTGGCTTTCCACCCAAACTCTCGCATTCACAAACGCCTCCAACCAAGGAGTGAAGTCATCGTTTCGCTCGCTTGGGTAATGAGCCCAGTTCCAAGGCTTCAGGCTTCGCTCGATATGCGGCATGATGGCCAGGTGACGTCCGTCTTCGGAAGCGATACCTGCCGTCGCAAAGTCCGAACCGTTGGGATTGCCCGGATAGGCGGCATGGCTGTATTTCATGGCGAAGTTGTATCCGTTTTCTCCTTTTGGAAGGTAGAATTTGCCTTCTCCGTGTGCTACCCAAACTCCAAGGCGCTGTCCACTGAGGCTGCCGAGCATCACGGAGTTGTTTTCCGGCACAGTCACATTTACAAAGCAAGATTCAAACTTATGACTGGCATTGTGCAGCATCTTTGGCTTCACGTCATGATCTGGAGTCACCAGACCCAGTTCTACCATCAGCTGGCAACCGTTGCAGACACCCAGTGAAAGCGTGTCAGGACGAGCGTAGAAGTTGTCCAAAGCCTGCTTGGCTTTTGGATTGTAGAGGAAGGCACCTGCCCAGCCTTTGGCCGAACCGAGCACGTCGGAGTTGGAGAAGCCGCCTACAAAAACAATCATCTGCACGTCGCTGAGGTCTTCTCTGCCGGCGATCAGATCGGTCATGTGGACGTCCTTCACTTCAAATCCCGCCAACCAGAGTGCATAGGCCATTTCCCGGTCGCCGTTCACCCCTTTTTCACGGATGATGGCTGCCTTGGCTTTGCCTTTGGTCGTGCGGAATGGATCCACACCCATCTTTTCAAATTTTCCTTCCCATCCCGGAGCAAAATCATAGCTCAGGGCCTGGTTTTTATAATTGTCAAATCGGTCTTTGGCGAGTTTTTCTCCGCTTTGCTTGCGGTCCAGTAAGTAGGAAGAGGTAAACCACAAGTCTCTCAATTCGGCTACATCCAAGGTCTGAGCTTCCAAGGATACTTTTCCGTCCAAAGTCACTTCAGCCAATTCCACAAAGTCGATTTCTGCTTGAGCAAGCAAGTCTTCCACTTGGTGGTCGTTGGCAACTTGGATCAGGATTCCCGGATTTTCTGCAAAAAGAGCCTTCACTACATCGGATTCGCCCAATCGTGATTCTTTGACAGAAAGGCCAACGTTTTGGCTTGGGAAGCACATTTCCAGCAATGCAGTGATGATACCGCCCGAAGAAATATCGTGACCGGCCAAGACCAGTCCTTTGGAAATCAATTCCTGAACGGTCTCAAATGCGTTTGCGAAGTAGGCAGAATCTGCAACGGTTGGAGTTTCTTTTCCGACCTTGTTGAGAATCTGGTAAAGCGAAGAACCTGCGAGTTTCGCAGCGTCCTGAGAGAAATCGAGGTAAAGCACCTTGGTTCCGGCTTTTGGCAAAAGAGCTGCTTTGACGGTTTTGGTAATGTCGGAGCATTCGCCTACAGTGGAGATAATCACTGTGCCTGGAGAATACACCACTTTCCCGTCAGGGTATTTCTGAGTCATGGAAAGTGAATCCTTTCCGGTTGGGATATTCACTCCGAGCTCAATCGCAAAGTCCGAAACAGCTTTCACCGCACGATACAAACGGTCGTTTTCTCCCTTGTTTTTCGCAGGCCACATCCAGTTGGCAGAGAGGGAAACGCCCTTCAAGCCATCCTGAACCGGTGCGAAAATCAAGTTGGTCAAAGCTTCGGCGATCGCCAATCGGCTACCTGCTTCCGGATTGGCCAAGGCGGCCACTGGAGCATGTCCGATTGAGGTCGCGATTCCTTTATTTCCTGTGAAATCCAATGCCATTACCGCCACGTCATTAAGTGGAAGCTGGATTTCTCCGACGGTCTGTTGCGTAGCTACCCGTCCGGTTACGGAGCGGTCCACCTTATTGGTCAACCAGTCTTTACAGGCTACAGCCTCAAGCTGAAGGACTTCTTTGATGTATTCGGCCAGTTTCCCGGCCTCGTAATCTGCTTCTGAGAAAGTCGGTCCTTGTCCGCTATTATCTTCCAAAACGGTCTTTGGAGAGGAACCAAACATGTACGCCAAGTCCCAATCCACCGGCTTTTCGCCCGTCTTTTGGTTTTCAAAGGTGAAGTGCATGTCTCCGGTCGTCTCGCCCACCACATAGAAAGGTGCACGCTCACGCTCGGAAAGTTGCTTGAGGGTATCGATGTCTTTTTTGCCCACAACCAAGCCCATACGCTCCTGAGATTCGTTTCCGATGATTTCTTTGGCAGAAAGCGTAGGATCTCCGACCGGAAGTTGGTCGATGTGGATTGTGCCACCTGTACTTTCAACTAACTCAGATAGACAGTTCAAGTGACCGCCTGCTCCGTGGTCGTGGATGGAGATGATCGGATTGTTTTCGCTTTCGGCCATGGCGCGGATCACGTTGGACACGCGCTTTTGCATCTCCGGATTGGAGCGCTGGATCGCGTTGAGCTCGATGGCGTTGGAGAGTTCTCCGGTGTTTAGTGAAGATACCGCCGAACCTCCCATACCGATGCGGTAGTTGTCACCGCCCATGATCACGATTTGATCTCCGGCTTTGGGTTCGCCTTTTTTGGTGTAGTTGGCATTGGTGAAACCGATCCCGCCGGCAAGCATGATTACCTTGTCAAAACCGTATTGCTTATCACCTTCTTCGTGCTCAAAAGTCAGAACCGAACCTGCAATCAGGGGCTGTCCGAATTTATTCCCGAAGTCAGAAGCACCGTTTGATGCCTTGATCAGAATGTCCATCGGGGTTTGGTAGAGCCAAGGACGCTCAGCGAGATTTTTTTCCCAGCTTCTTCCCTTTTCGGACCGGGAATACGAAGTCATGTACACGGCCGTGCCAGCCAAAGGAATAGAAGCAGTTCCCCCTGCCAATCGGTCACGGATTTCACCTCCAGAACCTGTCGCTGCGCCATTGAAGGGCTCGACGGTAGTCGGGAAATTATGGGTTTCAGCCTTTAGGGAAATGACGGTGTCGATTTCTCTCGGCTCAAAAAAGTCAGCCTGATGCTGTGTTTTCGGGGCGAATTGCTGGACTTTGGGTCCTTTGACAAAAGCCACGTTGTCTTTGTATGCGGAAGCGATCCGGTTGGGATTTCGCTTGGAAGTTTCTTTGATGAGTTGGAAAAGGGTCATGGGCTTTTCCTCTCCGTCGATCACAAAGGAACCGTTGAAGATCTTGTGACGGCAGTGCTCGGAGTTGACCTGAGAAAAGCCGAATACTTCAGAATCTGTCAAGGGTCGGCCCAATTGCTTGGAGACATTTTCCAGGTAATCCACTTCTTCCTGACTGAGCGCTAGGCCTTCCGACTTATTGTAAGAAGCAATGTCGGTGATCGCTTTGATCGGTTCGGGCTGAAGGTGGATGTCGTAGATTTCCTGATCGAGTCCGTCATACGCTTTCTGAAGCATCGGGTCGATCTGATCACCTTCATGCATCGGGAAAAACTCCTCGATCCGCTGAATGCCTTGGATGCCCATGTTGACCGTGATTTCCACGGCATTGGTAGACCAGGGTGTGATCATTTCTTTTCGCGGTCCGGAGTATTTTCCGGATACTTTTTCACCTGAGATTAGCTCGGCTTCGCCAAAAAGCCAGGTGAGTTTTGCGATGTCTTCAGTGCTGAGCGGGTGGGGAACTTGAACTCCGTAGATGAGTTTCTGAGGGGATTCAAAGAAGAAAATCATGTCCTTGGGCTGATAAGTCGCAAAGGTAAGGATTTGATATAGATTGGAAAATTCAAAAATTGAAAGATTGGAAATACTTGTCCGCCGAGGCGGATTGCTGGATGACCGTTGTAAAGAGACGGAAGACCGAAGACCGGAGACGGAAGTGGGATGAGGGATGTCGGATGACCGGTGCTGGAAGACGG
>CAYONF010000010.1:0-60278 GCA_964405255.1 uncultured Limnohabitans sp. | reverse complement strand
AGACCGGAGACGGAAGTGGGATGAGGGATGTCGGATGACCGGTGCTGGAAGACGGTTGCGGTATGTTTGATGTGTTATTACCGAAGTTAAAGGACGGAAGACCGGAGACGGAAGACGAAAGGGGGCCAACTCCCCCTTAATTCAGAAAAGCCAAATTGGAAAACCAAACTTGATCAAAGGGGTCAGGGGGATTTGAAAATTAAACCTATGATGAATGACCGATGCTGGATGTGGGATGACGGAAGTGGGATGAGGGATGTCGGATGACCGGTGCTGGAAGACGGAAGCAGGATGACGGTTGCGGTATGTTTGATGTGTTATTACCGAAGTTAAAGGACGGAAGACCGGAGACGGAAGACGGAAGGGGGATGACTGATGTTGGATGACGGATGCTGGATGCAGGAAGACGGAAGACCGGAGACGGAAGTGGGATGACTGGCGTCGTACCTCGTACCTCGTACTTCGTATTTCCTACCTATCTATTTTTTCAGGTATTCGACTGTTTCCCGGATCAACCCGCCATGGCCGGCGGGAAGTACCACTTTCTTCAGGTGTGGGATTTTGCTAGTGAAGCGATCGAGGTTTTGAGCCGTTACCATTTTGTCAAATTCACCGATGAATAAGGTGAAGGGGACAGCGGGGTTTTTTCTCGCCAGTCGGATGATTTTTCCCAGCTGAAGCTGGATTCCTCCGAAAACTTTCCAGATAAAATAGGCCTGAGCTCGCTTGGATCGTGTTTCCATCTGGGTTTTGACAAATTTCACCAGACTTTTCTCCACCAGTCCGGCAGAGTTGAGTCCCTCCATCAGGCCGAAAAATCGGTTGGGTTTGAAAACCACCCGTTTGAAAAAGGGGTGAAAATAATTGGGGTAATTGCTCATAGAATACCAAAGACCTGTTTTGATCCCGTCCGGAGCCAGCAAGGTCAGGCTTTGGACCTGATGGGGAAAAAGTTCATAGGTAAGCAAAGCGAATTTTCCTCCCATGCTGTAGCCGATGAGGTGAAAATCTTGAAACCCTTCTCTGACCTGAAGGGACTCGATGAGGTTGATCCAGATTTCAGGGTTAAGATTTTTGTCCGAATCGGACCACTGACTCTTTCCGTGATAAAACATGTCGAAAAAAAGGAACGTCTGGCCAGGCTTTCGGATTTGATCAAAAGGAATCATATCCCGATGGCTTTGGCCAAACCCATGAAAAATCAGGAAAAACTCTGAACCGGAACCCTTTTTTTGAAAGGCCAATTTTCCGTGCGGATGATTGAGGAATTCCATGGTCAGAAAAATTATGTATGGAAGTTAGTAAGAAGGGGAGAATATTGTGAAACTATTTTTTCTAAAAACAAATAATATTTTACTAGAAACGAACATTAATTAATTATGTTCGTTTTTGAACGGCTGTTGATTCATTTTTAAAAATAAAATTTTTTAAAAAAACTCAGGAAACTTTGAACCAACTCATAGTTTCCATAGTTTTGCTTCCAAATTCAACAGGAGACCGGTGATAAGAACACGAATTTTAGAGATCGCGACAGAACAATTTATGAGACTAGGCGTGCGGGCTGTGACGATGGAAGACATCGCCAGGCTGGCAGGAATATCCAAGAAGACGATTTATCAGGAGTTTGCAGATAAAAAAGACTTGGTAAAAGAAGCCTTTGAACGAATTCTGGAGCAAGATCGCCAAAAGTTGACTTTCATCATGGATTCGGAGGACGGAGTCATTGAGCACTTGGTCAAGACCTCCAAGATGATGCGCGACCGCCTTCAAAACATGAATCCGATGGCCATCCACGAGATTCAAAAGTATTTCCCGGAGGCTTGGAAGATGTTTGAAGATTTCAAAGAGGGAGTCATCCAGGAGGATTTGGTCAACATCCTGGAAAAAGGAAAAGAGTTGGGCTATTTCAGACCGGAGATAGATTCTCAGATACTGGCCAAAGTCCGAATAAATCAGATCACTTCGGCATTTGATCCGGAGAATTTTGGACGGGACGACTACAACCTGGCAGAAGAACAAATGGTCCTGATGGATCATTTTTTACACGGAATTTTCACAGAAAAAGGCCGGATGGCCTACACTACGCAGCAGGCAATTGAAGATTGAAAACTAACCTACCCCTGAAATCGCGCGGGTTCAAGGGTCCACAAAACGGATGAATTTAGACCAAGCGAGGTTTCAGAAAACTATTAAAACCTATCCAACACTCATGAAAAAGTACCTTTTTACGATTCTGGTATTTTTACTTGCATTTTCGGGAATTCGCGCTCAGGAAGTGGCACAACTGACTCTGAACGAAGCACTTTTGTATGCGATCGAAAATAATGTAACTACCAAAAATGCCCGATTGGAAACCCTGATTTCCAAAGCAACGGTGAAAGAAACCACAGCCCAAGGCTTGCCTCAAGTGAACGGTTCTTTCAATCTGGATTACAACCCCAAAATCCCAGTTGTATTTCTTCCCAACCAGCCACCGTTTGGCGATCCCAGCAACCCCAGCGATGTTATTCCGGCACGGTTTGGTGTCAGCTACTCCTCAGGGCTTGGGGTGAATGTCACTCAGATGATTTTTGACGGATCTTTCTTTGTGGGTTTGAGGGCTGCGCAGACCTTGAAGCAGCTGACAGACTTTGATCTTTCCAAGGCAGAGAATGATGTGATCGAAAACGTCAAAAAAGCTTATTTCGGGGTTTTGGTCAATCAAGAGCGGATTCGTCTGGCAGAGGCCAACCTGGCCCGTACTGATACGCTCCTCAAAGAGACAAAGGCCCTCAATGAGGCAGGGTTTGCAGAGAAAATAGACGTAAGTCGGATTCAGGTGCAGCGAAACAATACCTATACCCAACTGGAGCGAGCGAGAACTGCCTGGGAAGTCAGCAAGGAAATCCTCAAACTTCAACTGGGTATGCCAATGAGCTATGACATCTTGGTGACCGAGACACTTGCTGAACTTAATCCCCAAGATGAACTTTTAGCTCTTTTGGTCGAAGAATCCCAAAATCGGGTGGAACTGGACCAGCTTAATACCCAACTCGAGCTCACTCAGCTGGATCTTAAAAACAATACGGTGCAGTACATGCCTACGATCGATTTTGTCGGAAATATGCGCCGATCCGGTGCGGGGAATGACCTCAGCGGGGTATTTGATAGCCAAAACTGGTTTGGAAGCTCACTTCTCGGATTGAGTATGAACATTCCGATTTTTGACGGTTTATCAAAATCAGCACGAATCCAAAAGAATCGGGTGCAGATTAATCAATTGGAAAATCAGCGCTTCTTCCTCAGTGAAAGCTTCAAAAATGAAATCAATACCGCCCGTTTTAATCTCAAAAACGACCTTAATATCCTTGAGGTTCAGCAGGACAATCTCAAACTGGCCCAGGAAGTCTACGACATCGCGCGAATCAAATACCAAGAAGGGGTAGGATCCAATCTCGAAGTCGTGCAGGCGGATTCGGATTTGGTCACCGCCGAAATCAACTACCTGGCAGCACTCTACGATGGTCTGATTTCCAAAGTAAATCTCGAAAAAGCCCTTGGCCTGTTGAAGGCTGATTTGACTAACTAAACCAACAACTTTCTCAACAACTTCAAATTCACTTTCCGATATGAAACCTACTATCAAACTTTTACCCCTAGTAGCCCTGCTTGCCCTGGCTTTTTCCTGTGGCTCGGGTGATGGCGTTGATGCCAAGAAAACCAAGCTTGCCGAACTTAAGAAGCAGGTGAGTTCCATCAATACTGAAATCAAAACCCTCGAGGAGGAGATTTCCAAGCTCGATCCGGAGTTTGCCAAGTCCAACAAAAAATCCATCCTGATCACTACTGCTGCTGTCCGAAAGGGCGAGTTTAACCACTTCGTGGAAGTGACAGGCTCGGTACTTTCCAAAAAGAACGTCAGCATCAGTGCCGAAACAGCCGGAAGAATCCTCGAAGTCCCTGCCACAGAGGGAATGCGGGTGACCAAAGGACAGATTTTGGCCAGAATCGATGCCGAGTCCATCGAGCGAAACATCGAAGAAATGGAGAATTCACTGGAATTGGCCACTACCATCTTTAAAAAGCAGGAAAGACTCTGGAACCAAAAGATCGGTACCGAGGTCCAATACCTCGAAGCCAAAAACAGAAAAGAAGGCTTGGAAAAAAGCTTGGCCGCGATGAAAACCCAGTTGAACAAAGCTTATGTACGAGCTCCTTTCAATGGGACAGTTGAAAGCGTCCAGGTGCGAATCGGTGAATTGGTGCAGCCGGGAGTTCCCATGTTTCAGTTTGTAGGAGAAAGCGACTTGTACATTCAGGCTGACGTCTCTGAATCTTATGTGGGTGCGTTGAATAAGGGAGACTCGGTGGAAGTTGCTTTCCCTTCCATCAATCAGACCTATGCGACCAAAGTATCGTCCATCGGCTCGATCATCAATCCCAACAACAGAACCTTCAAGGTGGAAGTCTTGCTTCCCAAACGAAGTGATCTGAAGCCCAACATGATTTCTGTTTTGAAAATCAAAGACTACTCCAGCAAAGAAAGTGTGATTGTCCCTTCAGAATTGATCCTTTCGGACAATAAGGGAGATTACCTCTTTGTGGTAGAAAACAATACCGCCAAAAAGCGCTACGTCAAGCGTGGAATGTCTTTTGGTCAGGAGGCGGAGATTTTGGAAGGATTGACCGGCAATGAAGTATTGGTCAACAAAGGTTTCCGTGAAGTAGGGGATAATTTCAGTGTCAATATCGCTCAGCTGTAATCACCATGTCAGATTCATCCAAATCCTCCATAATCCGGGAGTTTGGGCTGTCCAGCTTCAGCGTGGACAACGCCACTTCCATAGTCATCCTGACCCTGATCATTACGGTTCTGGGCTTGGGTGCCTACCGAACCATGCCCAAGGAAAGTTTTCCTGAGATTGTCATTCCTACCGTGTACGTCGGTACTCCATATCCGGGCAATTCGCCCGTGGATATGGAAAACCTGATTACCCGTCCGATTGAAAAAGAGCTCAAATCGCTCAATAATGTGAAGAACATTACGTCCACCTCAGTTCAGGATTTTTCCTCCATTGTGGTAGAGTTTAATCCCGGTATTGAGATATCCAAAGCGATTCAGGACGTAAAAGATGCAGTTGATAAAGCAAAGAGCGAATTGCCAACCGATCTGGATCAAGATCCGAGTGTATTGGAAGTCAATACCTCAGACTTTCCGATCATGAACGTCAACATCTCCGGTCCGTACTCCGAGCAGGAGTTGAAAAAATATGCCGAATACCTGGAGGATGCGATTGAAAAACTTCCGGAAATCTCCAAGGCTGATCTGGCCGGAACCGTAGAGCGGGAGATTCAGATCAATGTAGATCCTTACAAAATGGAGTCTGTCGGGGTCAGTTTTGGAGACATCAGTCAGGCCATTCAGACCGAAAACCTGACCATCTCCGGAGGCAATATCCGCAGCGGGGAATTCCAGAGGACCCTCCGAGTGAATGGGGAATTTACCAATCCTGCCGATCTGCTCGATATCATCGTAAAAACGGATCAGCAAAAGATCGTCTATTTGAAAGATGTGGCTGAGGTGAAAGATACCTTCAAGGAGCGTACTTCCTACGCACGAAGCAAAAACCTGCCCGTCGTCACCATCAACGTAACTAAGCGAAGCGGTGAAAACCTCCTCGATGCAGCAGACAAAATCAAAGTCATCATCGAGACGACCAAAGCCAATCGCTTCCCTGAAAACCTGGAGATCACCATCAACAATGACCAAAGCAAGCAAACCCGCCTGCAAGTGAGTGACTTGGAAAACTCCATCATCTTCGGGATCATTCTGGTCGTTTTGGTTTTGATGTTTTTCATGGGCTTCCGCAATGCCCTTTTTGTGGGCTCGGCGATTCCTTTGTCCATGTTTATCTCCTTTTTGGTGCTCAATGCCTTTGGCATTACGCTCAACCTGATGGTGCTCTTTTCCCTGATTCTTGCCTTGGGTATGCTCGTGGACAACGGGATTGTGGTCGTGGAAAACATCTACCGGATGATGTCTGAGGGGAAATCTCCCATGGATGCAGCAAAACAAGGGGTAGGAGAGGTGGCATGGCCAATCATTACCTCTACTTTGACCACAGTAGCCGCTTTTCTTCCCCTGGCATTTTGGGATGACCTGATCGGTGAGTTTATGAAATACCTGCCCATCACCCTGATGATTGTCCTTTCGGCTTCCCTGTTGGTTGCCTTGGTGATCAACCCGGTGATGACCGCTATGTTTATGAAAATCGACGACGGGAAAACAGATAAGCCGAAGAGAAAACCCATCATGGTTTCCGGGATTTTCCTGGTTTTGGGGATTATTTTCTACCTGCTGAGATGGAATATCCTTGGCTCATTGTCCGTGATAGCCTCTGCTTTCACGCTGTTCAATGTTTTTGTCCTACGAAAAGCGATCCGTCATTTTCAGAACGTGATTCTGGTTAAGCTGGAAAATGCCTATGAGTCTACGTTGAATTATGCCCTTCGCGGCAAAAAGCCCTATTTATTCTTCGGGGGAATGTTTGGACTGTTGATTTTGAGTTTGGTTTTGTTTGGAATCAGAGCGCCCAAAGTCCTTTTCTTCCCGGATAATCAGCCGCAATTGGTCAATGTCTTCGTGGAGTTCCCAATCGGTACGGACATCGAGGCTACCAATGCCTTTGTGGATCAGATGGAAGATGAAATGATGGAAGTGCTCGAGCCCTATGGCGGAATCTTGGAGTCAGTCATCACTCAAGTGGGTGAAGGAACTGGAGACCCTACCGAAGGACCAAGTCAGCAAGCTACCCCGCACAAGTCCAAAATCACCATCGGATTTGTGGATTACATCTACCGTCAAGGGATCAATACCAACGAAGCCATGGAGGCGGTCCGTGATCTGGCGGTAAAGTATCCTGGTGTATTGATCACAGTAGACAAGCAGCGCAATGGACCACCGGTAGGCAAAGCGGTGAATATTGAGTTTGTCGGTGAAGATTACGAGCAGTTGATCTCCGTGGTCAATCAGACCAAGGAATTTCTGGAGTCTAAGGCTATTCCGGGAGTGGAGGAGCTCAAGACAGACCTTTCACTGGGAAGTCCGGAAGTGGTGCTGCAGATCGATCGTGAAAAAGCCCGCAGATTCGGACTTTCTACCTCTACCATTGCTACAGAGCTTCGTACTTCGCTTTTCGGTCTGGAGGTTTCCAAATTCAAAGAGGGAGAAGAAGATTATCCGATCCAATTGAGGCTGGCTGACAGCTACCGGTACGACATCAATACCTTGGTGAATAAAAAAATCGGCTTCCGGGACAAGTTTGGAGACAAGCGCGAGGTTCCTATCTCTGCCGTGGCTACGATACAGTACGGTTCGACCTATGGATCTGTGAAGCGAAAAGATCTGGAAAAAGTCATCACCCTCTACTCCAATGTGCTGGATGGATACAATCCTACTGAGATCAACAATGAGATCAAGAGCATCATGGAAGGATATGAGTTTCCGGATGGGGTTTCGGTCAAGTTTACCGGAGAACAAGAGGAACAGGCCAAGTCTATGGCCTTCCTGGTCAATGCCTTGTTGATCGCCGTATCGATGATTTTCCTGATCATCGTGGCGCAGTTTAACTCCATCATCAGTCCGTTTATCATCATGACATCGGTACTCCTGAGTACGATCGGGGTGTTCTTGGGCTTGGTGATTTTCAACATGGATTTTGTGGTCATCATGACCGGAATCGGGATCATCTCATTGGCCGGTGTGGTGGTAAACAATGCCATCGTTTTGATCGACTACACGAATTTGGTGCGGTCTAGAAAGCGGGAGGAAAAAGGAATAAAGAAAGGTCAATACCTGGAATACAATGATTTGCTAGACAGTATTGTCGAAGCTGGCAAGACCCGTCTTCGTCCGGTATTGCTGACCGCCATTACCACCGTATTGGGCCTTATTCCTTTGGCAATCGGCATGAACATCAACTTTGCCACCCTGCTGAGCGACTTCGATCCGCAGTTCTATGTAGGAGGAGATAATGCGGCTTTTTGGGGACCGATGGCCTGGACTGTAATATTTGGGCTAACCTTTGCCACAGTCATTACGTTAGTGATCGTACCAGTCATGTATTTGTTGTCGGATAAACTCGCAATGAGATTCCGAAAGCTTAAAGCATGATTGATTTAAGGTTGGTGGTTTTTTTTGACAAAACCTCCGGAACGATGTTCCGGGGGTTTTTTATTTTTTACCCTTCTATTCCCGCATCGTTTTGTATTTTTGCCGACCCAAAAAGACTTTAGAAATGGTGGAAATGAAATGGTACGTGATGTATACTGCGTCACGGTCAGAGAAGAAGGTAGCCGAGCGCCTGAATGAAAAAGGATGGGATGTCTACTTGCCGATAGTGGAAGAACTCAGGCAGTGGTCCGACCGGAAAAAGAAAGTTCAGCGTCCGCTGTTTAATGGCTATGTGTTTGTGAAGACCAACAGAAACCAACTTTGGGAATGTCTACAGATTCCCGGTGCCGTAAAATTTGTCCATTTCTCCGGTCAGCATGCCACCATTCGCGAGGAAGAGTTGGAAATCATCAAGCGCGTAGTGACCACAGGAGTAGCTGTAGAAACAGATGGCTCAGAGATCGAACCCGGAGAGAAAGTCAAAGTGATGGGTGGTCCGCTTCAGGATATGGTAGGAGAGGTGATCGAAAAGGGAAACAAAGACTATCTCCTGATCCGAATTCCGGGAATAATGCAGAATATGCTGATTACCATCGAGCGGAAATTCCTGCAGGTGGTCTAAGAGAAACCTGCGATTCGAGGGTGCAGAATCGACTTTTTTAATTTTCTACTCGAACCCGGGCACTTCTTCGAAGCTTTTTCGCTGATGCAGAATCAAGTCGCTGAGGCTCTGTCTGGATGATTTGAGACTCGGGAATGACCTGAAGTTGATTTCTTTCGATCTTGATGTTCCCTACGCGGGCCGGACTGACTGAGGCTTTTTTTACAGAATCCTGAATCTCCTGTAAGGAGAATGTCTTGACAAGACCAAAATTAAGGACAGAAGTATCTGAGGCAGGCAGCACTTGCAAACTGAAATTGCCCGGATCGATCAGATTGATTGATTCTAACTCCTCTGAGGAAATCATAAATGCCATTACCTCGGTGATGGTTTCCCCGGTAGGAGCGGTGGATTCCATGCTCATAGCTACCAGCATTTTTTCCTGCGGAGGTCTTCCTACCACAATTTCCCCCTGATTATATATTTCTTCTTCGGGGGCAGTGGCAGTCAGTGAATTTTCCGGGGAACTGAACATGGGGAAAAACAATGCTCCAACCACAACCAAAGCTGCCAAGGAGGCAGCATAAGGAAGAATTCTTCGAAATGGAGTGGGTTTAGGAGTACCCGAATCCTCGGGTCGGTTTGGAGCGGGCTGTGGTTGGACAACCGGAGATCCCGGAAATGGGGGGCGATGAGATGGGTGCCTAGCTTGTCCACCTGCCCCGGGGATCATTTCTGCAAAGACTTCAGGATAGTCTGGAGTTGGAATAAAGCTCTTATCCCAAGGATCAAAATCCAAATGGGATTCGATAGGTGGAGTCAATCCATCCTCGGCTGTCTCAAACCGGGCCAAGGCTCTCGGAACCACGGCCTCAGTGATGACATTTCGCTCAAGCACCACATCTTTTTTCCGCTCTTTTCCATCGATAATTTGGATCAATGTGACTCGGAGAATAAGGGTGAAATTTCCGGTACTCAGT
This sequence comes from uncultured Limnohabitans sp., assembly GCA_964405255.1. Classification (GTDB taxonomy): domain Bacteria; phylum Bacteroidota; class Bacteroidia; order Cytophagales; family Cyclobacteriaceae; genus Algoriphagus. The sequence goes on along the minus strand of CAYONF010000010.1, from coordinate 50,545 downwards.
GCCTTTACATCAAAAAGCCATTCAGTGAAGTCATCCTCAGCGATAAACTGTTCCTCGTTGTTCAGGGGCTTGATTTCAAAATTGTGTCCATCACGCCCTTCATTAAGGGAAACCTGCATGACAGATCCCAGTCGGATGGATTCAATTGTCCGTTCTTTTTCGGGGATTTTCAACCCTTCGGTGAGCAGGATTTCTTCCCAAGCCAATCTCACCGTACATCGGGTCCAGGAATTCACCTGCATCATTCCGGGAATGTGGTAGAGCACTTTTCCTTCTTTTTTTGAGGGTGTGGCAGGGTTCGATTTTGGTTTTTCACGCTGTGCCAGAAGTGATTCCAGGAGTGGCTGATAGGCTTTTGCCCGCATGATTTCCACTGTCAGGGTATTCATGTTGCTGAGCTTCCCTGCCAAGTCATCTATCGCTCCCCTGATGTCCGTGTACAGATTGATGTCTTCCTGGACTTTGCGGGTATCGGCGAGATTGTCCAGTTCTTTGGCACTCGCATTCAGATCTTTAATCTTTTGATCCCAATATTTCAGATAATTCAGGATGCCCAGGGAATCGTAAATGTTGGCATCGGGTAAGACGATTGGGAAAATCCGGTCAAAAAACTCTCCTTTTCGCTCCACCTCCATCAATTCAAACATGCAGTTTTTCGACTTCAGGTATTTGTCGCTGATGATCAGTACCACCAGATTTCCCTGACCGATTTTTTGCATGAATTCCCGGATCAAGCCTTTGAAGCCTAGGTCTGTTTTGTCCCTGACCAGATCAATTCCGTGTTGTTGAAAGACCTGTTCGACCTCGTTAGCTACGAGTTCGCTTTCTCCACCCCAGGCATAAGAAATAAAAACTTGTTGTCCAGCCATCTTTATCAGAAAAGTCCATTTGATGGAAGTTAAGCCAGTTTTGTCAAAATTCAAAAATGAAATCGGCAACCTGCTGAGGTTGCCGATTAGAAGCTTAGGATTGAAGATTATTCCTGGCCTTTGGGAATGAAATAGCGACGATAGACGATTTGGGCCTGAAAAAGGTGATCTCCGTATTTGTTGTTGCCTACATTTCCATCCAGATTGTCTGTGAAGGTCCAAAGCATCGTCCCCTCACCTGCCAAGTCGGAATAGGGTCCAATTCGCAGACTTAATCCAGCCCGTACTGGAACGTATCCGGTGGTAATCTGATGCTTAGTTGGAGTTTCCTCGGGACTGAAGGATTTGGTCTGTTCTGTTTGGACATGCATTACCCCCAATCCGGCTCCACCGTACAGGTTGACCTTGCTTCGGTGCATGTGATTGGAAAATGGAATGAGGTAAAAACTTGGAATCACATCGAAATAGTAAGCTTGGCCTTTTGCAGTGAAAGAGGCATTGTCAAAAAACCACTCATCTCTCAACGTGGTCGGAGGGTTCCCTCCACTGCTGATCCACTGAATACCAGTCGTTGCCCGAAGTTCGACCATCTCGGTGAGCTTGTTGGTCAGGGCTAGGGAAAATGCGGGCTTAATGGCAAAATCCAACTGACGGTATTGCCCCCCATTGTCCATATAGACAAAAGAAGGTCCCAATCCGATCGTCAGAATATTATCTCGGGAAATCCGCTCTTTGTAAAAGTTTTGAGCTACGGCACTGCCTGAAGTCACTATAAACAGAGCAAGAACAACTGATTTTACTAGGGTATGCATAGGGTAAGGTCGTGAAAATGAGAAGGAAAAATTCTCGTTTCCAATTTTTGCAACAAACATGCCAAGAGGTATTCTCTGGTTTTTTCGGATAGAAAATTCACCGAGAAATTTTTTCAGGCGCCTTCAAATGCTTTTTGAATTTCGGATTCGGTAGTCTTCAGTTGGGTTCGACAATGCTTCACCAGCTCTGCCGCCTCCTTTACCAAATCGGAAAGTTCATCCACTGATTTATTTCCCTCTTCCAGTTGACTGAGAATGGACTCCAGTCGGGCCATGGCTTGGGTGTAGGTTAGTTCGTTCATTTTTTGGTGATTTTGGTAATCGTACTGCTGATTTTTTGGTCCAGGGTAAAGGTCTCGATTGGGTCTCCGACTTGGGCCTGGCTCAGATGAATGGGTTTTCCATCCAATTCGGTACGGGTATAACCTCTCTTTAAAATAGACTGGGGATCGAGCTGACGCAACAGCGTTTCCTGATTGTCCAGTTTTTCAATTTGTTTTCGAAGAAAGATGTCCAGGCTTTTTTTCAGGCCTTTTTCAATTGTCTCCAGTTTCAGACTTTGGATTCTCAACTGACTTTTGGTAGCCAGATCTATCCGGTTTGTCCGGTTTTTAAGTTTTTCGAGTTCTAGGGAAATCCGGTTTCCGGCCAGGGACTTTGCCCGAAGGGAATACTGCTGAATTTTCGCCTCTTCTTCACGAAGTTGCTGTCGGGTGGATCGATCCAGACGTTGGAGGACTAAGCCCAGATTTTCTTCAAATTCACGGAATCCCGAGAGTAAAAACTCCGCAACCGCGGTCGGGGTTTTCAGCCGGGTGTGGGCGACCAAATCCGCCACCGTTTCATCCCGCTCATGACCGATACCGGTAAAAACCGGAAGCGTAAAATTAGCGATAGCGGCTCCCAATCGGTAGTCGTCAAAGCAATCCAAATCCAACTGAGCGCCTCCGCCCCGAATAATCACAACGGCATCAAAGGCTAGGGTTCCAGTCTCTGCTTTTACTTTTTCCAAAGCGGAAATCAGATTGGCTACCGCTTCGTTTCCCTGCATCAGGGAGTTGAAGAGTTTGTGGTAAACTTTGTATCCGTAGGGGTTTTGATTGATCTGATTCACAAAATCCCCATAACCGGCAGCTGTGGCGCTGGAAATCACGGCTATTTTTTGAATGACTGGAGGAAGTTCAAATCGGCCGTTTAACCTCAGTAATCCTTCCCGGGTCAGCCGGTCGATGGTTTCCTGACGAAGCCGGGCACGCTCACCCAGTGAAAAAGATGGATCGATGTCCTTCACATTGACGCTTAGCCCGTAGACCGGATGATAGCTGACTGCGACTTGTGCCAACACTTTCATTCCGTTTTTCAGGCTGGTGCCGGTGACAGATTCAAACTTGGCTGCTACGGAGCGATAGGTAAACTGCCAGAGATTGGCCCGGATTTTTGCCAGTACCTGGTTGCCCTGCTTTTCTACCAACTCAAAATAAACATGCCCCTGCGGTGCTTGTCGGAAATCCGCCAGTTCGCCCACGACCCAATAGACCGGATCGAGCTCGTTTTCCAGCGTCAGCCGGATTTGCTCGGTCAGTTGGGAAATGGAAAGAGGAGACATGCTGGTTTACTTGTTCTGGTAGGCAGCTTTGATCTGATTGCTCAGGTCGAGGCTGGCACTCAGCATAGGCAGACGAACCTGATCTGTGGAAATGATCTCCATGTGAAGGAGGAGATTTTTGATACCTACGGGGTTACCTTCCTGATACATGAGCCCATTGAGATTCAGCAATGAAAATGTAGCATCAAGCGCCTCTTGCTGACTTCCGTGCGTCAGCTTTTTGAAAGTCTCCGGCAAGGCATTGGCCAAAACGGAAATGACTCCGCTTCCTCCGATACTCATCAGTGCCTTGGTCATCAGGTCGTCTCCGGAAAGGAGCAAAAAGTCTTTAGGCATTTGTGCCGCGATCTGCATGCATTGTTCCAGGTTTCCGCTGGCTTCTTTCATCCCCACAATATTGGGATGGTGGGAAAGGTGAAGCGTAGTGGCGGCAGTCATGTTTGACATGGTACGGCCGGGGATGTTATATAAAATCACCGGTACGGGACAGGCATCTGCAATCGCGGTATAGTGGGCGATGATTCCTGCCTGACTGGGTTTGTTGTAATAAGGACTGACGGAAAGAATGGCCGCCACTCCGTAGAAATCGGTGTTTTTGATTTCATTCACGACCGCATGGGTATTGTTTCCTCCGATTCCCAATACGACGGGGACCCGTCCGGCATTGTATTCCAAGCAAGCTTTGAGCACCTGTTTCTTTTCGGCAGAAGTCAAGGTAGCAGCTTCTCCGGTTGTACCCAGTACCACCAGATAGTCCACTCCGCCGGAAACTACATGATCGATCAGCCGCTTGAGGCTCTCGAAGTCAATCGAGTAATCGTCATGAAAGGGAGTAATCAATGCCACCCCGGTGCCTTTGAATGCGTTCATGGTATTTTTAAAGTTTGAGCCTGCAAAGATATAGTCCTGAGTGGGATTTGGGGGCCGCTTATCTAAAAATTGGAAATACTAATCTGGTGAATAATGCCTGACCAATATCTCAGTCCTTGGATTTTGCCAGAAACCGCATCCTAGGTAGGCTTGAAAAAGAATTTATTGCTTCTCCAATCATGAGTTGACTCTGGCAGTTAAAATTTTTAGTGATAAAAAGTCGGTTTTGGATATGCCGGTAAAAACCAATTCTGGATCTTGGTTTTTACCCATTGTCCAATCCATTTTTTCTTTTTTCTGCCAAAATCAATACCGAAGGAATTTCGGAGATCCACAGACTTTTGTTTTCGATGAGCTTTTTCCAGCTTTTAAAGGAAATCACCATGAGATCCTGAGTTTTTAAAAAGTCAGTTGTAAGGTAATCTTCTTGTCTTAACTGGATGTGATGCGGCGCCACATGCTCAATTGCCCGGATTGCTTCTTTGATTTCCGGACGACTCTTGATTTGATCAGTTCCATCGATCAAGGTTACCTGAGACCCGGAGTTATTAATCCATTTTTGGGCGAATTGGATGAGAAAGTCATCTTTAGATGAATAAACCGGAATGAAAATTCGATCGGCATGTTTGAATCCCTTATCCATCCAAACTCCAACTGGTATTTGGCATGCACGGATGATGTTTCTCGTCCTTTCGTCAAATGGCAGGTTTTCAAAAAGGTTTTCTTTCCCAATCACCTGATTGAGGATCCTGTCAGGGCTGATGATTCGGGTAGTGAATCCCAATACCTTACCCAATAAACTTCCCTCGAAAATCGATTGCCCCACACCGATCAACAAAAGATCATAATTCCCTTTGTTTGCCACTTCGATAATATCTCCTTCAATATCTGAGGATGCCTTGAAGAGGGTGGTGACTTTTTGATGAAGTTGCTGGGCTTCCTGGATCACTGGGGCAAAGCTTTCCCGCTCGTAGGTGGTTTGGTTAAAATAGTTCAATTCATCTACGGGACTCAGATGCAAAGCAGTGATGGTAGCGTTTCCGTTCAGTTTGCGAATCAGACTATGAGCCAAACGCACGAGAGTTCTGCCACGGTCAGGATGCCCAAAGGAGACCAATATTCTATAGTTACTTTGCTGAATAATCTCGTTAGGTATTTCGGAAGGTTTTGAACGGAAGGACCAATTGATCAGATCCAATGCCGGCCCGGTCATAAAGGTGGTGACCAATGCCATGATCACCATCATTGCAAAGATCTCCGGAGTCAAAACGCCTAGGTCATAGCCAATGTTGAGCACGACGAGTTCCATCAGTCCGCGCGTGTTCATAAGAGCACCAATCGTGAGACTGTCTTTCCAGTTTTGACCGACAAAACGAGCCGCAAGGGCACTTCCGACAAATTTGCCTATGACTGCAACCAAAATGATCATCCCTGTGACCTGCCAAAGGTAAGGGTCATTTAAAAGTCCAATCTCAGTACGTAATCCGGTGTAGACAAAGAAGAGAGGAAGTAAAAGTACCAACGACACATCTTCTACTTTCTCAATGAAAATATTTCTGAATTTCGTGTTTTCGGGCATAATGGCTCCAGCCATGAAAGCCCCGAAAAGGGCATGAATCCCGATCACTTCGGTAGCATAGGCCGAGATGATCAAAGTCAAAAAGAAAATAGCCACAATGGGCTTGCTGAGATTTTCGCGGGAAGTGTGGAGATCACCAATACGCTTTAGAAATGGCCGGACCAACTTGACCATAACTAAGACATAGGCTCCTGCCAAGGCCATCACATAGAGTGAACTTACAAAAGATCCCGCCTTGACGATGGCAATTACTGCAGCCAAAAGACACCATGCAGTAATATCGTCCGCGGCTGCACAGGTAATGACCACAGTGCCTAGTCGGGTTTTCTGAAGGCCTCTTTCCTGAACTATTCTCGCTAAGACCGGAAATGCAGTAATGCTCATCGCAATCCCCAAAAACAGACCGAAAGACGAAAACTCAACCCCTTTTGGTGCAAAAGAGGTATAGATGAAATAGGCTAGACCGATACCCAATGCAAAAGGGATGATGATACTGGCATGGCTGATGACCACTGCATCATGGGCTTTATTTCGAAGAACTTTCAGGTCAAGTTCCATCCCTATGACAAACATGAATAGGATCAACCCGATCTGACTTAGAAACTGAAGGTTTCCGAGAGATTCTACCGGAAAAAGGGCCATGGAAAATTCCGGAAAAAGATAACCAAGCAATGACGGCCCCAATACAATACCCGCGATGATTTCCCCAATCACGGTGGGTTGACCGATTTTTTTGCTGAGCCATGCAAAAAGCCGGGCGACTAAAATAATCGCTACTATTTGAGCCAACAGGATGGCTAAGGGATGGGTGAGATTATGTGTAATCCCGTCCAAAAACTCAGCCCATTGGCTGGTTTCATGGGTGTTGATTTGGATGTTTCGACCGGATTGCAATTGCAACCCCTGCTGAAGAATAAAATACATCAACAGAGAAAATACTCCGATGATGCCGACATAAAAAAAGGTATTGCGATACTTTCCCATTGAGGCAACAGTTTAGTAAGGTTGGTCCGGGCGATGCAGATATCCTTCTAAATAAACTTTGCGATAGGCAATCATTCATTTAGGAAGGACATCTGGCCTGTATTGGATCAGGCAAACATCCCCGGGTATAAACGACTTTTCAGCCTTCCAATTCCCCACTAAATTGGAGTAAATCAGGTTGAGATTGTTGAGCCATGCAACGACTATAGGCCGAAATGTACTGAGTGGGGAATTTTTTGTAATGAGTTTAGGAATTCACTTTTTTCAGGAATTCATCCCGATAGCGCTCTGTCAAGGTAAGGACCACAGGTTTGCCTGATTCATGATTGAGCACAGTGGTAATTTGATCAAAGGAAAAGAATCGAACGATACTGAGATTGAGGATTTCCTGCTTGGTGATTCGGACAAAAGAATGGGGCGCGAGGGACTTTAGGATGGTTTCAAAGGAAATGTTTTTGAGTACCAGCGAGGTTCCGTCCTTGAGGTGAGCTACTTTGTCTCTTCCGTCTCCAGTCGATGTGCCTATCCATGCCAACTGATCGATTGGAATCAAAGATTTTCCTTTTTCCGTATTGCAGGTGAAAAATCGGGAAGGCTCCTGTTGGGAATTAATCTGGATTCTGGCTTTTTCTACAGATCGCTTGAGTCGGTCAATCGACACTGGCTTGCGGATGTAATCCACTGCATTGAGGTCAAAAGCCTCCGCTGCATATTCTTTGTAAGCAGTTGCAAAAATGACTGCTTTGCCTTGAAGAAGATTGGCCACCTGCAAACCATTGAACTGTGGCATCTCGATGTCAATGATGCACAAGTCAAAATCCAGCAAAGGAAATTCTTCCAAAAACCGGGCTGGATCATTGTAGGATTTAACAATTTCAAGTCCGGGAATTTGCTCACAGATCATCTTGAGGTAGGTCAGACCCGGAAGTTCATCGTCCAAAAGCAGGCATTTAAGCTCCTTTTCCATTCAGGTCGATTTTAAGTTTGGCCAAAAAAACATCTCCATCTTTGAATCTCTCCAGGGAATAGCGCCCTTTGTACAGAATATTCAGGCGCTGATCGAAAGTCTCGTTTCCAATCCCACTATTGGCCTTGTCAAGCGTAGGTTTCACTGATATTTTGTTTGAAACCAACATAGAAAATATCCCATCTTTTAGTTCGATGATGATTCGGATAAAGGAGTCCCCGCTTTGAAGGTCCGCATGTTTGAAAGCATTTTCGATCAGATCGATGGAAATCAGCGGAGCTAAAATTTTTGACCGGTAATGTGGGTCATTTTCCTGGATTTTGGTTTTGATACTCAGTTCAAACAATGGACTGAGTTTGATTTTGTTGATCTCGATCAGATTCAGTGCAAAGTCGATCTCCTCTTTTGGACTTACGTACTTTTGGCGGCTTTCGTACAGGATGTAATCCAATACATTGGCCAGTTTGTCCAAGGCAAAGTAAGTCTGGTAGGCATGGGACTGGATGGAGTTTAGGATGTTTTTGAAAAGATGCGGGTTGAGTTTGGATTCCAAAGACTCCAGTCTGAGTGAATCTGTTTTTTGTTCCAGTTGGCTGAGCTGTTCCTCTGCCTTTTGGTGGTCCAAAGTTATTTTTTGAAGTTTTTGGAAAAGGAAAAAAATCAAGATTCCACCTCCGATTAGAAGGACAAGAAAAACTGAAATGATGATTTGTTCAAAAGTCACCTGACAATATTGAGTTGATTAATACCTCGGAAAAATAGTCAAAAGACGGTAGAAATCAGTGGCTTCGACCCCGCTCACCCAACGGGGCTGGTGAGTAAGCGGATCCGAACTACCTTTGAGTGAGCGAACCCGAACTCACCATTCTCAAAAACTCTTCCTCAGAGATCAGCGGTACTCCGAGTTGAAGGGCCTTTTCCTTTTTGCTCGGACCCATTTCTTCTCCTTCGATAATGAAGTCGAGATTTTTTGAAACGGAGGAAATGTATTGTCCTCCATGGGCCTGCACAAAATCCACGATCTCGTCCCGCTTGAAATTTTGAAGTTTGCCGGAAGCTAAAATGCGTTTGCCTGCCAGAGCATTGCCCAGTGAGGTGGATTCGCGTTGCTCGATCTCGAATTTCAGCCCCTGTGATTTCAGCCGGCTGATGATTTCCAGGTTTTCGGACTGGGCAAAAAATTCTTTGAGGCTGTGCACCAACGTTTCGCCCACGCCGTTGATCTCCAGCAATTGCTCGGCTGTGGCTTCTTTGAGTTTTTCAATACTTCCAAAATGCTTGGCCAGAAGTACAGCGGTATTTTCTCCGATGTTCCGGATTCCCAAGGCAAACAGAACTTTCTCAAACGACTGCTCTTTGGAAGCAAATATTCCCTCCATCATGTTGGAAATCACACCCTCTTGGAATGTGTTTGCTTTGAGTTTCTTGATTCGTTCCTGGAGTTCGGAAGGGAGATCCAGGTTTAATTCCAACAGAATCATGTGAACGGTCCCGTGCTTTTTACTGGCTTCCAGGATTTGTTCAAAGTCTACTCTTCGTCCCAAAAAGATCTCCAAAACCACAGCCACAGGAACATAGTCCTCGACTTTCATCAGGTCTGCATGCTGACTGAGGTTATGGAGCAACAGGTCGACCATGCCCACATTGGAAGGCACTTTTTTCTTCCAAGTCCGGATTTGAGCCTGAAATGCCCGAAGCCGATCCTTGAGCGGCAAGTGGGTGTTTTCCTGCAAAAAATCCTGAATCTGCTTGAAGGAAATACTTTCGGTCAGGGCAAAAAGCGCCTTTTCCAGAGAAATGTAAAGCAGCCCCGAAACCTCCCGCTCGTATTGGTCCTGACTCATTTCCAGCCCGAGAAGTTCGTTTTGCCTGGTGTCCAGTTCGTAGATGTCGGCATAATTCCGGATAAAACCCTGATCGATCAGCGCCCGGATCCGCTCCGTGCCCAATGAGTCAATGTCCATCGCCCGCTTGCTGACAAAGTGCTCTATCCTTCCCAATACCTGAGGTGGACAACTGACCGAGTTGGGGCAATAGTGCTTGGCTTCGCCTTCTTTGCGGATCAGCGTGGTACCGCATTCGGGACAATTGCTGATGTATCGAATAGCCGGAGCATGAGGTCTTCTGCGCTTTTCATTGACTGCCGTGATCTTGGGGATGATTTCTCCGCCTTTTTCTACAAAGACAAAATCCCCCTCATGGATTCCCAAACGCTCGATTTCGTTGGCATTGTGCAGGGAAGCCCGCTTGACCGTGGTGCCGGCCAATTGGACCGGGGCCAGATTTGCCACAGGGGTGATCGCGCCGGTTCGTCCCACCTGGTAGGTGATGGACAGAAGTTCCGTCTCGGCGCTTTCTGCCTTGTATTTGTAGGCAATGGCCCATCGGGGAGTTTTGGCAGTGAAGCCCAATTCCTCCCGTTGATCGTAATCGTTGATTTTGAGTACTACCCCGTCCGTATCGAGGGGAAGGCCGTATCGGTTTTCCCTCCAGTCTTCGATGTAGTCGAGGACTTCTTCGATGTTTTTGGCCTTTTTGTACGTTGGCGAGACATTGAATCCCCAGCTTTCGATCAAGTGAATGGCTTCGTCGTGCTTGCTGACTCCGATATTTTCTCCCAAAAGCTGATAAAAATAGCAGTTGAGCCGGCGCTTGGCCACCACCGAACTGTCCTGCATTTTGAGTGTGCCCGAAGCAGCATTTCTGGGATTGGCCATGAGGGCTTCCCCTTCCGCTTCCCGTTCGGCGTTGATTTTCATGAATTCCTTAAGAGGAAGGAAAATTTCTCCCCGAACTTCAAATTTGGCAGGGACATTTGCGGCTCGGATTCTCAGCGGGATGTTGCGGATGGTTTTGACATTGGCAGTCACGTCGTCTCCTTTGGTGCCATCTCCCCGGGTCACGGCTCTAACCAGCTGACCGTTTTCATACACCAAGCTGATCGCCACTCCGTCAAACTTCATCTCGCAGAAATACTCGTAATTCCTGTGGCCGAGCCCTTTGATCACCCGTTCGTCAAAAGCAATCAGTTCCTCCGTGGTGTAGGTATTTCCCAGTGAAAGCATCCGATACTCGTGCTCTACGGTCTGAAATTCCTTGGTAACCGTGCCTCCTACGCGCTGACTGGGGCTGTCCGCAACCAGCAAATCTGGGAATTGATGCTCCAATCGAACCAATTCCTCCAGCAACTGGTCAAATTCATAATCCGAAATCTCTATCCGGCTTTCCTGATAGTAAAGCTGGTTGTGATGGTTGATTTCTTTGCTGAGTTGGGCGATGCGGGCAGCAGCTTCGGCGTGGGTCATGGATTAAAAATTTGGATGGGTAAAAATAAGAGGAATGGGGAGAGAATTGGAAGATTGTAAAATTGAAAGATGGAAAAATTGGGTGGTCGGCTTGGCTGGTTGTCGGTTTCTCAGATTGTAAGCTAGGAGTTGTCAGGTTATCGAGGTGCTCAAGGTTTATTGTCCTAAAGGTGAATTCATGCCAAGTTTATCAGAACGGAAAGATTAGCCGAGGACCACAGCTTTAGCCGACAACCCTGATTATCTTTGCGGCACTATGAGTAAAAAACAAGCTGTAGAAGGGAAAATTTTGGATGTCGCCTACCGACTTTTTTTAAAAAGCGGATACCGAAACACGACCATGGATGATATCGCGCAGGACTTGAAAATCAGCAAAAAGACCCTGTATGCCTATTATTCAGGGAAACTTGAATTGTTGGAAGCGACTTTTGAATTGATGAAAACCCGACTTTCATCCAAGGTGGAGGCAGTTTTGGAAAATCGCCACCTTTCGTTTCCGCTCAAGCTGAAATCCACCCTTTCGGTCATCGCGACCCATTTGGCCCCGATCAAACCCGAATTGCTGGAAGAACTGAGAGAACATGCGCCGGAGATCTGGAAAAACCTGATGTCCTACATCAATGAATCGGCTTATCTGCGTTTTGCCAAGCTGATCGAACAGGGAATGGCCCAGGGATTGGTCAATCCAAGGATCAACAGCAATCTCATCGTCTTGTTGTATGCTGCTGCGGTTCAGTCTCTTTTGGATCCAAAATTCTGCGGACAGTTTCCCGAGTCCATTCAAAAAGGGATGAAAATGGCTCCGGGAGATATTTACGATCAGGCGATCAGCATCATTTATTCCGGTATTTTGACGGAGGAGGCCCGCAACGAATTTCAAAATGCCTGATCCCGCCTTCCGTTGATTTCCCTATCTTTGGCCATGGTTTTAGGAGAGATATCAAAGGTTCATTCTTTCCTAAAACAGTCTCGACAGAAGCAGAGAAGGGTTAATTTAATTTCCGTTTTCTTCGGTCTTCTGTCTTCGGTCTTCCATCAATTTTACCAATGAGCAACAGAAATTTCAAGCGATACACGGTCACTTCGGCTTTGCCTTATGCCAATGGCCCACTGCATATCGGTCACCTCGCCGGATGCTATGTGCCATCCGATATTTACGTCCGCTACCTCAGGTCTCAGGGCAGAGACGTAGCCTACATCTGCGGTTCGGATGAGCACGGAGTGGCAATTACCATCAAAGCTGCCAAGGAAGGCAAAACTCCCCAGCAAATCGTCGATCATTACCATCAGATGATGAAGCACAGCTTTGAGCAGTTTGGGATCAGCTTCGACCATTATTCCCGCACCTCTGCCAAGGTTCACCACGAGACAGCTCAGGGCTTTTTCACGGATCTGTATCAAAAAGGGGAATTCCTGGAGCAAACCACGGAGCAATATTTTGACGAGGAAGCAGGACAGTTTCTGGCCGATCGCTACATCGAAGGGACCTGTCCCAAGTGCGGTAATGAGCATGCCTATGGGGATCAGTGCGAGCGATGCGGAACTGCCCTCAGCCCCACCGAACTGATCAATCCCAAGTCCAAGTTGAGCGGCAGAACGCCCATACTGAAGAACACCAAGCACTGGTTTTTGGATCTGGCGCGCTACCAGGATTTTTTGAAAAAATGGATCCTGGAAGACCATGCAGACGACTGGAAAAATAACGTCCTTGGGCAATGCCGATCCTGGCTGGAAGCCGGGGAAGGACTGCAAGCACGTTCCATGACCCGGGATCTGGAATGGGGAATTCCTGTCCCGCTTCATGATGCTCAGGGCAAAGTACTTTACGTCTGGTTTGATGCCCCGATCGGCTACATTTCTTCGACCAAAGAATGGGCAGCCGAGAAAGGAATTGACTGGCAGCCTTACTGGAAAGATCAGGAGACCAAGCTGGTGCACTTCATCGGCAAGGACAATATCGTGTTTCACTGCATCATTTTCCCAGCCATCCTGAAGACGCACGGAGGCTATGTGCTTCCTGAAAATGTGCCGGCCAATGAGTTTTTGAACCTCGAAGGGGACAAAATCTCCACCTCCCGAAACTGGGCCGTGTGGCTGCATGAGTACCTGGAGGAGTTTCCGGGCAAGCAAGACGTCCTTCGATACGTGTTGACAGCCAATGCTCCCGAGACCAAGGACAATGACTTTACCTGGAAGGATTTTCAAGGTCGAAACAACTCCGAACTGGTAGCCATCTACGGCAACTTTGTCAACCGCGCGGTGGTATTGACCCAGAAGTTTTTCAATGGCATCGTCCCCAGCCGGGGTGAATTGACCGGATATGATGAGGAAGTTTTAGCTGCTTTGGCTGATTTTCCTGAGAAAATCGCCACCTCCATCGAGCGGTACCGATTCCGGGAGGCGTTGGGTCTGGTGATGGATTTGGCTCGCTTGGGCAATAAATACCTGGCAGATACCGAGCCTTGGAAAGAAATCAAAACAGACGAAGCCCGCACCCAAACGATACTAAATATCGCCTTGAACATAGCCGCCAATCTGGCCATTGTGTCTGAGCCCTTTCTTCCTTTTACAGCCAAAAAACTGGTCGATCTCTTCGGGATGAAAACAGCAAAATGGTCTGATGCCGGCAATGGAAACCTGATCCAAGCCAACAGAACGTTAGGTCAAATGGGTCTTTTATTTGAGAAAATCGAAGACGATACCGTTGAAAAACAAGTACAAAAACTCCTAGATGCCAAAAAAATGAACGAAGCTGCAAATGCTCCTGTGACTCCGATGAAGGAGTTGATTACGTATGATGACTTTGCCAAGCTGGATATGCGTGTGGTGACCGTTTTGGAAGCTGAGCGGATGCCAAAATCCAAGAAACTTCTCAAGCTCAAAGTGGATATCGGGCTTGGGCAGCGCACGGTACTGAGCGGTGTGGCGGAGCATTTCGAGCCGGAGTTTCTCATCGGAAAGCAAATCGTCATGTTGATTAACTTGGCTCCGAGGAAAATGATGGGTATCGACTCTGAAGGTATGATCCTGATGGCGGAAGACAAGGACGGAAAGCTGAAGCTACTTCATCCTCATGAAAGCACCGCGAGCGGATCGACGATATCCTAAAAGACAATAAGGCAGCATCAGGTAGCAAGCCGATCAAGACCTGGCAGGAATGAAAAATCCTGCCGGGTTTTTTTATTAAAAATTAAAAAAACGTTAGTTGGATTTTGGTGGACTTATACGCTTTCCTATTTTTGAAGAAATCACCTATTTTATTCTTCATTAATTCCAGTCCGATAGCATATCCATGAAACTCGTTTTAACCGGGGTTTTTGTCCTTTTTCTTTTTTCTCCTTGTTTTAGCCAAAAAGAGATAGTCAATACCAAAACTGAAGCGCATCAATTGATCGCCGGGACGGAGGTTTACATGGTACCGCCTCCCAATTTTCTAAGTCTTGGGGTACCGGGTTTTGTTTTTCCAGCCGCAGAAGCAATGATTGCGGTGACCAAAATCCCGGGAGAGAACTTTTCAGATTCAGAAAACCAATTGAAGGAAATTGTCGAAGGACAAAAATTGCTGGGACCAGTCGAAGACCTCACGATAAATGGGATTTCAGGTAAATTTTTCTCCTCAGAAGAAATTCGGGACGGTAACCCATATACTAACCACACCCTGTTTTTTGGGAATGAGGACTTTGTTTACCTGGTTATGGGCGTGTGTCCATCGGATCATCCCGGGATCATTGAATCCATGAAAGAATCCATCCTCACGCTCATTTACGAGCCAAATGCCAAAGATCAAAAGGGGTCTTAATTTTCTCTTGGGGATGCCATACTCAAGGAAGCAGGGGAAGCATAGGGATGAAATTTTTTTACCGTTGATGGCAAGTTGCCTACACAGTCTCAAGATAAAACAGCATGGATGGCAGGTTATTCGCTGTATTCCGTGGACATCGAAAATTTCAGAGCGTTTGCTGTCAAACGCGTCAAGCAATTGCCTTATGAAAAGATACAAGTCACAGAAAATCAGCTCCGTGAGGTCGGGATCAATGGAAATTCGGGATTTGAATACGATTTTAAGGCATCCAAGGGACCTGACAGACCGGAGGAGCTCATCTTTGTAGTCATGCTTTCCCAGGGTTCGAATTACTACCTACTGATCGGAAATGCATTTCAGGATTTTGAACCTAATCTGGAATTATTCAAACAGATCTCGAGGACCTTTTATTTTATTGAGCAGTAAGGTTTTCTTTTGAAACGAGTAATTCCCATATCTGGGAACTGCAAGCGGGTCGACCCTATCATAGGGCCAAGGCAATCCACTTTTTCGAAACCAGCTTTTTTCAAGGCTGGTTTTTCAGTTTTTTATTTTTGAATAATTTAGAAAAGGAGCTCAAAGGAAATACAGTTCATTTACATTTTCTGCATTTCATTCAGTTTCTGACAATAGGGTTGAACTAATAATTGGAATGTTTTTCATTAATTTCCCTATTGCTTAATACCGCCCGATTTCCAGTCTTTTATGCCGTACTCAATTACCCGGAAGGAGAATAAATTTCTCTTGACAGCTTTGGTTGTATTTGCTCTGGGTGCCGTTGCATTTTTTTACAACCTGCACCGGCAATCCAAGGTGATCATGGAAAACCTCGACATTGAACACAAGATCTCCCGAATCGATCAAATCTATAAAAATTACCTTGCGGCGGTAATCCAGAAAAGAGGGTATCAGTTTGAATTGGACAAGGAATCTCTGGATCGGTTTCTGGAGTACAATCAAGCAAATCAGGAGCTTTTGGAGGAGTTTGGCAAGACGGTCAATACCCCCAAAATGCAGGAATTGTATTCCGATTTGCTTGCAGCCAACCTCAAAAGGAAAGAATTTCTGGTGAAACACATTGGCTACATTGATTCACTTTCCTTTGAGATGGCTCTGGAAAAAATCAAATCCGAGAGAGCCGATGCACTCAATTACTCCATCGCATTGGAGGGTGCTTTTCAAAATTTATTGGATTATCTAGGAGCTCTGAGTTTGGATCTTGAGGCTCAAGCCAGGGAAATAGCCTTTCAAAACAACCTGGGTTTCGGGATTCTGGGAGTTTTGGTGATCGGATTTATAGTGGGTATTTATCTTCAGACCGAGAAAAACACACTGTTGGAGGCTGATCAGATCAAACAGGCTGAAATCCTTAGGATTACCCGCAACTCGGAACTCCAGTTTAGTGCATCGTTTCACCGAGCGGCGATCGGTATGGCGCTGGCGTCCAGGGAAGGAAGATTCAAGGAAGTCAACCTCAGCTTTTGCAAACTCCTGGGATATTCTAAAGAAGAACTCATAGGTAAAACTTTTCAGGAAATTACACACCCGGATGACCTGGCTGCAGACTTGGAATTTGTCGGAAAGCTGTTGGAAAAAAAGATTGAATCCTATTCCAAGGAAAAACGCTATTTGACCAAGAGTGGAGAAATAGTTTGGGCGAACTTCAATGGAACCGCCGTCTGGAATGAGGATGGTTCTTTTCGGCACTTCATCGCGCAGATTGAAAATATCACCCCTAGGAAGCTTGCCTTTGAGGCGCTTCAGGAGCAAAAGAACCGGTTTGAAAATGTGATCCAAGGAACCAATGCCGGTACCTGGGAATGGAATGTCCAGACTGGCAGGACAGTTTTCAACGAAACTTGGGCGGAAATCATCGGTTATTCCTTAGAGGAACTGGAGCCGGTTTCGATCGAAACTTGGCTGAAATTTGTCCATCCGGATGATCTCGAATTGTCACGTCTTCAACTTCAGAAGTATTTCGATGGAGAATCCCAAAACTACGTGTGCGAATGCCGCATGCGGCATAAGGATGGCCATTGGATTTGGGTTTTGGATCGCGGAAAAGTCATGAGTTGGACCCCGGATGGCAAGCCGGAGAAAATGTTTGGTACGCACACCGACATTTCCAAATTCAAGGCTCTGGAAGAAGAGCTGCTGGAAAAGGAAGCCTTTATCAATACCGTGCTGGATACCATCGATGTGGGAATTGTGGTCTGCGATGAAAAAGGAGATCTGAAGCTGTTTAACAAAGCCACCATGGATTTACATGGCTTAGACTCCGACAGAATTCCTTCTTCCGAATGGGCCAAGTATTACCAATTGCTGGAGGAGGATGGCAGCACATTGTTGGCACAGGATAAGATTCCGCTCTACCGCGCTTGGAAAGGAGAGCTGGTCGAAAATCAGATTTTCTGCATCAGGCATACCTCTGGAGAACTGTATTTCATCAATGCTTCCGGATCACAGATGCGCGATCAGTTGGGTAGGGTCATCGGTGCGGTTGTTGTGATGAAAAACATTACCGAAAGCAGGAAATCTGCCCTGCTGCTCGAAGAGCGAGAGCGGAAGTTTAGTGGGATTTTCAATTCCACTTTCCAGTTTATCGGATATTTGGAACCTGATGGCACCTTGGTGAATGCCAATCAGACGGCCATGGATTTTTCTGGATTAAAACCCGTCGATGTGGTAGGTAAAAAGTTTTGGGATTGTTTTTGGTGGCAAATTTCACCCGAAACCCAAGAGCAACTCCGTCAATCTGTCCAAAAGGCCGCTCAGGGAGAATTTGTCCAATACGAAGTGGAGATATGGGACAGGGATAAAAATCCTGTTGCTATCCACTTTAACCTCAAACCCTTATTTGATAAGGACGGCACCGTAATCGGAATTATCCCAGAGGGAAGGATCATCCAGGATATCGTTGACGCGAGAAAGTCTCTGGTGGAGAAAAACAAGGAGCTGGAGCGCTTTGCTTCTGTGGCATCCCATGATCTCAAAGAACCACTGCGGATGGTGATCAACTTCCTGCAGCTATTGGAGCGAAAGTACAAAGGCCAATTGGATGACAAAGCCGATCAGTACATTCACTTTGCGGTGGATGCATCTCAGCGTATGCACGTGCTGATCAATGATTTGCTGGAATTCAGCAAAGTGGGGACAGAGCAAACCAACCTTGAAACGCTCGATCTCAATGAAGTCATGAAGGATCAGGAAGCCTACTTTTCCTCGCTGCTAGAGGAAAGCAAGGGAACGATTGAATATGAATCTTTGCCGGTGATTTCAGGAAAAAAGGTTCCGATCAATTTGTTGTTCCGAAATCTGATCGGCAATGCCATCAAATATCGGAAACCTGAGGCGCCTCTGAATATCAAAATCAAAAGCAGGGAATTCAAGGATCAGTGGGAATTGCAGGTGGAAGACAACGGGATAGGCTTTGAACCTACCTACAGCGTTCAGATTTTTGAAATGTTCAAGCGACTTCATACCAACCGGGAATATGCCGGGACAGGAATCGGTTTGGCCATTTGCAAGAAAATAGTCGAGCAGCACCGGGGTAAAATCTGGGCGGAGTCTCAGCTCGGGGAAGGAAGTACCTTTTATTTCACCTTAAGTAAAATCCAGAGTTAAAGTAAAAAGGGTCCAGGCGATTTGGCCTTTTGCAATCGGAGAGTCCCATTCGTTTACAATTCAATTCCATCCTGAAAATTCAGGTGGATGGAATTAGTCCTGTCTCCAAACAAGTCAGAAATTAGTATTTGATTTTCAAACAGTTAATTTCAATTTGTGCCTTTCGATTTGCTGATTTTCCTCTGAAAAAGCCCTTTTGAATAGTGTGCAAAAAAATAATGGGAACAGTAGTTTGATCGTTAAAAATAAAGAAGAGGTTGGTGGAAGAAAAAGAATTGGTAGTCACCTTGTAGGGCCGAAAATGGCTGAGTAATACCAAATGGCAAAAAGAAAAAGCAATCCCATCGTATTTATTCTACTATCTGAAGACCTTTGCCTGGATTCAGTATCTCCTGAAAATCTCCAGTTTCTCAGGGAAGCACTGGGTTGGGACATTAATCCGGGAGCCTACCTGCCCGATTTGCTGGATGAAAGTCGCAGGGAGTATTTTGTGGAGCAGCTCAAAAGGGGGTTTTCCGGCGAATGTTTTTATTTTGACATTCTTTTTCCCTTCCAAAAAGCAAAAACTTCTGAGGTATTGGTGACTCCTTCTCACACCGAATTGGGGAAAGTGACCAAAGTGGGTTTAGCAATCCGGTTCCGGGATCAATTTGAAGAGGATTTGGCCAAACTTTCAACCGATGGATTGTTTGGAATTTTATTTAATTCTGTCTCCTTGGGAATCTGTATCACAGACCGAGAGGGCAGATTTGTGGAGGTCAACCGGGAGTATTGTCGGATCTATGGGTACAGTAGAGAAGAACTGATCGGGAGATCCTTTACGATGGTGGTGGATCCCAACTACCGCAACTCCATGGAAAAGCTCCATGATGATTTTTTCAGGACCGGAGAAGAACCTCCGGCTGAATTTGAAGTCCTTACCAAGGATGGAAAAATCCTTCCGATTGGGGTTTTCGCGGATAAATTGACTACTCCGGATGGAGCGGAATTCAAAGTGACGACCATTCAGGATCTTACCGAGCTCAAGCTGCTTGAGGATCAATTGCAAACGCTCTCCCGAAATATCCCAGGACTGGTAATTCGGTACATGATGCAGGCTGACGGAACGGAAAAAGTGCTCTATGTATCCGAAAGTGTCCAAATTTTTTGCGGGGTCAGCACCCGGGAAGTACTGCAGGATGAAAATCGGATTTGGAGTAGGATCACTCCGGACCATATCGAGGGGTTTCGGAAGTCTTTACTCACCTCCTATCAAACTCTGGCACCTTGGGAAGCCGAATGGGCCTACCATCACCCGGATGGCACTGTCCACTGGCACAGAGGAAAGGGAAATCCCAAAAGAAAGCAAGACGGATCGGTGATTTGGGATTCCATCATTTTTGATATTACACAGGAAAAATTGGCAAAAATCGCTTTGGCGGAATCGGAAAAGCGATTTAAAACATTAATCAAAGAAGGGGTGGAGATGGTAGCTGTACTCAACTCTGACGGAGAGTATACCTACAACAGCCCTTCTTACCAGACCATGCTTGGGTACACCATGGAGGAACTTCTGGGGATTCAGGCATTTTCCCTCATTCACCCCGATGATGTTCCCCGCCTTTATTCCGAGTTTGAACAGGTTTTTTCAACGAAAAAGGCATACTCCCAACCCTATAGGATCCGAAGAAAAGACGGATCCTATATTTGGTTAAAGTCCGTAGGAACCAATCTTCTTGACGATCCGACAATCCAGGGAATAGTAGTCAACAGCTCTGATATTACCGAATTGATCCAAGTGGAGTCTGATCTTAAGGTGTCTGATCAACAATACAAGTACCTGTTTGAAAACAGTCCCGGAGCCATGATGATCTGGGAATTGGAGAGCGGACAGATTCTGGATATCAATGAGCGGGCCTGTCAACTGTATGGTTATTCCCGTGAGGAATTTTTAACGCTGACGGTTTATGATATCCGTCCTTCGGAGGAGGTGATTAGGATCAAAAGAATGTCCCAGGAGGAAAACTGGATAACGGATTCCGGGATGAAGTTGTATCATGGTGTTTCGCTTCACCGCCACAAATCCGGTGAACTTCTTCATATAGAAGTAAACGCTCAAATGATCGGATACCACGGTAAACGAGTTTCGCTCGTTCTTCTAATGGATGTCACCGAGAAACTAAAGGCCCAGCGGGAATTGCTTGTTTCTGAGGAGAAATACCGCTCTGTTTTCAATTTGAGTCCTTTGCCCAAATTGATATACAGAAAGGATACTCTGGAAATCGTGGACATCAACGAGGTGGCTATCCAATCCTATGGCTATTCACGAGCCGAATTTCTTGACTTGACGCCATTGGATCTGTTGCCGAGTGCAAACCGGGAGGCTTTCCTTCAGGTCAACCAAGAAGAAGTGCCTTTTGGCAAAATCATAAACTACGGAGTCCACATCCACCAAAGAAAGAACGGAGAGCTCATCTATGTGGACATCACCGGCCTAAGGTTCCTGTTTCAGGGATTGGATTGTATGATGATGATGACCAACGACGTCTCTGAAAAAGTCCTGACCGATCAACTGGAAAATTTGGGTATCGAATTGATGGAGGAGGTGATCTTGGAAAAATCACTTCTGAAGGGTCTCTTAAACAAGTTTTTAGTGGGATTGGAAGAAGCGATCCCGGGTATCCGCACCTCTATTCTGCTGGTCCAGGAAGGTCGTATCCAAAATTTGGCTTCCCCTCATATTTCCGATTCCTACCTTGACCAAATCAGCGGAATCCAGATTGGTCCTTTGGTTGGAACCTGCGGGGCTGCAGCATTCTACGGCAGCCGTATGGTGACTGAGGATATTTCCAGTGATCCAGTTTGGGCGGATTACTCGGATTTGGCATTGAGTCAGGGATTTCTATCCTGCCTGTCTTTGCCCCTGTTCAATTCTGAGAAGAAGGTGATAGCGACTTTCGGTGTGTACTTCCTGGAGCGGAAAAGTCAGGAATCCATGGGAATAGAACGGTTTCAGCCTTACGCTTCTTTGATCAGTCTGGTCTTGGAAAACCATGCGAAAAAGGAGGCGTTGAAGCTGAGCAATGAACGGTACGAATATGTCAACATGGCTACCAAGGACGCGATTTACGACTGGGATGTCCGGGAGGATAAGTTGTACTGGGGAAAAAGCTACGTTCGCTTTCTGGGATCGGAAAAAATCTTTGCAGAAACTCAGGTTCATAATTGGGCAGATATCGTCCATCCCGAAGACCGTGAACGGGTCATGGAAATCCTGAAAAGTGACCTTTCAAATCCTGAAAAAGATCGATTCCAGGCCGAATATCAAATTCGGAAGAATGACGGTTCGTATGTATATGTCATTGACCGGGCGGTGATTGTAAGAGAGGAATCCGGGAAAGCCATCCGGATGGTGGGTGTATTGTCTGATGTGACCCAGCAGCGACTGGAGGAGCTCCGATTGAAGCTTTTGGAGAGTGTAATCACCAATGCCAATGATGCGGTCATCATCACTGAGGCGGAGCCGTTTTCTGAACCAGGGCCTAGGATTATTTATGTCAATGAAGCGTTTACCCGGATGACGGGATACTTGCCTGAAGAGGTTTTGGGCAAAACTCCCCGAATTCTTCAAGGACCGAAAACCAACCAAAGTGATTTGGACGTACTCCGGAAAGCCATGAAAAATTGGCAGCCTTGCGAAGTCACCACGGTCAATTACAGGAAAGATGGGGAGGAGTTCTGGACCAATTTTTCAATCAGCCCGGTGGCTGATTCCAAGGGCTGGTTTACCCACTGGATTTCAATTCAGAGGGAAGTCACTGAACAGAAAACCGAAGAGCAAAAACGGCAATTACTCGCGCAAATCGTTCATATTTTCGGAGAAGAAAGCCGGTTTAACTTTGCCTTGGACCGGAGTCTGGAGCAGTTGGTGAAGTTTAAAGAACTGGATGCAGGAGAGATCTGGCTGGTCAATTCCGATAAAACCAAGCTCAACCTCGTGTCGAGATATGCCTTGACGGATGCAGGTACTAGTTTTTTTGCGAAAGCCGACCGGAAAATCCAATTCAAAAAGGGCTTGGGATTACCCGGAAAAACATGGGAAAGGGGAGAGGTCGTCCTGGAAAAGAATTTTGAGACTTCTGAAAACTTACTCAGAAAGACAGCCTTTATAGAATCGGGCTTGAATAGTGCATTTGGTGTCCCTCTTCACCATAGCGGACAGGTGATCGGGGTCATGCTGTTTGCTGCCAAAGAACAAAACAGGATGATCCAATCTGCCAGTAATGTGTTCAATTCGATGAGTCAGGTGCTCGGCGCTGAAATCTCAAGAAAAAAAGTGGAGGATGAGTTGTCCCAGATTTTTGACACCGCTCAAGACATCATCTGCATCATGGGTTTTGACGGGAAATTTAAAAAGGTCAATAAGGGAGCGGTATACCTGCTGGGTTATACCGAAGAAGAACTTCTTACTTACCGATATGATCAATTCCTGCATCCTGACGACCGGATTGAATTTGAGGTGGAATTGAAGAATCTGACACTTGGTCAAAATCTGGTTCATTTGGTAAACCGATTTTTCTCAAAGGCCGGAGAAGTAATATGGCTGGATTGGAATAGTACGGTGGTGATGGAGGAGGAATTGATTTATTCCGTTGCCAAGAACGTTACCGAGGAAAAACACCTTGAAAATCTGTTGGAAAGCGCCAATCAAATGGCCAGAATCGGGTTTTGGGATGTGGATATCGCAGGGGGGCAAGAAAAACAATACTGGAGTCCTGTGACTAAGGAAATATTTGAAATAGCTCCCAACTATACTCCAGATGTGTCTGATGGAATTCGGTTCTTTTCAGAAGAAGCCATTCCAGTCATCTCCGAATCTTTTTCTAAATGTGCCACCACCGGTGAACCCTACGATCTTGAACTCCCTGCACGAACGGAAAAAGGCAATGGCATTTGGGTCAGAGTAATTGGACAGGCGGAGTTTAGGAATGGGATATGTATCCGTGTCTATGGGACCATTCAAGATATTACCAATCTAAAATTTGCCCAGCTTGAACTTGAAAAATCCTTTGAGCAGAAAAACGCCATTTTGGAAAGTATCGGGGATGCCTTTTTCTCGGTCGATCATCAGGGGATGATCACCTATTGGAATCAGAAGGCGTTCAGCCTCTTTGGAGGAGCCAAAAAGGAAATGCTTGGAAGGAGTATTTGGGAGTTGTTTCCATTGGCATCCGAGAAAACCCTGTTGGAAAAGTTGCGGGAATCAGAGAAAAGCGGGGAAGTTCTGCGTTTTGAACAGTTCTTCGGCGTGATTGGGAAATGGCTGGAAATTTCGGTTTATCCCTCAGAAATTGGCCTCTCTGTCTACTTGAGAGATGTGACCATCCGGAAAACAACAGAAGAACTGATCCGTCAATCCAACGAACGCTTTGAAAATGCCACCAAGGCCACGCGGGATGCCATCTATGAACATGACCTTCAGACCGATGAATTGTTTTGGGGCGAAGGATTCAGAACGCTATTCGGCTATGAGGTTAATGATGGCCTTCATTCCTTTGAAAATTGGTATTCCAAAATCCATCCTGAGGATATGGATGAGGTGTTGAGCAAAATTCTGCAGGCTTATTCGGACTCCTCGGTAGTGAATATTCAGTATGAGTACCGTTTTTTGAAAACTGACAGTTCTTATGCGTTTGTGGCTGACCGGGGAATGATCGTCAGGGACTCTGCAGGGAAGGCCATTCGCGTGGTCGGAGCAATATCCGATATCACCGAAAGGAAGGATTTTGAATCCTCTCTGAAAAATCTGAATGAAAAATTGGAAGTCCGGGCCCGAGAACTTGCAGCTTCCAATGCCGAGCTGGAGCAGTTTGCCTACGTCGCTTCCCATGATCTTCAGGAGCCGTTGCGGATGGTCACCAGCTTTCTTTCCCAACTTGAGACTAAATACGAAGACCAGCTCGATGACCGGGCAAAGAAATACATTCATTTTGCCGTGGATGGGGCAAAGCGCATGCGTCAGATTATTTTGGATTTGCTCGAATTCTCCCGGGTCGGAAGAATGGAAGAGGAAGTGGATGATATAGCGCTTTCGGGAATATTGGAAGAAGTATGTACACTTCAGTCCAATTTGATTCAGACAAAAAATGCCAAAATCAGTTTTGGGAAATTGCCTGTCATCAAGGGGTTTCGGACGCCCATGATTCAGGTTTTCCAAAATCTCATCAGCAATGCCCTGAAGTACAGCAGAGAGGATGTAGCACCTGTGGTTACTGTTTCCTGCAGAGAGCTTTCCGATTTTTGGGAGTTTTCTGTGGAAGACAACGGCATCGGGATGGATGCGGATAGTTTTGAAAAAATATTTGTAATCTTCCAACGCCTGCATACCAAAGACCAGTTTTCAGGAAGTGGGATAGGTCTGGCGATTGTCAAGAAAATCGTCGAGAACCTTGGGGGTAGGATCTGGGTCGAATCCGAATTGGGCCTGGGTTCTACCTTCCGTTTTACGTTAAAAAAATAATCCGTACGATGAAAAAGCTACAGATCTTATTGGTAGAGGACAATGAAGGGGATATTCTGTTGACCACTGAAGCGCTGGAAACCATGAAGATCCTAAACGAGATCAACGTGGTCAAAACCGGAAAAGAGGCTATCGAATACCTTTCCCAATCTGGCAAATTTACACAGGCCAAGCTTCCCGATTTGGTTTTATTGGACATCAATCTACCAGTCAAAAATGGACTGGAGGTTTTGTCCGAGATCAAATCCGATGATAAAACCAAAAACATTCCTGTCATTATGTTGACTACTTCTTCTTCTGCAAGGGATCAGGAAGCTTCAAAAAAACTCAAGGCAGATTTGTTTATCACCAAGCCAATCGAAATGCATAAATACGAGCAAATCGTGGGGTTGATTGAGGATTTTTGGATGAATTTCAGCAAGATTACATCCTGATTCCGGATAATTTCAACTCATTTTAGGTAAGCGGGGAACCAATTTTCTTTTCAATTTTTTACCTTTTGTACTTACCACGCTAATTTCTGGGATTAGCCTCATCTTTTACCTTTTTTTAATGCAGATTACTACCGAAAACATCCTGTTTATTGGCTCTTTATTGTTGATTTTGAGTATTCTGGCAAGCAAAACAGCCGGTAGAGTGGGTGTTCCCGTACTGCTTTTGTTTTTGGGAGTCGGGATGCTGGCCGGAACAGACGGAATCGGAAAAATTGCCTTTGATGATCCGGAAACTACCCAGTTTTTGGGGATTATCGCCTTGACCTATATCCTTTTTTCAGGGGGCTTGGACACCAAATGGGATTCCATCAAGCCGGTTTTGAAGCCGGGAATTGTGCTTTCTACCGTAGGAGTACTGCTTACTGCTATTTCAGTGGGATTGTTCGCGAGTTGGGTGGGGGATCTAACCTGGAAAGAAGGCTTGCTCCTTGGTGCCATCGTGTCATCCACCGATGCGGCGGCAGTTTTTTCTGTTTTGCGGAGCAAGAGCATCGGTCTGAAAGGGAATCTCCGTCCCTTGTTGGAGTTTGAATCCGGCAGCAACGATCCCATGGCCTTCTTCTTGACCATCGGGATGACTTCTTGGCTTACGGTGCAGGGATTTAGTCCGGTTGATTTGGTGCCCATGTTCCTCAAGCAGATGATTATCGGGGCCGGTGCGGGGTTTTTATTGGGCAAGGCCATTGTCCAACTGATCAATCGGATCAATTTGGAGTACGAGGGTCTTTACCCGGTGTTGATGCTGGGATTGGTGGTGTCAGTTTATTCGCTGACAGATTTGATCGGAGGGAATGGCTTTTTGGCTGTGTATCTGGCCGGGATCACCATGAACCAAAGCCGGATGCTCCACCACAAGAGTTTGATCCGATTTTTTGACGGCATCGCATGGCTGATGCAGATTGTGATGTTTTTGGCCTTGGGCCTCCTGGTTTTCCCTTCTCAAATCTTGCCTGTCGTTGGATTGGGCTTCATCATTGCCATGTTCTTGATTTTGGTGGCCCGGCCTTTGGGTGTTTGGATTTCTCTTTCGTTTTTCAGATACAAAAGCCGGGAAAAACTTTTTGTAAGCTGGGTAGGCTTGAGGGGAGCAGTTCCGATAGTGTTTGCCACGTTTCCTTTGATCGCCGGTGTTGAAAAAAGCAACCTCATTTTCAACATTGTCTTTTTCATTGTGATTGCTTCAGTTGCACTGCAGGCAACCACCCTGGCAAAATTTGCCAAATGGCTTCATCTCGCAGTTCCGGAAGGATTGAAGCGGAAAAGCTTACTTGATCTGGAGCTTTCCGAGGATTTCAAAAATGCGCTGGTGGAGGTGACTCTTCCCTCAGATTCCATCATGGAGGGTAAGAAAATTCTGGAACTGGACTTTCCCAAAACTTCCCTGATTGTATTGATCAACCGCAACAACAAATTCATTACCCCAAATGGCGCTACCGAACTGAAAGCCGGCGACAAATTAATGGTCATGATCAATTCTGACTCTGAAGAGCAGTTGGTCAGAAATGCCCTGGCAATTCCGTGATCAAGGTTATGGAATGATTTGTTTTTTAGCTTATTTTTTGAAAATAAATCATATAATTGATTTTTTTGATAAAAAAATGATCCTTAAAATCAGATTTTTTTGAAAATAGTTGATTTTGAAGTTTCTTTTTTATCTTACTGTACGCTTTTACTACTTCGCACATGAAAACAGATGGGTATTCCTGCAATGAGCATTACGATGAGATGTTTTCCCCCGATGGAAAGGTCAGAGTTCACTACGAAGAATTTTATACATTCTTGGATAAAGTGTCCTCCAAAAAAATGAATCAGCTCCAGTTCTCTGCCAACAAAACTCAGAAGGCCATGGGAATGACGTTCAATGTATACCATGACAATCAAGGCATGGAGAAAATTCTTCACCTGGACATAATTCCAAGAATCATCCCTAATTCGGAATGGAAAAAACTGGAGGCGGGACTGAAGCAGCGGATTTATGCGCTTAACCTTTTCCTAAAGGACGTATACAATGAACAGAAAATTCTCAGGGACGGAGTGGTGCCTGCTGAGTTGATTTTAGGATCTAAAGATTTTCTCCAACCCTGCGTCGGACTGACTCCCCCCAAAGGAATCTGGTGTCACATCACCGGGACTGATTTGGTCCGGGACAAGGATGGGGAATACTACATCTTGGAGGACAACCTTCGCTGCCCGTCGGGAGTCTCGTACATGCTGGAAAGCCGGGAAATCATCAAGCGGGCCTATCCGCAGTTGTTCAATGATGAAGGCGTGATGCCGGTTTCCGACTATCCGGCCAAGCTGTTGAAAATGCTTCAATACCTATCCAACAAGCCCAAGCCGGTGGTGGGGGTATTGACCCCGGGGATTTACAACTCCGCCTATTTTGAGCATTCCTATCTGGCTTTGCAGATGGGAGTGGAGCTGGTCAATGGAGTGGATCTTATAGTCAAGGGCAAAAAGGCCTACATGCAGACGACCAAGGGACTGGAGCAGATCGATGTGATTTATCGAAGGATCGATGATGCCTTTTTGGATCCCTTGACCTTCAATCCCCATTCTATGTTGGGAGTGCCGGGACTTTTCGAAGCCTACAAAGCAGGAAATGTATCCTTGGCAAATGCCCCCGGAACAGGAGTGGCGGATGACAAGGCCGTCTATGCTTATGTGCCGAGAATTATCAAATATTACCTCGGAGAGGACCCTATCCTCCACAATGTCCCCACCTACCTCTGTCGGGAAGAAAAAGACCGAAAATATGTCCTGGATCATATTGCAGAATTGGTGGTGAAGGAAACCAATGCGGCTGGAGGGTACGGGATGCTGATCGGCCCGAAATCGACCCGGGAGGAGCAGGAGAAATTCCGTCAGTTGATCAAAGACAATCCCACCAATTACATCGCGCAGCCGACTTTGTCGCTTTCTACAGTTCCCTGTTTGACTGATGAAGGAATTGTGGGAAGACACGTGGATTTAAGGCCATATATCCTATATGGTGAAGAAATTGAAGTGATTCCGGGTGCCTTAACCCGGGTAGCGCTGAAAAAGGGTTCCCTCGTGGTAAATAGCTCACAAGGCGGTGGAAGTAAAGATACCTGGGTGTTGTATAATTAATAGAAGAAAACATGCTGAGCAGAGTAGCAAACCACATTTACTGGCTGGGAAGATATTTGGAGCGAGCGGAGAATTACGCCCGTTTTATCGACGTCAATTTTAATCTGATGCAGGACTTGCCGATGGATCTCAAGGAGCAGTGGGGACCATTGGTAGCAGCGACTGGGGACTTGGATCTTTACCAGAAGAAAAACCAGGGATTTGAGCGAAGTCATGTGCTCTATTTTCTGGCTTTTGACCTGGACAATCCCAACTCCATGTTTTCGGCGGTAACCAAAGCCAGAGAAAATGCACGAATCATCCGGGAAAATCTGAGCAAAGAAACCTGGGAGAAAGCCAACGAACTGTACTACATGCTCCAAACGGGACACGAAAAGAAGATCTGGAAAAAAGAAGACCCGAGGCAGTTTTTTGAGCAGGTGAAAAATCAGATTTTGCTCATCTACGGGCTGGCAGACGCCACAGTGGCGCGTACGGAGGGTTGGTACTTCAGGCAGTTGGGGCAATTGCTGGAGCGTGCCGACAAGACCTCCCGGATTCTCGATGTGAAGTACCATATTTTATTGCCCTCTCCGGTCGAGGTGGGCTCACCGCTTGACTTTCTTCACTGGATGGCTTTGCTCAAGTCCGTCACAGGATTCAATACGTACCGCAGACTTTACGGGAATATCGATCCCTCGGGTGTGGTGGAATTTATGGTCCTGAATAAATATTTCCCTCGCTCCATCTACTACTGTCTTAAGGAAGCCGAGCGATGCCTGCATTGTATCTCAGGCAACAGTTCTGACGGATTCAAGAACTCCGCTGAAAAGGCCATGGGAGAATTGCGCTCCCGTCTGGAGTACTCAGAGGTCGATGAAATAATTTCTTCGGGCCTTCATGAATATTTGGATACACTTCAGATAAAAATCAACCATATTTCTGACCTCATAGACATCAATTATTTCCGGCTAAAGGAAAATTATGTCCTTCAATCTGACTCACAAGCATGACCTTTTGCCTGGGAATAAAAACCAAAAACGGCCTCGTTGGCCTATCTGATACCCGAATTACCTCAGGGAGCGAAACCACGACTTCTAAAAAAGTTTACACGGTAAACCGGAAAAAACACTCTTTTTTCATCATGACCTCAGGCCTCCGATCAGTCCGGGACAAAGCCATTACTTATTTCTCCGAGGTGATTGCACATCGAGATGATTCGTTTACCAAGCTTTATCAAGCAGTCAATGAATTTGGAAATCAGGTGAAAGTCGTGGCCAAAGAAGATAAGGTGTATCTCGAGGAAGCCGGCTTTCAGTTTAATCTGTTTTCCATCATCGGTGGACAGCTCGAAGATGATCCAGAGCCTAAGCTATACTTGCTGTATCCGCAAGGCAACTGGATTGAAATCCGGAAAGGAACTCCCTTTGTGATCATTGGAAACACCGGCTTTGGTCATCCGGTATTGAAGCGTTCTTTGCATTACGATGACTCTCTGGAGTATGCGCTGAAATGTGCATTTTTAGCTTTTGATGCTACCCGGATCTCAGCCAATGATGTGGATTTTCCGATCGATACGGTTGTACTCCATAACGACGAATACTTTATCAAGGAAAAGCGCTTTGAGCAAAAGGAACTTGAACATGTCTCCAATTTTTGGAACAACCGCCTGAAAAATGCGATTGCAGAACTTCCCTCGGAGGTGCTCAACAGTGCGTTTTTGGATCTTGATCTCGTTACTAAGGGAAATTGAGCTATGCTGATTCAGGTTTGGCATCATACTCAATACGCTTACAGTTTGCCGGTAAATCTGGGGATCCACAAGCTCTACCTGATTCCTCAACATAGACCCTATTTCCGGGTGGAGCACCAGAAATTTCAGGTTTTACCCGATCCGGCAGGGAATAATTTCCGGCAGGATTTGGCGGGAAACTGGTACAAACAGTGCTGGTTTACCGGAGAAACCCAATCTTTGGAAATCACCGGAGAGTGGATTTTTAAACTGCAGACTATTAATCCTTTTGGCTTTATTCTGGACAAAAGCTTTGAGGAAATGGGCTGGAACCATCCCTTTTTTCAATTCAGTTATGAAGAAAAAACTGCGTTTCTGATTCCTTTTCTTTCGGACCGTCACGAAACCTACTTTTTCGATTTTCTCCTGGATGTCAAAAAATCGGCTCAGGGGCTAGTTGATTTTTTGGTCAGCCTGACGCGTGTAATTCACCAAAGCTGGGTTCATGAAATCCGCCACGAGCAGAATATCTGGGATGCGAATTATACTTTCTCCGAAAAGAGAGGTTCCTGCAGGGACATCGCACTTATGGAAATGGAAATGTTGCGGGAGTTGGGTCTTGCTACCCGTTTTGTAAGTGGTTATGCCTTCAATCCGGAGTTGGATGAAGGACATGAGCTGCATGCCTGGCTCGAGGTATTTCTTCCCGGCGCAGGTTGGGTAGGTTTGGATCCTAGTTTGGGTCTTTTTACAGACCACAGTTATATCCCGCTGGCTGCTCATCCAGATCCAACCCGAACTCTTCCGGTTCAGGGCTCATTTTCCGGGTATTCAGAATCCCTGCTGAAAACCCGGGTGGATATGAAACTTCTCCATCAGGGTAAGTAAATGCTCCTTAATTGGCCACCACCGCTTTTTCTTTGGGCATTTCAAACAATTCCTCCTCCAATGGATCTTCGACCAAAAAGACATCTGAGAAGGTCACCTGAAAGCTAAGGTCTTTGGTGGAATCATTTTCAAATTGATATCCGGTCATTATTCTTGGGAAAAACACTCCGTCCGCATCCCGGTAATCCTCAAATTTGATGGCATTGAGGGCTGTATTCCCTTTGTCGAAATAAGTGACTGAGTAAATTGCCCAAGCCAGTTTTCCGGTTTCAGGATCTTTGAGAAGGAAAAAGTGGTCAGTGGGTCCCTTACTGCCGGATATACTTGCTTCCAAGGTTTCGTAGGATTGTCCGTTTACTACTCGGTTTTCGGATTTTTTGACTGTCACTCCCGGGTCGGTCAGGCTAAACGGAAGGCTGAAAAAACTGAAATAGAGGCTTTGATAGAATTGCACAGACTGACCTGAAAAGGATTGTCTATTGGGACTCACCCATACTTTTTCCCCGTCATTTCCAATCTGGAAAAGATCCGCATCAATTCTGACCTTCCGATCGGGAAGGCTGACGTAGTGGTTTTCCCACTCCAGGGTAGTCTCGTGGACCATTGCATAGGAGAATCCCTTGGCATTGATCCATTTGCTCCAGTCACCATGCGCATCCAGCAGTTTTTTGAATTCTTCCGGCTGATTCAGTCGGGGATCTGGCACGGTAGGTTTTTGTTCGCAGGCGAAAAGAAGCAAAACCGAAAGTAGAAATAAAGGGAAACTAAGTGTCCGCATGGTTAGGGTGAATTGGGATTTGAAGATAAGGACTTGGTTGAATTTTTTCGAAGTAAAAATCTCCCGTCCTTATAAAGAATCAGTCTTAATAAATTTATTTTTTAGAATCAGTCTAAATTGAAGTTCTGATTTTTACATTTGCAATCTGTAAAGATCTAAAGGGGAGAACTCTTAATCCAAAAAGCCATGTGGAAGCTTATTCGAAAATTTCTCAATGACATTCACCTCTATGCAGGTTTGATCAGTGGCTTGATAGTCATTGCGGTATGCTTAAGTGGCACCATCTATGTCTACAATACCGAAATCCGCGAATTTTTTGATTCTGAGCGATATTTTGTTGAAAGCCAAGGGGCTTCCAAGTCCTTGGATGAGCTGAAATCCACCTTAGAAACCCAGGTAAACGGCGAGATTGTCGGGGTCAATGTTTTCCAAGAGGAGGGAAGGACAGTCCAATTTTCAGTGAAGAAAGAAGGTGAGGAGAGACCCGCTACCCTGTATGTAGATCCTTATTCCGGAAGCATTTTGGCTGACAATAAAGAGAAAACTGCAACCGAGGAATTTATGGGTTACATGTTTTCCCTTCACAGATGGTTGCTTTTGGATAAAATTGAGGAGCCAATCCTGGAAAGCATGACCAATCAGGAATTGGGAAGATTCATCAACGGAGTGGCTACTCTGCTTTTCTTGTTGGGTGTAATCACGGGAATGGTGATTTGGGTACCACAAAAAGCTAAAAACTGGAAACAAGGCTTGAATGTAAAGTGGGATGCAAACTGGAAGCGAGTCAACCATGATCTCCATAATACGCTGGCTTTTTATTCTCTGGGAGCACTATTTATCATGGCAGTGACAGGTCCGTTCTGGTCCTATCAGTGGTATAAGACCGGCTGGCAGAAGACTTGGGATACCTATCAAGCCCCTAAGGAAGAGAAGAAAGCCCCCGGTCCGGAACAGGCAAATAAGAAAGAAACACCTTTCGAAGAGGAGGCTCAGCCGACCTACATACTGTCCTTGGATGAGATTTTGGTGGCAGCCAATACCCAGCTCGACTATGCAGGAAATGTCAGAATCACCTTGCCTGAGAAACCGGGAGGGGATGTTTCAATCAGCAAATCCAGAACGGGTTTCTTTGCCCGTGCAGGCGCGGATCAGCTCAAGCTGAATCCTGAAAATCTGGAAGTGAAGGAGGCTAATCTGTTTGGTGACCTTCCGGTTCGTCAGCAGATCGGAAGATCAGTGAAGGCCTTGCATACCGGAGAGATTTTTGGTCAGTTTACCAAGTTTTTATGGTTCGTAGGTTGCTTGATCGCGACTTCTCTGCCCATCACCGGAACCCTGATCTGGTGGAATAAGCGGAAAAAGAAAAAATCAACCCGGAAGGCTATTTCCAAAAATCCACAGGTCGAAATGGCCTAAGCAGAATCTGACCTCTGAGCAATCGGAGGTCTTTTTTTTGATTTTTAAGCATATCTTAAGGAAGACTTGAACTGATTTTAATTTTCAGTGCAGAATTTAGCTTCCTAATTCAATCCGATGCGTATCCTGATAGTCGAAGACGAACCCGGAATTTCTAATTTCCTCAAACAGGGATTGGAGGAGGAGGCCTTTGCTGTGGATGTGGCGGACAATGGCAAGGAAGGACTCGAACTTGCTCTTTCCGGGAATTACGATTTGCTGCTGCTCGACTGGATGCTGCCCGGAATGAGCGGAATAGAGCTTACCCGGCAGTTCCGAAAGGAATTTCCCCAGACTCCGATCATTTTTCTCACCGCCAAGGATACCCTGGACGAGACGGTTTTTGGCCTTCAGTCCGGAGCCAATGACTACATCAAAAAACCCTTTCATTTTGAGGAGTTGCTGGTCCGAATCCGGGTGCAGCTTAGAGGAAAAGTAAGTCTAGACGAAAGACTCAGCCTTGGACCCATTTCTATTTTTCCGGACCGGCATTTGGTGTTGAAAGGGGAGGAGGAAATTCCTCTAACCCAAAAGGAATTTGCCTTGCTCGAATACCTCATCCGAAACAAAAACAAGGTATGCCGACGGACACGGATCATCGAAAGCGTCTGGGATATTCACTTCGAATACAATACCGGAGTGATTGATGTTTTTATCAATTCCCTACGGAAAAAACTGAATCTCCAGAAAGACGAGGAGTTTATCCAGACAATTCGTGGGGTGGGCTATATGGCGAAGGAACTATGAACCTGGCCTACAAAGAGCGCATCGCAGGGCGGCTTACCCTGGTCACTTCCCTCATCATTTTGGTGGTTTTTGGAATCATCTATTTGGTCGCCAATTACACCGTAGTGAGCAATATCGATCGGGAATTAGGCCTGGAGACGGACAAACACAAGGATCAGATTTTCTTGGTCAATGGGGAAATCCGCTTTCTGCACATGGGGGAATGGGAAGAGATGGAACACAGTCAGATTCAACTCAATCCTATTTTTATCGAAATAGTGGATCTCGAGGGTAAATCCATGGACCGATCTCCGAATCTCCGGGAAAATCACCTGAGTTTTTCTCCTGAAAAATCCGCCAAAAAAGAAGCCTGGACCCTGAAAATCGGCGCCAGTGAGGTCCGTCAGATGCAGATTCCGCTGTTTAATGCCGGAAAGCATGAGGGCTATCTCTTGGTCGCCAAATCATTCGAGGATTCACGGGAATTGCTCAATAATCTCAGAAATGTCCTTTTGATTCTCTATCCCGGAATTTTGCTTTCCTTGTTTTTGACCATGCGGTATTTGGCTGGCAAAAGTATCGAACCGATTCAGGAAATAATCCGCAAAACCAATCAAATCACCCAAAGCAATCTCAATGAGCGCGTCCCGGTGTCAGGACCCAACGATGAAATCGGACAGTTGACCCGCTCGATCAATGAGCTGCTGGAGCGTCTGGAATCTGCCTTGAACAGGGAGAAGCAGTTTACTTCTGACGCTTCTCATGAGTTGCGGACGCCGCTGTCGGTGCTGCGAGGCACGCTGGAAGTACTGATCCGCAAACCGAGAACCTCTGAAGAGTATGTGGAGAAAATCAAAACCGCCCTTTCGAGTATTGACCGGATGTCCGCCACGATTGACCAGCTACTTGCTTTGGCAAGAGAGGAAAAAGGTAAAAATCTGATCAAAGAAGAATTGGAATTGATCACCTTTTTGGAAGAAATCACGGATCAATCGGCCCGGGAGACTCAACGGAAAATCAGTTTTCGCTGTGAATCCGGAGTGCCTGTTTTTGTAAAAGCCAATGAGAAATCCCTTCAAATGATCCTGAGCAATCTGGTCCAAAACGCGGTGAAATATTCTGCACCGGAATCTGAAATTCTGGTCAAAACGGGTGTTCATGATGGCCATCCTTACATCGAAATCTGTGATGAGGGAATGGGGATTTCTCCGGAATTTCTGGAGAAGATTTTTGATCCTTTTTTCAGGGAAAAGGAAGTGCAAGACCGATCCATTCCGGGCACTGGCCTGGGACTTGCCATAGTGAAAAAGCTTGCGCAAGAGTCTGGAATAATAATTTCTGTTTCCAGTGAGAAGGGTATAGGAAGTACGTTTAGGCTCGATTTTCCGCTTTCTTAAGCAAATCTTAAGAATAGCCTAAGACTGCTCTAAGGGAGGGTTTTGACCTTTAGGTCAAAATTCTGCACCTACATGCTAGACCGCATCATTCAGTGGAGTATTGGGCACAAGCTCATCATTTTCATTTTTATAGCCATTTGGCTGGGATTTGGGACTTATTCCCTGACCAATCTGCCTATAGGAGCTGTGCCTGACGTCACCAACAATCAGGTGCAGGTCATCACCACCTCCCGAAATCTCGCCACGGAGGACGTGGAAAAGTACCTCACCTATCCTGTCGAACTGGAGATGGCCAACCTTCCCGGAGTGAAGGAAATCCGTTCGGTCTCTAAGTTTGGACTCTCGGTAGTGACTATCGTGTTTGAAGAGGATATGGGGACATACCTTCCCCGGCAGCTCATTTCCGAGCGATTGATAATGGCCCAGGAGCGAATTCCACAGGGATTCGGGACGCCATTTATGGGGCCGATTTCTACCGGTCTGGGAGAGATTTATCAGTATGTAATTGATGTCAAGCCGGGCTATGAGGATAAGTATTCCATCATGGATCTCCGCACGATTCAGGATTGGGTAGTGCGAAGACAGCTTGCCGGAATCCAAGGTGTCGTGGAAATCAACACTTGGGGAGGATACCTCAAGCAATACGAAGTGGCCATCAATCCGGAGCGTTTGAAAGGGATGAATATCAATCTTGCAACGGTCTATGAGGCACTAAGCAAAAACAATTCAATCGCTGGCGGGAGCTACATCGAAAAAACCAACGAAAGTTACTTTATCCGTGGTGAAGGCTTGGTGAGCAGCCTGGAAGACATCGGGAATATCGTGGTGGAAGTAAGAAACGGGTTACCGGTCTACATGCAGGATATTGCCGAAGTGAGATTTGGCCATGCCAATCGGTTCGGGGCCATCACAGCCAATGGAGAAGGGGAAAAAGTGCTCGGCCAGATCATGATGCTAAAGGGTGCAGACGGCAAAGGCACGATTGACCGGGTAAAAGAGCGGATCGCTGAGATGGAAAATACACTTCCTGAAGGCATCGTGATCAACGGATTTTTGGATCGCTCCGAGCTGATCGGAAGAACGACCTTCACGATCGCAGAAAACCTGATCCTGGGCTGTCTCATTGTGGTTTTTGTGGTGGTTTTGCTCTTGGGGAATTTCCGTTCGGGATTGGTCGTAGCTTCAGTGATTCCCCTGAGTTTGCTATTTGCGCTATCGATGATGTACATCTTTGATGTGGATGCCAACCTAATGAGCTTGGGCGCCATCGACTTCGGGATCATTATCGACGGGGCTGTGATCATTGTCGAGTACATCGCTTTTCAGTTTACCAAATCTTCAGCTTTGCTTTCCGGACTTTCTTCTAGGGAGAAACAAGCCGAAAAGGATAAAATCTCCCTTAGGGGAGCTTCCAAAATGATGCATTCGGCTGTATTTGGGCAGATCATCATCATTATCGTCTTTATTCCAATTCTTTCCCTCTCCGGAGTGGAGGGAAAAATGTTCCGGCCAATGGCCGAGGTATTCAGCTTTGCCTTGATTGGAGCTATGATTTTGGGCCTGACATACGTTCCGGTGGTTTCCTCCCTTTTCCTGAAATCAGATCCTCCAGGTCCTAAAAACGTCTCGGTTCGCCTGATCAATTTTCTCAATAAAATCTATGTACCGACTATCCACTGGGCATTGAAGCACAGCAAGATTGTTTTGGCTTCTGCGGCTGCAGTTCTGGTAGGGACTTTTTTACTTTTTTCGACCATGGGATCGGAGTTCGTGCCGACTTTGGATGAGGGGGATTTTGTAATCCAACCGGTACTGAAAACCGGAACTACCCTCTCCAACACCGTGGAAACCATCACCAAAATGGAGGAGATCCTGATGAAATTTCCGGAAGTAGACCAGGTGGTGACCCGAATCGGAGCCGCCGAGATACCTACCGATCCGATGTCCATGGAGGAGAGTGATGTGATCGTGACTTTGCACCCTCCATCTGAATGGACCACAGTGGAAACCAAGGACGAATTGGCGGAAGAGTTCAAAAAGGCCTTGGAGGCCATTCCCGGACTTGATTTTGAGTTTACTCAACCCATCGAGATGCGCTTCAATGAGCTGATCACCGGGGTTCGGGCGGATTTGGCAATCAAGGTTTTCGGGGAGGATTTGGATGTCTTGCTGAAAACCGCGGAGGAAATCGAAGCTGCAATCCAGGGAGTGGAAGGGGCTGCCGATATCATTTTGGAGAAAGTGGACGGACTCCCTCAAATGAAAATCGAATACGACCGGGCCAAAATCGCCAAATACGGACTCAATGTCGAAGACCTCAATCAAGTCGTAACCATGGGTTTTGCTGGATTGAGCGCGGGGACTGTTTTTGAGGGAGAAAAGCAGTTTGACCTGGTGGTCAGATTTGCTGAGCCATTTCGTAAGGACATTACCCACCTGGAAAATGCGGCAATTCAGCTACCTACCGGTGGAAGCATCCCGCTTCATGAACTAGCCAATATTTCCTACACCAAAGGTCCGGCAAAAATCTCCCGTGACAATACCCAACGTCGAGTGGTGATCGGAGTGAATGTCAGAAACCGGGATTTGCAGTCGGTGGTGGATGATATTCAGGCTATCGTTGACAAGATTGATATTCCCGAGGGGTATCGAGTGGATTATGGAGGTCAGTTTGAAAACCTTCAGCAGGCACGCAGCCGGTTGATGATCGCGGTTCCTGTGGCATTGATCCTGATTTTCATCCTCTTGTATTTTGCTTTTTCTTCCACCCGGGATGCCTTCATGATTTACACGGCGATTCCTTTTTCGGCGATCGGCGGGGTCTTACTGCTGTGGTTGCGTGATATGCCCTTCAGTATTTCTGCCGGGGTCGGGTTTATCGCGCTTTTCGGTATCGCCGTACTCAACGGGATCGTGATGATCGAACACTTCAAATCCATGAAAGATAAGTACACCTCAATTCAAGAACTGGTCATAGTGGGAGCCAAAGAGCGCTTGAGACCTGTTTTGCTGACGGCCTCTGCGGCGGCTTTGGGCTTTTTGCCGATGGCGGTTTCCGGTTCTGCCGGAGCGGAAGTCCAGCGACCATTAGCCACCGTCGTGGTCGGGGGATTGATATCGGCCACTTTGTTGACTTTGGTCGTTTTGCCGGTTCTTTACGCAATTTTCCACACCCGAAAAGACGGAAGCATCAAACCACCCAAGTCTGCAGCGATGATTTTGGTGCTGTTGACCGGATTGAGTATTCCTGCTTTTTCCCAAAATGAAGTCCAGTCACTTAGCCTGAACGAGGCACTTCAGCTGGCGCAGGAGCAAAACCTGAGCTTGCAGGCTGCACAGAAAAGCGTGGAATCAGCCGCTGCCAGAAGTCATGCCGGATGGACCATTGGTAAAACCCAGGTTTACTATGGCTTTGACAAAAATGACATTGCCGAAAACGGAGTCTACAACCGCGTCTGGGGAGTGAGGCAAAGTTTTGATTTTCCCTCCGTGTATTCTGCCCAGAAAAATGTCCTCCAAGCTTCAGAAATGCAGGTCACCGCTCAACTGGAACTGACCGGGAGGGCCTTGAAAAAGGACGTAAGCCAGGCCTTCGTTAGGGCATTGTATTGGAAGGAACTGGAACGGAACTACCGGTATCTGGACAGTTTGTATGGGGAATTTGCCCGGGCAGCTACCCGAAGGCTGGAAACCGGTGAGTCCAATCTCTTGGAAAAACTCACTGCCGAGAGCAAGCAGCGGGAGATCAGTCTGAAGCGTGCAGAAGCAGTCCGAAACGTTGAGATTTCCAGGAATCACTTGCGTCAGCTCTTGAATATCGAAAGCGAAATCGAGCTGGTGGAAGAGGATCTTTCCTTTGGAGAGGAGTTGGATTTAGAAAATCACCCGGCCTTGATGTTTTATCAATCCGCCTACCTGCAGGCCGAAAGCCAGATGAAAGTAGACCGCAGGTCCATGCTTCCGGATGTGAATGTGGATCTTTTCCGAGGTACCAACCCCGGTGAAGATGCCAAAGTCTATCCCGGTTTCCAGGCAGGAATTGGGATTCCTCTGTTCTTTGGTTCGCACTCAGCCAAAGTAAAAGCCGGAAAATTTCACCAAGAGCAAATCCTTCTCGAATCGGAAGCTTTCAAGCAAAAGTTGGAAACAAATTACTCAAGGATTCAAACGGAACTTGAACAAAGCAAGCAAGTAATCCAGTACTACGAAACCGAAGGACAAGTCCTTTCCACTCAACTTCGCGACCAGGCGATTCGCTCCTACAGGGAAGGGGAAATTGATTTTCTCCAGTATGTGCAGCTGATCGAGAATTCCCGCAACATCACCCTGCAGTATCTGCAGGCGAAGTTGGATTACCAAATCAATCAATTAGAACTTATTTATCTGAATAACTGATGAACGCAATTCATTCAAAGATTTTCCTTTCCGGCTTTTTTGTCGTGATCTTGGCTTCGCTAGTGAGCTGTGGGAAAACCGAAACGACGTCGGAAGATGGAATCGAAGTCACCGAAGCTCCGGAAGGATCGGGGGAGATTTTCCTCACCGAGGAGCAATTCAACACAATGAAAATGGAGTGGGGTAGCCCGCATCAGGGGGATTTCTCAAGCGAGGTGACCGTTCAGGGAACCGTCAAAGTACCGGTGGAAGGCATGCAGGAAATTTCCGCATACTTCGGAGGATACGTGAGCGATCTCAAGCTGATCGAAGGGCAGAGTGTGAGAAAAGGGGAAACGCTTTTTTACCTGGAAAATCCGGAATTCATCCGTCTGCAGCAGGACTACCTCGAGACCACCAGTCAGTTGGCTTATCTCAAAGCAGAATTCGAGCGCCAAAAGACACTTTATTCTGAGCAGATTTCGGCTCAGAAAAACTACCTCAAGTCGGAGGCGGACTACCAAGGCGCTTTGGCCAAAAGTCAGAGTTTGAAAAAGCAACTCGCCCTGATCAAT
This sequence comes from uncultured Limnohabitans sp., assembly GCA_964405255.1. Taxonomy (GTDB): domain Bacteria; phylum Bacteroidota; class Bacteroidia; order Cytophagales; family Cyclobacteriaceae; genus Algoriphagus. The sequence goes on along the minus strand of CAYONF010000010.1, from coordinate 10,119 downwards.
ATCGATGCAGACCAGCTGACTCCGGCAACTATTCGGTCCAAAGTACCGGTGATTTCCCCGATCCGAGGCTTTGTGGAGGAAGTGTTGGTTGCTCCGGGACAGTTTCTCCCAGCCTCCGGCAAGGCTATTTCATTGCTGAACAGGGACCATTTGCATATCGAGTTGATCTTGTTTGAGAAAGACGCTTCCCGCATTCACATCGGGCAAAAAGTGGAAATTTCCCTTCCTGATGCACCGGGTCAGGTGCTGATGTCTCAGATTCATGTGGTCGGGCAGGCGATCAACGAACAGCGTCAGATCAACGTCCATGCAGATTTGGTGGATGAGAAAGAAGGCGGGAAGCTGATTCCCGGCATGTTTGTTCAGGCAAAAGTGCAACTTGACCCCAAGCAGTCTTGGGCTTTGCCCGAGGATGCCTTAGTCGAGGTGGACGGGGAGTATTTTGTTCTGGTTCAAAAAGGAAAAAGTGAACAGGGCTTCAAATTGGAAAAAGTCAGGGTGGTCCCGGGAGCGAAAAGCAAATCCAACGTAGCCATTGAACCGGTAGAAGGACTGAATGAAAACTCAGTGGTGCTGGTAAAAGGAGGATTCAATCTGCTTTGAATGGGTTCAAAAAAATTACGCTTGAGCTTCCGGTTTGGAAGCTCTTTTTTTTGCAGCGGAATAAAGGAAAGTCCTTGAGGCCAAATCTTTCTAATCTCCATGGCCATTTTTTATCATCCGATTGAGCCGGGAGCGAAAAGTAAAGTCTTTCCAAGCTCATACTTGTGGTGTTTAATATTTGTATACATTTTTTTTAACATCCGGGTAATTTTCCCTAAACATGAATCGCTGTGTTAAGAAATTTATTCTATTCAAATGGCCTTAAAATGACCATTTTTTAGGCTTTTTAGGTCCCTTAACATGGAATTAATTCATTTTTTGATAAAGACTGATTAATCCCAAGGGAACAGTGGAGGTATAGTTTTGATGAAATTTTTAACCAAAAAAGATCACTTATTACAAACCTCTACTCTACAATGATTGCTAAAAAAAGCATTTGGCAGGGGATGATGACGGCATGCTTGCTCTTCATCCTGAATTTTTCCTTCGCCCAGCAAACCCGGGTGACAGGAAAGGTTAGTGACGTGAATAATGAGCCTTTGCCCGGAGCGACTGTTCTGGTGAAAGGCACCACTCGTGGGACAGTAACCGATGTCGATGGAAGCTATGCCATTGAAGCGGGCAGCAATGAAACCCTTGTTTTTTCTTTCGTGGGTTTTGAGACCAAGGAAATGGTCGTGGGTAGCGCCTCAGTCATCAATATTTCGCTTTCCGAAGGCCTTGCACTCAATGAAGTGGTAGTTACGGCCCTAGGTGTGGAGCGTGAGACCAAAGCCTTGGGATATTCAGTTCAAGCTGTCGACGGAAGCAGATTTACCGAAGCCCGTGAGACCAACGTGATCAACTCGCTGAGTGGGCGGGTCGCGGGCGTTCAGGTGACCAACAGCTCCACCGGCTTGGGAGGTTCTTCCCGTGTGATCATCCGTGGAGAATCCTCGCTGAACATCAATGCCAACCAGCCGCTTTTTGTGGTGGATGGAGTTCCCATTTCCAACAATATCGTAGGTTCATCCGGTTCAGGAAACCAGGAAGTGGACTACGGAAATGCTGCAGGGGAAATCAATCCGGATGACATCGCTTCGATGACTGTCCTGAAAGGTCCGGCTGCTGCGGCGCTTTACGGCTCCAGAGCAGCAAACGGGGCGATTTTGATCACCACCAAATCAGGAAAAGGCAAAAAAGGCCTTGGGGTCACCATCAATTCCAATACGACCTTTGACAATGTGTTGCGACTTCCCGACTGGCAGGATAAATACGGGCAGGGCAATAACGGGCAGTTTGCCTTTGTCAATGGTGCCGGTGCTGGGACAGCAGACGGCGTCGACGAGAGCTGGGGCCCTGAACTGGATAAAGGCCTGTTGATTCCTCAGTTTGATTCCCCAAGAAGTGTGGAAGGTTTCCGGGGAGGTGATTTGAATGCACCGGCAGGTAGCACCATCACCCCTACACCTTGGGTTTCTCAGCCAGACAATGTGAATGAGTTTTTTGAAACGGGACTTACCCTTTCCAACAACATTTCATTGGAAGGCGCCAATGAAAAGTCCAATATCCGATTGTCCTGGACTAATCTAAACCAGACCGGAACGGTTCCGAATACTGATCTGAAGCGGAATACAATCGCCATGAACGGGGGAATCAATGTGACAGACAAACTTACCGTGAATTCTGCCATCAACTTCCAGCGGACCGACAGCGGGAACCGTCCTAGCATTTCTTACGGTACCGAAAGCTTGATGTACCTCTTTATCTGGTACGGCCGACAGCTGAACAACAACAGCCTGAAGGATTATTGGATGAGAGGAAGAGAGGGCGTGCAGCAGTTTAACTACAACTACAACTACCACGACAACCCGTATTTCAACGTATACGAAAACACCAACGGGCAGGAGAAAGACCGGATTTTTGGAAACATCTCTGCAACCTACAAAATCACCCCGAAGCTGAGCCTGATGCTGAGAACAGGCTTGGATACGTACAACGAGCTAAGAGACAGAAGGAGAGCATTCAGCACCCAGCGATTCCCTAAGGGTAGTTACCGTGAGGATGATGTGTATTTCAGCGAGCAAAACTCCGATTTCCTGTTGACTTACTCTGAGACGACCAAGCCAACTTGGTCCTACAGCGTGGCCCTGGGTGGAAATGCGATGCGTCAGGAAAACCGTTACGTGCAGACCGTGGCGCCACAGTTGTTGATCCCGGGAATTTACAACTTTACAAACACTGCGGTAAACCTTCAGGTGAACCAATTCACTTCTGAAAAGCGGATCAACTCCCTGTATGGATTTGGGCAGATCGGGTATAAAAATGTCCTGTTCCTTGATGTGACTGGGAGAAATGACTGGTCCAGTACGCTGCCTGCAGACAACAACAGCTATTTCTATCCTTCGGCTACCTTGAGTGCGGTCCTGTCCGATATGATTGCTTTGCCAAAGGCTATCTCCTTCCTGAAAGTACGGGGAGCCTATGCTGAAGTTGGTAACGACACCGATCCCTATGCTTTGTCCAATGTATACAATGCAATCACTCCTTGGGGAACCATCCAGGCAAAATCTGAATCCAACCGTCTTTCCAATGCCGAGTTGAAGCCGGAACGTACGGCGTCTTTCGAGACAGGATTGGACATCCGATTCTTCGAAGGCAGATTGGGATTGGATTTTACTTACTTTGACAACCGTACCCGAAACCAGATCATCCCGATCGAATTGGATATCGCAACAGGTTATGCTTCCCGGATTATCAATGCGGGTGAAATCCAAAACAAAGGGATAGAGGTAGTCCTCAACGGACGTCCGGTGCAGTCTGCATCAGGATTCACTTGGGACTTCCAGGCAAACTTCACCCGAACCAGAGGATATGTCATTGAACTGACCGAAGGCCTTGATACCTACACTCTGACCGGAAGAAACGGTGCCAATATCCAGGCAAGAGTAGGAGAGCGGATGGGGAATATCTACGGGGCAGGCTTTGCCCGGGTAGATGATCCCGCTTCCCCATATTTCGGACAGATCATCCACAACACCTCCGGTACTCCGATTACTGATCCTACCTTGAAGAATCAGGGAAATTACAATCCGGATTGGATGTTGGGTATCCAGAATACCCTGAGCTATAAGGGAATTTCATTGGGCTTCCTGTTGGATTACAGACACGGAGGCATCGTGGTATCCCGTACCAAAACCATCGGATCTACCTCCGGTCAGTTGGAAGAGACCTTGTTTGGCAGGGAAAATGGCTATGACCTTAACGTAGAAGGCAATGGGATCATTTCAGAAGGGGTAATCCGAAATTCAGACGGCAGCTTCACCCCGAATACCATCAAAATCACTTCCCGAAACTGGCATAACCGATACTACGAGCGAAACAACGTGGAGGCGGCAAAATATGACGCTACCTTCCTGAAGCTGAGAGAAGTAACCATCGGATACACGATCCCGAAAAGTGTACTTGGCAAAATGCCAATCCAGGATGTGAAAATCTCCCTGGTCGGCAGAAACCTGGCACTTTGGACGGAAAATCCACACTTCGATCCTGAAACCATGGCTATGGGTGGAGGAACTTTGATTCCCGGTGTGGAGGATATGGCCTTCCCATCTACCCGAAGTATAGGTTTCAACCTGAATGTCAAATTCTAATCGGCTGATGTTTTATCCTACAAAAAGACAGAACTCATGAAATTCAATAAAGCATATTTTTCTGGAATTGCACTCACCCTGGCATTGGGTCTGAGTAGCTGCGACAAAGATTTCGAAGAAATCAATGTCAATCCCAACAGCCCGGAAACGGTCTCCTCGGCACTTCTCTTGCCCACTGTGATTCGAAGCACTACCAACGAAATTGCAGGAAACGCCTGGGGATATGGTAACGTGGTCATGCAATACACTGCCAAAATCCAGTTTACCAACGAGGACCGCTACAACTGGGGTCCTCAGGGAAGTCCCTACGGTTCGTTTTACAATGCCCTGCGGGACATCAACAACATCATCGAAATTTCCGGCGCTGCCAATGAGCAAAATTACGTGGGCATTGCCAAAGTGATGAGGGCCCACCTGTTTTCCTACATGACGGATGCTTATGGTGAGATCCCGTATTCTGAAGCCATCCAGGCCAAAGGAGGAGTAAACTATCCCAAGTTTGATTCACAGGAGTCAATCTATGAAGGAATCCTTGCAGAACTGGAGGAGGCAAATAACCTGCTCGGATCAACGGCTGAGCGGGTAGACGGTGATATTTTATTCAACGGAAATGTGGTGCGTTGGAAGAAATTTGCCAACTCGCTTCGGTTGAGGATTTTGATGAGACTTTCAGACCGGAAGGATCCTTCTTCGGCCATGCAGGCGATCGTAAGCAATCCAACTCAGTCTCCGATTTTTACCGGAACCAATGAGGAAGCAGCGTTGCAGTACCTTCAGGATGTGCCAAATCAGCACCCGCTTTTCACCACCAGATCCGGTTCATTTGATGAGTTTAGACTCAGTGAGAAAATGGAAGGGGTACTCAAAGATTTGAATGACCCAAGATTATTTGCCTATGCCCAACCAACCACCGATTCCAAGGCAGGTGTGATCGGTCCAGTCACTGCCTATGAGGGAGTTCCCAATGGACTAGGCGATGAGGAAGCATTGAAGTATTCTCCTTCCGGCGATCCGGCCAAAGGCGGATCCAATTTCCTTTCCCGAGTGGGTTTGCTGTGGGCTTGCCTTGCCTGTACCTCTCAGGCCAATCCGCTTGGCTACCAGGCAATTCTGATCAGCTATGCTGAGGTTCAGTTTATTTTGGCTGAGGCGAGAGAGCGGGGATTCATCACAGTGGGTTCGGCTGAAGAGTACTACAAAAAAGGAATCCAGGCTTCAGTGGACTATTACAGAGCTCGATATACCTTGATCAACCAACCTTCCATCGCCAGTAAGTTGGTATTGGAAGACCCCTACTTTACCCAGCCAGAAGTGGCCTATACCGGCACAACTCAAGAGAAATTGGCCAAGATCGGAACCCAGAAATGGCTTGCGCTTTTCTTCAGCGGAATGGAAGCTTGGCATGACTGGAAGCGAACTGGCTTCCCTGATATCAAGCCGGGACCGGCAGCCTTTATTTCAACGGTTCCGGTGAGATTTATGTATCCCGGAAGTGTACAGGCATTAAATGAAGAGAATTACAAAGCTGCACTTTCCCGGCAGGGTGCAGATGCTATTACCACAAAAGTGTGGTGGGATGTGAAGTAATTTGCTGTAATTAGAAGTAGTAAAAATCCGCTGCCCGAGTTCCGAGCAGCGGTTTTCTTTAAACCTCAACCGATTCGAAAAATGAAGAAGCTAAGTTTTCTTTTCCTGGCAGCCCTGTTGGTGTTTGTACAGAATGCCTTTTCCCAAAACTCATCCTACAAAACCGAAAACATCATTCTGATCACTTTTGACGGTTTGAGATGGCAGGAACTGTTCAAAGGTGCGGATTCCCTGATGGTGGACGATACCGGACTGATTCAGACTTCCGGTTCTTTGCTCAAAGATTTTTGGCATCCTGATCCCACAGTGAGACGAAAAATGCTGTTTCCTTTCTTTTGGAGTACCATCGCTACGCAAGGCCAGCTCTATGGCAACCGGGCCTATGGCAACTTGGTCAACAACAGCAATTCCATGTGGTTTTCCTACCCGGGATACAATGAAATTCTGAGCGGATTTGCCGATGATGAGCGGATCAACAGCAATTCAAAAATCAACAATCCAAACGTGACCTTGCTGGAATACCTCAATCAAAAGCCAGAATATAAGGGGAAAGTGATGGCCTTCGGAAGTTGGGATGTGTTTCCTTACATCATAAACGAATCGCGAAGCGGGGTTCCGGTCAATGCAGGATTCGACAAAGCAGAAGGCAATGACCTGACAGACGTGGAGAAAACCATCAACCGACTCCAGTCCGAGATCAGAGGGCCATGGGGAGGGGTGCGTTTGGATCCGTTTACCCAGCATTATGCACTCGAGGCTATCAAAAAACACAAACCCAAAGTTCTTTACATTGCCTACGGGGAGACAGACGACTGGGCTCACGGAGGCAAATACGATCAATACCTCTGGTCAGCAAAGCAGACAGATGCCTTTATCAAAGAAATCTGGGAAACCGTGCAGGCTGATCCGCAATACAAGGACAAAACCACGATGATCATCTCTGTGGACCATGGTCGGGGTACCAGCAAAACCAGCTGGAAAAGTCACGGGGATGAAATCCCCGAAGCCGGACAAATCTGGATGATGGCCATCGGGCCGGATACCCCCGCCAGCGGTGAAATGAAGACTCAGGGTCAGTGGTATTCTGCCAATATCGCCCGTACGATGTTCCAGATTCTGGGTTTGGAATACCCGGATGCCAAGGCCGCACCTGCGGTGAAGGAAATGATCAAATGAAAACACTGATTTTAGGGATTTTGTCCATCGGAGTATGCTCCGCCTGCCAATTCACCAACCAAGAAAGTGCCTCTCCGACCTATGGGGAGGCATTTTTTGCAGATGAGCAAAACGCTTTGGTGTTTTCCAAGTCCAATTTTCCCGGTGACGTTCTGGCCTTGGACTCGGGATGGATCTATTTGGGCATGGACTCCATACCGGGAATTGATCGGGATTTGCCCGAATTTTCAGAGGGTGAGCTGATCCATTTGCCTCATCGCATCACAGCTCCCAACCATTCTTTTTGGTACCAAAAGGAGGTCAGGCTTGAACCGGGAATTCTCTGGATCGATGCGGACGACGGTGCTCAGCTTTGGGCCAATGGCATTCGGATTCCCAGGGCCTCGGACGGTGAGTATTTTGAATTGCAGTCCTCCGGCAATTTTCTCCTCAGTATCCGTGGAGTCAACAATGCCATGGCCGGGGGCTTGCGGAAAGTGCGCTGGATCAGCTTGGACGATTTTAAAAGTTGGGAAGAAAAACAACAGGAGATTCGGGATTCGATTTTGGTGTCCTGGAAGGCGGAGAAAATTCTCGATCAGAAGGTTCGAGCCAAGCTAAAAGGCTTGACCTGGAAATCAATTCAACAGGAGCTCCTCAGTTTTCCGGTATTGAAAACCGATCCCGTTTTGATTTTGGGAACCGACCAGACCTGGTTTGTTCGGTGGGTAAGTGAAAATCCCGGAACCACCCAGGTGCATTTTCAGGATGGGACGGTCAGGGAATTGGTCTCTGAAAATGGGGTTTTTACGCTACCTGTTTCGGGAGATTCGGACGTGGGTTTTGATTTGGTGCAGGAAAATTCCCGTTTTGGTCCTTTTCATTTTAGTTTTCCTCGGGAAAAGGAAAAACTAAAACTTGCCCTCTGGGGAGATTCCCAAGGGGGATGGAATACGTTTAGAAAAATTGCAAAAGGAATCCGGGATCAGGAAGTGGACTTGAGTATCGGGGCCGGTGACTTGGTTAACAACGGTTCAGATCCCTTGGCCTATTTCCATTTTCTCCAGATTCTCAGCGAGATGAATGCTCCTCAGCTTCCCGTACCGGGAAATCACGATTACGATGGCTTTTACGATGACCTGGATCCCGGACTTCTCCGACAGTTCGTTTATCGGGAATCCGAACCTACCTATGGATACCGGAAACTGGGCCCTTTGGCTGTATTTACTTTGGATCCCAATGAGAATTTCCCGGTAAGCATTCCCAATTCCAGTGATCAATTTAAGGTGATGAAGGAAGTTTTGGAATCTGAAGAATGGAAGAAATCTCCCTGGAAAATGATCGTCCTCCATCAGCCCCCTTATGCTCAAGGTTGGCAAGGATATCAGGGAGAAATCAGCATCCGAAATGTATTGCAGCCTTATTTTGAAGCTGGATTGGTGGATTTGGTCGTGGCTGGGCATACCCATGATTATGAGCGATTGACCTTGGAATTTTCGGGCCATCCCGTTCACTTTTTGATCTTGGGAGGAGCAGGAGGAGGACTCGAGCCTATAGGTAAGGATTCGGATTCTCCCAAAATGGATCGTTTGATCAAAAAGCACCATTTTGGAATTCTTGAGATAAAAAAGGAGGGAGTCTATGGACAAGTATTCGGCTTGGACGGAGAAGAGCTGGATCACTTTTCTTTTAAAAAGTGATGGTGATTGCGGACTTATTCCATCCTGCCTGGATCTATTGGCAGGCTTGGCGGCTTGGTTACTTTTGGGAATTTATTCCAAAGAAGGAGGGAAAAGGAACTCCTGAACTACTTTCTTCCTACCTGGAATAAAAGTTTTTCGACTTGGGATTGATTGAAAAGTTGAATTTCATTTGCCCAAGCAATGGAAAGCTTACCTGCAAAACGGATTTTGCTGGGTCAAAAAACCTTTCTATAATTGTTGCGTAGTAAACAATCATGGCAGAAACATTTGAGTTTGAAAAATCTTTTGGACGCATCCTCGGGGTGGCTCATACGGCGATGTTCAGATATTTGAGCAAGCTGATGAAAGAACAAAACCTGCCCATTACTCCGGAGCAGTTCAGTGTGTTGAGTTACCTCTGGCAGCAGGACGGATTGCAACAAAGCGAACTGGCGGTATGTACCAATCGCAACCGGGCAAATGTGACTCGTGTGATCGATATTTTGGAGCGGGAAGGCATTGTGGAGCGGCAAGATGATGAGAATGACCGCAGGATATACCGGATTTTTCTTACTCCCAAAGGTAAATCACTTCGGGAAGCCACGGCAAAGTGTGCCGAACAGTCCATAAAAGATTCTCTCCAAGGATTAACCCAAGCAGAAATAGACATCTGTATGAAGGTGCTGTTGAAAATCAAAAAAAATGTAGGTTAAAAAAACTGCCATATTGTTGCGTAGTGAACCATTAATTATTTAACATAAAAACAATGAACAAATCAGTCTTAAAAAGAACAGAGCTGACATTTAAGCCAGCCTTTCCGGGATTGAAAGGCGTAGATATCATGGCTACTTCTTATCCCATTGAACCCTTTTTGGTATTCACCGAATTCTTGATGGACCGACCGGTATTTGGGCCTCATCCGCATGCGGGAATATCGGTGATGACCTACCTTTTGCCTGACAGCAAAGAAAGCTTTATCAATCGGGACAGCCAGGGGGATTTCAGTTTTATCGAGCCAGGGGGGATGCACATCATGCAGGCAGGCAGTGGGATGCATCATGATGAATTCCCAAAAACCACAGGAATTGAAACCCATGGTTTTCAGATTTGGATCAATCACTCGGACAAGGATCGATTTGTAGCTCCCAAGTCTATGCATGCGAGCGCTCATGAAGTGCCGGAGAAAGTGACTCGGGATTATAAAGTCCGGATCGTTCATGGAGAATTTGAAGGAGTAAGGCCTGCTTACCAGATGGTTACGCACGTCAATCTCTTTCATGTTTTTTTGGAACCCAACCAATCCATTACTCTTCCGGCAAAGCCGATGGCTTTCGTTTATGGACTAAGGGGTTCCGGAAAAAGTGAGGAGGAACTTATCAAAGCCCAGACCCTCATCAACTATTCTGTGACAGGAGATCAAGTCCTCGTCAGCGCGGGTGAACAGGGATTGGAATTCATGT
>CAYONF010000009.1:42907-70033 GCA_964405255.1 uncultured Limnohabitans sp. | reverse complement strand
CTGTTATTCCACCGGAATTGCGTCCATTGGTTCCTTTGGATGGTGGTCGTTTTGCAACCTCTGACTTGAATGACCTTTACCGAAGAGTAATCATCAGAAACAACCGTCTCAAGAGATTGATCGATATCAAAGCTCCAGAGGTGATTTTGAGAAACGAGAAGCGAATGCTGCAGGAAGCAGTGGATTCACTTTTCGATAACTCCAGAAAAGTAAACGCGGTAAGATCCGATGGAAACCGTGCGCTGAAGTCCCTTTCCGATATGTTGAAAGGAAAGCAGGGCCGTTTCCGTCAAAACTTGCTCGGTAAGCGTGTGGATTACTCCGGTCGATCTGTTATCGTCGTTGGTCCAGAGCTGAAACTGCACGAGTGTGGTCTTCCTAAAAATATGGCAGCTGAGCTTTTCAAGCCATTTATCATCAGAAAACTGATCGAAAGAGGCATTGTAAAGACCGTAAAATCTGCCAAGAAAATCGTGGATCGTAAAGATCCAGTCGTATGGGATATCTTGGAAAACGTATTGAAAGGACACCCTGTTCTTTTGAACCGTGCCCCAACCCTTCACAGACTGGGTATCCAAGCATTCCAACCAAAACTGATCGAAGGAAAAGCGATCCAGCTTCACCCATTGGTATGTACTGCCTTCAACGCCGACTTTGACGGTGACCAGATGGCGGTGCACGTGCCACTTGGACACGAAGCAATCCTGGAAGCTTCCACTTTGATGCTTTCTGCTCACAATATCTTGAACCCTGCCAACGGTGCACCAATCACCGTACCTTCTCAGGACATGGTTTTGGGCCTTTATTATGTGACCAAAGGCAAGAAGTCTACCCCTGAAGAGAAAGTAGCCGGTGAAGGAATGACTTTCTACAGTCAGGAAGAAGTGATCATTGCTTTGAACGAAGGTAAAATCTCCAAGCACGCACACATCAAGTGTAAAGTGAAAGTGAGAACTGCCGAAGGTGAGATCAAAGATCAAATCATCGAAACTGTTGCGGGTCGATTGATCTTCAACCAGTTCGTTCCTGAGGAAGTAGGTTATGTCAATGAGCTTTTGACCAAGAAAAAACTGCAGCAGATCATTGCAGAGGTAGTTAAAGTGTGCGGTATTGCCCGTACAGCTCAATTCTTGGATGACATCAAGCATCTCGGATTCCAGATGGCTTACCAAGGCGGTTTGTCCATGGGTCTGAATGACGTAATCATCCCTGCGGAGAAAGAGCCAATGATCGCCAAGGCGAAAGAGGAAGTAGACCAAGTTTGGAACAACTACCTCATGGGTCTGATCACCGACAACGAGCGTTACAACCAGGTAATTGATATTTGGACTCGTACCAATTCTCATTTGACTAACAATCTGATGAAGAAAATGGAGGAGGATAAGCAAGGATTCAACGCCATCTACATGATGATGCACTCCGGAGCTCGTGGTTCCAGAGAGCAGATCCGTCAGTTGGGTGGTATGAGAGGTCTGATGGCCAAGCCGCAGAAAAACCTTCAAGGTTCAGTCGGTGAAATCATCGAAAACCCTATCCTTTCCAACTTCAAAGAAGGTCTTGATGTATTGGAGTACTTCATCTCTACTCACGGTGCACGTAAAGGTCTTGCCGATACGGCCTTGAAAACTGCCGATGCGGGATATTTGACCCGTCGTTTGGTGGACGTTGCTCAGGATATGATCGTGACCGAAGAGGATTGCGGTACGTTGAGAGGTCTCGTTGTCCAGCCTTTGAAAGACAACGACGAAATCGTTGAGCCACTTTCTGAACGAATTTTGGGCCGGGTATCTGTACACGATGTGTATGATCCGATTACTGATAAATTGATCATCCCAGCCGGTGTTGAAATCGGTGACGAAGTAGCCAAGTTGGTCGATGAATCTGCTATCGAAGAGGTAGAAATAAGATCCGTCTTGACTTGCGAAACCAGAAGAGGAGTTTGTGCGAAATGCTACGGTAGAAACTTGGCAACCGGTAAAATGGTGCAGGCAGGTGAATCTGTGGGTGTTATTGCAGCTCAGTCTATCGGTGAGCCAGGTACTCAGTTGACCTTGAGAACATTCCACGTGGGTGGTACTGCTTCCAACATGGCGGTTGATGCCTCTATCAATGCGAAATTTGACGGGGTGATCGAATTCGAGGAAGAATTGAGATTTATCGAAACGACCAATAAAGACGGTGAGCCAATCACTATTGTCATGGGACGTTCCGGTGAAATCAAAATCAACGAAGCGAAAACTGGCAAAACTTTGGTTTCAAACCACGTTCCTTATGGTGCGTTGTTGAATGTGAAAGACGGTCAAAAGATCTCCAAAGGGCAGTCGCTTTGTACTTGGGATCCATATAACGCGGTCATCCTTTCTGAATTTGACGGTAAAGTAGAATTCGAAGCGATCGTAGAAGGGATCACTTACAAGGAGGTTGCTGATGATCAGACTGGTTTCCGTGAGAAAGTAATCATTGAAACTAAAGACAGAACCAAGAACCCTGCGATCGTCATCAATTACGGTGGCGAGACTAAGGCTTACAATATTCCGGTAGGAGCTCACCTTGCTGTCGAGGCTGGTGATAAAGTGAAAGCCGGTCAAATCCTGGTTAAAATTCCAAGATCTGTGGGTAAAACTCGAGACATCACCGGTGGTCTTCCACGAGTTACTGAATTGTTTGAAGCACGTAACCCATCCAATCCGGCTGTGGTTTCCGAAATCGACGGTGTGGTAACTTACGGAGGTATCAAGCGTGGTAACAGAGAAATCATCATCGAGTCAAGAGACGGGGTGATTAAGAAATACATGGTATCGCTCTCCAAGCACATCTTGGTTCAGGAGAATGACTTCATCCGTGCCGGTGAGCCTTTGTCTGATGGAGCTATTACTCCAAATGACATCCTTTCGATCAAAGGACCAACTGCAGTTCAGGAGTACTTGGTGAATGAGATTCAGGAAGTATACCGACTTCAGGGTGTGAAGATCAACGATAAGCACATTGAGGTGATTGTGTCTCAGATGATGCAGAAAGTGGAGATTCTCGATGCCGGAGATACTAATTTCCTACAGGGACAGATTGTAGATAAGTGGGCATTCCGTGAGGAAAACGACAACATTCTGGATAAGAAGGTGGTCATGGATGCCGGTGACTCCTCTACCTTGAAGCCGGGAATGATCATTTCAGCCAGAAGATTGAGAGACGAAAACTCCAGCTTGAAGCGTAAAGATCTGAAGCTTGTTCAGGTAAGAGATGCCGAGACTGCGGTTTCTGCTCCAACTTTGCAAGGTATCACTGCTGCCTCTTTGGGTACAGAAAGCTTTATCTCAGCTGCTTCCTTCCAGGAAACTACCAAGGTACTTTCTGAAGCAGCCATCAGAGGTAAGCGTGACGAATTGTTGGGCTTGAAAGAAAACGTAATCGTAGGTCACCTGATCCCTGCCGGTACAGGACAGCGAAGATTGCAAAATCTGATCGTAGGTTCTCAGGAAGAATACGATAAGCTTTCCGAAAATATGGAAAGAACTTCCTCCAGAAGATCCAGCGAAGCTATCCTTTAATCAAATTTGATTGAGAACACGAAAGGCCTGTATGTTGTGTACAGGCCTTTTTTTAATCCAAAAAATATGGAAGACAACAAAAGACAAGATCAACAGATCAACATCGAACTTTCTGAGGAAGTGGCAGAAGGGACCTATTCCAATTTGGCAATGATAGCCCATTCCAATTCGGAGTTTGTGATTGACTTCATCCGATTGATGCCAGGAGTACCCAAGGCAAAAGTAAAATCACGAATTATCGTCACCCCGGATCATGCCAAAAGATTGCTTGCGGCTTTGAAAGACAACATCGAAAAGTACGAAGCTGCTTTTGGAAAAATCAATCAAGGCGGAGGAGCTCCCTCTTTTCCAATTTCCTTTGGAAAGCCGGGAGAGGCATAACAAAAATATAACTGCTTAATTTTGTTACTCTTATTAGATTCTATACCTTTGCAGTCCAAAATTTAACAGTTTACAGGAAAACTAAATTTTATCAGTTAATGCCTACTATTCAACAACTAGTAAGAAAAGGTAGAAATACACTGGAAATCAAATCAAAATCTAGAGCCTTGGATGCATGTCCACAGCGTAGAGGGGTTTGTACCAGGGTATACACTACGACCCCTAAAAAACCTAACTCTGCGATGAGAAAGGTGGCAAGGGTAAGATTGACGAACGGGAAAGAAGTGAACGCTTACATTCCTGGTGAAGGTCACAATCTGCAGGAGCACTCTATCGTATTGATCAGAGGTGGTCGTGTAAAGGATCTTCCGGGTGTGAGATATCACATCATCCGAGGTGCATTGGATACTGCAGGGGTAAAAGACCGTAAGCAAGGTCGCTCCAAGTACGGTGCTAAAAGACCGAAAGCTGGCAAAGGTGCTCCAGCAGCTCCTACCAAAGGCGCTCCGGCAAAAAAGAAATAATTAAAAACATTCAAAAGAAATGAGAAAAGCGAAACCAAAGAAGAGATATATTCTTCCAGACCCAAAGTTTAATGACACTTTGGTGACCAAGTTTGTAAACTGTCTGATGGTCGATGGGAAGAAGAGTATTGCTTACAACATTTTCTACGATGCAGTAGCAAAAGTAGAATCCAAAGTAGGTGAGAATGGTCTTGAAGTTTGGAAAAAAGCGCTTAACAATATTGCTCCATCCGTTGAGGTGAAGAGTCGTAGAGTTGGTGGTGCTACATTCCAGGTTCCTATGGAAGTCAGACCTGAAAGAAAAATGTCACTTGGTATCAAGTGGATGATCGCCTATGCACGTAAAAGAGGTGAGAAAACCATGATGGACCGATTGGCAGGCGAAATCATCGCAGCAGCAAAAGGCGAAGGAGCCGCTGTGAAGAAGAAAGATGATACGCACAGAATGGCCGAAGCCAACAAAGCATTCTCACACTTTAGATTTTAATTAGGATGGCAAGAGATTTAAGATTTACCAGAAATATTGGTATTGCTGCGCACATTGATGCAGGTAAGACCACTACTACTGAGCGTATCCTGTTTTATTCCGGAAAGTCCCACAAAATCGGTGAGGTACACGAAGGTGCAGCTACCATGGACTGGATGGCGCAGGAGCAGGAAAGAGGAATCACAATCACCTCAGCTGCTACTACCGTTTTCTGGAATTATAGAAGCAACCAATATCAAATTAACATCATCGATACTCCAGGTCACGTGGACTTTACTGTAGAAGTAAACCGCTCCCTGAGAATCCTTGATGGTCTTGTTTTCCTGTTCAGTGCTGTGGATGGTGTTGAGCCACAGTCTGAGACCAACTGGCGATTAGCTGATAATTACAAAGTAGCTCGAATCGGTTTCGTAAACAAAATGGACCGTGCAGGCGCAAACTTTTTGGCAGTTTGTAAGCAAGTAAAGGAAATGCTCGGCTCTTATGCCGTTCCTTTGCAGCTTCCAATCGGTGCCGAAGATAAATTCCGTGGTGTGGTTGACCTGATCAACAACCGCGCAATTATCTGGAACGAACACGACATGGGAATGACCTATGAAGTAGTTCCAATCCCTGAAGATATGGAGGAAGAAGTCGCTCAGTACAGAGAGCATTTGCTCGAAGCTGTCGCTGAGTATGACGAATCATTGATGGAGAAATTCTTCGATGATCCAAACTCCATTACTGAGGCGGAAATTCTGAAGGCTTTGAGAGCAGCCACCATCGATATGAAAATCGTTCCGATGGTTTGTGGTTCTTCCTTCAAAAACAAAGGTGTTCAGACCATGCTTGACTTGGTGATGGAATTGCTTCCTTCTCCATTGGACAAGGATGATATTATCGGACACTCTTTGGACAACGAAGAGGAGGAAGTAAGAATTTCTCCAAGTGAAAGCGAGCCGTTCACCGGTTTGGCATTCAAGATTGCTACCGACCCATTCGTAGGTCGCCTTTGTTTCGTAAGAGCATACTCTGGTGTTTTGGAGTCTGGTTCCTACGTATTCAATAGCCGTTCTGGAAATAAGGAGCGTATCTCCCGAGTGTTTCAGATGCACGCCAACAAGCAAAACCAAATCGAACGATTGGTAGCGGGTGACATCGGAGCGGTGGTAGGTTTCAAAGACATCAAAACGGGTGATACTCTTTGCGACGAAAAGCGTAAAGTAGTTCTTGAATCCATGGTGTTCCCTGAGCCGGTTATCGGATATGCGATTGAGCCTAAAACTCAAGCTGACGTAGATAAGCTGGGTATGGCGATCGCAAAATTGGTAGAAGAAGATCCAACCCTTCAGGTAAATACTGACCACGAAACTGGTCAGACCATCTTGAGAGGTATGGGAGAACTTCACCTGGAAATCATCATCGACCGTCTGAAGAGAGAATTTAAGGTTGAGATCAACCAAGGAGCTCCTCAGGTAGCTTACAAGGAAGCTTTGTTTGGTTCAGTAGAGCACAAAGAAGTTTACAAGAAGCAGACCGGTGGTAAAGGTAAATTTGCCGATATCGTCTTCGAATTGGGTCCAAAAGATCCAGATCCTGAAACAGGTGAAATCAAGCCAGGACTTGACTTTGTCAATGGCATCGTAGGTGGTGTGATTCCTAAGGAATTTATCCAGCCAGTTCAGAAAGGCTTCCAAGAAGCAATGAAAAACGGTCCATTGGCAGGTTATCCGATCGAATCGATGAAAGTGAGATTGTTCCACGGTTCTTACCATGATGTGGACTCCGATGCACTTTCATTCGAATTGGCTGCCAGAATCGGTTTCAAAGAAGCTGCTAAGAAGTGTAAGCCACAGTTGTTGGAGCCTATCATGGCTGTTGATGTGGTGACTCCGGATGAATATACCGGTCCGATCACAGGTGACTTGAACAGAAGAAGAGGTTTGATGAAAGGGATGGATACCAAAGGTACTTCCACCGTTGTTAAAGCCAGCGTTCCTTTGTCTGAGTTGTTCGGTTATGTGACTGACTTGAGAACCATCACTTCAGGTAGAGCGACTGCATCTTTGACATTCTCTCACTATGAGCCAGTTCCAAGCAACATTGCCGAAGCGGTAATTGCTAAAGTAAAAGGTGAAAAAGCCTAATCTTCAAGAAAATGAACCAGAAAATCAGAATAAAACTAAAATCATACGATCATAGCCTGGTGGACAAGTCATCAGAGAAGATCGTGAAGGCTGTGAAAGCCACTGGCGCGGTAGTAGTTGGACCTATTCCTTTGCCTACCAAAAAGGAGAAATTCACCGTATTGAAGTCTCCTCACGTAAACAAGAAAGCCAGAGATCAGTACCAATTGTGTACTTACAAGAGACTGGTGGATATCTATTCCAACTCCTCCAAGACTGTGGATGCTTTGATGAAAATCGAACTTCCAAGCGGAGTGGATGTAGAAATCAAAGTGTGACAGAACCTTCAATCGAATTCAAAAGGCCTGCAATTCCTGCAGGCCTTTTGTTTTTTATGCTTGGAATGAAATTTTGTTTGGTACTGGAATTCGCCAAAAGGTTCCTGCCAAATCAAATTATTTCTAAATGTTTGAAAATATTAGAGTTGGGATTTGCTGCCAAATATTATTTCAGTAACTTTGCAGTCCTTAAAAAGGGCCCAAGTGCGTAATCACTTGTGGATTATCAAATTATCTTATTCAAGATGTCTGGTATTATAGGTAAAAAAGTAGGAATGACTAGCATTTTCAGTGCCGATGGGCGTAACGTCGCATGCACGCTAATAGAAGCTGGTCCTTGCGTAGTGACGCAAGTAAAAAACGTTGAAACAGACGGGTACAACGCAGTGCAGTTGGCATTCGGAGAGCGAAAGGAGAAAAACACTCCCAAGCCTCTGATCGGTCATTTTAAAAAGGCCGGTACTACGCCAAAGCAGAAAGTTGTTGAATTCCGTGACTTCAGGGTCGAGTTTGAAGGCCAAGTGGAGCTCGGAAAGACGGTAAGTGCAGGAGAAGTATTCGTAGAAGGGGACTTCGTCGATGCGATCGGTACTTCAAAAGGTAAAGGCTTCCAGGGTGTGGTGAAGCGTCACGGTTTTGGTGGTGTGGGTGGACAAACTCACGGTCAGCACAACAGACAGAGACACCCAGGTTCCATTGGTGCATGTTCTTGGCCATCCAGAGTATTCAAAGGCATGAGAATGGCCGGTAGAACAGGAGGGGACAGAGTGAAAGTAATCAACCTTCGCGTGTTGAAAGTTTATCCTGAGCAAAACCTTTTGTTGGTTTCTGGTTCAGTACCTGGTCCTAAAAACTCTTTCGTAATTCTTGAGAAATAAGCCATGGAATTAGCAGTAATCAATCATAAAGGACAAGATACAGGTAGAAAGGTGACTCTTTCTGACGAAATCTTTGCAATCGAACCAAACGATAACGCAATCTACCTGGATGTGAAACAGTACCTGGCTAACCAAAGACAGGGAACTCACAAATCAAAAGAAAGAAATGAAGTAGCAGGTTCTACCAAAAAGATCAAGAAGCAAAAAGGTACCGGTGGTGCCCGTGCGGGATCTTTGAAGGCACCTAACTTCCGTGGTGGAGGTAGAGTATTTGGCCCAAAGCCAAGAGACTACTCTTTCAAACTCAATAAAAAAGTAAAGCAGTTGGCTCGTAAATCAGCACTTTCTTACAAAGTGATTGAAAATAGCCTGGTGGTATTGGAAGATCTTTCATTCGAAGCTCCAAAGACCAAAAACTACATTGCCCTGTTGAATGGACTTTCTCTTTCTGACAAGAAGACCTTATTGGTACTTCCAGAAGACAACAAGAACGTGTTCTTGTCCAGCAGAAATCTTCCAAAGGCGAAAGTTGTGACTGTGAATGATGTGAATACTTACCAACTCCTCAATGCCGACCATCTGGTACTGTGCGAAGGATCTGTAAGTAAATTGGAAACCATTTTATCGAAATAAGACAATGGATATTCTAAAGCAGCCTTTGATTACAGAAAAGGTCTCCGCTGGCAACGAGAAAGGTACCTACGGATTTATCGTGGAGAAAACCGCTGACAAGACGCAGATCAAAAATGCTGTAGAAAAAACGTACGGTGTAAAAGTGGTATCTATTCGTACCATGCGCTATGCTGCGAAGCATAAGACCCGCTACACTAAGAACAAGATCGTATCAGGCTTCACCAATGCTTTCAAAAAAGCAATCGTGCAGGTAGCTGATGGTGAGGTAATTGATTTTTACGGAGAAATTTAATTGAATCAATATCATGGCAATTAAAAAGTTGAAGCCTGTAACTCCAGGAACAAGATTCAGAGTGGCTCCTGCTTTTGACGAGATTACCAAGTCAAAGCCGGAAAAATCACTCCTTGCTCCTATCAAGAAGTCAGGCGGTAGAAATAATACAGGCAAAATGACCGCTCGCTACATCGGTGGTGGTCATAAGAGAAGACTCAGAATTGTAGACTTCAAGAGAAATAAGTTTGGTGTACCGGCTACCGTAAAGGCTATCGAGTACGATCCAAACAGAACGGCACGTCTTGCCCTGCTTTACTACGCAGACGGTGCAAAGGCCTATATTATCGCTCCGGAAGGTTTGCAAGTAGGGCAAACAGTGATTTCCGGTGAGCAAGTTGCTCCAGAAGTGGGCAACGCCATGCCAATGGCAAACATCCCGATGGGTACTATTGTACACAACGTGGAATTGAAGCCAGGTAAAGGTGGAGCCATGGCCAGAAGTGCCGGTGGTTATGCACAGATCGTAGCGCGTGATTCAAAATATGTGACTGTGAAACTGCCTTCTGGCGAGATGAGACTCGTTTTGGGTGCTTGTATGGCTACAGTGGGAACTGTATCCAACGGTGACCACATGAACGTGGTGCTTGGTAAAGCAGGCCGTAAGAGATGGCTTGGAATCAGACCTCGTACAAGAGGTGTGGCAATGAACCCTGTAGATCACCCTATGGGTGGTGGTGAAGGCCGATCTTCAGGTGGTCATCCAAGATCCCGTAAAGGTCTCCTTGCAAAAGGCAAGAAAACCAGAGCGCCCAAGAAGTATTCAAACAAGTTCATCATCAGCAAAAGATCTAAATAATTATGGCACGTTCATTAAAAAAAGGTCCTTATATCGAGCACCACTTGGTGAAGAAAGTAGATGCCATGAACGAGTCAGGCAAGAAATCTGTCATCAAGACCTGGTCAAGAAGATCTATGATTTCTCCCGATTTCGTGGGACATACCTTCGCTGTGCATAACGGCAACAAGTTTATTCCTGTGTTTGTCACAGATAACATGGTAGGTCACAAGCTGGGTGAATTTGCTCCGACTAGAAACTTCCGAGGCCACATTGCTAAAAAAGATAAAGGAAAGAGATAATCATGGAAGCAATAGCAAGATTAAAAAACGTTCCTACTTCTCCGCGCAAAATGCGCCTTGTGGCTGACCTCGTGAGAGGTAAGCGAGTAGGTTTGGCACTCAGCATTTTGAAATTCACTCCCAACCACGGAGCGATGAAATTGGAGAAGCTTCTCCTTTCAGCTGTAGCCAACTGGCAGGCAAAAAACCCTGATGCAAAACTTGAGGAGGCTGACCTTTTCGTAAAGACCATCATGGTTGACGAAGGTAGATCCCTCAAGAGACTGAGACCTGCTCCGCAGGGACGAGGTCATAGAATCCGCAAAAGATCTAATCATGTAACACTCGTTGTTGACGCTTTCAACGCCGGAGACGTTACCGCTGATCAAGTACAAACAAACGAAAAGGCAAATTAAGAAAGACTATGGGACAAAAGATTAACCCAGTAGGATTTAGACTTGGTGTAATTAAAGGCTGGGATTCCAACTGGTATGGTGGGAAAGACTTTGCCGAAAAACTATACGAAGATCAGCAAATCCGTAAGTATGTCCTTGCCAGAATCCCTAAGGGAGGTATTGCCAAAGTAATCATTGAGCGTACGCTTAAGAGAATTACTTTGACTATCCATACCGCTCGTCCGGGAGTAGTAATTGGTAAAGGCGGAGCCGAAGTAGATAAGCTGAAAGAAGAGCTTAAGAAGATCACCAACAAAGATATTCAAATCAATATCTTCGAAATCAAGCGTCCTGAACTGGATGCAAAGTTGGTAGGTGAATCTATCGCACAGCAGCTTCAAGCTAGAATTTCCTTCAGAAGAGCGATGAAGCAAGCCATCGCAGCATCCATGAGAGTGGGAGCGGAAGGAATTAAAGTTAAGCTTTCTGGTCGTCTGGGTGGAGCCGAAATGGCCCGCTCCGAAATGTACAAAGAGGGAAGAATTCCTCTCCACACCCTGAGAGCCGACATTGATTATGCGATCTCCGAGGCACTTACGGTGTACGGAATCATCGGGATCAAAGTGTGGATATTCAAAGGTGAAGTGTACGGAAAGAGAGACCTGTCTCCCAACCAAGGTGCTGCCAATGAGCCAAAAGCTCAGCGAGGTCCAGCTCCGAAAGGAAGAGAAAAAGACGGTCCAAGACGCAGAAATAAGAAATAACTATTTTCACCGAATAAGTGAGAAATCATGTTACAGCCGAAAAGAACGAAATTTAGGAAAATGCACAAGGGCCGTGTCAAAGGCCTTGCAACTAGGGGGGCTGAACTCTCTTTTGGCAACTTTGGCATCAAATCCCTTGAGCCAGGATGGATTACTTCTCGCCAGATCGAGGCAGCACGTATTGCCATGACAAGAGCTATGAAGAGAGAAGGTCAGGTTTGGATCAGGATTTTCCCTGACAAGCCGATCACCAAAAAGCCCGCAGAGGTTCGTATGGGTAAAGGTAAAGGTGCTCCGGAATACTGGGTGGCCGTTATCAAGCCAGGTACAATCCTTTTCGAAGCTACAGGCGTGAGCCTGGAGATTGCTCAGGATGCGTTGAGACTTGCGCAGCAGAAGCTACCCGTAAGTACAAGATTTATTGTTCGTAGAGATTACGCTGAATAATCAGAGACTATGAAAAATACTGAAATCAGATCACTTTCCGTAAGTGAGATCGCAGAGCGAATTGTCGCAGAGCAGGAGAATCTGAGCAAATTGAAGTTTGCTCATTCGATTTCTCCAATTGAGAATCCTAACAGAATCAGAGAAGCTAAGCGTCTGGTCGCAAGATTGAAGACCGCATTAGCTTCCAAATAACTAGCTAACAGAAAAGAAAATGGCTACGATTGAAAGAAATCTTCGCAAAGAACGAATTGGTAAAGTCGTAAGCAACAAAATGGAAAAGTCCTGTACCGTGGCTGTGGAACGTAAAGTGAAGCACCCGATCTACGGAAAGTTTGTTGCGAAGACCACCAAATTTATGGTTCATGACGAGAACAACGAGTGTCATCCAGGTGACATCGTTAAAATCAGTGAAACTCGTCCGCTGAGCAAAAACAAGCGTTGGAGATTAGTTGAAATTATTGAAAGGGCTAAGTAATCATGATACAGCAAGAATCCAGACTAAGCGTTGCGGATAATTCCGGTGCCAAAGAGGTATTGGTCATCCGTGTGTTGGGAGGAACTGGTAAGCGATATGCTTCCATCGGTGATAAAGTAGTCGTGACCGTAAAGTCAGCCCTATCTTCCAGCAACATGAAAAAAGGTACCGTTTCCAAAGCGGTAATTGTAAGAACCAAAAAGGAAATCCGTAGAAAAGACGGATCATACATCCGATTTGAAGACAATGCTGCCGTGTTGTTAAACAACAACGACGAGCCAAGAGGTACACGTATCTTCGGACCCGTGGCCAGAGAGCTTAGAGAAAAGCAGTTCATGAAAATCATTTCCTTGGCCCCTGAAGTACTCTAATCATGGAAAGAAAATTCAATAAGCAGCCTAAGCTGCACATCAAAACCGGTGACACCGTCAAGGTGATCTCAGGTGATGACAAAGGCAAAACTGGCAAAGTGCTTTCTGTTGATACTGAAAAAAGAAGAGCCATCGTAGAAGGGATCAATATGATCACCAAGCACGTGAAGCCTACTGCAGCCAAGCCTCAAGGCGGTATCGATAAGAAAGAGGCAGCCTTGCATATCAGTAATCTGATGCTGGTAGATCCTAAGACAGGAGAAGCCACCAGAACAGGTCGCAAGCAAGGGGAAAACGGTAAACTAGTGAGATATTCAAAGAAAACCGGGGAGGTGATCAATGGCTAATCCAAGAATGAAAGATAAGTACCTGAGCGATATCGTTCCGGCTTTGAAGGAGAAGTTTCAATACTCTTCCGTTATGCAAGTTCCAAAGTTGACCAAAATCGTCCTCAACAAGGGGATCGGTGCAGCTGTTGCAGACAAGAAATTGGTTGATCAGGGGGTGGAAGAACTTTCGTTGATCACCGGTCAGAAAGCTGTTGCTACAAAGGCAAAGATCGCCGTCTCTAACTTCAAGTTGAGAGAAGGTATGCCAATCGGAGCAAAAGTTACTTTGAGAGGTGAAAAAATGTACGAGTTTTTGGACCGTTTGATGACTGTGGCACTTCCACGTGTACGTGACTTCAAAGGGATCTCGGATAAAGGATTTGACGGAAGAGGTAACTATACACTTGGTGTGACAGAGCAGATTATCTTCCCTGAGATTTCTATCGAAAAGGTCAACAGAATCTCAGGTATGGACATCACTTTCGTGACTACTGCTCAGACAGATGAAGAAAGCTATGCATTGTTGAAAGCTTTCGGAATGCCGTTCGCTAATAAAAATAAAGAAGAATAATCATGGCAAAAGAATCCATCAAAGCTCGCGAGAGAAAAAGAGAGCATCTGGTAGCCAAGTATGCTAAGAAAAGAGCTGAGCTGAAAGCAGCCGGTGATTACGAAGCGCTTGATAAATTGCCGAAAAATGCTTCACCGGTAAGACTTCACAATAGATGCAAACTCACCGGTCGTCCAAAAGGCTACATGAGAAAGTTTGGTATCAACAGGGTAACCTTCAGAGAAATGGCCTCAGCAGGCAAGATTCCTGGGATTACTAAGTCAAGCTGGTAAAATAACGACAGTAGTTTTTATTCTAAAAATCAATTCGTAACTTTGCACGCCCAAATCGGGTGGAGCTAGACTATAAATACCATGACTGATCCAATAGCTGATTATCTGACCAGGTTGAGAAATGCCATCAAGGCTTCTCACCGAATCGTTGAGATACCTGCTTCTAACATCAAGAAGGAGATTACGAAAGTATTGCACGACAAAGGATACATTCAAAACTATAAGTTTGAACAAAATGGACCTCAGGGTACCATCAAAATCGCTTTGAAGTACAACCCTGCTACCAAGCAAAACGCTATCGTAAGCCTTGAAAGAGTTAGTACGCCAGGTTTGAGAAAATACGCCAAGCACGATGAACTCCCAAGAGTTATCAATGGCCTCGGCATCGCCATAGTATCCACCTCGAAGGGTGTGATGACAGACAAAGAAGCCCGTACCGAAGGTATCGGTGGCGAAGTACTTTGCTACGTATATTAATTTACTATCATGTCTAGAATAGGTAAAAAACCAATAAATATACCCGGCGGTGTTACTGTAGACGTGACGGCTCATGGAACTGTCACTGTTAAAGGTCCAAAGGGTACACTGAAGCAGGATGTGAATCCGGATATTCAGGTGAAGGTAGAAGGAAATGAAATTGTCCTTACTAGACCTACTGATTCCAAAAGACACAAATCTATGCATGGTCTTTACAGAGCATTGATCAACAATATGGTGATTGGTGTATCTGCAGGATACAAGAAAGATTTGGAATTGGTTGGTGTAGGTTACAAAGCCTCCAATCAAGGTCAGGTACTGGAGCTTAGCTTAGGTTATTCTCACAGTATTTTCATGGCTTTGCCAAATGAAATCTCTCTTAAAACAGAGACTCCAAAAGGTAAAAACCCATTGATCACATTGGAAGGTATCGACAAAGAGTTGATCGGACAAGTAGCTGCAAAAATCAAATCCCTACGTAAGGTTGAACCTTACAAAGGAAAAGGTGTGCGCTTCGTTGGTGAACAAGTTAGACGTAAGGCTGGTAAAACTGCCGGTAAAAAATAATAGGTTATGGCATTTAATAAGAATTCCAGAAGACTTAGAATCAAGCAGGGTATCAGAAGAAAGATTTCCGGTACCGATTCCAGACCTCGTTTGTCAGTATTCAAAAGCAATACAGGCATTTATGCTCAATTGGTGGATGATCTCAAGGGTCAGACTCTTGCACAGGCTTCTTCCAAAGAACTTGGATCCAAAGCCAATACTAATGTGGGAGTATCCAAAGAAGTAGGTAAAAAACTTGCCGAAAGAGCCATCGCTAATGGCGTATCTGAAGTAGTTTTCGATAGAAATGGCTACTTGTATCATGGTAATGTAAAAGCTTTGGCTGACGGCGCCAGAGAAGGGGGCCTTAAATTCTAATCGTTATGTCTCAAGTAAGAAGAAAACCCATTAGGGCTACAGATACAGAATTAAAAGAGAAAGTAGTAGCTATCAACCGAGTTGCCAAAGTGGTAAAGGGTGGTAGAAGATTCTCCTTCTCAGCAATTGTTGTTGTCGGAGATGGCCAGGGAGTTGTAGGTTACGGTTTGGGTAAAGCCAATGAAGTAACTGATGCAATCACCAAAGGCATTGAAGATGCTAAAAAGAACTTGGTGAAAGTTCCAGTATTGAAAGGTACAATTCCTCATGACCAAATTGGAAAATTCGGTGGGGGTCTAGTGTTGATCAAGCCTGCCGCTGCGGGTACAGGTGTTATCGCCGGTGGTGCGATGCGCGCTGTCTTGGAAAGTGCCGGTGTAACGGACGTTTTGGCAAAATCAAAAGGTTCTTCCAATCCTCACAACGTAGTGAAAGCGACGATTGATGCATTGGTTCAGCTTAGAGATGCAATCACTGTTTCTCAACAGCGTGGTGTGAAAATGTCTAAAGTCTTTAACGGATAATCATCATGGCGAAGATCAAGATCACACAGGTAAAAAGTACGATCGACAGACCAAAAGATCAGAAGGCAACGATCACTGCTCTTGGATTAGGTCGTATCAGCAAGTCAGTGGTAGTAGAAAATACTCCGCAGATTGCTGGAATGGTAAATAAAGTGAATCACCTTGTAAAAGTGGAGGAAGCTTAATTATGAAACTGAATACATTAACTCCAGCAGAAGGTTCAACTAAGAACCGCAAAAGAATTGGTCGTGGTACCGGTTCTGGAAGAGGAGGAACCTCAACAAGAGGTCATAAAGGAGCTAAATCCCGGTCTGGCTACAAATCTAAGATCGGTTTTGAAGGTGGTCAGATGCCACTTCAGAGAAGAGTTCCTAAATTTGGCTTCAAATCCATCAATAGGGTTGAGTTCAAACCAGTAAATTTGGATACCTTGCAAAGCCTAGCTGAGCAGTTCAATCTTACAGCAATCAACATGGAAACTTTGGTTTCTCATGGGATTGCTTCGAAGAATGACAGCATCAAAATTCTCGGTGGCGGTGAACTCAAGGCCAAATTAGACGTGACTGCCCATCAGTTTTCGGCTTCTGCTGTTGAAGCCATTGAAAAACTAGGGGGTACTGTAAACAAGATTTAAGTAAATGAAAAAGTTTATTTCGACAGTTAAGAATATTTTCTCAATCGAAGATTTGAGAGTTAGGATCCTGAATACCATCGGGTTTCTTATCATCTTCAGATTAGGTTCATTCATCGTGCTTCCCGGTGTCGATCCGTCCAAATTGGGCGGAGCTCCTGAAGGGATTTTCGGTTTGATTGATACCTTTCTTGGAGGTGCGTTTAGCAACGCTTCTATCTTCGGGCTCGGAATTATGCCTTATATCTCTGCTTCCATTGTGTTGCAGCTGTTGACTGTCGGAGTGCCTTATTTTCAAAAAATGCAAAAAGAAGGTGAATCTGGGCGAAAGAGAATTAACCAGATCACCCGAGTGCTGACCATTGCCATCACCATTGCACAAGGTATTGGATACGTTACCGCAACAATCCTTCCTACTGGAGCAGTAATGGTTAGTACTTCTCTTTTCATGTTCAGCTCTCTCGTTTTATTGTCTGCCGGCACCATGTTTTGCATGTGGTTGGGTGAAAAAATCACGGAGAAGGGTATTGGAAATGGTATTTCCATGCTGATCATGATTGGGATCATTTCAAGATTCCCGGGTGCAATCATAGCTGAAGGTCTTGAAAAAGGCTCCTCTGGAATGTTGCTTCTGATTATTGAAGCTGTGGTATTGTTCTTTGTAGTGGTGGGTGTTATTGCTCTTACCGAAGCAACCAGAAGAATTCCGGTTCAGTACGCAAAGCAAGTGGTAGGGGGTAAAGTATATGGCGGACAGCGCCAATACATTCCTATTAAAGTGAATGCTTCTGGTGTTATGCCGATTATCTTTGCTCAGTCCCTCATGTTTGTTCCTGCATTGATTGCACAGATTTGGGCTGGTGAAAGTGACATAGCTAACTATATCGGAACTACATTCAGTGACTTCACATCTTGGCAGTACAATTTGTTGTTTGCCTCCTTGATCATCATTTTCACTTTCTTCTATACTGCTATCACGGTTAATCCTGAGCAGATTGCTGAAGATATGAAACGTAATGGTGGTTTTGTTCCTGGTATCAAGCCTGGCGGTCCTACCTCTGAGTTCATCGATAGCATCATTTCAAAAATTACCCTTCCGGGTTCAGTGTTACTCGCTGCAGTAGCCATTCTTCCTGCTTTGGCGATTATTGCAGGTGTAGGTGGAGAATTTGCTCAGTTTTATGGTGGTACCTCCCTGTTAATTATGGTAGGTGTAATCATGGATACGTTGAGACAAATCGAAAGCTATCTGCTGATGAGACATTACGAAGGGATGATGAAAAGCGGTAATATGAAGAATAACCCTTCTAATTACCAAGTAGCCTAATATGATTCAATATAAGACTTCGGAAGAAGTCCAGTTGATTAAAAACAGTGCTGATATTCTTGGCAGAGCTCACGGAGAAATTGCCAAACATATCAAAGAAGGGGTAAAGACCTCTTTTCTTGACAAGATTGCTGAAGAGTTTATCAGGGACCATGGTGCAGTACCTTCCTTTAAAGGTTACAATGGTTTCCCTTTTGCACTTTGTATTTCCGTGAATGAAGTAGTTGTTCATGGTTTTCCAAGTGGATATGAATTGAAAGATGGCGATATAATCTCAGTAGATTGTGGAGTCTTTCACCAAGGTTTTCATAGCGATTCCGCTTATACGTACCCCATTGGTGAGGTTTCCCCTTCTGTCTTAGCGTTATTAAAAGCCACTCGAGATTCGCTCTATTTAGGAATTGAGCAAGCTGAAGTTGGGAATCGAATAGGTGATATCGGCCATGCTATTCAAAAGTATGTCGAAGCAAAAGGCTACACCGTAGTCAGAGAGCTGGTAGGACATGGTTTGGGTAGGAAGCTGCATGAAGCACCTGAAGTTCCTAATTACGGAAAAAAAGGAAGTGGTATCCTGCTAAAGGCAGGGATGGTGATTGCAATCGAGCCAATGATCAATCTGGGTACGCGAAATATCGTACAGGAACGAGACGGGTGGACTATCCGAACTGCAGATCGGAAACCTTCAGCTCACTACGAGCATACGGTTGCAATATTTGAGGATAAAACTGAGGTTTTGACAACCCATAAATACATAGAAGAGATCTTTAAATTCTAATATGGCCAAACAAACATCTATCGAGCAAGACGGAACCATTATCGAAGCGTTATCCAACGCGATGTTTAAAGTAGAACTAGAAAATGGACATCAGTTGATTGCTCATATTTCTGGTAAGATGAGGATGAATTACATCAAAATCCTTCCCGGAGATAAGGTTAAGTTGGAATTATCTCCCTATGATTTGACAAAAGGCAGAATAGTATATCGATATAAATAGACTGACATGAAAGTAAAGGCATCTATTAAGAAGAGAAGTGCTGACTGTAAGGTGATCAGAAGAAAAGGAAAACTTTACGTCATCAATAAGAAAAATCCTAAGTATAAACAAAGACAAGGTTAATCATGGCTAGAATTGCAGGTGTAGACATACCA
This sequence comes from uncultured Limnohabitans sp., assembly GCA_964405255.1. GTDB lineage: Bacteria > Bacteroidota > Bacteroidia > Cytophagales > Cyclobacteriaceae > Algoriphagus. The sequence continues at coordinate 51,095 of CAYONF010000009.1, read as the reverse complement.
GACAATAAGCGCGGCGAAATTGGACTTACCTATATCTTCGGAATAGGAAGAAGTGCCGCCAGAGCGATCCTGAGCAAGGCCGGAATCTCTTTTGACAAAAAAGCCGGAGAGTGGAATGACGATGAGTCCACCGCTATCCGTACCATCATCTCCGAGGAATACAGAACCGAAGGTGTGTTGAAGTCAGAGATCCAATTGAACATCAAGCGTCTGATGGATATCGGATGCTACAGAGGTTTGAGACACAGAAAAGGACTTCCTGTACGTGGTCAAGGCACAAAGAACAACGCCAGAACAAGGAAGGGTAAGAGAAAGACTGTTGCTAACAAGAAGAAGGCAACTAAATAAAACCTGATTTAGATTATGGCTCAGAAAAGAAACGATAAAGCAAAGGGTAAAAAAAGAGTAGTAAAGGTAGAAGCTGTAGGTCAGGCACACATCAAAGCCTCCTTCAACAATATCATTATCTCTATTACCAACAATGCAGGTCAAGTGATCTCTTGGGCTTCTGCCGGTAAAATGGGATTCAGAGGTTCTAAGAAAAATACTCCTTACGCTGCTCAGATGGCGGCTCAAAACTGTGGACAAGTTGCTTTCGACTTAGGTTTGAGAAAAATCGAAGTGTTTGTAAAAGGTCCAGGTGCTGGTCGTGAATCCGCGATCAGAACGTTGCAAAATGTAGGATTGGATGTGACGACTATCATTGACGTTACCCCTATGCCACACAACGGTTGTCGTCCTCCAAAGCGTAGAAGAGTTTAATTTTAAAAAGGTAACAGAATGGCAAGATATACAGGCCCCAAAGCGAAAATCTCCAGAAAATTTGGAGAGGCAATCGAAGGTCACAGCAAGGCACTTCAAAAGAAAAACTATCCTCCGGGAATGCACGGACGTGGTAGAAGAAAGAAGCAGTCCGAATATGCTGTTCAGCTCGCTGAGAAGCAAAAGGCAAAATACATCTACGGAGTGTTGGAAAGACAGTTTGCTAAGATGTTTGACATTGCTTCCAGAAAGTCCGGTATTACAGGTGAAATCCTCCTTCAGCTTCTTGAAGCTCGTTTGGACAACACCGTATACAGACTGGGAATTTCCCCTACCCGTCGTGGTGCAAGACAGCTTGTCGGTCACAAGCACATCTTGGTCAACGGAGAAGTGGTAAACATTCCTTCATATACATTGAAGCCTGGCGATGTAGTTTCCGTAAGAGAGCGTTCTAAATCTCTGGAAGCAATCACCAGCAGCCTGTCCGGAAAAGCAGCAAACAGATATCCTTGGTTAGAGTGGGATAATGCTTCTTTGACAGGAAAATTCGTCAGTGTACCAGGCAGAGATGATATTCCGGAGAATATCAAGGAGCAGCTCATTGTCGAACTTTACTCTAAGTAATATTTTACTATTTTCAGCTAAAAACCAGAACGAGATATATGTCCATACTAGCATTTCAAATGCCCGAGAAAGTGGTGATGGAAAAAGCCGATGATTTTCATGGCTTGTTCACTTTCAAACCACTCGAAAAAGGCTATGGAGTTACCATCGGTAACGCCCTGAGAAGAATATTGCTTTCTTCTTTGGAGGGATACGCCATCACTTCCATCAAGATCCCGGGAGTGGTTCACGAATTCTCTACCATTGAGGGTGTAGTAGAAGACGTGACTGACATCATTTTGAACCTGAAGCAGGTGAGATTCAAAAAAGTGCACGAAGCATTTGACGGAAAAATCACTGTCGAAATCAAAAATCAGTCTGTCTTTACCGCAGGGGACATTGCTAAGTTCACTTCTTCCTTCGAAATCCTCAATCCGGAGTTGGTAATTTGTCACATCGATGAGACCAAGCACTTCGAAATTGAATTGACGATCGAAAAAGGAAGAGGGTACCTGCCAGCTGAAGAATCCAAACCCAAAGAACAGGTATTTGGCCAAATTGCTATCGACGCCATCTTCACACCAATCAAAAATGTGAAGTACAGCGTAGAAAATACCCGTGTGGAGCAGAAAACTGACTTCGAAAAACTGATCCTTGAAGTTTCTACAGATGGTTCCATCCATCCGGAGAAAGCCCTTCAGGAATCTGCAAAGATTTTGATTCAGCACTTCATGCTATTCTCTGACCAGACCATGGTCCTTGATTCTACCGGTGTAGCAGAACCAGAGCCTATCGATGAGGAATTCCTTCACATGCGTAAGCTTCTTAAGACATCCTTGAGCGATCTCGATCTTTCTGTTCGTGCGTTCAACTGTCTGAAGGCTGCTGATGTGAGAACCCTTGGTGATCTTGCCAGACTTGAAATTTCAGACATGATGAAATTCAGAAACTTCGGTAAGAAGTCTCTCGCTGAGCTTGAGCAATTGATCCAGGAAAAAGGTCTGACCTTTGGGATGGACATTTCTAAGTACAAACTTGATGAAGAATAATAAAAAATGAGACACGGTAAGAAAATTAACCACCTTGGTAGGACTGCCTCTCACAGGAAGGCAATGCTTTCCAACATGGCAACTTCCCTGATTCTTCACAAGCGTATCTCCACTACGCTTGCCAAGGCTAAAGAATTGAAGAAGTTTGTAGAACCTCTGGTGACCAGAGCTAAAGAAGATTCTACACATAACAGACGTATTGCTTTTTCCTATCTTAAAAGCAAAGATGCCATCAAGGCTCTTTTCGGTGAGGTAATCGAAAAAGTAGGTACTCGTCCGGGAGGATATACCAGAATTATCAAAACTGGATTCCGTCTGGGTGACAATGCTGAAATGTGTATCATCGAGCTGGTAGATTTCAATGAACTGATGCTGAAAGATGCGAAGCCTGCCAAAAAGACTACCAGAAGATCTCGTAGAGCTACTGGTAAGGCTGCTGACGCTCCTGCTGTTACTTCTGCTCCTGTTACTGAAGCAAAATCCGAAGCGCCTAGTGCACCGGAAGCTTCGACTGAAAGCGAAACCGAAGAAAAGTAAGTTGAAAAACACGTTAACTATCAAAAGGATTGGACGCCCGTTCAATCCTTTTTTTATACCCATTCCATTTATCCTCCTTCCCAAGAATTGGTTAACTTTGGCCAACCTTTAAAAAAATGATTAAACAGAAAGCGACTCTTCTTCTGGCTGATGGGACAGTATTTCATGGTTCCCTAATTGGCAAACCTGGAACCAACGGTGGTGAAATTTGCTTCAACACCGGAATGACCGGTTATCAGGAAATCTACACCGACCCGTCCTACACAGGGCAAATCGTAGTCACGACTACCCCCCATATCGGAAACTACGGAGTTCATCCGGATGAAATTGAATCCGATCATCCTTGCATTGCAGGGATTGTGGTAAACAGTTTTTCAGAGATCTTCTCCCGTCTCGATGCTTCAGGTTCTCTTCAGGATTACCTGGTGAATTATGGGATTACCGGCATCGCCGATATCGATACCCGTAAATTGGTCAGACACCTGCGGTCTAAAGGTGCAATGAATGCCATCATCAGTTCCGAGTTTGAAGGAAATTTGGAAGGTTTAAAAGCAGAGCTGGACAAAGTGCCGGACATGAACGGGCTGGAACTTTCCTCGACCGTGTGTACACAAGAGCCTTATTATTTCGGTGACGAAAATTCTAAATTGAAGGTGGCTTGTCTGGACTTTGGAATCAAAAAGAATATTCTTCGAAACCTGGCTTCCAGAGGAGCTTATTGCAAAGTTTATCCAGCCAAAACCCAATTGGCTGAAATGGAATCTTGGGCTCCCGATGCTTACTTCCTTTCCAATGGACCCGGCGATCCGGCTGTCATGCATTACGCAGTGGATACTGTAAAAGAGATTTTGGAAACGGGAAAGCCGGTTTTCGGAATTTGTCTGGGGCATCAACTTCTGGCTGAAGCAGTTGGTATTTCAACCTACAAAATGCACCACGGCCACAGAGGATTGAACCATCCGATCAAAAATCTTTTGACAGGAAAAAGTGAAATCACCTCCCAAAATCACGGGTTCAATGTAGTCCGTGAGGATACCGAGAAAAATCCTGAGGTAGAAATCACCCACGTACACCTGAATGACAATACCGTAGCGGGAATCAGACTTAAGAATAAACCTGCCTTTTCTGTACAATATCACCCGGAATCCTCTCCGGGACCTCACGATTCCCGATACCTTTTCGACGAATTCATTGAGCTAATCAATCAAAACTAATTTTCCTAAACCTTTTAAAACTATGACGTTGATTCAATCAATTCATGCAAGACAAATCCTTGACTCCCGAGGTAACCCAACCGTAGAAGTAGATGTAGTCACCGAAAACGGTGCCTTCGGACGAGCTGCCGTACCAAGCGGTGCCTCCACCGGGGTAAATGAAGCAGTAGAACTCCGCGACGGAGACAAAAGCAAATATTTGGGAAAGGGCGTGTTGAAGGCCGTTTCCAACGTAAACGACATCATTGCTCCTGAACTGGTAGGGATGGATGTGTTTGAGCAAAATACCATTGACCAGATCATGATTGATTTGGACGGCACTCCTACCAAAAGTAAATTAGGTGCTAATGCCATTTTGGGTGTTTCATTGGCAGTGGCTAAGGCTGCGGCTATGGAATCCGGACAGCCCCTTTACCGATACATCGGTGGTGTGAATGCCAACACCCTTCCCGTTCCGATGTTGAACATCATCAACGGTGGTTCTCACTCTGATGCTCCGATTGCATTCCAGGAATTCATGGTGCGTCCCGTTGGGGCTCCAAGCTTTTCAGAAGCGATCCGAATGGGAGCTGAAATTTTCCATAACCTGAAGAAAATCCTTCATGACAAAGGCCTCAGCACAGCTGTAGGGGACGAAGGTGGTTTTGCACCTAACTTCTCCGGGGGTACTGAGGAAGCTTTGAGTTGTATCTTGGATGCGATTGCAAAAGCAGGATACAAGGCTGGTGACGATGTGACGATCGCACTGGATTGTGCTTCTTCTGAGTTCTACAAAGAGGGCAAGTACGATTACTCCAAGTTTGAAGGACCTACCGGAAAGATCAGATCTAGAGAAGAGCAAGTGGCTTATTTGGCTGAACTGACTGAAAAATATCCGATCGACTCCATCGAAGATGGCTGCGCTGAGGAAGATTGGGCAGGTTGGGCAATGCTTACTGCCAAAATCGGAGACAAAATCCAGCTGGTGGGTGACGACTTGTTTGTGACCAACGTGAAATTCCTAAAGAGAGGAATCGAAGAAAAATCGGCAAACTCCATTCTCGTAAAAGTAAACCAGATCGGTACCTTGACCGAAACCCTAAACGCCATCAGCATGGCGCACAAGGCAGGATTTACCGCGGTGATGTCCCACAGATCCGGTGAAACGGAAGATTCTACCATCGCAGATCTGGCAGTGGCTACCAATTGCGGACAGATCAAGACAGGTTCGGCTTCCCGTTCAGACCGTATGGCCAAGTACAATCAGTTGCTCAGAATCGAGGAGCAATTGGGTGAATCTGCCGTATTCAAAGGCAGATTGAAATAATTGAATCCCTTATCGGATGAAGTAAGACAGCTCGCCACCGCGGGCTGTTTTTTTTGCACCATTTTTGTATCTTCATTCGCGTAAATCATTTTCCTTTATGAAGAAACTAGTTAAGTACAGCCGCAATTTTTATGTGCTGGCGTCTCTGTTTTTTCTCTTCTGGATGATTTTTATTGATTCCAATAATCTGGTAAACCACTTTAGATTGAGTCAGAAATTGAACCAATTGGAAGATCAAAAGGAATTTTACCAGGAGAAAAAAGAGAAGATCAAAGCTGAGCGGGAAGAATTGATGAGCAATCCTGAACTCTTGGAGAAGTTTGCACGTGAGAGATACCTGATGAAGAAATCAACCGAAGATCTTTATGTCATTGTTGAGAAGTAACCTGCTTTTGCTGGCCCTGATGGGCCTTTTTTTCTTTTCTAGCCAGTCTTTTGCCCAGCGGGAAATTGACACGGAATCAAAGCCTCCTTTAAAGGACAGAATGTATTTTGGCGGAAATCTTGGACTTCAGTTTGGAACAGTAACCCTGATTGACGTTTCTCCATTGGTGGGAGTGATGATCACCCCACGCTTATCGGGAGGAGTAGGGGCTACTTTCCAATATTACGACGACTCAAGATTCCAGGGCTCTGAAGGGACTTCGTATGGAGGTCGGATGTTTGGGCGATACAATGTCCTTCCAAATATTTTTCTTCACGCGGAATATGAATCCATCAATTGGGAAGCTTATGACTTCAACGCGGAAGATTTTCGAAGGAAATGGACCAATGCATTGTTCCTTGGTGCAGGATACTTTGCACCATTTGGCTCCCGAGGAGGTGCAAACTTCACCTTTTTGTACAATGTCCTCTACGATCGAGAAAGCTCGTATTATGCTGAACCTTATGTAATACGGGTTGGTTTTGTCTTGTAGACGTACTTGTTTTCCTCCATGAATTCCCTTGTTTCCAAAATATTCCGGACGCACCAAGAGTGCTCGGATTGTCCGTCTCCAAAAGTCATCCAGCAGTTTTTTGAGGAATTGTTGGGTTTACTTTTTCCTGAATATGCGGTGCAGAAAGCAAAAAGTCAGGAAGAAGTAGCCGCCCGACTGATTCTACTCCGGGAGCAATTGGGAGCAATCCTTACCCGGAATAAGCATTTGCACAATGGGGAGGGGATGGTCTTGGCTCAGGAGTTTTTTGATCGCCTGGAGCAGGTATTTGACTGGGTCCATCAGGATGTCGATGCCATGTACGAAGGAGATCCGGCAGCCAAATCAAAAACAGAGATACTGCGCAGTTATCCGGGATTCTATGCCATTTCCGCTTACCGGATTGCCAACTTGCTTCATCGGTTGGGAATCAAACTGATTCCCAGAATGATTACTGAGATTGCTCATAGCCGGACCGGAGTGGATATCCATCCCGGTGCTGCAATTGGCCAATACTTTTGCATTGATCACGGGACCGGGGTAGTGATCGGTGAGACGACAGTCATAGGTCATCATGTGAAAATTTATCAGGGCGTCACCTTGGGTGCACTTAGCGTGGACAAGGCTGACGCGGATCTCAAGCGTCACCCGACCATCGAGGATAATGTGGTCATCTACGCAGGGGCGACCATTCTCGGAGGGAAAACAGTCATCGGGAAAAACTCCGTGATCGGAGGCAATGTCTGGTTGACCAAATCTGTGCCTGCCAATTCCAAGGTCTATTACCAAACTCAAGTTCATCACGAAGATGGCCTGGTGACAGACCGTTACGTTTTCAAAAATGACTTCGATGAGACTCTTTGAACTGATCGGCAATACCCCTTTGGTGGAATTGGAGCATATTCCCACCAATCCAAAAGTCAAAATCTTCTGTAAAATGGAAGGCCAAAACCCCGGGGGAAGTGTCAAAGACCGGGCTGCCTACAACATGATCCGATCCGCTTTGGATCGGGGAGACATCAAAAGAGGGGACAGACTGGTAGAGGCTACCAGTGGAAATACCGGGATCGCATTGGCGATGGTGGCCAAAGTACTCGGACTGGAAATGACCCTGATCATGCCGGATAATTCCACCAAGGAGCGCGTCCTTTCCATGGAAGCTTATGGAGCTAAAGTGATTCTGACGCCTGCGGCAAAAACGATCGAATATTCACGGGTATTGGCGGAGCAAATGCGCGATGAAGAAGGCTATTTTATGCTCAATCAATTTGCCAATCCGGACAATTACCTGGCGCATTATTTTACCACCGGACCGGAGATATGGAAAGATACTGCCGGGAAAGTCACCCACTTTGTCTCAGCCATGGGTACGACAGGGACCATCATGGGGGTGTCAAGATTCCTGAAGCAAGTAAATCCGACTGTTCAGATCGTGGGGACCCAGCCTACCGATGGATCCAGTATTCCGGGAATCCGAAGATGGACACCTGAGTTTTTACCGGAAATCTTCGAGTCCTCCCGGGTAGATCGGGTGATCGATGTCAGCCAGCAACAGGCCACGGAAATGACCCGCAGAATGGCCAAAGAAGAAGGTATTCTGGCCGGAATGAGCAGCGGAGGAGCACTTCATGCCGCCATCGAACTTTCCAAGGAATTGGAGGAAGGCCTCATTGTCTGCATTACCTGCGACCGTGGAGACCGGTACCTGAGTTCGGATTTGTTTGGGTAAGGAAAGATTGGAAGATTGAATTGCCTCCGGCTTTAGCTGGATAATGAGAGAATAAGAATAGGATCCAATAG
>CAYONF010000009.1:0-42807 GCA_964405255.1 uncultured Limnohabitans sp. | reverse complement strand
GTAGACCGTTCTATCAAAATGGAGGAACGTTCTACCCCCAAGAAGAACGTTTGTCAAATTTGGAGGAACGATGGACCAAAATGCTGGAGTGATCCGCCTACAGGTAGAACAATCTATCTACAGGTAAAACGATCTAGCTGCAGGAAGAATTTTCTATCCCTAGCAAGGGTTAATTTTGCTTCCTTGGAACGGAACTAGCCATAGACCCGGTACGGGTCAAATATGGGTAGAAACGAATTGAGATAGATGTAATACGACCCCAATCGGGGTCGAATAAGTGGTGCGATGGATTTTATCTACCCATAGGTCATCCCTACGGGATGAGGAAATGGGTGCAGTAGAAGAAATGGAATTACAAATTCCAGAAAATAGTAGGGTGTAATTACAAATTACACCCAGCGTCTAATTCAATTTCAACCCTCAAAGCCAATAGACTACGCTTAGTGGAGGTAATGGAATTACAAATTCCAAAAAATAGTAGGGTGTAGTTTCAAATAACACCCGGGCCTTATTGAACCTCAACTCTTAAAGATCATAGACTATGCTTAGATGGGGGAAAATACGAAAAGGAAAATCCGGAACTGAATTCCGGATTTTCCTTTTCAGCTGAGTCCATTTAAACAAAAAAACGCTTCATCTTCTCCAATCCCGTCTTGATCACATATTCCGCGTCCATGGCGTAGTAGGTAGGGTTAAAGAGTTCGAGGGAAAGGATGATTTGCCCTCCCTTGGATTTGAGCGTATTGGCAAGGTCCTGCATCGGTGCGCCTCCGTCTCCGGGGAATACACGATCCTTATCCTGCTGTTCGGTTCTCGGGATTTCCTTCGGAAAATCATTCATGTGGAAAATATCAATCGCATGTCCGTCCAGCATTTTCATTCCTTCGAAGCCTGAACCGCCCCGGAACAGGTGATAGACGTCAGCGAGGATTTTTGCGTCCTTGTCATCCGCAGCTGCGGCTACGGCCATGGCCTGACCGAGATGAAAGAAGGAAGGAAATGCTCCCCAAAATTCCAGTTGCGGCATGACCCCGGTCTTTCGCCCGATCTCGAGGAGTCGCTTGTATTTTTCCCCAGCTTGTAGCAGATCCAAGGGAGCATCCGTTCCTATGGCGGGGGCAGCTACCCGGGGACAGCCCAATTCGGAAAGGATACCCATTTCAGATTCCATTTGGGAAAAACCTGTTTTGCTTTTGGCTTCATCCTGCGCCATCCAAGTGGGAAAGCCGATGCAGTCAAAAAACTCCAATCCGGCATCGGAGGCCAGTTTCTTGAGCGAAGCAAGCGTTTTTCCTTCGCTCAAATAGGCTTGGATCTCCATCATCCAGGGTTCGAAGCCATCGTATCCGGCCCGTGCAGCCAGTTCGATGATCTGTGGCAAGGTTAGTTTTTGGCCCCGGATGGTGCTGGTATTGAGGGAATACTTGAAGGTGCTTTCTCTTTTTTCGGTAGTCTGGGCTACCAAAGGGCTTGCGGCTACCGCCATAGGTGCGAGAGCCAGCGATTTTAACAGGTTTCTTCGGGTGGTCATGGAGTTTCGATTACGAGATTTTATCCTTTCAAAGAAGGCGATTGCCGTTTAAAGATATTTTGATTAAATCCAATCCATTAAAATTTTGAATCGTATTTTACGACATGCAAAAAATACTGTTTTTTCTTTTTATCACGAGCATTTATGTGAGCAGTGGATTTGCACAGGTGGCTGGAGAGAATCTCGCCTACCTTTCCGAATATAAGGAGTCTTTGCCTTACTTTCAGGAACTCATCACCGGCGGGCAATATGCGGAAGCTTCCAAGCTCATCCAGGGCGATCCTTTTTACGCTTCCAGACAATTTGAAGAGGGGAGTTTGAGCATCAATGGGATTGTGTATCCCGATGTTCCCTTGCTCTATGACAGCTATCGGGATCAGTTAGTGACTTTCCATCCCATTTTCAATCAAAAAATCCTGATCAAACCGGAGAAGATTGACGGATTCGTGCTTTTCAATGGGGCCCAATTCCGTTTTTTTCCAAATAATGCCGCCTATTTCCGAGACCAAAACGGAATCTACCAAGTGTTGGGAGAAGGAACCTTTACCGCCTTGGCCAAGCGGTATAAGACCACCAAATCCAACCGGGAAATGTCCCGATTCACGGATATTTATGTGGAGAAGAGTGATTTCTTCCTTTGGCATGAGGGGACCTTCTATCCGATCAGCAAAGGAAGCCAAGCGTTCGAAATTTTGGGATTGGATCTCAAAGAAACCAAAAAACAACTCCGGTCCAGAAGTTTGAATTTCAAGCAGAGTCCGGAAAATTACCTTCGATTTTTAGTCGCCAACCCCTCCGAAAAATAAGTTACCTATGAGAAATTTTACTGTGGGGGTGATGTTGTTGTTTTTGCTCGTTTCTAACTATTCCATAGCACAACAGACAGCTGATCGCATATCCGGGTTTTTTCCGGGAGTTACCTTTGAGCGGTTTTTGGCAAAGGTAGAGGAAGAATCCACCTATCGGTTTTATTACAAGGAGTCGGATATCCGGGATCTGACCGTGAATCTGACGGCAGATAATAGCAAATTGGAGGAAATTCTCAGTCAGATTTTTTTGAATACCGAGCTCAAATACACCATCTCATCAGCAGGAGAAGTATTCATCAGTAAGGGTCAAAAACTGACAGTTGATTTTCCGGAGACGTTTTTCAGTCAATCCGGTCAATCCGACGGAAGCGGGGAATTCAGTCAGCAGGACGAATTTGTTAGAAACAGAAGGTACACCATCGGCGTCCCAAGCGGGGAGGGAAGGACAGCCAAAATCCAAGGTCAGATTTTGAGCCTTGAAAACGGCACTCCCATCGAAGGAGCGATCGTCTACGAAAAGATCAATCAAATCCAGACCATCACCGATAAAGAAGGACGGTATGCCTTGACTTTGCAAAAAGGAAATCAGACCATACTTGTCCAGAATATCGGAGGCTACACCGAGCAGCGCCTAATCGATCTGCAAGGAGACGGGGAATTGAACATGAGTATCGGAGAGGGGGTATTTTCTCTCAATGAAGTGGTCGTACGATCGGGCGCCTTGTCCAATGTTTCCCGACCCGAGATGGGCGTCCAGTCTATGACTGTCCAGCAGATGCGAAAGCTCCCTGCAGTAATGGGGGAAGTGGATATCGTGAAAGGCCTTCTGACCATGCCCGGTGTCAATACCGCAGGTGAGGCAAGTGTGGGCTTCAATGTCAGAGGCGGGGCCGCCGATCAAAACTTGATTTTATTTGACCAAAACACCCTTTTTAATCCCTCCCACTTATTCGGATTTTTCTCTGCGGTAAACTCCGATATGGTTCAGGGGGTGGAGTTGTACAAAGCCGGAATTCCTGCCAGTCTGGGAGGAAGACTTTCTTCTGTATTGCAAGTCACGCCCAAGCAAGGCCGGACAGACAAAATCGGAGGTTCGGGAGGGATCGGACCCTTGACGAGCAGACTTAGCCTGGATGGGCCCATCGGGAAAAATACCACCTTTATTGTAGGGGCAAGGATGACTTATTCGGACTGGTTGCTGGACTATTTGGAGGAAAACGCCGACATCGGAGCCAGTCGGGCATTTTTTGCGGATTTCAACGGGACCATAGAGCATCGCCTGGATGAAAAGAACAGCCTGAGATTTACGGGATACTACAGTGAAGATGAATTCCAGTTTGATCCGGATACGGTCTACAGTTATTCCAATCAAAACTTTGCCCTCTCCTGGACGCATTATTTCAATGATCGGGTGGAGGCCACCTTCTCTGCCGGACAGGATGCCTACGATTTTCAGGTGCAGGGCGAGGACAATCCGCTCAACTCCTACCAGTACAATTTTGACATCCGACAGCGATTTATCAAAGCCCAGTTCCGTCAGGAAAAAGGGGATCGACACATCTTTTCTTACGGGGTCCATTCCATTTGGTATGACCTGAATCCAGGAGAAATAGCTCCATTTGGAGCGGAAAGCATTGTGATTCCTGATCAGGTGGCTTCAGAAAAAGCAGTGGAAACTTCCCTTTTCTTCAGTGACGAATTTGAAATCAATGACCAATGGACGGTCTCCGGAGGACTGAGGTACAATTTGTACGGATACTTTGGTCCTCAGACCTTGCCGACCTATGCTCCCGGTGAGCCCTATTTGGAAGAAAATATCACGGGAGAGACGAATTACAATTCAGGAGAACTGGTGCAATCCTACCATGGGCCGGAGTTTAGACTATCCGGTCGATATGCGCTGAACAACTGGTCTTCGATCAAGGCCGGAGTGAACACCATGAGGCAAAATATCCACCTGCTCAGCAATTCCTCGGTGATTACTCCGACGGATACTTGGAAGCTGAGTGATGCGTTCATTGCTCCGCAGCGCGGGATCCAGTATGCTTTGGGCTATTTTCAAAACCTGAAAAACAACACGCTGGAGTTTTCGGCTGAGGTCTACTACCGAACCATGGAAAATCTGCTGGATTACCGATCCGGAGCAACCATCGTCCTGAATGACCGCATTGAGCAGGATGTGTTGGTGACCAAGGGGAGAGCATACGGATTGGAACTTTACCTTAAAAAAACACAAGGAAAACTGAACGGATCCATCGCCTACACCTATAGCCGATCCCTTTTGCAAACAGATCCAAGCGAACGAAAAGAGCAAATCAACCGCTCGGAATGGTATCCGAGCAATTTTGACCAGCCACACAATGCCAATCTGGTGTTGAATTATGAGCTGAGCAGAAGATTTAATACCACGCTGGCTGGGAAATACAGCACCGGCCGACCGGTGACTTTGCCGGTTTCCAAGTTTCAATACGCAGGTTCAGAGCGGGTGTATTTTTCAGACCGAAACGCCATGCGGATTCCCGATTATTTCCGACTTGACTTTTCGATCAATCTGGAAGGAAATCACAAAGTCAATAAAATTGCCCATAGCTCTTGGTCACTGGGTGTTTACAACATTCTGGGTAGGGACAATCCGTACTCGATCTATTATGTGCCTGAAGGAGGCAAATTGCAGGGGTATCAGCTGGCCATTTTTGCGGAGCCTATTCCATTTATTACTTACAATTTCAGGTTCTGATGAGAAAAATCCTTTCCATTCTAAGCTTTCTGATCCTTGCTTTGGCATGCCGGGAGCCCTATGAGCCGGAATTTACCCAGCAGTCTGTTTCTGCTTTGGTAGTAGAAGGCTATCTGGATACCGAAGGCTTGACCAGCGAGTTGTTGCTCAGCAGGACTGTTTCGATCGATGCGACTACTACGTTCGCCCCTGAGATCGGAGCGAGGGTGACTCTTTTTGATGAAAATGGAAGAACCTATTCCTTGGCAGAGCAAGATCCGGGAAATTACGTGATTGCCCAGGATATGCCTGAGGATATGGAATATCGGCTTGAGATTGAGTTGCGTACAGGCGAGCTTTTTGAGTCTACTCCAATCAGGCCGATTGTCACCCCGGAAATAATCGACGCGGGATTTCTCCGGGATGAGGAAGGAGTGGAGGTGTTTGTCACCACCCAAGGCAATGAAAATGCGGACGATTTTCTCTGGACATTTGAGGAAACCTGGATTTATCGGCCCAGAATTCGGACACCCTATATTTATGATGCCAGTATCCGTGACGTAAGGAATCGGACAGAGGCCGAGCGGATTGACCTGTGCTTCAAAACCGAGGAAAATCCGGACATCCTGTTGGAGACAAGTTCCAGATTCCAGGATCAGGTGGTTTTCCGGCAGACTATCACAGAAATTCCCCAAGGGGATGAGCGAATCCAGGAGCGGTACAGCATTTTGATTTCTCAAAAAGCCATCGATGCAGAAGCCGTGCAATTTTGGGAAACTCTGAAAAGAAACACCGAGGACATCGGTTCCATATTCAGCCCGCTCCCTTCCCAGATTTCAGGTAATATCAAAGCAGTGGGAGGGTCCGAGATTCCCGTTGTCGGACAGATCAGTATGGGAGTAGTCAAGCAGCGAAGGATCTACATCAATCTCACGGATGTATCACCCTGGGGATACCTCGATCCGGAATTCAATGATTGTGTCATCGGACCCGATGCCGTGCGTATTCCGGATTATCCGATTACGTTCAGAGACGGATCGACTTTGCCGGCGAGAGGCCTGATGGAAGGGACCACGATTGTTGGCTATTACCCGGCAGACCGCAGGTGTGCTGACTGTACCCTGTACGCATCTCCCAAAGTACCTGACTTCTGGGAGGATGATTGAACTAGTAAACCGAGGCAAATTGACTAACCATAAAACTTTGACCAGAATTCTTTCTATTAATTCCGCAATGCAGATTGCTTTTCTGTTTTTGCTTCTTGTCGGATCAGTAAAGGCCCAAGAAGCAGGCAGACCTGTGGAGAGGATTGTTTTTCATATCCCTAAGACCCTCTATGTGGTTGGGGAAAAAATCTGGTTTGAAGCGGAAGTAAAATCCGGTGAAGCCCCCAGTCCTTCTCAGGTCTTGTATGCGGAGTTGGTCGACCGGTTTTCCAATTCGGTGCTTTACACCAAGGTTCCTCTGAGCGAAGGGAAGGCCTTGAATTACCTTTCACTTTCCGGTTCGGTTCCATCCGATCAGTATTTATTTCGGATTTATACCCGGATCAGTCCCTATATCAATTTGGAGCAAGGAATAGCCCAGCAATTTGTTACGGTCATCAATCCGAAGATTCCACCGAAGAATCCGACAGCATCCGAAGCAGTACCTACCTCAAGTGATGAAGTTCAAAATCTGGTTAGAATGAGTAATTCTACTCCAAAAACCGGGGAAAGCTTCAGGATTACATCAACCGAAAACTCAGGGAAAATCCTGGCCTCGGGACTCTCTTTGGCCAATCCCTACCTCAGAGAGGAGCAGCGCGCTGTGTCCTCCGGTGAAATTTATGCGTCCATTGAGTCCAAACCCCTCCTTCCGGAATTGTTTGGTCACATCGTGGTGGCCAGCGTTCCCCGACCGGATACGACCTTGACGTATTTCCTCTCTCTCCATGGGACTCAAAGTGCCTTGTTTACCGATCGTGTGGATGCCAAAGGTCAAATTCTATTCGACGCGGGTGGACTTTCCCATTGGGACAGGCTGATCATCCAACTTGAAAACGGAGCTGAAATGGAAGGTTTGGAGATCATTTCGCCTGTGATCAAGACGAAATTCAAGCCGGAGCTGAATTTCCCGACGCTTTCGATTCCACCTAGCGACCTTCCTTTTTTGTCCCAATTGCAAAAGGCTGCCGCAGTAGAGTCCTACTATGTCGAAACCTATGATCCAGATTCGCTGGAGGTGGTGACAGGATTTGTAGCGGACTACACTTACATGCTGGATGATTACACCCGGTTTGAGACGGTGGAGACTGTGATTCGGGAATATGTGCCCAGCGTGGGGGTGCGAATCCGTGACAAAAAGAAAGAATTCCGTTTGTTGGATGAGGCGGGTAAGGCGGTGTTTGAAAGTAATCCGCTGATTTTGGTAGATGCGATGCCGGTATTCGATTCGGATTTGCTTTCCGGTTTCAATCCTAAGTTTTTGAAATCTCTGGAGGTACTCAACCGGGAATTTTACCTGAACGACAGGACATATCCTGGAGTACTCAGTTTCAGCAGCTATACCAACAATTTTGGATTGTTTCCCCTAGCTCCTGCTGCCCGGTTTTTTGATTATTCGGGTCTGCAGCCACTGATCGACATGGACAAATCCCAATTTGAAAAGCCGGCACTCGGCGGGAAATTTCCGGATTATCGGACCATCCTACATTGGGGGAAGGTCGCTGATCACGAAATCCAAGCCCCGGTTTTTTCCGGGAAATTCATCCTATGGGTAAAATACCTGGATGAATCCGGAAAAGTGAAAACCAGCCGGGTTTACCTGAATGTAACTCCTTAATTTTCTTTCTCCCCCGACTTCAGTTCCTGAGATAAGAATTGCTTCAGCCTGGACTGGAATTCCTGAGATTCAGGATAGGAGGGTTCGAGTCCTTTTTTCTCCGGAAAAGATTCCATGTGCAGCGTTTGTGTAGGAAAGGCAAACCTTACTCCGAGAGCTTGGGCCAGTTTTACGACCTGGATCAGGATTTCATGGCGGGCCTGTAATTCCTCAGGCAGGGTAGGCACCTCAAAGAAAATGTTAAACTGAACATCCTGGCTATAGCTGGATAGGTTGTTGAAATAAATGGCGAAAAAATCCTTTCGGGTCTTGGGATGGGCGAGGACAATTTCCCGCAGCCCCTTGACAAATTCTTCGATCAGTTCAGGTGGAGTGTCGTAAGTCAGGGTTAAGGTGGTCAGAAACCTGCGATACTGCCGCAATCCGTGGTTGTCCACGACGGCATCGGCAATTTTTCCGTTGGGTACATACATCACTGAGTTTCGGGGAGTCCGAATCCGCGAGGAGCGAAAGCCTACTTCTTCCACCGTTCCGTCAATTTCCCCAGAAGTGATCCAATCACCTACCTGAAAGGGTTTGTCAATAAATATCATGACAGACCCGAAAAAGTTTTTGATCGTGTCCTGGGCGGCGAGCGCAATGGCCAAACCACCTATAGACAAGCCGGTCAGGAAGGGAATGATGTCCAAGTCCAGCCCGTCTCGAAGGATAAACAAGGTTCCGACCAGGATTACCAGGGCCTTGAGCGTTTTTCGGAGCAGGGGGACCAATTGGTCGTCCAGGGTGGATTCGGTTCTTGAGGCGAGTTTTGCAAAATAAGCGGCTACCACATCTACCATTTTGTAGAAAATAACCGTGATGAGGAAAGGTTTCAGCGTATTGATTACCGGTACGATCCAGGCGTAGATTTCTACCGGGAGCTGCAGTACCCGGATCAAAAGCGAAAGCAAGATCACGATGAGGTAAAAACTGCAGATTTTGGCAACAGGCAACAGGTAGTTTTGTCCGATGTACCCATAGTCCAAGCGTCTCATCAGATAGATCAACCCCCTGTCCACCAGGAAAGTAAAAAGGAAATAGGCCAGGAAAGTCACAAGGATCAAAAGTCCAATCCCCACCCACTGCCACAGCTGTAGGCCTAAGTACTCTTGGGTTCCGATTTTAGGAAGAACATTTAGAAGCTGGTCCGTGCCAAAGGGATAGGTTTCCTCATGCAAAATATCGATTTGACCCACGGAAAAGGCTGAAAACCGCCATTGGCTACCTCGTTTCTCCAGGTAAATGCCGGGTAGTTTGTCGCGGTCGAAATAGAATTTCTTTTCCGCATTGTCGGTGGAATCCACAAAGTTGGGATCATTTGGGATTTCATTAGTTCGGATCACTACGCCCTTTCCCTCAAAAACCTGTTGCAGTTTGATGACCAGATCTTCCGCATCTCCTTCCACTCCTCTTTTATCCAAAGTCCTCGCCGCTCGCTTTGGAAAGAAGTGGTCTTTTTCCAGGTTGTAAAAAAAAGTAAGCGTAGTGTGGTAAGGGGAACTGAGGTTCACTCCTTCACTCAATTCTACCAAGTCTTCTTCCTCGGTAATCAGTTGGGCTCGGGTGCCGGTGATAAAAGCGAATAAAAAAAATGAAAGCAGTAAAATCCTTGAGGTCATCCGTATGGTTTTTAGTTTGAAGCTGCAAGATAACCATTCCTAAAGGGCAGGCCAAGGGAATAGGGCTTAGTCTGGCATGAGGTATTCCAAAACCTTGCTGCCTTGGACGGTTCGGATGACGTATTGGCCTTTGGCAGGTAAGTGGGTGATCTGGATGGGGCCTTCGCTTTCCAGTGGTGTGGTTGTCAGCATGTTGCCTTTCAAATCATACAAGTAGCCAAAGCCTTGTTCAGCATCAGAAACGGCAAGAATTTTTCGGCTTGCCCCAAAGTCAAAAAATCCAAACCAGAGCTTTTCCCCGGCTAGCGGTAGGGTGAACAATTCCTCCTCTTGTTCATTCAGGATTACCGTTTTGGAATATTGCCTGGACAAGATCAATAGGGAGTTCCCAGCCTGATCTGCTACCAAATCGAAGGTGTTGTCCCGTTCCGCTTTGGCCAGTTGATTGCGGTAGGTGATTTCTCCTTCAAAACTTGCATGTATCAGCTCCCCGGTTTCAGAAAGGGCAGAAATCCTCAGCGAATTGCCTCCCGGTCCTGTGGTGATTTGGACAGGCCGATCAAATTCCTTCCCCAAATCGAGCGGAGTGCCGGCTTGCTTTTCGCCCCTTCGGGTAAAGAAGTACATCGTGCCATTTTCAGCTTGGGTAACCATGAAATCGCCCTTTCCGGGCACTCGGACATGTCTGGGGGCAAGGACAGATTTTACCTGAAGTTTCATCGGGTTCCAACCTTCCAGTTCTTTGCCGTTTCGGTCCAACAACCAAAGATTTCCAGCTTGGGTGGAAATGAAATAGCGGTATTCCCGGGTGTTGTCGTAGTCCACCAAACTGAGGTTGGAAATCTTCTCATTTTTCAGGGAAACGGGAAATCCAGGCAGGGGATTGCCCAAACGGTCGATCGCATAAAGTCGGTCCTCAGTGGCCAGGAGCAATTGCAGTTTTCCGTTTTTGAGAAAATCAATCTGAAAAGCCTCCGAGACGATGGGGCCGGAAAGCTCCTGAGTGTACACCGTCTCACCCGCCGAATTGATCAGGTACAGGACATGATTGGCGTCCTGCACCACCAGATCTTCGGTCTTATCATTGAAATTGAGAATGCTTTTCGGGCCGTAAATGATTTTTTCAGGAAGGGTTATGGTGTTGGACGGAGTCAGGCTCAGGCCTTTTTGATCCTCCACCACCACTTTCTCGTCCGAACGATATGGGATGCTCAAAGTAGCTTCCGGTTTTCCTCCGATCTGATTGATCCGCAAAGTGAGATAAGGAAAATTTTGGAAGACTGATTCGTATTTCTGCAAAAAGGGACTCCAGGACGGGTTGCTTTTTTCTTCCCATTTCGCCCAGATCTTTTCAAAGAAAAATGTTTTGGAGTAGCCGGAGGCGGGATTGATGGATTTGGGATCCCGGGCAGATTCAGGGGCTTTGGCCCAGGTATTCCCCTGAGCGAAATCATCGAGAATAAGTATCATACCCGGGGCGGAATTGGAGAGAATCAACACCTCACCGATCAAGCTGATGTGGGTCTGGGGAAAGCCGACAAACTTACCCCCGAATAGATGTGCAGGGAATTCTTCTTCCGGGAAAAACAAAATCTCCGAGTCCCGATAAAAGTCCGACTGGTCTGAATCTGTACCGCTTCTGAATTCTTTCAGGAAGGCAAAAGTTTGGGCAGGATCCAGGGTTCTGGCCAGCAATACCCGGTTGTCCTGCTGATTGCCTAGGTTTTCCAGTTCGAGGAAATAGAGCTCTCCGCTAAAATTGTCGAGAAATCCCCGGTCGGTCAGGCGGGTTTGAATCTCCCCGCTGATGGTCGATTTTGGGGAAAAGGCCTCATTTTGGAGTTTTTGGGATTCGAAAATCCCGTCCAGGTTGAGTTGGGTGATGGATTGGGTTCGATTGGAAATCAGCTTTTGGATTTCGGGAAAATCCGCCCGGACGGAGGGGGTAAAATTGACTTCGTTTTTCAGGATTGCCGGACCGTTGAAGGTGAGTTGTCCTTCCTCAAAGGAAAGTTCCAGGCTTAAAATGGCCTCGTTCAGGCTGAGTTCTTTTGCAGTTTCGTTTTCCCGGTCCGCACTGATTCCTTCCAGCAGTTTGGCAATTCCTTTTCCGGAAATCAACAATCTCCCCAAGCCTGATTCGGTTTCCAACTGATCCCCCAAAAGTGCTGCCGTGGAATTTTGCGCCTCGCTGATGTAGAGCCGGATCGCTTCCTCCACGATAAAGGAGGAAGAAGAGGCGAGCACCACATTACCGAGAATCGTCAGAGACCATTTCCGGGTGTTGTCCGGCCCAAAAAATTCCAGGATATCGAGATCGCTGTATTTCCGGGATTGGATTCGGATGTCCTTGGCGACATGTCCTTTTAGCCGCTCCAGAAAATCCAGCGGGGAATTTGCTCCAAAATTGACCGAAAAAAGCAATTCAAAGCTGTCAATTCCGGTGGCATGGTAACTGACCGTCACCTGTTTTCCCCGCAGGGTTTTGGCAATCTCGCCAGAGGCACCGCTCAAACTGTCCAAACCGACCAGCTGTTCGGCAAGTTTGGAAAAGGCAGGTAATTGGGAAAGGTTTGACCAGACCGGTTGGTTGACCAGTTCATTCCAGGTCTGATCGGCTTGCTTGGTTTCAAAAACAAAAACTGCATCCGGGTGAATCAACTCGAGGCTGTTGAGTTGCCTGGAAGAAAAGTAATTCTGGTAAATCCAAAAGAATCCCCATCCGAGCAGTATAGCTCCTATCAGGATCAAAAGACTTTTCCAGATTTTCACTTGGCTGCGGTAGGTGATTGAGGGCCCATTATACAAAAAATAGACCTAAGAAACTCCGCTTTGGGCCGGAGAATCTTAGGTCTAAACGTTTAAGTTGCCGGGATTATTTCCCCAACTTATCCAGAACGTTCATTACTTCCTTCACGTGACCTCTGGAAGTTTCCAGAAGTGCTTGCTCTTCAGCATTCAGATCCAGTTCGATTACTTTTTCGATGCCGTTTTTGCCAAGAATCACCGGTACGCCCAAGTAGCAGTCATCGATTCCGTATTCGCCTTCCAGCTTGATGCAGACAGGGAATACTCTTCGCTGATTCTTGAGGATTGCTTCTACCATTTGCGCAGCGGCTGAACCCGGAGCATACCAGGCAGAAGTTCCCATCAATTTCACCAATTCTCCGCCCCCAAACTTGGTACGCTCGATGATTGCATCCAATTTGTCTTTGGCCACCAATTCAGTCACCGGAATACCTGCCACTGTGGTGTAGCGAGGAAGTGGAACCATGGTGTCACCATGTCCACCCATCAGGATGGCCTGGATTTCTTTTCCTGACACATTCAGTTCCTCAGCCAGGAATGCTCTGTATCGGGCGGTATCCAAAATACCGGCCATACCGATCACCTTGGTACGAGGCAGGCCTGAAGTCAGGTGCGCCTGATAGGTCATCACGTCCAGTGGGTTGGAAACGACAATGATGATGGCATTTGGAGAATATTTGATGATGTTTTCAGTCACTGACTTCACGATACCGGCGTTGGTTTCGATCAGGTCATCTCGGGTCATGCCCGGTTTGCGGGGAAGACCGGAAGTGATTACCACCACATCTGAATTGGCAGTTTTGCTGTAATCATTGGTGCTGCCTACCGTACGGCTGTCGTACTGATTGATGGGGGCTTTTTGCCAGATATCCAGCGCCTTGCCTTCAGCGATACCTTCTTTGATGTCAACTAAAACAATTTCTTCCGCTACCTCGCGATAGGCTAAAACATCGGCACAGGTGGCACCTACGTTACCTGCACCTACTACGGTTACTTTGCTCATGATTTTATCGTTTTTTATATGATTACTGGCTTGAAAAGCGGCGCTAAGATATTAAACAACCTCAAGTAATCGAAACCAGATTCCGAATAGTTTGAATAGAATCCGGGATTTTTGATAAGAGAAAAATGCGGGGGATAAACCGCCTATTCAAACATTTGTCTGAGGCTGAAAAAGCCAAAGGATTCCCGGTAAGACCGGAAAAGCCGTTGGTTGTTGGTGTTGTAATATTCAGCCAGAGAAGTCATCATTTTTGCCTTGATTTTTGGATTACTGTCGAAAATCTCCTGAATGGCAAAGTGGGGAATCACGATCAGTTCCGCCTCGTCCGAATCGATCAGCGCCGTGTAGGTTCGCTTGGCATTTTCCAGAAGGGAGTTTTCGCCAAATGCTTCCCCTCTGCCGACCTGCAGAATGGTCTCGAAATTATCCTTGACATCGATGGTCAAATTGACTTTCCCCTGTCGAATCAGGTAAAGCGCCTGGCTCGGGTCTTTGGAGAAAAAGACCACCTCGTCCCGTCCGTATTTCCGGGTATGCATGGCCGGTAAAAACTTGGCTAACTCCTGTTGACGCAGTCGTTCAAAAAACTTGATCCCCTGCATAAAATCAAACATTCTCAGTTGATCCTCATCGTAGGTTTTTGAAAAAGGGTTGAGCATGGATCATCGTTTTTTAAAATACAAAATCTGTCGGGTTGCCGGACTGCATTTGGCCCAGTCCGCAATTCTCAGTCCGATCACCCAGGCAATTTCTTTTCCTGAAACTAAGACTTTTACGGCTTGTTTTTTAGCCAAGGGTACTTTTAAATCAATTAAGAAGTCCGAGATTTTTTTGGAAGAACTCATCCCCAGGGGTACAAATCGATCCCCTTCTTTCCAGGTTCGGATTTGAAGCGGAAATTCCAGCCGATCCAGATCCAGCTGGGCATTGTCGGGATGACGATCCAGGGGGATCGGGTAGTTTTGTGGGAAGAGATCATAGATTCCCTCATCCAAGAGAAGCACACTGTCATTCTGATTCAAGACTACCGGTGTAAATTCTTCCTGGGCTGGAGACAAAATCAACTCATTCCTGTCAAAATGAACCATAAAACCCGGGCTGTTGAAAATTGTCCCGGTTTTTGGGTTCTCCAGAGATTCAGCCATGGATTGAGACTGATCTGAATTGAATCCAAACGGGCGAAGCCAAAAGTAAATCAGGGTGGAGGCTCCGGGCTGGTTTTGGATCGCGGAATAAGATAGAAACTGCAGGGAGCCTTCCTCCCGGATGTTTCTTTTCTTCCAATCTTCAAAAAGCCCGGTAAAGGCCCTTCCTGTATCTCTCAGGCGGCTGAAGCTGGTCAGGAGGTTTTTACGTGCATCCGGCTCGAGTTCTAAAATTGCCGGAAGTCCATGAATTCGAAGATTATTCCGCTTGTAGTCGTCTTTTTGGTTAGAACTGTCTTCCCGCCAGAAAAGCCGGTTTTCGATCAGAAAGGCTTTGATTTCTTCCCTTGAAAATGGCAAAAGCGGTCTGATCAACCAACCTTTCCGATCCGCCATACCGTATATGCCTTCAATCCCGGTCCCGCGTAGCAGATTGAGGAAAATGGTCTCCAGCTGATCGTCCTCGTGATGAGCCAACAGGATCCCGGCGAGGTTTCGAGACGATCGGATTTCTTCAAAAAACTGATAGCGGATTTCCCGTGCAGCCATCTGGATCGATATGCCTTTTGACTTTGCAAAGGAATCCGTTTCTGCTACGTTGAGATGGAATGGGATGCCGTGCGAATCAGCCCAGTTTTGGACAAATTCGCGGTCTCCCTCGCTTTCTTCTCCCCGGAGCTGAAAGTTGACATGGGCAATTTCAAAAGGGATTTGGGCTTGGATGAGTAAGTGTGCTAGGCAGATGCTGTCCATCCCTCCACTGCAGGCAAGCAGGTAAACTGACTCGGGGTGGAGCAGCGCGCGGGTTTGGATATGAGACAAAAAAGCCTTGAGCATCGACCAAAAATAGCTTTTTCTTTGGAAAAGTGTCCGTTCTGAAAATCGGGATAAATGAATCCGAACCGCTTTAATTCCCTGTTGAAATGTAGCTTTATGAGGCTTTCTGCTAATTTTGCCCACATCAAAATCCCTATGACCAGTCGCTTTCTCACCTGTTTGTTTGTCTTTTTGCTCCTAAGCGCGATTTCAAAAGGAAGCTACGGACAGCAGTCCAATACACTCGAAATCAATAAAGCGGATCTTTTGGAAGGAGCAAAGGGTTTTGAGCGCTTGCTGGGTAATGTGCAGATGAAGCATCAAAATTCGCTGATTTACTGCGATTCGGCGCATTTTTACCGGGAGGAAAACCGGGCTCAGCTGTTTGGAAAAGTCCGGATTGAAGATGTGGAGGATCCTATCGTCACCACAAGCTCCTATGCCGAATACGATGGCAATACCAAAGTAGCCAAGCTGAGAAATAAGGTGGTTTTTACCAATCAGGAAACTTCTCTGTATACCGAATACCTGGACTACAACCGCGAGACCAATGTCGCCACCTATTACAACGGTGGCAAAGTAGTGGACTCCACCAATGTTTTGACGAGCGAGCGGGGAATCTATGAGGTGAATTACGAGAAAATAACCTTTCGGAAGGATGTAGTTCTGGTCAATCCTGACTACACCATGAAAACAGATCACCTGATCTACATGACGATCCCCAAAACAGCAGAAACTCAGGGATTGACCAACATCATTTCAAAGGAAGGCTACAAGCTGGATGCTCAAAAGGGGAGTTTTTACGATACCCAACAGAAGCAATTCCGCTTTTTTGACGGAATTGTCGAGACAGAGGAAAGCAGGGTGAAGGCTCAGGAGCTTTTTTACGATGAGTCCAAGGCCTATTATGAGGGAAAAGAGGATGTGAGGGTTCTGAACAAGGAACGACAGGTGGAAGTCTATGGGGATGTGGGACAATATTGGGAAGATCGGAAGTACAGTTTGGTCCATGGCAGAGCCTTGGTCCGAAAGTACTTTGAATCGGATACCTTGTTTATGACTGCGGATACGCTGATTTCTCAAGACAGCGAAGCGGACACGGCCAAGTTTCTGCTGGCCTTCCGGTCCATCCAACTGACCAAAACTGATCTGGCCGGAATTGCAGATTCGCTGGTTTACAATTATTCAGATTCTTCCATCCGGTTGTTTCAGGATCCGGTGATGTGGAACCAAAAAAGCCAGATTTCTGCGGACTCCATGGTTTTTTACATAGCCAATGAGGAATTGGACCGGGTCTATATGAAAAACAAGGCCTTTGCTATCATGACAGACACGCTGTTCAACTTCAATCAGATGAGAGGACGTAGCATGACGGGATTTTTCAAAGAAGGCCAAATCGAACGTCTTGAAATCGACGGCAATGGAGAATCCCTGTATTATGCCTTGGAAGCAGATACAGTTACGCAAGGGATCAATCGGATTTTAAGTTCTACGATCAGGCTGACGTTTGAGGACGGAGCCATTCGCAAGTCTAACTTTGGAGTGAGGCCTGACGGAAAGTTTACCCCGGTCCAAAAAATCGATGAAAAAGTATCCCGGCTAGAGGGCTTTACCTGGAGAATTGAAGAAAAGCCTGATCGTAAGATTATTGATGCCTGGAGAAAGCCGGAAGAAATCGATCCCAATGCCGAAAATTTGTTTAATGAGCCGGATGTGAAACTGGATATGCCTACAGATGAACAAATTCAGGAAAAACTCAAAAAATCGGGCTTGACACCGATTAAAAGGGTCTTGATCCCGGAAGCCAAAAAAGGGAACTAACCCCCCGGAAATCTTTCGGGCTTAATTCATTAAGGGTTAACAACTATTAACCCAAATTTTTATTGTATTCGAAACCAAAAAGATATTTTTGTACGTATATTAAACTCACCGAAAACCAATTTCTGGAGCGTATTGATTGAAGTTTTACATGAAGCCCACATTCAAAATTTTAACATGGCTGATGCTGTTTGCGCCGCTTTTTGCAAGTGCGCAGCAAGTTCGTGTTTTGAGTGAGGTGGTAGAATTTTCCGGAGACATCGGGTCTTCTCAGCGCAAAACGGTAATCCTTCAAAATGAATCCAATCAGGCGAAGACATTTTTTCTAAAAAATGTCAGAGGAAGCGTTGGATCTTCACAAAAAGTGAAGATTTGCCTGAATGATCAATGCTTTGATCCCAAACGGGACCTGGCAAAAATTTCACTGAAATTGGGTGCCGGAGAGATCGTGACGGACTTGTACCTGGAGTTTGAAATGGGAATTACCGAGACAAGAGGCAGTTTTGACTTGTTTTTTGTGAATGCAGAAAATATTCGGGAAAACTTCGTCGTTGAAGCACGGTATGAAGTTTCTTCAGGATCAAGTTCGGATTTTACCCACAAAGACATCAAGTTGAGCGAAATCTATCCCAATCCGAGTAACAGGATTGCTCAATTGGACTATGAACTGGTGAATCCAAAAACCAAAGCAAAAATTACCATCAACAGCTTCATCGGTAATCCGATTGCTGAATATGAGCTTGATCCTGAACGAAACTCCTTAGTAATCAATGTGACAGATTATCAGCCGGGAGTTTATTTTTATACGCTTTTCGTTGACAACAAAAATGTGGTGACCAAAAAACTACAAGTCAAGAAGTAGCAATCCTCGTTGTAATCCAGTCATTTGAATCCGAAAAATTTACCCGTATATTTGCGGTCTTGAAAATGAGCATGCAGTCAAAATCCCTTCTTTTCCTATCGATTCTCCTTGTATTAGCCTCTTGTGGTCCTTTTGCCAGATTGGAAAAAAGCACCAACTGGGAGGAGTTGTACAATGGGGCAAATAAGTATTATCAGGAAGGTGAGTACGGAAAAGCAATCATTCTATACGAAAAAGTGCTTCCGGTAATCAAAGGATCGGAGAAGGCTGAATTGGCTGAGTACAATTATGCCAACTGTCATTTCAAAACCAAGCGGTATATTGAGGCAGCAGGGTATTTTAATACCTTCTACCGCACATTTAATCGAAGTCCATTGGCAGAGGAGGCCTTGTTTATGCATGCCTATTCCCTCTACCTGGATGCTCCGGACTACAACCTAGACCAACAAAGCAGTCAAGAGGCGGTAGCAGCAATCCAACAATTTGTGACTCGATTCCCCGCCTCCGCGAGTTACGAGCGAGCCATGGAAATGCTGAGCGACCTGGAATACAGATTTGAGGAAAAGGCTTACAGCGAGGCGCAGATGTACTACCGTTTGAAGGACGGCTTGTTTCCCGGAGACTTTTACAGGGCTTGCATCATCAACTTTCAAAATTTCGCCAAGGATTATCCTGAGAGCAAGCACAACGAGGAGCTTGCTTACAAATTGGTGGAGGTAGGCTACGGTTATGCCAAAAATTCCGCCTTTGACAAGAAGGAAGACCGACTCAATGATGCACTGAAGTTTGCGAATACTTTCTACAGAAAATATCCGGGCAGCGGGTATCTGGGAGAAGTAAAAGAGTTTGAAAAGGAGACGAAAGAAGAGCTTGACGCTCATCTCAAGTTGAAGAAAGAATATGCAGAACAAGCCGCAGCAGCAGAAGCAAAAGCGATCACTGAGGCTAAGTCCAACGAAAATAAATAAGTTAGAAATTTCAAAATCAAAAAATATGGCTATCAACCCATCCATTGTCACTCGAGATCTGGATAAAATTGCCGACAAAACCGGCAACATTTACGAATCCATTCACATTGTGGGGCAGCGAGCAAAGCAGATTTCCACCAGCTTGAAGGAAGAATTGAATAACAAACTTTCTGAGTTTGCTTCTACTGTGGACAATTTGGAAGAAGTATTTGAAAACAAGGAGCAAATCGAAATCTCCAAGTTTTATGAGCGTATGCCAAAGCCTTCCACCATCGCAATGGAGGAATTTATCGAAGGGAAGGTATACCACAGATATCCTGATCAGGAGGGAGCTGAATAATCCCAATGAACCTGCAGGGTAAGCGAATTCTACTCGGGGTGACTGGCAGCATAGCTGCTTACAAGTCTGCTCATCTCACTCGCCTACTCATCAAATCCGGAGCTGAAGTGCAGATCATCATGAGCACTTCAGCTCTTGATTTTATTACCCCACTCACCTTAGCAACCCTGTCGAAGCGGCCTGTTTTCTCTGAATTTTTTGACAGGAAAAGCGGGGAATGGACCAATCATGTAGAACTTGGCCTTTGGGCTGATCTGTTCATCGTAGCTCCGCTAAGTGCGAATTCCCTGGCCAAGTTTGCCATTGGAATTTGCGACAATCTTCTTTCTGCTACCTATTTGTCAGCCCGGTGTCCGGTCATGATTGCTCCGGCAATGGATCTGGATATGTACCAGCATCCTTCCGTCCGGGAAAATCTTCGCAAAGTCCAGTCCTTTGGAAATATCCTTTTGGATGCAGAAAGCGGGGAATTGGCCAGCGGTCTTTCCGGTCAGGGAAGAATGATGGAACCGGAGCATATTTTGGCCCGTGTGGAGAAATTTTTCAGTCAAAAAACAGATTTCAAGGGCAAGAAAGTCCTGATCACCATGGGGCCTACCCAGGAGGCCATTGATCCGGTCAGATTCATCAGCAATCACTCCAGCGGAAAAATGGGGCTGGCTCTTGCAATGGCCTCCAAGTCCAGAGGAGCCGAGGTTTTCTTGGTGAGTGGTCCGGTATCGCTACAGATCAATTCTTCGGATTTTCAGTTGACTCGGGTAAAATCCGCCCAGGAAATGTATGAAGTCTCCAGAAAGCTCCACCCTCAAATGGATATCTGTGTTTTTGCAGCAGCGGTGGCGGATTATGCCCCTGCGGTGATTGCTCCCGAAAAGATCAAAAAGCAAGATTCTGAGATGTCTATTTTGCTGAAAAAAAACGTGGACATCGCTTTGGAGCTTGGAAAGCAAAAAAGACCGGGGCAGCTTCATGTCGGATTTGCCCTTGAGACAGAAAATGAAGAAATGCACGCAAAAGCCAAGTTGGATAAGAAAAACTTCGACTTGATCGTTTTGAATTCGGCCAAAGAGGAAGGGGTAGGTTTTCAGCACGATACCAATCGGGTTAGGATTTTTCATCGGGATGGAAACAGGGTTACCTCTGAGCTTTTGCCTAAATCCGAAATAGCCGAGTTGATCTTGGATGAAGTCAAAAAGACACCCATTTGGATTTGAACCTTGGAATTATCGCTATTTTAGGCCTATGACAAAATTCAGACTTCTGGTAGTTCTCTATTTTTTTGCCCAAGCCCTACAGGCTCAGGAGTTGAATTTCACGGTCATCATCAACAGTGATCGCTCCAGAATTCAGAATACAGACATCTTCAATCAGATGAAGACCAACTTTGAGCAGTTTCTCAACGGAAGGTCATGGACCAATGATGAGTTTCGCCCGGAAGAACGAATCAAAGGAAACCTCCTCATCACCATCAATGAAGTTCCCCAGGTCGGCGTATACAATGCCACTGTGCAGGTTCAGGTCGTTCGTCCGGTTTATGGTACCAATTACGAATCTCTAGTTTTTAATTATGCAGACCGGAATTGGACCTTTGAATACCTCGAGTCTCAACCCCTGGAATTCAACCGCTTCACTTTTCTGAACAATATCAGTTCCTTGTTGGCATTTTATGCCCACATCGCAATGGGGATTGATTACGACACGTTTTCCAGCAGGGGAGGCAATCCCTTCTTCGAAGTGGCCAATGACATTGTGAACAATGCGCAGCAATCCGGCCGACCGGGCTGGGTTCAGAGTCAGTCGGACCGGAGAAGCCGCTATTGGTTGATCAATGACATCTATGTGTCTAGCATTTATTCGTCGATTCGGGAGGCCTATTACCTGTACCATCGGCAGGGAATGGATATGATCCAAATCGATCCCGAAAAGGCCTATCAGAATATGTTGGAGGCGATTCGGCTGGTGGCTGAGGCAAATAAGCTCCAGCCCAATGGCATTTATACGATCACCTTTATCGATGCCAAATCCGATGAGATTTCACAAATTCTCAAATCGGCACCTTTTGAAATCAGGGAGGAAGCCGTCAAACTTCTTCTGGAAGTAGATCCAAATAACGCCAGAAAGTACAACGAGCTACTGAGAAGCTAATCTGGTTTTTTTTAGCTTTGCCCAACCCTTTTCCAGTCTATGCTCAAATCGCTTAGCATTTCCAATTACGCCCTGATTGATCAATTGCACCTGCAGCCCAGCAAAGGCTTGAGTATGATCACCGGGGAAACCGGAGCCGGAAAATCCATCATGTTGGGTGCGGTGGGACTCCTTTTGGGAAATCGATCAGACACCAAAGTGCTCCTTCACGAGGATAAAAAATGCGTCGTGGAGGGAGTCTTTGAGATTGGCGAATATGGGCTTCGTGATTTTTTCGAACAGGTGGAACTCGACTATGACGATACCTGCATCATACGTAGAGAAATCAGTCCGGGAGGGAAATCCCGATCCTTCGTCAACGACACACCGGTTTTGTTGGATTCCCTGAAGGTGCTCGGGGCCAAACTCATGGACGTGCATTCCCAGCACGATACGCTTCAGCTGGGTGAAGGAAGTTACCAATTGTCCCTGGTGGATGCTTTTGCCCTGACCAAAGCAGAACTGGGCGCTTTCCAAAAAAACCACAAAGCTTACCGATCGGCGAAAAGCAATTTTGAAACCTTAAGGCAAAAGGCACTGGAACTTCAAAAGGAGGCCGATTTCAACCAGTTTCAGTTGGATGAACTGAGCAGCCTTTCCTTGGTTGCGGGCGAGCAGGAAGAACTTGAATCCACTCAGGAAGTATTGGAAAATGCGGAGGAAATCAAGCTCAAGATCAATGAAATGCTGGCCCTGTTTCAAGAAGAGCAGTTTGGTGTGATTCAGGGAATGAGCCAAATCCAGCATGGAATGCAAAGCCTGGAGCGGCTGGCTCACAAGTTTTCCGAGTTGAAAGAGCGGTTCCAAAGTGTGCTGATTGAGGTGAAGGACTTGGCCGATACGCTTGCCGATGAAGAAAGCAAAGTGGAAATCGACTTTGCCAAACTGGATCAAATCCGGGAGCGGCTGAGCCGGATTTATCAGCTCCAAAAGAAACACGGTGTTTCGTCTGTGGAGGACTTGATGCGAATTGAAAGCGAACTTGCGGACAAGGTTTTTCAGTTTCAGAATCTGGATGAGAGCCTGTCAAAGGCCGAGAAGGAGCTGAAAGACTGCCAGGACATGATGCTTCGATCAGGAGAGCTCCTTACCCAAAAGCGTAAGTCTTGTTTTCCTGCTTTTGAGAAAGAGCTCCAAAGTTTGCTTTCCGGATTAGGTATGGAAAATGCACGGATCCAACTGGAGCATAAGCCGATCCCTCCGACCCATTCAGGTTTGGATGAAGTGGAGTTGCTTTTTTCAGCAAACAAAGGCGGAGTCCCACAGCCCCTAAAGCGGGTAGCCTCGGGAGGAGAATTTTCACGATTGCTTTTTGCCATCAAATACCTCATGGCTGATAAGATGGCCCTGCCGACCTTGATATTCGATGAGATCGATACGGGGATTTCCGGCGAAGTCGCCTTGCAGATGGTTCGGATGATGAAAGAAATTGCAACGCGGCACCAGGTGATTTGCATCACGCATTTGCCACAGGTGGCGGCCAAAGGCGACCTGCATTACTTCGTATATAAGGATAATACTTCGGATAAAACGGTCAGTAAAATCAAGCTTTTGAGCCAGGAAGAACGGATTTCAGAGTTGGCCAAAATGATCGCCGGAGCCAATCCTTCTGCCTCAGCGGTAGAGAGTGCCAAGGAGCTCTTGCTGAATTGAAGGGTGTAATCCCAAATTTTCCCTATTTTTACCTCGAATTTTTGAAATCAATCCAAAAAGCTATATGCCAGAAAATTTGCTTAAAGGAAAAGTTGGGATCATCACAGGTGCACTGGATGAAAACTCAATTGCCTGGAAAACTGCCCTGAAGGTCAAAGAACAAGGTGGACGATTTGTACTCACCAATGCCCCAATCGCCATGAGAATGGGCGCTATCAAAGAACTTGCAGAAGAATGCAACACCATTGTAATCCCGGCGGATGCCACTGTGGTGGAGGATATCGAGAAGCTTTACGCTGAGGCAAAGGAGTTTTTGGGTTCAGACTTTGATTTTCTGCTGCATTCCATCGGGATGTCTCCCAATATCCGAAAAGGACGCTCCTATGGAGATTTGAATTACGAATGGGCTATGAAGTCCTATGACGTGTCAGCGATCTCTTTTCACAAAATGATGCATGTAGCTGAGAAGATGGACATCATGAAGGAATGGGGATCCATAGTCGGTCTTTCTTACATCGCTGCTCAGCGGGTTTACCCGTTCTACACCGACATGGCGGATGCCAAGGCCTTGCTGGAAAGTATCGCAAGAGGCTATGGATACCGATTTGGGAAGCTGAAAAAAGTACGCGTAAATACCATTTCCCAGTCGCCGACCAAAACCACTGCAGGTACAGGAATCGGTGGATTTGATTCCTTCTATAATTTTGCTGAAGCACTATCGCCACTTGGAAATGCTTCCGCAGAAGCCTGTGCGGACTATATTGTGAGTATGTTCTCCGATTTGACCAGAATGGTGACCATGCAGAATTTGTTCCATGATGGGGGATATTCCTTCACGGGCATCTCTGAAGATATTATGGAAAAATTCAAGGATTTATAAAAACCACGAACCGCTCCCCTGAAAGGCCCGATTGATTGTAGTCGGGCTTTTTTTGTGAACTTCACTCTCGTCCAAATCCCGTTTTTTCCTGATCCATTTTATTCTAACTTATTGTCCCAATAAAAGCCACCATCACTATGTTTAAGAAAATTCTCATCACTGCCATTGCTGCCTTCGCCTTTTCTGTGCAGCTTTTCTCCCAGATAATGCCTGCACCCCCAAGGGAAGAGGGAGATGGGCCGTACACCAAGCTGATCATCCGAGGAGTCACCCTCATCGATGGGACAGGAGCGCCTCCAGTCGGGCCGGTCGATATTGTGGTGGAGAAAAATCGAATCACCCAAATCCAAACCGTGGGCTACCCAGGTCTTCCGATCAATGAAAACCGACGGCCTAAGGCTGATGAAAACACCAAAGTGTTGGATTTGGAAGGGCATTACTTACTTCCCGGATTTATTGACAGCCACGGCCATATCGGTGGAACGGGTCAGGGCACGCCTGCCGAATATGTATATAAACTCTGGATGGCCCATGGCATCACCACGATCAAAGATCCCTCTGCCGGAAATGGAATCGATTGGGTGTTGGACCAGAAAAAGAAATCGTTGGCGAATGAAATCACCGCGCCGAGGATTTTTGCCTACACCTCTTTTGGTCAGGGTTCCACGACTCCAATCACCACTGCCGAACAGGCAAAAGCTTGGGTAAATGGCAACAAAGCCAAAGGTGCGGATGGAATCAAATTTTTTGGAGCCAAGCCCGAGGTGATGCAAGCTGCGATTGCTGAAAACAAGCGGATTGGCCTTCGTTCCATCATGCATCACCAGCAGTTGGACGTGGCCAGATGGAATGTGCTGAATTCGGCACGTGCAGGACTCACTGCCATGGAGCATTGGTATGGATTGCCTGAGGCGCTTTTTGAGAACCGCACCATCCAGGATTTCCGTCTGGATTACAACTATCAGAATGAGCAACACCGATTTGGAGAAGCAGGAAAGCTTTGGAAGCAGGCGGCTGCTCCCTATTCCGAGCATTGGAATAAAGTAATGAATGAATTGTTGGAGTTGGATTTCACACTTGATCCTACTTTCAATATTTACGAAGCCAACCGCGATCTGATGCGAGCCAGAACTCAGGAGTGGCATTCGGTGTACACTTTGCCATCGCTTTGGAAGTTTTATGCCCCAAGCAGACAGTCCCATGGATCGTACTGGTTTGACTGGACTACTGAAGAAGAGGTTCAATGGAAAGAGAATTACCGACTTTGGATGACCTTTGTCAATGAATACAAGAATAGAGGTGGTCGTGTCACCACCGGATCAGATTCAGGTTTTATCTATCAGTTGTATGGTTTCGCCTACATCCGGGAATTGGAATTGTTGAGAGAGGCGGGATTTCATCCCTTGGAAGTAATCCGATCCGCTACTATGTATGGGGCTGAGGCACTGGGAATGGAAAAGGAAATCGGATCGGTGGAAGTCGGAAAATTGGCGGATTTTGTAATCGTGGAAGAAAACCCACTTCAAAACCTAAAGGTCCTATATGGAACAGGTTCGATCCGAATAAATGAAAACAATGAGCCTGTTCGGGTGGGTGGAGTCAAATACACGGTAAAGGATGGAATAGTCTACGATGCTAAAAAACTCCTCCAAGATGTAAAGTCCATTGTGGATGAGCACAAGGCACGTGAAAATGCACGAATCACCCAGCCAGGACTGGACTGGGAGTAAGATGACCCAATTTTAAGTTCGTTTTCCGAGAATGGGAGTGAGATAGAATCACTCCCATTTTTAATTTTTATATTCACCTATCACCAAAGAATTTTATGCGGTTATGCCTAGTATCGAAGTCAACGGAGTCAAGCTTTTCTATCAGGAAAAAGGAACAGGAAAAGAAACGGTTGTTTTTTCCCATGGATTACTCTGGAGTCATCGGATGTTTCAGGCTCAGATTGATTTTTTGAGCGAAAGCTACCGTGTGATTGCCTATGATCATCGGGGACAGGGCCAAAGCGAGGTAAAAGGACCTTTTGACATGGACACGGTTGCTGAGGACGCAGCAGCCTTGATTGGACAACTTTGCTCTGAACCTGTCCATTTTGTGGGACTTTCCATGGGAGGATTTGTAGGGATGAGACTTGCCTCTAGGCATCCCAAGCTGATCAAGTCTTTGGTGCTTTTGGAGACCTCGGCCAATCCTGAACCGGTAGAAAATCTTCCCAAGTACAAAACACTAAACGGAATCGTAAAGTGGCTGGGAATCATTCCTCCAGTAGCCAACAAGGTCATGCACATCATGTTTGCCGAAAGTTGGTTGTCCAATCCCGAGAATTCGGATCAGGTAAAGCAGTGGAAAAAGGAGCTTTCATCCAATAAAAAAATCATCACCGGACCGGTGGAGGGAGTGATTTACCGGAAAGGAGTCGAGGAGGAATTGGCCAAAATTTCCTGTCCTACTTTAATCCTAGTCGGAGATGAAGATGTAGCCACCAAACCGGAGAAGGCCAAATTCATTCAGATGGGAATCCCCAAGTCCAAACTTCATCGGATTGCAGGGGCGGGGCATAGCAGCTGCATCGAAAAGCCATCGGAAGTGAATCGCTTGATTTGGGAATGGCTGGAGGAGATCACCCCCTCCAGCTAGTCGGGTATACCTCATTGAGCCGGTGCGAGCTCTTCAAGTTTCAACTTGGTAATCCCATAGCTTTTTGGATTTTGAAAATCCTCGTTGATAACCAATGGGCCCATGCTCAGGATTTGGGGAGCCGACTGGGAGTTGTGAAACACAAAATAGGCCTCTTTTTTCCCTTTTTCCGGTTGCAAGTAATGGTTGGTTCCTCCCAGTGAAATCAATATTCCGCCGCCATCGGGTAGTTCATTCGGATTTTCAAACTCAATCGTCAACCGATAGTCCTTCCCCGGCAGCATGGAAGTAATCAGAGACAGGTTTAGGGCTTGGTAGATCTTCCTCTGCTGAATTTTGTCCGTCAGAATGGGAACCACATAAAATGAGGTTTTTGAAATGTTTCCCATAAAGTTGAGATCCATGCCCGGTGTGATCGGTCGGCTGGGCGTGATTTCCCAAGATTTTATCCGGTTACGCTCCAAGTCGGCGGGATTCAGGCTGATTTTGGGAAGGTTTGACCAGGAATTGTCAAGAAGTTGGGAGTTGACCTGATCCAAGGTGGTTTTGCCTAAGGTCAGATTGGGTTTGGGGGAGACATTTACACCGGATTTGATCGTGGAATTGGCGGGAATTTTAGTGGTGGTAAATTGCCCAAAGGTGCTAAATGGCATTAGAGCAAAGGCCAGGAGCACTAGTTTGAATAATGATTTCATGGGATTAGGGTTTTAGATGGTTAGAATTTTTTGAATTCAACTCTTCGATTCGCGGCTTTTTCGGAGGCATTGCTGTTTTGATTTAGGGGTTCGGATTCCCCTTTTCCCAGAGTTTGAAATCGGGAAGATTCAATGCCGAATTTTTGCGTCAGATATTCAGCCACAGCCAGGGCTCTTTTCTCGGAAAGAATCTGATTGGCAGCTTCCTCTCCATCGCTATCGGTGTGTCCGATGATTTGGATATTCAGGGTTTGATCATTTTTAAGGACTTCTCCCAATTGGTCCAAAAACCCAAAGGATTCAGCCTGAAGTTTGTCTGAGGAAGTTTGGAACAATATGGCAGTAGTCGAGAAGCCTTCCGCCCTCAGAAGTTTGGATCGGAGGTCTTCCCCCTCTTCGGTAATTTTCAAGTTGCCCCAGGCAAGCACCAGATTTTTTTGCAGGTCCACCTCCCGCACATAGAATTGAATGTATTTGCCCAGATTTTCGGAGGCCAAAGAGGGAATGTCAATCACCTTGGTTTCGTCCAGGAATAGCCTCACCCGTTTTCCGTTTTTGATCAGGGTAAAATGGATGAGGTCGTTTAGCTTCTCAGTATAATCAAAGGGGATTTTATTGCTGATTTTTGAGGCAGTTCCATATGTCTCGACCAAAAAGTAATCCGAGGCCCCTTTGTACCAAAGCGGCATTTCAATACCAGCACCTTTTTTGGCCTTGGAGATGAGTGGCTGATCCACCAGGTGAATTTCAAACCGTAGGGCAGAAGTCCCCTGATATTCCAGATTGTAGGTAAACAAGTCAAACTCCAGTGCATAGTTTTCTGGCAGTTCGGAAGGAAGACTTGGGGTATAATAGCCTGTTCCGGAGCTGCGCAAAGCTTTAAAGTCATCCACCGTTACGATTTCTCCTCCGGAGTTTGTCTCCCATTTGGAAGGAAAGTCTCCCAGCGCGTCTTTCTCAAAATAGTCCTCATACATCACGCTTCCGTTTGGGATAAACTGGGTGGCTATGGAAAGGCTGGGGTCAGAAGAAGAATTCTGAGTTTGGTTTGAGGGAGCAGATCCGGAGGGCTTTCCGGGCGTATCCGGGTTTTCAGCGCCTTGACCTTGGTTGGGTTTTTCAAGGTTTTTCTTTGATTTGAAGATGTTTGGAGCATTGAATACCGCATCCACGGCCTCTTCAGTCTTTTCTGCAGTTTTGTCTTCTACCTTGCGCTCCACAGTCCGTTTGGCGGATTCTTCAGCAGCCTTTTTGAGGTCTTTGATGAATTTTGACTGGGAAAAAGACGGGCCTGAGATGAAGAAAGCTCCAAGGATTCCCATCGTCATAAGTGATTTTAGCTGTTTCATGGTGAATTGTGGTTTCACAGTTTTTTGAAAAAGACTCGTTTGAGCGGAAGGCCTTTATGAATCAAGACCAATTCATAGTGGCCATTCTCCAGTTCATTGATATCCAACAGGATTTTTCGGCTCTCCAAGGGAGGAATCTTTCCCTCATATGTTCGTGGCTTCTTTTCCATATCGGATGATCGATTCAAACCTACTGAGTCCTCCATGGATCGGCTTGTCCTGAGGTAACAACTTATTGGTCTCCTGTAACAGCTAAAAAAAATAGCCTCTGAATCACTCCAGAGGCCGTTTTTTTGATTAAATCGGATTAGTTGGATTGCTGAAATTCGGTGGGACTCAGGCCGTGTGCGTTTTTGAAACTCTTGGAAAAATGGGAGAGATCGCTGAATCCGACCGAAAAGGCTACATCCGAAACGCTCAAATCCTCCCTTTTCAGCAGGGAAGCGGCGGTCTTGAGGCGCTGGTCTTTGAGGAATTCCATGGACGAAAGACCGGTCAAGTGCTTAAGTTTTCGGTGAAGCTGCATCCGGCTCATGTCCATGGCTGCGGCGAATTGTTCGGCGCTGAATTCGGGATTCTCCATGTTTTCGGCAATGACCCCTTGGAGTTTTTCAAGGAAAAGCTCCTCGGCCGAATTGATGGCAAGGTCTACAGGTTTTAGAATGACCTCTTTGCTATACCGATCCCGGAGCTTTTTGCGCTGAGCAATCAGTTTTTTGACTTCGCTCACCAGCAACTGATGGTGGAATGGCTTGGTCAAGAAACTGTCCGCTCCTACCTCAATTCCTTCAATTTGAGAAGAAAGTCCACTGGATGCAGTCAAAATAACCACCGGAACATGGGACAAAAATTCATGGGAACGGATTCTACGACACAAGTCCAAGCCGCTCAGATCAGGTATGCTAAGGTCGGTCACTATAAGGTCCGGGATCAGTTCCTGACAGATTTTCCAGGCTTCTTCTCCCGTGCCGGCAGTGATCACTTGGTAGTCAGGCTGAAAAAGCTCCCGGAGTACCGATCGGGTATCGGGGTGGTCTTCTGCAATTACCAGAATAGGCTTCTCATTGGGTATTTCTTGTTTGCCGGTCTCTTCATTTTCCAACTCAAAATCTTCCTGTGCCACGATGATGTTTTTAGGAAGAAGATCAAGATCAACCGGAATTTGGAGTTCCATGATGAGGGTGTTTCCCGTCAAAGTGGGCTCAATCTTTCCGTTCAGTCTTTCAAGCAGGGCTTTTACCAGGGATAATCCGATGCCATAGCCTGGGGATTGCCTGTTTTTTTGATAAAAGCGGTCAAAGATTTTTTTCAAATCCTGGGAGTGTAAGTCAGATACAGAATTTTCGATTTTTAAGACGAGCTGTTTGGAATCGCTTCTGCCTGTAATCGTGATACTTCCCTCTGATGGGGTGTATTTTAGGGAATTATCGAGGAGGTTTGATAGGATTTTCTGGACCAAGTCCGGGTCCAGCCAAGCTGCCTGTTGGCTTAGGCTCAGGTCCGATTTCCAGGCTATTCCCTTTTCTTTTGCCGCAAACTCGAAGGGCTCGACAAGAGACCGGATGACCTGAGGAAGGGAAACTTTTTTTACCAAAACATTGAATTCCCCGTTTTTAAGTTGATTGAGAGATAGGATTTGATTGACCAGTTGGAGCAACCGCTCGCTCTGAGTTCGGATCATGGCTAGTTTTGGCCCTGCTATTGACGAGATCAGATGGTCTTTTTCAAGAAATTGGAGAGGGCTGTGGATCAGGGTAATCGGTGTGCGGAATTCATGGCTGATATTTTCAAAAAAGCGGGACTTTACCTGATCCAGTTCCGTGATTTTGTTGGCCAGAACCAATTTTTTCCTTTGATAGAGGATATAGAAAATAAAACTGCCAGTGACAATCAAAAGAGCGGTCGATCCGAGTAGAAGCTGGAAATTTCGTTTCTGGGTCTGAACCTGCAATTCTGCAATGGCCTTGTCTTTCTGGGCCGCCTGATATTTCCATTCCAGCTCTTTTAGCAGCTCGTATTCCATGGCTTTGTCAATGGAGTCTTGCATGACCCGTGACTTTTCTAAAAACTCAAAGGCTTCCCGATGCCTTCCCGCCTTATTATACAGCGTGGCCAAGTTATAAATAGTGCCGTTGAGTGGTCCGATGTCCTGCTCCGACTCAGACAGGAAAAGCGCGTGGGCAGTTTCGAATTCCTGGATGGCCTGTTCTATTTCATTTTTGCGGTTTAAAAAATTCGCGTAAATCCAATGGGCCCGAGCCAATCCGTTGGTGTTTTGGGAATTGAGCTGGATCATTCTCAGGAAAGTTTCTTCTGCTTGCTCAGGTTCACCTTCTGCTTCATAGGCAGATCCCAATCCCCAAAGTGCTGAAGAAAGCATCTTTAAATCATTCTTTTTTTCAAAAAACCGGATCGATTCGAAGTAAACCTTCTCGATGGTGTCCAACTTTCCTTTTCCCATATCCCGATTGGTCAAGTAGGTTAGCAAGTCGTAATAGGCCGTGCTGTCCTTGGCTTCTACTGCCAACTGAAGCCCTTTCGTGAAGTAATCCTCTCCAGATAACAGTGAATTTTCAGTGCGGCCTTCCTCCACAGTCATCATCAGCATTCCCAAATTGGTCAAGGCCTTGATTTGAGTTTGGATGCCCTGGGGGTATAGGTCTCCCAAACTGTCGATCTGATGGTAAAAAGCTGCAGCTTCTTTATCCCTGAATCTGGAGTAGTTCACGTTGCCCAAGACCAAAAGGGTTTTCATCTGGAGTTCTGGGGAGTCTTTAAATACGCCGGTGCGCATAAGGCTGTCCGCAAGCGTGAAAGCGCTTCCTAATTTCTTTTGGGATTGCAGTACCACGGCTTTAAGCAGGTAGGCATTTGCCTGACTTAGGCTGGTATCCGGTGTTTTTCCAATCAGCGAATCCAGTTGCTGCATCGCCCGATCAAACTTCCGCAGGGAAATAAGAAGTTCGATTTCATCTGTTACTTCTCCCTGGAGCTGGCAATACGAAGAGGTAGTGACCAATGAATTCAGAAAAAGTAAATAAAGAAGGAAAAAAAGAGGTCTCATCGCAGTGAAGAGGGGTCAGAATTCAAGATAAAAAAATCATCAGTTACCTCTAAATTTCAAATAACCAGATTTTTGATTTTTTTTTTGTTAAAGCTGAACCTTTTGCTACATTTACATGTATATACATTAAATTCAAATGTAAATAAAATGGGAAAGATAGAAGATGCCATCCAGCAACGGGAATTCAAGGATCCTTTCAACAAAGCGGTGGTCAATCTGTTATACACCCAAAGTTACCTGGTGACTGCGCAGCATGCGTTGTTCAAGCCACATGATCTTTCCCCCGAGCAGTATAATGTGCTCCGAATTCTGAGAGGTCAAAATGGGGTACCGACTACTGTTTCTTCGATCCAAGACCGGATGTTGAACAAGATGTCCAATGCTTCCCGCTTGGTGGAGAAGTTGAAAACCAAAGAATTGGTCCGGAGAGAGGAGTGTCCAACTGATCGAAGACAGGTGGATGTAGTGATCACTGAGAAAGGGCTGGACTTGCTCAAGCAACTCGAGGCCCAAGTAGAGGAGGGAAACCGAAAATTCGTGAACCTCACCACGGAAGAGGCCCTTCAGCTCAATGACCTCTTGGATAAACTACGGGGATAAAAAAATTTCAATAAATCAATGTGTATACATTTAGTGTAAAAACAATTCAAAAACAAAAACTTAAACAACACAAATTATGAGCACCACAAAATGGATTATCGACCCTACTCACTCTGAGGTTTCATTCAAAGTAAAGCACTTGGTCATCTCTACTGTGACTGGTTTTTTCAGAAAATTTGAAGGAAGTGCTGAGAGTACCTCTGAGGATTTCGACGGAGCAACTGTTGCTTTTTCTGCTGACATTGACAGCATTGATACCAATCAGGCAGACAGAGACGGACACCTGAAGTCTGCAGATTTCTTTGACGCCGCCAATCATCCCAAATTGACATTCAGTGGAAAGGTATCGAAGAACGGAGGGGATTATAAATTAGTTGGAGATCTTACGATCCGAGGAAACAAGCATGAGGTGGAATTGGACGTTGACTTCGGTGGCGTGACCGGCGATCCTTATGGACAGACCAAGGCGGGATTTGAAATGGAAGGCAAAATAAGCCGAAAAGAATTTGGGTTGACTTGGTCAGCTGTGACTGAAGCCGGTAACGTTGTGGTAAGCGATCAGGTGAAACTGATTTTGAACGTTCAACTGGTCAAGCAAGTAGTCAATGAAATGGCTGAGGCAACTGCCTAATCACTGAAAGCTGCCTCCGGGCAGCTTTTTTTACTTAAATTAAATCCTATGAGACCTTTAATCACCGGCATCCACCACATCACGGCCATCGCCGGAAACCCACAGCCCAACATCGATTTCTACTCCGGCGTTCTGGGGTTGAGACTGGTGAAGAAGACCATCAATTTTGA
Organism: uncultured Limnohabitans sp.; assembly: GCA_964405255.1. GTDB lineage: Bacteria > Bacteroidota > Bacteroidia > Cytophagales > Cyclobacteriaceae > Algoriphagus. The sequence continues at coordinate 9,641 of CAYONF010000009.1, read as the reverse complement.
TGCGCCCGATGTCTATCACTTCTATTTTGGAGATGAACTGGGTCGACCTGGGACAGTATTTACCACTTTCCCTTTTGCCGGGGCAAGAAGAGGGACCAAAGGAACCGGTGAATTGACCTATACTGCATTTTCAGTCGGAATAGATTCCCTCGACTATTGGATTGCCCGCCTGAAGAAATTCGGTATTTCGGTTTCTGATGTTCTGACCAGGTTTGGAGATCGCTTGATCCGCTTTGAAGATCATGACAGCATGGGCATCGAATTGGTGGCCAATGATCAGGATGATCGGCCGGGGTGGACTTATGGGCATATTCCTGCCGAACATTCCATTCGCGGATTCTATGGGGCTACCTTAAATCTCCGTGCCAAAGAATTGACCGAGCAACTCTTAACCCGCCACATGGATTACAAATTCATCGGACAGGAGGGAGATCGTTTTCGATATGGTACTGCAGGAAAGCCCGGTGATTTGGTGGATATCGTGATCGATCGAATCGGAAATCGCGGAGTCCAGTCAGCAGGTACGGTACACCACATCGCGTTCCGTACGGCTAATACTTCTTCCCAATTGGCAATCCAGGAGATTCTCATGCAAAATGGGTATATGGTCACGGAGGTGAAAGACCGAAATTATTTCAAGTCGATTTACTTCCGCGAGCCGGGAGGAGTGCTGTTTGAAATAGCCACGGACGAACCCGGTTTTGCGATCGATGAGGATGAAGCCCATTTGGGTGAGTTGGTCAAGCTGCCGGAATGGGCAGAACCAAGTCGCCAAAAAATCGAAAAAAATCTGACTCCGGTAAAACTCAACTTGGAATCCTATGCCTAATCTCCAGAAAAGAGGTCTTCCGCTGTCCCAGGCAAAAAAAGCAATTCTGATGATTCATGGCCGAGGATCGACCGCTGAAAGTATCCTTTCGCTGGTTCCTCACCTCAATCTGACCGATTATGCAATTTTGGCACCTCAGGCCAACGGAAATACCTGGTATCCGTTTGGGTTTATGGCGTCCGATGAAGGCAACAAGGTTGCATTGGAAAATTCCCTTGCCCAACTGAGTCAGATTTGGGAGGAGATTGTTCGAGCAGGAATAGAAACTCAAAACATCGTCCTACTGGGATTTTCCCAAGGCGCCTGTTTGAGTTTGGAGTTTGCAGCCCGCCATGCCCAAAGATTGGGAGGAGTAGTGGCTTTTACAGGTGGATTGATCGGGGAGAAACTTAAACCAGAAAATTACTCTGGTGATTTCCACGGTACTCCGATTTACATCAGTAGCAGTGATCGCGATTTTCACGTCCCTGCCAGTAGAATAAATGAATCGGCCGATAAGCTTCGCAAAATGGGAGCTGAGGTACATGTTGAGCTATTTGATGACCCGGATCACACGATTCGGGCTGAAGAAATAAACTGGGTAAACCAAAAAATTTTCTTATAAGGTCTATTTAGTTTAAAAAATCCCCGACACCTTGTCGGGGTATTTTTTTGCCTACCTTTTTCGAAAAAATTCACCTCTCTAGATTTTTTAGCCATTATCGCTCTTTTTCTGGATTAGAAATTATCTTATAAGTATCTGATAATCAGGTAACTGAATTAGTTTTTTGAGATTCTCTCCATGTGCTGAGTAAAATTAATCAATGACTATTTTTTTCTACAAAGTCGCATCTGCTAGCGCAAGTCTTTCGACTTGTGCTTAGGAAATTCAGTCTTCAGACTGCTTCAATAAAGAATAGATTATTAACCAGCAGTCTAAAGACTGCATAATTGTGGTCCAAGACTGAAGTCTTGAACCAATTGGTATGAGTGAGGGGCATGATGAAAATCTCAGCGTCCTCTGCGCCTGGGCGTTGATTTCAAAACGAATACCTCACCTGAGAACCTCGATCCGGATTGAGCTCGATCTGCGCATAGACCCCAACTTCCTGTTGCAATTCTTCCACGTGACTGATGATGCCGACGATGCGGTTTTCGTGGCGGAGTGACTTGAGCGTTTCGAAAACGACCCGAAGCGAATTCCGGTCCAAGGCTCCGAAACCCTCGTCCAGGAAGAAGAAACTCTGGTCGGCCTGATTGAGTGCTTTTACTTTTTCTGCCAAAGCCAAAGCTAAGCACAGCGAGGCCTGAAAGGTCTGCCCTCCGGAAAGCGTCTTCAGCAGGCGTCTTTTTCCGCCATTTAGGTAGTCGATCACCCAAAAGGTATTGTCATCGTCGATTTCCAGACTGAGGCTGTTTTTGCTCAGTTTCATAAATCGCACATTGGCCGTGTTGCAGAGTTCCTTGAGGTAGATCGAGCTGACGTATTTCACAAAACCGCTTCCCCGGAACATATTGTCCAGCTCGCGGAGATTGCTTTCCCGGTTTTGGAGTTTGGAATAGATCAAGTCCAACTTCGCCTTTTCTTCCAGGTTTTTGATGGATTCTTTGATTTCCTGGCCGAGGAGAAGCTGCTGTTTTTGGAGGTTTTCTGCTTCGGATTGGAGGAGTTGCAGCTTCGCTGAAAGCTGGAGGAAGGAATCCTCTTGGAATTGGCTGACTTCGGGATTTTTGATCAATTCCTGAATTCTGCTTTCGGCGATAGCCAAATCCTGATCAAACTTGGTGATCTCCCTGAGGACTTTTTCCGCATCCAAAGAATGCTCAAACAGCCGAATCAAAACCTGTTCATCCGGAAATCCAAACTCCACTTTCAGTTGTTCAAAATGTGCCGTGAATTGCGTCAGCTTCTCCGAAGTTTCGTTTTTCAGCTTGGTGAAAGTCTCCAAATCCGCCAGATTTTTCACTTGTTCCCCACGCTTTTCACGAAGGTGTTTTTGCTTACCTTCCAGGAGTTGAATGGCTTCCTCGATGTCTTTTTCAACTTTGTAAATGGTCTGCCGGATCACGTCAGGCTCCTTTGCAAAAAAGCCCTGGCAAAATACAGGATCCTTGATTTCCTCTTGTTTGGAGCTGATTCCGGATTGAATGGATTGCATTTTCAGTCGGGCTTGATTCAGCTCGTTTTCAGCTTTTTCCAAGTTTTCCTGTTCGGTATCCAGCTTTTTGCGGGCAGTTCGGATATCGATTTGAAGCTTTTCGAGGATTTTGCCTGCATCTGTGATTCGCTGGATTTTGGCAGAAAGTGACTCTTGAGTTGCAATCCCCTGATAGGATAAAGTTGACTTTAAGTTGCTGAATTGCTCACTGAGGTGCGCGATTTCAGCCTGCTTGGCTTCTTTGTTTTTGCGGAAGTTTTCCAGGTGGATTGCCAATTCATTTTGCTTCTGAATCGACTGTTGGATTTGCTGAATTTGGCTTTTTGCCAATCCGATTTCCCGGGTCTTTTCCTCAAGTACTTTGGCTTCCTCCTCTGCATGCAGCGGATCAGGATGCTCCAATGCCCCACAGAGCGGACAGGCCTGTCCTTCGTGGAGGAGATGAATTTGAGCTGCCAAACCCTGCTTTTGGATCAAGGCATCCCGCTCGGTTTCGAGGGCTGTAAGCTTTTCCTTTTCTTCTTGAAGCCAAGATTCGAGACTGGTGTGAGTAGGAGGAAGGACTTGAAGAATTTGGGACAGTTCGTTTTCATAGCCTAGCGATTCATTCTCGATTTGCTTTAACTCTGTGTCAAACTTTGCTGCCTGATTTTTCCAGTTTTTCCAATCCCGCTCCGCCGATTTCAAATCCGCCAACAGCGAACTGTCAGTCGGGGCTATTTTTTCGCTTTCGCTCTCCAGCTGCTGAATTTGCAGTTTAAGTGTTTTCTGAGCTGCTTTTTGGGAATCTATTTGAGGTTGGAGGATTTCGAGTTGAGACTTCGCAGCTTGCAGATTTTGGGTTAAAAGCTGGATTTCCAAGACCTTTTTCAGGTCACGAACTTTGGCTTCCCGCTGTGGACGTTCCTGATTTTTCTTCTTTAGTTCGATTTCCTCTTTTTCGAGTTCAGCGACTTCTTTTTCAAATCGATCCTTGAATCGAATGCAATCCTCGACACTTACGGTGTACTTTTCCAACTCTCCTCGGGCATCGTTTCGTTTTTCCCAAGTGGGTTTGAGGTGGGTTTTTGCCGTGATGAAAGCTCCGTGAAGCTGGCGTTTGGATTCGATTTCCGGTCTTTTAGACAATAGGTCAGTCCGAAGAGATTGGTGTTTTAGCAGTTCCTGATATTGGGTCCGTAGGATTTCTTTTGCCCGAAAATCCTGATCCGCTTGCTTGACTAGGCTTTCCGCTTGGGTTAGGGATTCGGTCAGCTTGGCAAAATTGGCTTCCTTTTCCGCTAGATTTTCTGTTGTGAATAGCTCCAGTGCACTTAGCTGTGTTTCAAGTCGGATTTTTTCTTCTCGGACAGTTTTGAGCAATGCCCCGGTTTTGTGCGAAAGGTCAAAGCGCTCCAATCCAAACAGCTCCTTCATCATCTCTGCCCTCGGCCCCGGCGTGAGGTCGATGAATTCCCGGAATTTCCCTTGCGGTATGATCACTGTCTGCTTGAAGTGATTCTTTTGCATCCCGACGAGCTCCTCGCCGCGTTGGCTTAGGGCTTCCCAAGTTTCACCCACACGCTCATAGAATGTGTGTTCGGCAGGTTTTACATCCTCAAAGTTCTTTGGATTTCGCTTCGCCGCATAGCGGGCAAGGTAGGTTTTGGCGTTGTTTTTTCCGGCACGGAACTCAAAATTGATCAGCAACTGCTCACTTTGCAGATTGAGCATGGAGTTCTTTTCGCCCCGATCCGAAAGCCGCTCCGTGCTGCCATAAAGCGCCAAAAGGATGGCTTCCAAGATTGAGGATTTACCGCTGCCCACTGCGCCGAATATCCCAAAAAGTCCCGCACCGGTGAGTTGGTCAAACTCGACGGTTTGCTTTTCCCGATAGGAATAAAGTCCTTGAATTTCCAGTCGTACAGGAATCATCCGTTTTCGTTTTGGCTGATGACTTCTTTGAACAGGTCCAAGAGTTCTTCATTGGGTTCTTGGCCTTTTTCACTTTGGTAGAAAAGGGTAAACAGTGTGGTCATGTCCTTGCCCAGATCCTCGACTTGCAGGCTGTAATCCGGCTGCCCGAGTGGATTTTTGATTTGGGGAATGAGATTGACAATGCCATCGTGCGCTTTCAGGAGCGCTTTTCGGGTTGCTGCGTCGATCGAGTGCTCCGTCTCATAGGTCAATTCCACGAAGCAATACGGATTTTCCTTCAGCCATTCCAGTGCCTTCGACAGCTCATCAAACTTGACGCGGAAAAGTGGTCTGCCCTGAGTCAGCGAAATGGGACGATAGCTGAGATCACCCGGCACGGCTTCAATGATCACGACTTTTTTCTCCTGATCCGCTTCGCTAAACGAGTAGGCAAGCGGCGAACTTGCATAGATCACCGGAATAGTTGGATGAGCGATGGCATGGTAGCGGTGCAAATGTCCCAAAGCCGCGTAAAGGATTTGGGTGGGAAGATGATCTGTGAAAAGTGCCTGTGTTCCGCCCACATGCAGAATCGGACGCTCGGATTCGGGTTCCGCCTCTGGTTTTTCGCCTTCTTTCATAAAGAAAAAATGTCCGACTAAAAGGTTGACACCTGCTGAGTCACAATTCCGATCCGCAAGAGCCTGCCAGTTTTTAGCCAACAGATTTCTGAATTCTGCTTCACGGTTTTCTTCCCCCAAGTAAGTGCGGAGGCTGACTTCATTGGCATAAGGAGCCAAAATCAGGCGCACCGGAAAATCATATTGCGGTAATTTCAATTCCACAAAACCGCTTTCTGACTTTAGGATTTCCACCCCCGAATCCAGCTTTCCGCAGGGAATCACGCTGTCATAGCGGCTGTAAAACAAGATACCCAATTCCCTCGCCAAGGGATCCGGTGCCTCGACAAACTGAGTGCTGTCGTGATTGCCGGAGATGGCGATGATGGGCCGTGTGCCGGTTGCCGAAAGTCGCTTTAAGGTTTTATAAAATAACTCTACTGCTTCGTGAGTGGGATTGAAAGTGTCGAAGATGTCTCCCGCGAGCAAGATCAAGTCCACGTTTTCCCGATCAGCGATTTGGCAGATTTCGTCCAGGACGAGCTTCTGCTCCTCGAGTCGTGAGTATTCCTGCAGGCGTTTGCCGAGGTGCCAATCGGCGGTGTGGAGTAGTTTCATTTTTGTCAACAGTCAACAGTCAACGGTCCACAGCAGCTGAAAATAAGTTTGAAAGCTTTGTTAAAAATCCAAGCTGTAGGATGACTAACTAGTAAATACTAAGATAGTCCAAGGGGTAGCTTCCTCCAAGAGAAGTTTGGCGGACTGTCAGGAATTGGCACTTTTATTGGGAAATAGGGCGGATATGCTAGTTTAGAACGTGATCTACAGACTGCTCCTTGTTTTTTTCTTGGCTTTGCTTGCGACAGAGGGTATTGCCCAGGTGGATTCTTTGCTGATTCAGGAGGGGACGGCCAGTTATTATGGGAAAAAATTTCAAGGGAGACGCACGGCCAGCGGGGAGGTGTTTTCTTTGGATAGCCTGACCGCAGCGCACAAGCGACTTCCTCTGGGTACCGTGGTGCGCGTGACCAACCTAACCAACGGCTTGGCCGTGGTGGTCCGGATTAATGACCGGCTTCCTTCCTATTCGAAGCGGCAAATCGATATCAGCAGGGCAGCTGCCGAACAGATCGAGATGATCCGGGATGGTTTGGCACAAGTGCGCATCGAGGCGGTGGATTTGGAGCAGCTGGATCGCTTGGTGGAGTATTATTCGGACCGTGAGCATCAGGGATTGCGGATCAGGCCGTATCATCGAAGTATTCCAGTGCCAAAGAGGGAATTGGATCTGAGACTTCAGCTGGCTCACTGAAGCCCAATCCCAGTTCTCCCCAGTTAGTTGACAGGCCTGATTTTAGGGGCCACAAGCCTTTGTTCCTGAGGATTCCTTCTCCCTTTCATGAACAGCTGTTGATTAGTTAGTATTACTAACTAAATTATTGATCAATTTTTCGCGTTGATATTCAATTACTTAGGCAATTTATTTAAAAATTTTTCAAACTATGTTTTGAAATTTAGTTAGGGGGGGGGTAAATTAACCAACGAAAGATCAAGGTCAGCGCCGAAGTCTGAAATTTTTAGTTAAATTTGAAAATTAAAAATAATTTATTTGTATTGAAAGGGGATAAAAAGTAAATTTTTGTCCCTTTTTTAAATGGGTAATTTAAAGTTTAAATATGTTTTGGGATGAAAAATTTGATAATGAAATCATTTGGAATATTGTTTGGTATAATTCTTATTTCTTTAGGCTCATGTGCCAAAAAGGATGGTGAGGTTGCAGTAGCAAATAGTTCATTTAGAATAGTCGAATTGAAGTCCAAAGAGACTGGAATTAGGCCCATGGGAGTTCCAAAATTAAAAGTTGTAAATGACCTAATATTCACATTAGATCTCAAGGATAGTGTCGTTTTTAAGGTGTATAACAGTGAATTTCACCTTTTGGATTGGAAATATCAATTAGGTCAATTTCCACTAGAACTTGAATTTCCAATTTTCTCAGCTCCGGTAGTAGACGGAGAGATTGAACGAGTAAATGTATTGGATTTGGGGAAATTGAATTTGGTTAGTTTTAGTCCCAAAATCATTTCAGATTCAATTGATTGGGATATGAAAGCAAGTGCACTAAAAGATTTAGAATATTTCCCTAAGAATATTATTTCTTACTCTGATACTTTAACCATCTATGTTCCAGAAATTGGGGGAAGTTTGGTTCTTGAAAATAAGCAAGCTGGTTCGGTAGAAATCGTGCCTTATAAATTTCACTTGTTCGATAAAATAAAACCATCTAATATTCCATTTGTATTTCAATCTGTAGGAGCTTTTAATCGTGACAAAGGGATTATTGCTATTGCTCCTATATTGACAGGAGAAGTAGAGTTTTATGACATGACAGGCTCTTTCATCAAATCTGTTGTATATGATTCAACGAATCATGATACTGAAATGATTAGCCAAGTTGATTTCAGTAATACTGACGTTTTGGTTAATGCGGTAGATATTTTTTCTACACCCAATTATTTATATGTCTTGTCTTCAAATAACAAGGTGAATCAATTTTTGACTGGTCAAAAAGGTTCAGGGTCGGCAATTTTTAAGCTCGATTGGGATGGAACTATTTTAACTCAATACAACTTGGGCGTTGATGCGAGTTCATTCGGTGTAGATGAATCGAACAATCGGTTTTATGTTAGTCTGAATGAGAATGATGAGAATCCTATTGTTTATTTTGAGTTTTAATAGAATTTGTTTTATTGATTTAAATTATTCAACGGTTTATTTCTTAGGATGGATTATTAAATCACTTTTGTGTATAGGTAATTAAACTGAGATACTGTTAATAGTATGCTAATTTAGCTTTATGACCAAATTGACTTTGGTTTACACTACTGATTTTATCAGGGCTATGCACTAGTTTATGTGTCGCTATTTATTGAAAATTTTAAGAATTTTTAAGGAATCAAAATCCGTGACAGGTATGTCGGGAAATTAATTTTTATATATTAGTTCTTATTCTTCCAATTCGTATCAAATGCATTCTATTAGTAAGATCTTTTTCCTTTTCACAATTTCCCTTTTCGCCTGCTCGGAAGCTAAAGAAGACTCTCAAGAAATCCCTTCCGAGTCCTTCCGAATTGAAGTCTCCGCCACCGAAGTCCGCGTCGCCACTGCCGAGCGGAAAAGCTTTGACTACCTGATCAATGCGACCGGCAAGCTGGAGGCGCTATCCGAAGTCAAGGCGCTCGTAGAGCGGGAAGGTTATCTGGAGAAGGTTCAGGTGCTGGAAGGGCAGTTTGTCCAAAAGGGTCAAGTCATCGCCACTCTGGATCGTCGGGAAGCAGAATTTGAGCTGGAAAAAGCGAGAATCAATCTCACCAAAGCCCAATCGGAACTGGAAGTGCTTAAGGCTCAGTTTCAGCTGGCCTTGGAATCCAAAGATCCCAACGTGGTGCGCACTGTGCAGGAGCGCATCCGGGTGAATTCTGGTTTGGCACTGGCCGAGGTAGAACTCAAGGAAGCGGAACTCAATCTCGCCCGATGCGAAGTGCGGGCTCCGGTCTCAGGCAAGATCGCCAATATCAAATTCAAGGAAGGCAGCTTGGTCACCAAAAATGCCGAGTTTGCCGAGATCCTGTCCACCGACCGCTTGCTATTGCGGGTCAAAGTCCTGGAGTCTGACATCCCGCTTATTTCCAGTAATCAGCGGGCGGAAGTCTATCCGATATCAGATTCTCAACATGCCCTCGAAGGCCGGGTCACTGCCATCAACCCCAAAGTGGATGAAAATGGCTTAGTCCAAGTTTCCCTGACGCTCATTTCGTCCAAAAATCTCCTTCCCGGCATGAATGCCCGTGCGATCATCCGTGCTCCGCAGAGCAACAGCCTGGTTGTGCCCAAGGATGCCGTGGTCTATCGTTCCGGTCGGGCGGTGGTGTTTACCGTTGAAAACGGAAAAGAATCCAAGTGGAACTATGTGGAAGTCGGCAAAGACAACGGTCGGGAAATCGAAATCCTGGATGGTATCCCTGAAAACAGCACCGTCATCACGACCAACAACCTGCAGCTGGCTCATCAGGCTCCCGTCCAACTCGTTAAAGAATAAGCCGCTATGATTCGATTTTTGTTGCAGCGGCCGATTGCGGTGACCATGTCCTTTTTGGC
>CAYONF010000008.1:0-70795 GCA_964405255.1 uncultured Limnohabitans sp. | reverse complement strand
GGATTTTTCTTTGGATAAAAAGCTTACCCGCAGAGAAGTCTCTGTTTTGCTTGATGAGGTGTTAGATTTTTTTGTGCTTGAGGTTGATTGGAATGGAGGATATTGAAATTGGTGTGATCACTTGAATTCCATTTTTGACTACCGAGGGCGAGGAGAAAAAGGGAGAAGGGCATGGATATACTTTGCTGACTTTAGGCTATTCTTCTTTATAAGGAAAGCGGATTTTTTTTAAACCACATAGAAGCATAGTTTTACATAGTCTTTCTTTAGTCTTCTTTTGGTACTATTTCTATGTGCCTATGTGGTTTCCTGAAAAGAATGGACAGGCTTTTCTTATCTATTTCGCATTCAGGCTTTTTCTTCTAGAAGTCCTTTACTTTTGTACATCGAACAGCCTCCCAGCCTTTCGATTTCCGGTTCCTTCTTTTCCCGTCAGGGCATCTCCCATATCTGCCCGAGCCTGATCCGCGTATTGGTTGAGCTGGGCCAGAATTTCGGGGTTTTGAGCGGAAACATCGGTGGATTCTCCCGGGTCTTTTGCCAAGTCAAAAAGTTGGGCTTTTTCCAGTTTGACATTGATGTATTTAATTGGAATCCCGTCATTTCGCATTTCCGTACCTGCTGGGATGGTCCGGTAGGTATGGGGGAAAACCAGCTTCCATTTTCCAAAGATCACCGCCTGAAGCTCATTGCGGTTATAGTAGGCGAAATAGGGTTTCAAATCCGCCTTTTCTCCCATGACCAAGGCCCAGATATCCGAACCGTCAATTTTGAGTTTCGGGAGAGGGGAACCAGTGACTTTGGCCAAAGTCGGCAGCACGTCGATGGTCATTGCGGCTTGATCCTGAACTTTTCCGGCAGGGATTTTCCCCGGCCAGGTAAAAATAGCCGGCACGCGAATTCCTCCTTCCCAGGAGGTTCCTTTTCCCTCTCTCAATCCTGCCTGAAGGCCTGCGTGACCTCCATAGGAAAGCCAGGGGCCATTGTCTGAGGTGAAAATGATTAAGGTGTTTTCCTCCAAACCCAAGGCTTTCAGTTTTTTGCGGATTTCTCCTACCGACCAATCGATTTCCATCATCACGTCTCCGTATGTGCCTTGGGCTGACTTCCCTGCAAACTTATCCGATACATACAGCGGTACGTGGGGCATGCTATGCGCTAAGTATAGGAAAAAGGGCTTGTGGTGGTTTTCCTCAATAAATTCCAGGGATTTGTAGGTGTACCAGGAAGTCAACTCCTGCTGGTCTTCCAGGGTAGCAATAGTCCTTTCTCCTTCGATCAGCGGAAGCGGAGGATAGTAGTTTTTTGACTCGGGATGATTGGGCCACATGTCATTGGAGTAGGTGAGACCAAAGTACTGGTCGAACCCCTGTCGCGTCGGTAGGAATTCTGGATGATGACCCAAGTGCCATTTGCCTACCATTCCGGTGGCATAGCCATTTGCTTTAAGCATTTCGGCAATGGTGGTTTCCTCAGGGTTCAGGCCATGTTTGGCAGTATGGTCTACTGCTCCATAGAGTTCAAGGCGATTGGCATAAGCCCCGGTTAAAAGTGCAGCACGGGATGCGGTGCAGACTGCATGAGGAACATAAAACTGGGTAAATCTAACCCCGTTTGCAGCAAGTTGGTCCAGGTTTGGAGTTTCCCAGCCTGTCGCTCCATAACTCCCCAAATCTCCATAGGCCATATCATCGGCAAAGATCAAGATGATATTGGGCTTTTCAGATTTTGGGTTTTGAGGCAAATCTTTTTCAAGGAATAGACTCAGGATCAAAAGAATGGGAACTGTAAACGTAATGGACATGTCAAATTTTTAATCTTTACTAGTTTTCAATTTTACTCCGGATTGATTTTCCGATTTTCTTGCCTTGACTTACCCCGTTTTCGATGGCGTCTCGGAAGTGGATTCCACCATAAAGCCTGGAAATCGCAGCTTCGTCCGAGGCCTGGAAAAAGCTTTCAAATGCCCGCTCCGGCAATCCAAAATAGACTTCTGATGAGTCGATGAATCCGAAATTTTCTCCAAAATATCCGGTTAAAATTTCAGCTGAGGCGCTGCTGATGACTGAGTGTCCAGAAGTGTATTCAGGAAAAGGCGGGGTCTGAAGCAAAGGCTTCCAGTTGGGATCCAGCTTTTCATTGATGACAGTTTCGGGTCGGATGCGGTTGGTCTCGTATTTGGCTTTCCAGCAGGAGACGAAGGAATCGTGCAAGGTCATAGCGACCAAAGCATGGATGTAGGCGGTTTCGGCGAAAGAAAGACCGGCTTTCTGGGCAGCAATTCCGGTGATTCCGATCCAATGACCCCCGGGGGAAATCTTTTTGACTCCGATGGCCATGTGTCCTGAAAATTCCACTTTGAAAGGATTGCAATCCCAAAAATTGGCAATCAATTTCTGCTCATCATTCAGGGTTTTTCCGGTTTGGTAGACTTCCTGAAGTTGCAACTCAAATGAACTTCCCTTTTCGAGGTCAAATTCGGCCATTGACTCTGGCTTGTATTCATCCAGATTTTGCAGGAAAAAAGTCCGCATGGTTTTCCATTCCGGTTCTACAGCTGCCATATACGCAGGAGGAGTGGGGTACCAAAAACCTTCTCCTTCCTTGGGTGTGTAGCGGTTCAGGGCGGTCAATTGCGTGTATCCGTCACTTTTTGACAAACTCAGCACCTGGTCCGCTACCGACTGGGCAAAAGCCAAATGAGCATCGAGGTTTTTCTTGGTAACCAGTTTGTTTTTCAGTCCCCAATCTTGCCAGGCTTTCTGCTTTTCCTTCAGCAAATAGCCGGATGGCATGACCTTTTCTCCCACCAAAAGCGAGGCATAGATAGCTGTAAATTTGGGTGAGGAAATGGATTCCAAAGAAAGATCGCTCAGCTTGGATTTCGAGGAAGAAAAGTCCAGAAAATCTTTTCGCTTGAATTCTGCTCCTGATTCTTGCATGACCCGATAGGCAGCCAAAGTGGTGTAAGCGTAGATTCTTGCGGCAACGGGCGGACTGGCGACATCCGTGACCATGACTTCAGTCACATGAAAAAGCTGCTCGGAATAGACTCTTGCCCAGTCCAACTGCCGGTTTTGTGCCTGGGCGTGCTGGACAACCCAAGCAAGCAAAAAGCAAAAAGGGAGGAAAAAGTGCTTTTTCATCGAATTTGGTAGACTTCCGGTTTTTGTTGGTTGATTCCAAAAATAAGAAAATCGGAATCTCCGACTTTCAGATTCAGACTGGATTTGATATCTCCCTTGATTCCCAAACCAGATTCTTCAGGATTCAGCGGAGTGAAATTTCCTTTCCCATCACCAGTCAAAACCAATCCCAATCCGGCATCGATCTTTCCGATTCGGATGCGTGTTTGACTTTGATTTCCTCCCAAAATGAGATCCAGGTTTCCGTCTCGATTGAGGTCAATCGGAAGAATGGTGTAAACCGGAAACGCCTGTGCCATTCGAGGCAAAGCATGAGCCTTGAATCCGGAATCAGTATGTTCAAAATACAGGGTTTCCAAGGTTTGAATCTCCAGTTTTTGCGCGCGTGCAAGTTCTTCAGCAGAGAAAAGATCGGCCATCTTAGCCTTGGAGTAGGAGGCATAATCGGTGAATTTGCTCCGCATGCTGACCATTTGGTCCAGGAGTTCATCCCGGCTGGGGTAGGGGTAGTGACCGTCGCCGATGAAGCATTCCAGGATTGGGTCGAGGCTTCCGTTTTGATCAAAATCTGCTGAATACAATCGGAGGCTTTTTTCTGGACCTGCCACCAATTGGGAATTCAATCCGAAATTGCCTGCGATCAGATCCAAATCCCCGTCTCCGTCCATATCGGCTTGGGTCAGACTTGACCACCAACCTGAAAGATTGGAGGAAAAATAAGCTGTTGAATTTTCCCGAAAGGCTTTGCCTGCTTCGTTGATCAAAACGGTAGGTTCCATAAATTCCCCAACTAAGATCAAATCAGCCTTTCCATCCTGATTCAAATCCTGTGAAACTGCCCCGGTAACCATGCCTACTTTTCCCTGATTGGGAAGAAAAGCAGCGGTCAGATCGATGAATTTCCCTTTACCGTCATTGATCAGCAGTTTACTTTCCTGAGATTCCGGATAGCGCCCGGGGATCACTTTTCCCCCAACAAAAAGATCCGGAAAACCGTCACCGTTGGCATCCAAGACCACGGCACAGCCTGTGCTGATGAAGTAGTCTGGAAAGTCACCCTGCGCAATCAAAACTCCATTTCCGTCATTGAGGTATAGCCGGTCCTGAAGGGATTCATCTGTGCTGAGGTAATCGTGATAGCCACCACTTGCGATGAATAAATCAGGTTTCTGATCTCCGTTGAAATCATGAAAAATTGCAGCAGCATCCGTAAAATCGGAGGAAGATCTAAATCCCCGATAGATTTCCCAATTCCCGTTTTTGAAGGAATAGATCCTTGCGGGGTTTCCTTTTGATCCCCCGATGAAGACTTCCATGTTCCCATCTCCATCCACATCTGCCTGGGCCAAGCTGGGACCGATGTGGCTGGGCATGGTCAGCATCAACGGCTGGCGCTTGAAGTCATTGATCGGGGATTGGGTAGACAGATAATCCGGGGCGGATATTTTGACCAGCAAAGGATTTGAAAGGGATGTTTTTTTGGCAAAAGTTTTTGCGTCAGTTTGCTCGATTTGAAATAGTTGATTGGCCGGCAAGGAGGTTAATTTTGATCTTGTCCCATCGGTCCAGGTTACGATCAAGCTGTCCGCTTTTGTGGCATTCCCGAGGCCGATTTGAAGTCGGTAGGTTCCCGAAGACTGAAATCCTCTCACTGGATTTTGCTCCAGAAAAGTCATTTTTCCTTCCGAATAGACGTGAATGGTGGCTCCAATCCCAAATTGATTTCTTTCCTTTCCCTGAAGTTCGACCTGAATCCAGTTTCCTGAGGTGCTTTTATTTTCAAAAATTCCAGCCGTTTCATTCAGGTGATTGACCACCAAATCCAAGTCACCGTCCTGGTCCAAGTCGGAATAGGCAGCCCCACTTGAAAAGTTCTCTGAATTAAATCCGGCATTCAGTGAGGTGTTTTCAAACTGAAGTTGGCCCCGATTTTCAAAGAAATAGTCATGTACGGGAGTCGAGCTCATGGATGTCACCAAATGCAGGGTGTCGGCTTTTTCCTTGGATACCGCCTGCTTGAAATAATAGTCTCCTTTGTATTTGAGAAAGTCCCGGTTGGTGTAGTCGCGGAAATATCCGTTGGTGACAAACAAATCTTTTTGCCCGTCATTGTTTGCGTCAAAGAACAAGGCAGACCAGCTCCAGTCGGTATTGGATATCCCTGCCAACTGACCGATTTCGGAAAAAAAACCGCTTCCCTGATTGAGTTGAAGCATATTCCGCATATTCTGATGATAAAATCCCCGCTTGATCATCAGGGCATATTGCTCGTAATTTTCCGGACCATAGAGCAATTTCTGCCGCTCATTGTCCTCCGGAAGCATGTCTAAGGTGTACACATCCGGAAGTCCGTCGTTGTTGACATCGGCGATATCTGCCCCCATGGAAAAGTGGGAAATATGCTGAAAATGATCTGTGATTCGGTCCCTGAAGGTCCCATCTTGGTTGTTGATATACAGATAATCCGGCTCGATGTAATCATTGGTGACCAGCAGATCCGGCCAGCCGTCCTGGTTGATATCTGAGGCGATCACCGCGAGGCCAAATCCCAATGCGGAACCTTTGATTCCTGCCTGCTCGCTGATGTCCGTGAATTTCCCTGCGTCATTTCTGAAAAGTTTGTCTCCTGCATCAGGATGTCTTGCCCCGCGTGCCGCATCAAATTCCAGTTCGTTGATTACCTGAATGTGGTGATTGAGCAGGTAGAGATCCAGGTCCCCATCCCGGTCAAAATCGAAGAAAAGCCCCTGGGTGCTGTTACCCGGATCGGCTATTCCAAATTGTTCGGCTTGCTCGGCGAATTTGAAATTCCCTTGGTTGATCCAGAGTTCGTTTTTTCGTGATTCCCGGGCCCCTTTTCCGGAGTAGCACACGTAGATATCTAAAAGTCCATCCCCATTCACATCTGCCATGCTGGCTCCTGTGGTCCAAGTGTTTTTTCCTGCTACTCCAGCCGTTTTGGTGATGTCTTCAAATTTTAACTCGCCCAGATTTCGGTAGAGTTTATTTGGAGTCATATTTCCTGTAAAGAAAATATCATCCAAACCATCGTTGTTCAAGTCACCAACCGCCACTCCACCTCCGTTATAGAAATATTCATAGCGCAGGATGTTGTTGTTTTGGTCTTCTTTGAGTTGGTTTTTGAAAGTAACTCCGGTTCTTTTTGAAGCCAGTTTTTCAAATCTGGATAAATATTCTTGAGCGAAAAGTGGGGCAGACCAACCGATCTGTAGTCCCTTGATAAGGACTAGAATAGTCATAATTCTGAAAAAAGTGAGCATAATTGGCAAAGACTGCTTTAACCCAGCCTGTTAATTACATCGTCAAACAGCTTTTCATTGACCACGGCAACTCCTCCCATCAATCCGACATCCTTGCCAAGTTGGTAGAGGGCCAATTGGGATTTCTCACGGGATTTGGCCATGCTGTAAATATTCAAGGCCTGTTGAATCGGGGTGATCAGGTACTGATTCGCCTCGGCGACTGAACCTCCGATGATAATCAACTCGGGATTGAGCAGTTGGATCAAAATCGAGATCCCGCGACCTAAATCCAATCCGGCCTCAGAAAGAATCGTGATGGCGCGCTGATCTCCGGCCAAAGCGGCCTCCACCACCAATCCGGGTTCGAGGTCACCTTGATGGTCTCTCACCATTCTGGCCAAAATACTGTCTTTGTCGAGTTTGATCGCTTCTTCTGCCATCCTGACAATTGCTGTACCCGATGCCACAGCTTCCAGACAGCCTTTTTTTCCGCAGGTGCAGGTGACGTCACGGGATTCGAAAATCGGAGAGTGGGCAAATTCACCCGCAAATCCGGATGCTCCCTGGTAGATTTTGCCATCGATGATAATACCTAAGCCGATTCCCCAACCAATGAAAAGTCCCAAAACGTTTTTGTGGTTGTGCTCAGAGCCAAACTTGAATTCCGCCAAGGTCATGGCGCGTGCATCGTTTTCCAGAAAGATTTTCTTTTGGAAGCGTGCCTCCAGGTTTTCCAGAAGCGTCTTTTTTCCAAATCTAAGATAGGTGTAATTCACCCCTCCAATCGAATCCACCAAACCAGGCATGGATAGACCGATAGCAATGACTTTGTCAGCTGGGATATTGGTTTTGGTCAGGTAATTCTCGATCAATTCGCACAAGTGATCAAAGGTCTCCTTTTCGTTGTTGAGGGTGATTTTATGGTCTTCTTTTTCGAATGCCAACTCGTGGGTGCAGGAATACAGGGCCAAATTCATTGTGAATTTGGATAAGTCTACTGAGAGGACATAAAAGGCGTTTTCTGCCAAGCGATAAAGATCAGGTTTTCTACCTCCCTGGGATTCAGCTCTTCCTTGCTTGATGACTTCACCGGAACTCATCAAGTCGCTCAGCAGAGCGTTGACAGTAGGAAGAGAAATTCCTACTTCATTACAGATTTCACTGGCTGTATTGGGGCCTTTGAGGTAAAGGTTTTTGATGATCTTGATTTTATTGAGGTAGCTTTTGATTTCTACCACGCCATCCATTTTGGAGATGACTTCTTGCGGGTTTATTAGGTTCATGGCTTTAAGTAAGGCATTAAATAAGGGAAATTTTAGGTTTCAAAAAATACTTTATGAAAAAAATTAAATAATGATAAGGCTTTTTTAAAAGAAAAATCAATTTATTTGATTAGAGTCTTCCATTTTTGAAAAAGATTTGAAAATTTTCGATTTAGATTTTTCCGAAAAACTACATTTCTTAAGTTTGTCTCTAACTGTTTTTGATATGAACTATTTGATTATCGATGCTCTGATGAGCAAGGAGGAGATTTTTGAACAAGTCGAAAAACACCTTCAGGAATTAGGCTTTACCATCACATCAAAGGACACAGAAAGGCCTTGGGGAGGTTTTTTGGTTTTGGATGAAAATCAAATCCAAAAGTTTCAGACTGAGTTTTTTGCAGAAGTGAATCTTTCTGAATCCCAAATGAGGCAGAAGCTGAGTCCTAAATTTTTGTTGGTGGCGCCTGGGCAGCGTCTTTCCTGGCAATATCATTACCGCAGGGCTGAACTTTGGAAATTGATTGCCGGGAAGTCAGCGATTTCAAGGAGTCAAACTGACGAGCAGGGAGAAAAGGAAGAAATGGTATTGGGTAAAGTTGTTTATTTGGAAAAAGGTCAACGCCATCGCCTAATCGGAACTGAAACTTGGGGGATTGTGGCTGAAATTTGGATGCATTCGGATCCTGAAAACCCTTCGGATGAAGAGGATATCGTGAGACTTCAGGATGACTACTCCCGAAAATGAAAAAGATCTGCTTCTAGGACTTAGAAGAGTTTTTAATTTTGGTTCGCGGCATAGTCGGGCTTAAATTAAACCGGTCTATTCCAAAAAAATCTACTGCGAACAAATCACAAGAAAGGTGTTTGGATTTTAGAGCAACTGGCAAAAAAGCAAATGATTACCATTAGTAGCTCTGGTGGCTGATAAACGAAATTCCGGATTCTTCAGAGCTTATCTATCTTTTTGGCGATTTCTTCTGCTTCTGCCATCATTCTGTCAGCGGCAGTTCTGTTGGAATGAGAAAGTTTATGAGCCTTTGCCATGAGGTCAGCGTATACCTCTTGGAGTTTTTCCTTTTCAGTTTTTTTCTTGAAGAATCCGAACATGGGGAATGGTTTTCAAAAATAACCCTCGCCTAATCGGAATGTTTAAAGATTACTCCGGTTAGCGGTTTTTTTCATCCTCGACAATTTCATCGTTTTTGAAATTGACCAAATCTTCCAATCGGCCGGCGGAGTTGTAATACCTCCAGGGTCCTTCTTTTTTACCGTCTTTCATGGCTCCTTCCGAGGCTTTTCGTCCAGTTTCATGGTAGAAAATCCACAAACCATCTGCTTTGCCTGATTTAAAAGTCCCTTCAGATTCTTTCTGGCCATTGATGTAATAGGTGATCCGTGTTCCGTTCCCGTCTTTGAGCGTTCCCTTTTCCAGCTTGGATGCGCCGTCGTAACTGAAGTAGTCACCGATATTTTTCAGGCGGCCATTATCCCAAAATTCTTCCTGGGTCAGTTGCTTGTTGTCATAGAAAAGTCCCCAGATTCCATCCTCAAGTCCGAGCTTATAGCTACCGACTGATTTGAGTTGTCCTCCGTCGTAATAATAAAACCACTGTCCGTCCTCCATTCCCAAGATATATTTCCCTTCGGCTATCAGCACTCCGATTTTGTTGAAATATTTCCAAAGGCCCGTTTTTAGGTCATTTCTATATTCTCCGATGGAATAAACCTGGCCATCCGGGAAGTAACTTTTCCAGAGGCCACTTTTCGCTCCGCTTTCATATTGCCCCTGGACAGAAATCTGTCCCGAGCTATGGTATTCGACGTATTCACCCACAGGCACTCCCAATTCGTATTTTTTCCGTTTGGACAGTGCTTTGTTTGGAAAGTATTCTTCCCAGGTCCCCACGGCAATGTCATTTTGGTAGTGTTCGATTCGGGCGAGTCTTCCGGTTTGGTAGTAATATTTCCAATCCCCGGTTCTGTTGCCTTGTTGGTCGTAGTATTCCTCCGCTTCCAGGATTTTGGTGCCAGGAAAATATCTTTTCCATTCCCCGACTTTTTCCCCGTTGCGGTAGTTCCCTGTTTCCAGAGGGATGGTCAGTGCATATCGATTGATTGAACCCTCCAATTGGCCTTTGACATAAGTCGCCTCGGTGATCACATTTCCGTCAGGGTCATATTCCAAATACGGGCCTTCCCGAAGTCCTTCCACGTAAAATTCTCGGGCAGCAAGTTCTCCAAATTCATAAAAAGTGACCCATTGCCCGGTACGCTTACCGTTTTCATATTGACCCTCGACGAGTACTTGGGTTGGGTCGATGTAACTTGGATTTCCAGCCTTTCCAAAGTACTCTGTGTATTTGCCTACCAATACACTATCCTGGAAAATCAACTGCTTCTTTAAAGCTCCCTCTTCATCGAAAAACTGAGCCGGGCCAAACAGTTTACCCTCTCGGTACTCAGCGGATTCTCTTTTCTTTCCGTTTGGGTAATAATTCGTCCAGGAACCTTCCTTTTTTCCTCCAGAAAATGTCCCCTCAGCAACCAGGGTGTTGCTTTTGGGATTATAAAACTTCCATAACCCTTCTCGCTGATTTCCTTTGAGGACTCCAGTCGCCATGATGGAGGAATCAGCGCTGAATTGTTGGATCAGTTTCGGTTCTTGAGAAAAGGCAGAAAAGTAAACGAAAGTAAAAACTGCCAGAAGCAAGTATCTCATGTCGTGATGGTTTCGGGGCAGCCCAGGGCAGAGCTATATTCAAACGATCGAAAATTGGAATTCGACATAATTACTACGTACGAATCCGTTTCCTGTTTAAAATTAAGTTAAATCCTGCTTTATTCTTTCGGAAGCCTCAGAATACCAAGCATTTTTTTTACTTCTTCCAAGAGTTGGTGAGAGAAAACCTGAGGTTCCGGATTCACTTCCATTTTCCTGATCCAATGCGAAAACCCCTGTGGTTTCTCCTGGATTTTCTTTACTTCTTGGGTAGTGTTTTGGTTCAAAATCAAGTCAGGATAATCCCACTGACTTTCACTTAGTCCAAACGAAAATCCGTGCTTCAAAAGCTGCTCGATTGGGGTTTCTTTGTTTTTTCCGATCAGTATTGTGATAAAAAATCCAACCCCGATCCAGTTGAGCAGGCGGATATTCATCCCCTCAGCTTGATCAAAATCCCGGATCAAATCCAACACTTGGTAGGGAAATCCCAGCAGGTCATTTCCTTTGGAAATCTTTACTCCTCTGCTGTTTTGGGAGATGGCCTGCAATTCTTCCTTTGTTAAGGAACTGGCAACCTCTTCCAAAATTGAGAGGAATTGTCTTTTTAGGAGATTTTGACGGCGAATAAGGTCGGCATCCAACCATAGGTCCAGATCAATTGGCTGCTGGAATCCCTCCATTTTTACCAGCGTAAAAGGGCTGAAGCCCAAGCGAAACCAGATCCGAATGCGGCCAAACAAACCAAATCTCCCGATTTGAGGCGACCTTGTTCCCATGCCTGAGAAAGCGCAATCGGGATCGTCCCGGCAGTCGTATTGCCGAGGTACATGATGTTGTTGAAGACCTTTTCATCCGGAAGCTGTAGCTTCTGCTGAATGTATTGGCTGATGCGGAGGTTGGCCTGATGGGGGACCAGGAGGTCGATTTCCTCTTTTTTGATTCCGTTGTAATTTAGGGCTTCCTGAATAACCTCCATAAATCGAACTACGGCATGTTTGAAAACCGCATTTCCGTTCATTTTTAAGAAAAAGTCGCCTCGGTCGATCATCTCCTGGGAAATTCGGACTTTGCCACTTGAACTTGGGGCGATGCAGTATAATTCCTCCGCATGGGCTCCTTCGGCATGAAGGTGTGTGCTTAGAATCCCCGGTTGGTCAGGTTCGACTGCCCCCAAAACCACAGCTCCCGCACCATCGGCGAAGATGACCGCGCTGGATCGTCCCTCATCGCTTTTATCCAAAGCGGAAGATTGAATCTCAGCCCCTACGACCAGGATTTTTTTATACATCCCTGTTTTGATAAACTGGTCAGCGACTGAAAGTGCGTAGATGAATCCCGAACAGGCATTTCGGATATCCAAGGCACCGATACCGGAAAGTCCCAATTCCCGCTGTAGCAAGACGCCGTTTCCCGGGAGAAAATAATCTGATGTGATGGTCGCGAAAACGATAAAGTCGATCTCTTTAGCTTCCACGCCTGCTCGTTCCATGGCCATTCGGCTGGCTTTGGCAGACATGTTGGTGACGGTATCGACTCCCGGAGTAAACCAACGTCTCTCGTGAATTCCGGTTCGCTCCACGATCCACTCATTGTTGGTATTCATCATGGTGGAGAGTTCCGCATTGGTCACCACTCGCTCAGGGACGTAATGCCCCGCTCCGAGAATTCGGGATTTTTTCATCATCATTTGGGTCTATTGAGTCAAAAGTGAAAAGGGATGCCAATATCGGTAGTAGTCGGCAATCCAGCAAAAAAGCAGTTTCTTTAAGGGATTTGATTTTAGCCAAACAAGGTATAGTTCCCAAACTGATCCATAGGGGAAGTCCGACGGATGATTCCAGGGGAATCATTTTGGACAGAATTGACCATCGGTGAGACTGTGTAGCTCATCATCAATTCGGCAGGAAAGGGATTCAGAAGTTTCAGAAGTTCAGCTTCAGAAGAATACTTGTCCAGCCATTTTTTCTCCTGTTCACGATTCAGGATTACCGGCATTCGGTCATGAACTTCTTCTACTACCTCATTGGGAGTGGTGGTAAAGATCAGAAAAGTATGTTGAGACTCTCCGGACACTGTTTCATACTCTTCCCAAATGCCGGCAAAGGAAAAGATGTCCTCATCCCGAAGGGTAAAGCGATAGGGGATTTTGGTCTTTTTACCGAGTTTCTTCCATTCAAAAAAACCGTCAGCCGGTACCAGGCATCTCCTTCTCTGAAAAGATCCTTTGAAGGAAATTTTTTCATTAACCGATTCCGCCTTGGCATTGATCAGCTTTTGAGACACAGGTTTGTTGTGTCCGAAGTCAGGAGTAATCCCCCAATAAAAAAAAGAAAAACCTTTGGGACTGTCGGAAGTGATTACCGGTACCAGCTGAGTCGGTGCTACGTTGTACCTCGGATTGAAATCCGCCAGCATTTCCGCCTGGAACCGCTCTTCCAATTCAATTTTACTTTTGCTGAGGGAGTATCTTCCGCACATGATCAGGTTGTTACTAGATTTTGGGGGAAGTTAGAGATCGCGGGTTATAAATTCAACTGCGCGACGCTCAGAGAAATAGCTTTTTTCTCCTAAAGGACCGGAAAAGCCGACATGGCCCCCATACTTTGGAAATTCAAAATGGACATGTTCCAGACTTTTGGCAAGTTTGACAGGGAAACAAGTGTCGCTCAGAAAGGGGTCATTTTGAGCATTGAGGACCAAGGTCGGCACTTCGATCTGATCCAAAAAACGAAGGGAGGAATTGACCTCGTAATATTCTGCCGCATCCGCAAATCCATGCAAAGGGCCGGTGAAATATTCATCAAAATCTCTCAGTGTCTTGATTTTACGCAGTAGTCCGATGGGTAATTCACCGGGAAAAGCCAAGGATTTCTTGATGACCTTTTCCTTCAGCGTAGTCAAAAACCGCCGGGAGTAGATGATGTTTTCACCTGATGAAATTTTATCACAGGACTTTGCCAAGTCGAGTGGAACCGAAATGGCGACCCCGGATTTTATCTTGGGCAGGGTGGATTTTTTCTCCCCCAAATACTTCAAGGAAAGGTTTCCGCCAAGGCTGAAGCCTACAAGATGAATTTCCCTGTATTTTTTTTCGGCATGATTGACCACAGTATCGAGGTCATAGGTAGCTCCGCTGTGATAAAAAATCAGGTTTCGGTTCATCTCTTCGCCGCATCCCCGAAAGTTCCAAGTCAGCACGTCAAAACCTTTTTGGATAAATGCCTTGGCCATTCCCAGCATGTAGGGTCGAGTACTATTTCCCTCCAAACCATGGCTGATTATCACCAAACGGGAATTGCCTGCGGTATACCAATCCAAATCAAGGAAGTCACCGTCGAGGGTTTCTAGTCTTTCACGGGTAGGCTTATGGAGTTCGACCTTGCGGAAAAGGGCGGGATAAATTGTTTCTAAGTGTCCGCTAAATAGCCAATTAGGCCGTTGATAGGAGCTTTCAGAAGTCAGTGGCATGGGGCAAAACGGCCTAAAACTGCACGGAAAATACAGGATATAAATTTGAATAAAGCGTTTTTAAAAACTATTTTTGGGCACTTTAAAAACGCACAAGCTCAAAATTACCTATGGCCGAAATAATCAGAATGCCAAAAATGAGCGACACAATGGAGGAGGGGGTGATCGCTGCATGGTTGAAAAAAGTGGGAGATACTGTCAAGCCGGGAGACATTCTCGCTGAAGTGGAGACCGACAAAGCGACCATGGAGCTCGAATCCTACGAAGAAGGTGTCCTTTTATACATTGGAGTTCAGGAGAAAGATTCAGTACCTGTCAATGGCATCATTGCCATCATCGGAGAAAAAGGTGAAGCTTACGATCACCTGCTCAACGGGTCATCAGCTCCTGCAGCTGCGAAAAAAGAAGAAGTCAAAACAGAATCCAAGGCAGCTGAACCTGCAAAGGCAGAAACTACTTCGGAAAAGATAGATACCAGCGGAATCAACGCAACGGTCATCACCATGCCAAAAATGAGTGATACCATGCAAGAAGGAACCATTGCTACCTGGTTGAAAAAGGTCGGGGATACCGTGAAATCCGGTGAAATTATCGCTGAAGTGGAAACTGACAAGGCTACCATGGAACTGGAGTCTTATGAAGACGGGGTTCTCCTTTATGTGGGTGTGGAAGCTGGCAACAGCGTCGCAGTAGACGGAGTCATTGCGGTAATCGGTGAGAAAGGCGCAGACTTCCAGTCTTTGCTTAAAGCACATCAGGGTGGAGGCAAAGCAGCTGCACCTGCCGAGACTAAACCCGAGCCTGTCGTAGAAGCCAAAGCTGAAGTTCCAGTTGCATCCGCACCGGTTTCGGCACCAGCCGCCCCGGCAGCGATCAGTGGTGAGCGCGTCAAGGCATCGCCTTTGGCCAAGAAAGTGGCTGCAGAAAAAGGTCTGGATATTCGAATGGTCAGTGGTTCGGGTGAAGGTGGCCGTATTGTGAAGCGGGATGTGGAGACATTTGTTCCTTCATCAGTTCCTGCAGCCGCTGCTGCACCTGCCGCCGCGGTTTCAGCTGCTCCTGCACCTGGTCAGGAAAGCTTCCGTGAGGAGAAGGTTTCTCAGATGAGAAAAACCATCGCCAAGCGTCTTGCAGAAAGCAAGTTTGGAGCGCCTCATTTCTACCTGACCATGGAAATCAACATGGACAAGGCCATCGAAGCGCGAAAGAGCATGAATGAGGTTTCTCCTGTGAAAATCTCCTTCAATGACATGGTCATCAAGGCTGCTGCTGCTGCATTGCGTCAGCATCCAAAAGTAAACTCCAGCTGGTTGGGAGATAAAATCCGCTACAACAATCACATCCATATCGGAATGGCGGTAGCAGTGGAAGAGGGATTGTTGGTTCCGGTGATCCGTTTTGCAGACAGTTTGTCTCTTTCTCAGATTTCCAATCAGGCCAAAACGCTCGGTGGAAAAGCCAAGAATAAAGAACTTCAGCCCAAAGATTGGGAGGGAAATACGTTTACCATCTCCAACTTGGGGATGTTTGGAATCGATGAGTTCACTGCGATCATCAACCCGCCGGATGCCTGTATCCTCGCTGTGGGAGGGATCAAGGAAACCGTAATTGTGAAAGACGGTCAGATGAAGATCGGAAACATCATGAAAGTGACACTTTCCTGCGACCACCGAGTGGTAGATGGAGCGGTTGGTTCAGCTTTCCTCCAGACCTTGAAAGGACTCCTCGAAGATCCGGTAAGAATTCTTATCTAAACAAACAACTGCCAAAAAGTCCTGATTTTTCAGGACTTTTTGCTTTTGTATGGTTATTGCGAAAAAGAGTTATTCAGTTATTAGAAATTAGTTACCAGTGCCGTCACCTAATTTTTGACCACAAACCAGCTATACTTAATAACTCAATAACGAATAACCTAAAACTTTTAGCACATGGAAAAAATCAAATCAACCACTGTAGTCGCGATCCGTCACAATGGTGAAGTAGTAATCGGAGCCGACGGTCAGGCGACTTTGGGAAATACAGTAGCAAAGAGTACCGTGAAAAAACTCCGGGTTTTGCAAGGAGGGAATATCGTGACGGGTTTTGCCGGATCGACTGCAGATGCATTTACCCTGTTGGAGAAATTCGAGGAAAAATTGAATGCATTCGGTAATAACATGAAGCGGGCGGCGGTGGAATTGGCCAAGGAATGGCGGATGGACCGCATGCTCAGCCGGTTGGAAGCCATGATGATTGTAGCCGATAAGGACGATATTTTGATCATTTCCGGGACGGGAGATGTGATCGAGCCGGACATGGAAATCGCCACTATCGGTTCAGGAAGCATGTTTGCCCAATCGGCAGCTAGGGCAATGAAGAAATTTGCCCCTCAGCTTTCAGCAGAAGAAATGGTCAGAGAGAGCCTTCACATTGCAGCTGATGTCTGCATTTACACCAACCATAACTTGGTGATCGAGAAAGTTAAAAATTGAGCGATTGAGCCTGATTGAATAGAAGCCGGAATAGACTCCGGCTTTTTTTCGTTTTTGGTAAACCCACAGGACAAAATGAGAGTTATCTAATCGTATCTCAAGTATTCCAATGGAAACAACACCTGTCAAAAAGACGACTAAAAAAGATTACCGAAAGCTGATTTTGGAAGGTTTTGTCAACCATGTTTTGGAACATGGCGCAGAGCCGAAATCGGTTTTCAAGTTTGCCAAAGACCTTAAAATGAAGGAGGAGGAGTTTTATACCCAATTCACTTCTTTTGAGGCTATCAAATCCGCGATATGGGTTTCCATTTTTGACTCCACGTTGGAGCAGATCGAAGCTCAGGAAGTATTTAAAGAATACAGTGTACGGGAGAAATTTCTCAGCTTTCTTTTTACCTGGATCGAAGAATTGAAGAAAAACCGGTCCTACCTGCTTAGTCTTTATCAAGACAAGACCAAGTCCTTCAAATCTCTTCCGAGCGACACCAAAGAATTCAAGGAGAAGTTCAAGGACTTTGCCGGTGAAATCATTTTGGAGGGAAAAGAAACCCAAGAAATCGCAAGTCGGCCGCTGATCTCGGATCGATATGACGAAGCGTTATGGCTTCAGGTGGCATTCGTATTCCGGTATTGGCTGGATGACCGAAGCCCCAGATTTGAAAAAACAGATGCAGCCATCGAGAAGTCTGTCAATCTTGCATTTGACCTGATGGGAAAGAGCGCGCTCGATTCCTTTTTGGACTTTGCCAAATTTCTTTACCAAAACAAGTAATTCATGTCCGGCAAAGTAAAAGAGCAAGAAGCCATTCCGGTTTCCAAAGTCCAACGGGCTGCCAAGTTCATTTCCACCGGAGCAAAAGTAGGTGGGAACTACGTGAAGCATTACGCCAAGAAGATGGTCAATCCTTCCTTAGATAAGGATGAATTGCACCAAAGCAATGCTACGGATATTTACAATTCCCTGAGCGAATTGAAGGGATCTGCGCTCAAAGTGGCTCAGATGATGTCCATGGACAAGAATCTGCTTCCGAGAGCCTATCAGGATAAGTTTACTATGGCGCAGTATTCCGCACCTCCTTTGTCCTATCCCTTGGTGGTCAAAACATTCCAGAAATATTTTGGAAAAACTCCGGAATCACTATTCGAAACCTTCACCCGGTCTGCAGTCAATGCGGCCTCGATCGGTCAGGTGCATCAGGCGACCAAAGACGGGAAGACGTTCGCAGTAAAAATCCAATATCCCGGAGTGGCCGATTCGGTAAGTTCCGATTTGAAGTTGGTCCGGCCTTTTGCTCTTCGCCTGCTCAATATGAACGAGCGGGAGCTCGACCACTACATGGAAGAGGTAGAGGAAAGACTGATCGAAGAAACGGATTACCATCTGGAAGTGGAGCGATCCCGGGAGATTTCTCAGGCATGTGCCCATATTCAAAATCTGAAATTCCCCAGATATTACGATGAATTAAGCTCTGAGCGAATCATCACCATGGACTGGATTTCCGGGAAGCATATTAAAGAGTGGATGGAAACCAATCCCAGCCAGAAACTGAAAAACCAGGTGGGTCAAGCCCTTTGGGATTTTTACCACCATCAAGTGCACAATCTGAAGCAGGTCCATGCCGATCCCCATCCGGGCAATTTCATCGTGCAGGAGGACGGCACCTTAGGAATCATCGATTTCGGTTGTGTGAAGGTCATTCCGGAAGATTTCTATCAGGGATATTTTGCCTTGATCAAAAAAGATCTCGTAGTCAATGAAGTAGAACTCAATCAGATTTTCTACGGGTTGGACTTCATCTCGGACAAGGATACAGAAGAAGAAAAAGCCTATTTCAAAGGGGTTTTTAAAGAAATGATTTCCCTACTCGGTAAGCCATTCCATGTGGATCGTTTTGACTTCGCAGATGACAGCTACTTTGAGCAGATCTTTCAGCTTGGAGACCGGATTTCCAATGACAAAATGTTCAAAAAGTCCCGTCAGGCCAGAGGATCCAGGCATGGATTGTATATCAATCGAACTTACTTCGGACTTTACAACTTGCTTAATCAACTCCAAGCGGAGGTCGATACGACCAAGCCGGAATGGTTGAAATAAAATAAAAATGGGAGGTGTTTAACCTCCCTTTTTTATTACTTCGAGTACGTCACCCGATAGATGCAATTGGCCATATCATCGGAGATCAGCAAACTTCCGTCAGGTAATTCCTGAACGTCCACCGGTCTTCCCCAGACATCCTGAGTCGCTGGATTGAGCCATCCGCTGGCAAAAACCTGCTGGCCAGTGACTTTCCCAGAGGAATCAATTTGAGCCAATACTACTTCGTATCCCGCTTTTTTGCTTCTGTTCCAGCTCCCATGCTTGGCGATAATGGCTTGGTTTTTATAATTAGCTGGGAACATGGCGCCTTTGTAAAAACGCATACCAAGTGGAGCCTGATGCGCTCCCATTTTTGCAGCGGGAGCTACATAAGCTGATGCTTCCTTTCCTTTTGATCCAAATTCGGGGTCTTTCACCGTGCCGGCGTGCCAGTAGGGGTACCCAAAATGCTGTCCTTTTGTGGTAGATCTGTTCAGTTCACAATCAGGAACATCGTCTCCCATCATATCACGTCCATTGTCGGTAAACCACAATTCTTTGGAAACCGGATGCCAGTCAAAGCCTACGGTATTTCTTACTCCGTGGGCATAGACTTCAGGTTTTGAGCCAGGTTTGCTTACATCCAATCGGGTGATGCTGGCATAGATCGGATTTTCATTCTCACAGATGTTGCAGGGAGCGCCTACCGGGACGTAAAGCATTCCGTCCGGACCGAAGGCAATGAATTTCCAGCCGTGATGACCTTCGGTAGGATAGCCGTCATACACGACTTCATATTTTGGATTGCTCAGGGTGTTTTTGATATCCTTGAACCGGAGAATACGGTTGACTTCAGCCACATACAAATCTCCGTTTTTGTAGGCTACGCCGTTAGGCATTCGAAGCCCTTCGGCAAGGATAAATTTAGAATCTGCCTTTCCGTCTGCGTTTTCATCGACCAAGGCATAGACATTTTTTTCCTGTCGGTTTCCCACGAATACGATCCCGTTGTCAGAGATGGCCATGGATCGGGCATTGGGTACATCTGCAGCCCAGACACTGATTTTGAATCCGGGTTGAAGCTTGATCTGATCCAGTTTGACATCTGCTTTTGCGGCGCGGATATCTCTTTTATTGCTGCTGTTGGCAGTGGGAAGAGGACTGAGTTTTCCCTGGCAACTGGCATTGAGGCTGACCAGTCCCAAGGCGAGACTGAAAACAATCGGTTTGAGGAAATTCATGGGTTTTTGATTTTTCTGAAAATAAGCTAATACAATCGAGAATGTTTTCCCAGTAAAGCTGTATAAACGGGGCTTTGGTTATTTTTGCGCCATGTTATCGATTAGCAACCTTTCTTATTTCATAGGCGGCCGCCCGCTTTACGAAAATGCCACCCTTCACATCAAGCCGAAAGACAAAATCGGTCTGGTAGGCCAAAACGGAACTGGGAAATCCACCCTGCTGAAAATTATCAACGGGGATTATCAACCGACCACCGGAGAGGTGCAAAAAGCAAAGGATTGTACGATTGGATTTTTGAATCAGGATTTGCTTTCCTATCAGTCAGATGAAAGCATTCTGAATGTGGCACTGGCGGCGTTCAAGGAAACTTTGGCACTTCAGGATGAAATCGACAAAGTCCTGAAGCAGATGGAGACGGATTATTCCGAAGAAATCATCAATCGCCTGGCATATCTTCAGGAGCGGTTTGAAAGCAATGAAGGCTATACGATCAAAGCAAAGGCAGAAGAGGTGTTGGAAGGGATCGGATTCCAAACTTCGGATTTGAACAAACCCCTTCGGCAGTTTTCAGGAGGCTGGAGAATGCGGGTAATGTTGGCAAAACTACTTTTGGAAAAGCCTTCCTTACTGATGCTGGACGAACCTACCAACCACTTGGATTTGCCTTCGATTCAGTGGGTAGAAAACTACCTGAAAAACTATGAGGGAGCTGTAATCGTCGTTTCCCACGATCAGACTTTTCTCGACAATTGCATCAGCACCACCGTGGAGGTGGCCAATCAGACACTGACTTCTTATCCGGGGAACTATTCGTTCTACAAGGAAGAAAAGAAGATCCGCATGGAGCTGCAGCAAAATGCCTACGAAAACCAGCAGCAGATGATCAAGCAGACAGAGCGGTTTATCGAGCGATTTCGTGCCAAGGCAACCAAGTCCAACCAGGTCCAGTCCCGGATCAAAGCCTTGGATCGAATGGAACGTGTCCACGAAGTGGTCAACGATGAGGCTTTTGTGAATTTCAAATTTAAGTTTTCCCAGAAATCGGGCAGAGATGTGGTGGTTTTGGACCACGTATCCAAATCCTATGGAGACTTGGTGATTTTGAAAAATACCACTGCAAGAATTGAAAGAGGGGATAAGATCGCGCTGATCGGAGCGAATGGGAAAGGAAAATCTACCTTGCTGCGGATCATTGCTGGAACTGAGCAGATTCAGGGTACGCGGACTGAAGGCCATAATGTGATCAAATCATTTTTTGCGCAGCATCAGCTGGAGGCCTTGACTTTGGACAATGAGATCATCCAGGAAATGGCCCAAGCCGGAAGCGGAAAAACTGAAATGGAGCTTCGAGGGGTTTTGGGATGCTTTTTATTTTCCAATGAGGAAGTATTCAAAAAGATCAAAGTACTGTCAGGAGGGGAGAAGTCCCGGGTAGCTTTGGCTAAGACACTAATCTCCGAAGCCAATTTTCTTCTGCTGGATGAACCGACCAACCACTTGGATTTTCAGTCAGTGAATATTTTGATCCAGGCGCTTCAGCAGTATGAAGGAACTTTTATCACGGTTTCTCACGACCGCCATTTCATCAAAGGGGTAGCCAATAAAATCTGGTACATCGAAGATCATCAGATCAAGGAATACCCTGGCACTTACGAGGAGTATGAGTTTTGGAGAAGCCAACAACTGGAGGTTAAGTCCGTTCCGGTGGCTGAGAAGGTAGTGAAAAAACCACAGCCTGTAACTCCTAGAAATACCCCTGAGATCCAGCAGGCCAAGCGAGATTTGAGAAAGCTGGAGGAGCAACTTCAGAAAATTGAAAAAGAGATCGAATCGCTGGAATTGCTCAAGTCAGAAACAGAAGTAAAAATGGCGGATCCTGACATCTACGCTGAAGAATCCAAGGCTCAAAAACTTCAGGAAAGCTACCAGAGTATTCAATCCAGTCTTTACGAAGCAAACGCAAAATGGGAGAAATTAGTCGATCAGATTTCGACCTTGCAGGAAATTGCCGGTTGAGAGGGTATTGCTTTGGGCTAATTTCTTTATTTTGAATTCATGTCCATAAAGCAACTGTCCCTCGTTTTTTTCTTGTTTGGTATTTCCCAAACTTCCCTTTTTTCCCAAGTTCTGGAGGATAAGGTTTTTTCTGAGCACATTCATTCGGTGAGGCTTTTCCCTTTGGGTTTGCAGCAGGACAGTCCTCTGGATGCTCCGGTCGTTTCCATTTCGGACTCACGGCCTTTGGTTTTGCTATTTGATGACATTGCATACGATCCGGAGCTTTACACTGCCAAGCTTGTTCATTGCGATGCCAATTGGCAGAAGTCCGGGCTTCGGGACAATGACTTTTCGGTGGCATTTAATGAATTCAATATTCAGGATTACAACTACTCAGTCAATACCCGAATCCCCTACATCCATTATCGATTTGAGGTTCCAAGAGTCACTAAATCAGGAAATTACATCCTGAAAGTGTATCGAAACCGAGATGAAAATGAGGTGATTTTAACGCGAAGATTTATGGTATATGAGGAGCTGTTTACGGTCGGTGCGGCTGTGGTACCACCCACCGAAACCGAGGACCGGAGAGCTCTCCAACAAATCAACGTGGCGGTAAATTACTCCAAGGTAGATTTGATGGATCCTACCACCCAAGTCAAAGTAATTATCCGCCAAAATCAGCGATGGGATAATGCTAAACTTTTGGCAAAGCCTACTTTCCTCAATCAAACTGCAAAGAGCATTCGATATGAGCCTTTCGACGGTTCCAGCACCTTCAGGGCAGGAAATGAATTCCGGTTTGTGGATTTGAGATTTATCCGGGCTACCGGAGTGAATATTGCAGACATCAAAGTGGAGGAGACGGTGATATTTGCCAATTCATCAGTAGATACTCCCCGACCAGGTGGAGTTTATTCGCAATACCTTGATTTGAACGGGCAGTATATGGTATATACTAATGACCGGCCCGGTGGAAATCCGGAAGTTGAGAGCGAATACATTTATACCACTTTTCACTTTCGCGCGGATCCCGGCAGGGAAATTTACCTCCTGGGTTCAATGACCAGCTGGGGCAAAAGTCCAGAAGCTAAAATGACCTATGATCCCAAATCAGGAACTTACACCACATCCATTCTGATGAAGCAAGGCTGGTATGATTACCAATACGGGTTTTTGGCAGAAAATGGATTTGATTCGGATCCCATAGAGGGAAGTCATTTTGAGACAGAAAATGAATACGAAGTGTTGGTTTATTTCCGTGCTTTGGGATCCCGATATGATCAACTGGTAGGATACGTTTACCTACATCCAAACAGACGAAGGATATAAAAGAAAAATCCCTTCAATTTCTTGAAGGGACTCTGTTGTTCTATTAAAACTCTTCGGGCATTTCGCCTTCTTCCGTGGTCGGAGCGACGTTTTGCCGGACTCGATCAGTTGGCTTATAAGGGACGAAGCCTTCTCGCTTGAATTTGTAAGTCGTGGTTCTTGTACCAGATGGATGGTTGGCCAGATCGAGCATTCCAAATCCTTTGTGGGTAAATGCTCCAAGTCCACATTTGAATACAAAATCCTGAACTTCAGGTGCAGCATATAAGGTGAAGGGTAGGGTATAACCTCTTACCTCATATTTCACATCCATGTCGTATACGGCGTAGATTCTTGCAAATTTCTTTTGCTGTTCTTTCAGCTTGTTGACATAAACCATGTCAGGCACAACCTGAAACTTGTAGAAAGATTCCATTTGCTCAGCAGTATACCAACCCGATTTCTCCATTCGAGTCAAGGTAGATTCATAGAGTAAATCGGAAAACTCATCACTGTCTGGATTGATAAACCGCTTCCCCGCTTCCTCGTTGAAAGCCGGCGTGATCAGTACAAGGGGAGAAATACAGACGAATTTATTGGAAGTCTCAAGCGTTGGCTCAGTTTCCAATTCGGTGTATTCTGGAGAAAGGATCAGATTCCCGAGCTCGATTTTTGGCGTTGCAAAAACCTGCTCAAGCAAATAATCCATGAAATCCTCACTTTGGGAAGAAAGGACTAGGGTCACCAAGCTGGAATAATAATGCAAGCCACTTCTACTCACCTTAGTCTGACCCTTTAGACCAGAAAAGTTGAAGTAATTGTAATTGAAGAATTCTTCCCTACCTCCTTTTACAATTAAACCTTTAAGGAATTGTGCAAGGATGTACTGGTGATGGAAAGGCAGATAAGAGCCTTTGTTTTTTAGTGAAAATATCAGTCTAACTCTCACGGTGAATTAAAAATAAAATGAGACAAATTGTGAACTAAAATACTTACGTTTTGGGGTGGATAAGCAGGTGGTAAAAGTACAAATAAAATTCAAAAAATGTCAAACGTTGAACCTGAAATGCATGATATCGCCATCCTGAACCACGTATTCTTTTCCTTCAATGGCAATTTTTCCATTTTCCCGGCATCCGGCTTCATTTTTAAATTGCTGGTAATCGGCCAATTTGATGACTTCTGCCTTAATGAATCCCCGTTCAAAATCTGTATGTATGACACCTGCAGCCTTTGGCGCCTTCCAGCCTTTTTTAATTGTCCATGCTCTGACTTCCTGTACTCCGGCCGTAAAGTAGGTAATCAGGTCCAACAAAGCATAAGCCCCGGAAATCAACCGGTTTAATCCGCTTTCTTCGAGACCGTATTCTGAAAGGAAAAGTGCCTTTTCCTCTGCATCCTCAAATTCTGCTATTTGAGATTCAATAGCTGCGCAAAGCACGATTACTTCGGCTTGTTCCTCCTTTACTTTCTCACGGAGTTTTTCCACAAATTTATTTCCGGAGATGATACTTCCTTCATCCACATTTGCGACATAGAGGACGGGTTTGATCGTCAACAAATGCAAATCGCGAACTGCTTCCAATTCTTC
Source organism: uncultured Limnohabitans sp. (assembly GCA_964405255.1). GTDB lineage: Bacteria > Bacteroidota > Bacteroidia > Cytophagales > Cyclobacteriaceae > Algoriphagus. Next base: position 46,238 of record CAYONF010000008.1, on the reverse strand, counting down.
TTTGTCCACCTCTATGGCCCGGGCGTTGAGCCCTGCTGTCATTCCGGTTTTGAATCGGTTTAGGACTTCAAGCTCTGCTTTGGCTTTGGCATCCCCTGATTTGGCTATTTTTTCGATTCGCTGAATCTTCTTTTCTACTGATTCCAAATCCTTCAGTTGAAGTTCGGTGTCGATCACTTCTTTGTCAAATATCGGATCTACTCCACCGGCTACGTGGACAATGTTTTCATCTTCAAAGCATCGGATCACGTGAATGATCGCATCTACTTCCCGGATGTTTGCAAGAAATTTATTGCCCAACCCTTCGCCTTTCGAGGCTCCTTTGACCAGGCCTGCGATGTCAACAAATTCAATGATCGTCGGCACCACCCGCTGAGGGTTGACCAGACCTTCCAAAATCTGAAGTCTTTTGTCCGGAACGGATACTACGCCAACATTGGGCTCAATGGTACAAAAAGGAAAATTAGCTGCTTCTGCCTTGGCGCTGGAAAGCGCATTAAACAAGGTGGACTTGCCCACATTTGGAAGACCCACAATGCCACATTGTAATGCCATTAATTCGGTGATTTAATTTTAAAGATTCGATAGGATTTATACCCTTTATAGAACTCCATGACGGAGACTCTAAAAATGGTGTAAACCGGAATAGCGAAGATCATTCCGATGATCCCGCCGATTTTTGCCCCGGCAAAGATAATAACAAATATCTCAAGGGGATGGGCCTTTACTGATTTGGAAAAAATCATCGGCTGGAGTACCACATTATCAGTGAGTTGGACAAAAGCGAATACCGATAAAATCTTAAACAGCAGGTAGGTGTATTCGGAATCGGTGGAAAAAGTCCCTGTAGAAACTCCTACAATGATCCCAAATACTGCTCCCAAGATCGGCCCGGCATAGGGGATAAGATTGGCTACTGCAGCAAACAAGGCAATGGTCAGGGCATATTCGACGCCGACGATCGAAAGGCCCAAACTTGCCAGAGAAAAAATAGCCAGCATTTGAATCAAAAGACCAAAGAGGTAATTGGATAGCAGTTTTTCCACCTTGGTAAACGTAGCTACCGAAAGTTCGAAATACGCATTCGGGATCAGATTGAGCAGATTCCTTCGAAGCAAACCGTTTTCAAAAAGCAGGAAGAAAGTAATAAAAGCAACAGCCATGGTACCGATCAAAAAGCTCGTGGTCAAATCAATCAGGCTGCTGATAAATCCCCCAAAATCAAAACCCTTGATCAGTTCCAACAGGGATCCTTTCAGATTTTCAAAAAGAATTCCCGGTTTGTTTTCCAACAGCTGATACCTCAGCAGGAAACGCTCCATACGCCCGACCGGTTCTTGGATTTGCAAATAAATTCCATTCAGATCCAATTCGGAAAGAATCAGAATTTGATCGTTTATCAATGGAAAGTACAACAGGCTCAGTAAGATAGCCAAGAAGATAATGGCGGAATAAGAGATCAAAATGGCCAGCCAGCGGGGAATATGTTGGCCCAGTAGGTGAAAATCATTTAAGCGGTTGGTAAGAGGGCGAAGAAGTGCCGCAATAATCAGGGAGATGACTAGATATAGTGTAATGTTCGAAAAGTACCAGCCGAATAAAAAGAAGGCTGCCAGGAATAAAATCAGATATATAAAAAACCGCTGCATCTGTATAAAATAAAAGGAGGCGAATGCCTCCTCAAATATACTTTATTCAATGTGGGATAAGCAATTGCTCATCTCGACACGAGACTATTCCCATTTCAACTCATCGTTGATTTCGTTTTCTGAATCTTCATTTTCAAATTGCTCGAAATCAAAATCAGGCATCAGATCATTTTTGACATGGTCTACGGCTTCATTCAGCGCATTCACAAACTTGAAGAAGTCCTCCTTGTAAAGGAAAATTTTATGTTTTTCGTAAGTAAAGCTATCCCCATTCGTTCTTCTTTTGCTTTCTGTAATGGTGATGTAATAATCGTTTGCCCGGGTGGATTTGATATCGAAAAAATAAGTTCTTTTTCCAGCCTTCACTTTTTTTGAGAAAATTTCATCTCGATCGTATCCTCGTTGATCTTCCACTGTGCTCCTGTTTTTGGGTTGAATTGTACTTTTTAATGCTTCTAAGATAAAGCAAAAGCCAAATAGAATTCAAAAATGCCCTTCAATTTTTTTGAGGAACTGCTGAATATTGAGTACAAAAAGGTAATAATCAATAATAAATCTGAAACTCATTAAAAAAATAAAGTGGCTTTTGCCACTTTATTCACCATGCAAAAATGCCTTTTTGGCAAGAAGTTCTTCTTCAGATTCCCGGTGATCGGGATCATCCACGCAGCAGTCCACCGGGCAAACCGCAGCACACTGAGGCTCTTCATGGAAGCCGTTGCATTCGGTACACTTTGCCGTCACGATGTAATAGAATTCATCGGAAACGGGATCCTGCTTTTCATTGGCGCTTACTACAGTTCCGTCTTCCAAGGTGACCTCCTTCAGCTTGGTTCCGCCTCCCCAGGTCCATTCTACTCCTCCTTCGTAAATCGCTGTATTGGGACATTCAGGTTCGCATGCACCGCAGTTGATGCATTCGTCTGTGATCATTATTGCCATAGTTCAATCTATTTGATACTCAAAAGTACAATCTCAGGAACTCCAAGGCAATAAAAAAGTTGTCACACTAATTAATTTAAATTTATTCCATGCTTGGTGGGTTTTGGTAACTTTGTCTCATGCTTGCAGAAATACCGCTATCGGAGAGAATTGAGGCTTTTTCCCAACTGGGGGAAAAGATAAAAAACTTGAGTACAGAAGACCGGGATGAATTGATCCGGCGAGTCCAGCACCAGAATAATTGGTTTATAGCTCGGTCAATCGAATCAGCTTTGACGGGAATTTCAAAATTATTGGTGGAGGAAAATCTTGAACATTGGCTTTCTGCTTACCATTTTCCGGCTCAGGTAAATCCAAAGGTTGTCGGAATTCTGATGGCAGGTAATATCCCGGCAGTGGGATTCCATGATTTACTTTCCGTGTTGATCTTCGGTAATAGGGCCGCGATTAAGTTAAGCTCTGCAGACTCATTTTTGATGAACTGGCTGATCAATCAATTGATCCAGTTGGAACCTCGATTTGAACACTACATTCAAGTGGAGGAGATGCTCAAAGGCAAGGATGCCTATATTGCCACCGGAAGCGATAATTCTGCCCGCTATTTCAATTATTATTTTGGAAAATACCCGAGCATTATCCGAGCTAACCGAACTTCCGTCGCTGTTTTATCTGGGGTTGAATCGGATGCGGATTTGCAACAGCTCGGTTGGGATATCTTTCTCTATTTTGGATTGGGTTGTAGGAATGTGTCCAAGGTTTTTGTAAAAAATGAAAATCAACTTCATCGACTTCTGGACAACTTGGAGGGGTTCAATTGGGTAGCTTCCAACCATAAATACCTGAATAACTACGAATACAACAAATCAATTTATCTGGTCAACCGGGATCCGCACTTGGATAATGGGTTTTTGATCTTGAAGGAGAGCAAAGAGCTGGTTTCCCCGATCGGAGTTCTTTTTTACGAATTCTACGAAAATAAAGAAATGCTCGATTCGCGGCTAGGTTCGTTGGAAGCCAAAATCCAGTGTGTAGTGGGAAATCCAGGGTTAATTTCAGGAGCAGTTGACTTTGGAACGGCACAGTATCCGGAGCCTTGGGATTATGCGGATAAGGTGGATACCATGGAGTTTCTTTTGAAACTTAATTCGGCAAACTGACGGTTTGATTTGCTTTTGGAATAGTGATGCAAAATACGGTGCCTTGACCTAAAGTAGAATGGACCGTCAATGTTCCGCCGTTTTTCTGGATGTATTCCCTTACCAGCAGAAGGCCCAGTCCAGTTCCGCTTTCGTTGCTTTGTCCTCTTGTGGAGAAGGAGATTCCCTGATTTAGTTTTTGGAGATTTTCCTCGGAAATACCGACTCCGGAATCTTTTACACAGAGTTTCTGGACAGTTTCCATTTCTTCCATGGTTACAGTCACTTTGCTTCCCGGCCTGGAGAATTTAATAGCGTTGGATAACAGATTTCGAAGGATTAATTCCAGCATATTCTTGTCAGCATTGACCCAAGAATTTTCAACCCCCTGAATTTCAATTTGAATGGATTTTTCACGGGCAATTCGATCCAGCAGGTTTTTTTGAGTGTTGACTAATTTTTGGAGGTCGAGGGTCTGGGTTTGGATATATTCACCCCGAAGCTGAGAACTCGTCCATGCCAAAAGGTTTTCGAGAAGAATGGCCACATGTTCCATGTTTTTGGAAACTTCCGGTAGCATAGCCATAAATTCCTCCTCCGAAATAAGACCGCTTTGGGTGTGATGAATGAGCTCTTTTACACCGAAAACCGGGCCTTTCAGATCGTGGGAAATGATGCTGAAAAACTTATCCTTAAGATCGTTGAGCTGCTGAAGTTCAGTTGCTTGTTTAATGAGCTGATTGTTGATTTTGATTTCTTCAGTAATGTCGTCAAACAAGAGCAAAACCCCGGATACGAGGGCTTTTCCGTCAGAAATGGGGACAGATTCGATTTTGACAACCCGTTCGGATCCTCCTGTTTTGACTTTACTTTCTATTGTACGTTGTTCTTGAAGATTCAGTAATTGGATGATTTCGGGAAGATCGTGAAAAATTTCTTCTGCGGGATCACCAAGCTTTAGGTTAATTTCTGGGCCGAAGTAATTTCGACAGGCAGAATTAAAATCAATGACTTTATTCCGGTGATCAAAAATGATAACACCCTTGGTCATCAGTTCTACTATTTTATCCCTGGCGACGGGTTTGAGATTCAATAGATTGAATCGAAGAATGGCAACGGCAATCAAAAGGTAGGACAACAAAAAAGCGTATGGGGTCATGTCCAAACCTTCGAACGGTTTTATCCAGGACAGCTGGTAAAACACATTGATCACTAAAGGGAAAAATCCTGCGATGATCAGCAGTCGCGTTTGGAGTTTGAAATGAACATTCGCGTAGCGGAATCTTTTCCAGATTATCGCTGTGCCGAGAAAGTAAAACAAGTATGAAAAAATAATTTGCACCGAATACCAGATTCCTTTTTCAATCCCCAATAGTGGGAATGGTCCGCTTGTAATCAGCCAATTTCTTTTATAATGTAAATGATGCCAATTGTTAGTGAGTACAATTAGATAAGTCAGGACAGGAAGAAAAAATAGGGCAGGGTAGATCCATTTTTTTGTGGAGGTGTCATACCCAGTATATTTCAGGGCAAAAACCAACCAACACGCTGGGGCCATGACCAATCCCAAATATTGGAATTTACTCCAAAAGAGCATGTTTTCGACTGTTTGGGCGGTGAGCTCCAAGCCATAAAAAAATCCCCAAATGGCAAATGCAAGCATGGCAAATACAATCCATCTTACAGAATCTTCAACCTTAATTCCAATAATCAAGGACAGTCCGCCTACTAGCAAGCTGGAAATTAAGAGCGTAAGAGCGTAAGGATTTAGGATGAATTCCATGAATACTTCAATAGCCAAACCTTTGAAAAATTACTTTTTCAAGCCACGGTCTAAGTATAGGATTAAATTTTCAACTAAAAAAACTTCTAAAACAATCTGTTTGCAAATTTTAGGAATTCCAATCTTCCTTCAAGTTGGTTAACTCTGAATTGGAAAAGGTGAGGATTGGGAATCTGGCTCTGTTTTTTTGATAAAAAATCCTGAAGGAAACCTATAAATCAGGACTCCGTTCATTGATTTGAGTTACCTATTTTAAGGTCTTTTCTCTATATTCGCGTTCGAAAAATTGAACCTTTTATCCACCTAAATATCCAATACAATGGCTTTTGATATCGAGATGATCAAAGAGGTGTATGCCCGGTTTCCGGAGCGTATCGCTGCAGCCCGAAAAGCTGTGGGTAAACCACTTACTTTGACTGAAAAAATTCTTTACGCCCACTTGACCGAAGGTCCTGCATCTCAAGCCTATAAGAGAGGCGCATCCTATGTGGATTTTCAGCCTGATCGAGTAGCCATGCAAGATGCGACTGCCCAAATGGCATTGTTGCAATTCATGCAGGCGGGACGGGACAAAGTAGCCGTGCCATCTACTGTGCACTGTGATCACCTGATCCAAGCAGAAGTAGGTGCAGAAAAAGATCTCAACAAAGCCAAGGATAAAAACAGAGAGGTCTATGACTTTTTGGCTTCTGTATCCAACAAATATGGGATCGGATTCTGGAAGCCGGGTGCGGGTATCATTCACCAGGTGGTGTTGGAAAATTACGCCTTCCCGGGAGGAATGATGATCGGTACAGACTCACACACTCCTAATGCCGGAGGTCTGGGAATGATCGCCATCGGGGTGGGTGGTGCTGACGCCTGTGACGTCATGGCCGGTTTGCCATGGGAACTTAAGTTTCCTAAGCTAATCGGTGTGAAACTTACCGGTAAAATGTCCGGATGGACTTCTGCAAAGGACGTGATCCTGAAAGTGGCTGGTATCCTTACTGTAAAAGGAGGTACCGGTGCAATCGTTGAATATTTCGGAGAAGGCGCCCGCTCACTATCTGCTACCGGTAAAGGTACTATCTGTAACATGGGTGCAGAGATCGGTGCTACTACCTCCATTTTCGGTTATGATGAAAAGTCTGCCGCTTACCTCAGTGGTACCGGCCGTGCCGATATAGCAGCCATGGCTGATGCCATAGCTGAGCACCTCACTGGTGACGCAGAAGTTTATGCAAACCCTGGGGCTTACTTCGATCAATTGATTGAAATCAACCTTTCTGAATTGGAACCGCATGTGAACGGACCGTTCACACCGGATTTGGCTTGGCCTATTTCCAAGTTTGCGGCAGCAGTGAAAGAAAATGGATGGCCGGCAAAATTGGATGTAGGGTTGATCGGTTCTTGTACCAACTCTTCCTACGAAGATATCTCCAGAGCTGCATCACTTGCCCAGCAAGCAGTGGACAAAAAGCTCAATGCCAAGTCTGAATACACTATTACCCCGGGATCTGAGCAGGTTCGCTTCACTGTAGAGCGCGACGGTTTCTTGGATACTTTCGGTAAAATGGGTGGAGTGGTTCTTGCCAATGCCTGTGGACCTTGCATCGGTCAGTGGGCTCGACATGGGGCTGAAAAGCAGGAAAAGAACTCTATCATCACTTCGTTCAACCGAAACTTCGCCAAACGTGCGGATGGGAATCCGAATACTCACGCCTTTGTGGCATCCCCAGAGATCGTAACTGCTTTGGCAATCGCAGGAGACCTGACTTTCAATCCTCTGACCGATACTTTGGTGAATGCTGAGGGTCAAGCCGTAAAATTGGATGAACCAAAGGGTTTGGAGTTGCCGACTAAAGGATTTGCCGTTGAGGATGCAGGCTTTCAGGCACCGGCTGAAGACGGTTCGAAAGTCAATGTAATTGTAGATCCTAAATCAGACCGATTGCAGTTGCTGGATTCGTTCCCAGCATGGGAGGGCACTGACTTGAAAGGGTTGAAGCTTTTGATTAAGGTCAAAGGAAAGTGTACTACTGACCACATTTCGATGGCAGGACCATGGCTGAAATACAGAGGTCACTTGGATAACATCTCCAACAACATGCTGATCGGCGCAGTAAATGCTTACAATGATTCCACCAACAAGGTGAAGAATCAACTGACCAGAGAGTATGGAGAAGTTCCGGCTACTCAACGTCAGTACAAGGCAGCAGGAATCGGATCGATAGTGGTTGGGGATGAAAACTACGGAGAAGGATCTTCCAGAGAACACGCAGCCATGGAGCCGAGATTCTTGGGTGTTCGTGCGATTTTGGTGAAATCTTTTGCCCGAATTCATGAGACTAACTTGAAAAAGCAGGGAATGCTTGCCTTGACTTTTGCAAATCCTTCCGATTACGATTTGATTCAGGAGGATGACTCCATTGATATTGTAGGTTTGACCTCATTTGCTCCGGGCAAGCCTTTGCAGATTGTATTGAATCATAAGGATGGAAGTTCAAATACCATTACTGCAAATCACACTTATAATGAAGGTCAGATCGAATGGTTTAAGGCTGGTGCAGCTTTGAACTTAATCAAAGCGAACGCCTGATCAAATTGAATGAATACTTCAAAAGCCGCGGCGAAATTCGCTGCGGCTTTTTTCTATTATAAGAATGAAAAATTACGCTACACATTTCCGGATTGGCTTTTTGTTGGCTGTTGCCATCCTCTTTTTAAACTCCAATCCTTCGTTTTCCCAAGTTGAAAGTGACGAAAGAGCATTGGTTGAAATCCAAAATGGAATCAGTATTTCCAAGGATTCCCTTTTCAGGTTAAACCTTCGGTTTAGGATGCAAAACCGCTTTGGTGTTCGAACTACAAGTGGGGATGATTTGTCCATAGAGCAGACAGATTTCAGGGTTAGGAGACTAAGATTACGATTGGATGGATATGTTTTGAACCCGAAAATCCAGTACTACATTCAGCTGGGCTTTTCCAAGTCGGATTTGGATTTGGATGGAGGAGAATATGCACAGCCTATCCGGGATGCCATCGTCTACTATCATTTCTCCCCAAATCTCTATTTCGGATTTGGTCAATCCAAGCTTCCTGGAAACAGAGAACGGGTGATCAGCTCAGGAAATCTCCAGTTTGTGGATCGATCCATTGCCAACGGAGTATTTACTTTGGATCGTGATTTTGGTTTTTTTGGGTATTTCACGCTGCCTACCAAAGGAAAGGCTCAATACCAACTTAAGGGTGCTATGAGTTCAGGCGAGGGTAGAAATCCATCTGTGGGCGACAGAGGGTTAAGCTACACAGGAAGGTTCGAATTTTTGCCATTTGGCAAATTCAAAAATTCAGGAGATTATTCAGAAGGTGATTTGGAATTCGAGCCAAGCCCAAAGCTATCCGTCGGTATCACCTACAATTGGAATGAAGGTGCAGCCAGATCTCGAGGTCAATTAGGTCAATATCTGTATGAAAAACGCGATCAGGAAGTCTTCATTGCTGATGCGATGTTTAAATATATGGGTTGGGCGGTTTTGGCTGAATTTTTTGATCGAAATGCATTAAACCCCATCACTCAAAATCCCATTGGATTAAAGCGAGTCGTTTGGGTGGGAAAAGGCTCAAATTTCCACCTCAGTAGGATGATTTCGAGGAAATCTGAATTGGCTTTAAGGTATTCTTTTGTGAACCCAGATGATGCAATAGCGAGTGTTGAAAAAAAAGCTGAAGAGACAGTCCTTGGATTTACACGGTATCTGAATGGTCACAGAATCAAAATCCAGGGAAATGTCGGTTATGGCTGGTTTCAGGGTAACCCCGAACTTCAGGATGAAGACAACTTTTGGTTTGGAACTTTCCAGGTAGAATTTGGGATATAATTCTTTTCAAAAATTTGTATTTATAAGTAATTAAACTTGATATGAAATACAAATTGCTGTATGTTTACGGAAATTGAGAGGGTGAAGACTTCGGCCTGCTCATGGAAGGCACAGCAATTGAACATCGATGCAGGATAAAGGCATAAACAGTACGTTTAAAAAGATCATTTACGAATCTTCGGAAATGGTCTTTTTGGCTGATGATACCTATCCCTATTCAATTTTTTATGCAAATGAGTCATTTGAAGAGCAAATTGGTGAATCTTTGACCGACCGTACTTTGGTTGGGTTGGGTCTTGATATCACAGCATACATTTTCAAAGAGGAGCTGATCTTAACCCATGATAAAAAAGACTATTCCTTCAAGATAGAATTACCTCAGGACAGTGGCTCCAATTATTTCCTTTTTTACAAAGGAAAAGAAATCAAAACTCATGGCCTGCCGAGCAAAAAGGAGGCATATCAGTTTTTCACTTCTAAACTTGACCTGATTGCCATAGGCAGGTATGACCATCTTACTTATTTGAATTCCAGTGTTTTGCCTGTCCTGGGATATGAAGCGGAGGAATTGTTGAATACCAACCTTTGTCCCTTTATCCATGAAGAAGATTTAAAGGATATCCAAACTATTTGGAAGTCCGGTCAAAGGAATCAGGAGGCGGTTTTTTGTGAGTTCAGGTTCAAAGGGAGGGACGGTCACTATCGGTTTTTGGAATGCTCAGTTCAGTTTAATCCGGAGACTTTCTTTGTGATCGCAAGGGATAATTCCCACAAAATCGCCATTCGTGATCGGGACAAAAAATTGGCGGCATTACGAGATAGGGCCCCTGACTTGACCCGATCGGGAAACTGGAAGTTTGACTTGGTTAGTGAAGAACTCCGGCTCGAATCTGCCGCAGACGAAATTATCGTTAGTCTTGAGGGAAAAAATTATTCAAAAGGACAACTCCAGTCCGTTTTTAAAAAAGAACTGGCAAAGGTAATCTCTATAAACTCGAATTTAACAGAGATCGAGGGCCAATTAGAGCTTTCCTCCGGTCATAAAATCGGATATTCCGCCTTTTTTCAGGACAGCAAGAGAGAGACACTTTGGGGAATGATTTGGGATGATTCCAAAATCAGAAGTCTCAAAAATGACTTGGAAATGCAACGGTTGCTTTGGATGGAAAGTCCCGAAGCGATGATGATCGTTGAACCTACAGGAAAAGTTTATCTGGCTAGCAAGGAAGTTCTTGAATTATTTGGGTTTGGGCGAACTTATACCCTGACCCATTTAAATGATTTGAACATTCTCTTTCAGGAAGAAAATCCCTGGTCGGAATGGATCAATTCTCCAGCAGATAATTCCCTGGTTTCCAGGTTTTCCACTCAATTGATCAATGAAATGGGAAATCAATTGACCCTTGAAGTTGCCTCCAAGCGAACATTAATCAATCAAGCGGAATTTATTACGCTTTCCTTCAGAAACATTTCTGAGAAAATCACTCTGGAGAAGAAAGTGGAGGACAGTAGCAACTTCCTCAGGAATCTTACTGATCAAGTTCCGGGAGGGTTGTACCAGTTGGTTTTGAACACAGAAGGTCAGATGAGTTTTTCTTTCCTTTCCAAAGGAATCACTTCGGTGTTGGGCCTGAATCAAGAGACGATTGAGCAATTTACGGATATCTCTGCGGCTATATCAAAAGTACATCCATTGGATTTGCCCCAAGTGATTATGACTTCAGTGGCTTCGGCTCGGAAAATGGAGCCTTGGCAATGCCAGTTTCGGGTCAAGTCTGGGCAATCAGGGCAAGATTACCGGTGGGTTTTGGGTGCCGCCAGACCTCAAGCACTGGGAAATGGAGATATGGTTTGGTACGGGTACCTCACGGATATTTCAAAACAAAAGGAATTTGAAACCAAGCTGGATGAGGCCAGAATGGCAGCAGAAAAGGCCAATCAGATTAAGTCAGACTTCCTTTCCATGATCAGCCATGAATTGCGGACTCCTCTTAATGCCATTTCAGGCTCTGTTTATTCCTTGTTTCATGAGGATCCGACTGATAGCCAGCGAACTGCGTTGAATACCATCAACTTTGCGGTGGACAATCTGATCATCATGATCAACGATTTGCTGGATTTTCAAAAAATCGAAGCAGGTAAGTTGGCAATTGAGCACAATCCTTTCAACCTGAAAAATCTACTGGATCAGGTCATTATGGGTCTTTCGTTCCATGCCAAAGACAGTAAAAACAAGTTGGATCTTCACCTTTCGGAAGGCTTGGATATCTATGTAAAAGGGGACAAAACCCGGCTTTCCCAGATTCTAAACAACCTGATCACCAATGCGCTGAAATTCACTCACAACGGAAATGTGGATGTGAAAGTGGAATTGGTTGGACAACTGCGAAATAAGGCCCGTATTTATTTTGAAGTAAAAGACACCGGGATCGGCATTGCACCTGAAAACCAAGAAAAAATCTTCAATGACTTTGATCAGGTAAAGCCATCTTTCAGTACCAAGTATGGTGGCACAGGTCTTGGACTTTCGATTACCCGAAAGTTACTGCACTTGATGGGAGGAAAAATAGCACTTGAGTCCGCAGTGGGAAAGGGAAGCCGTTTTTACTTCGAACTGGAATTTGAGAAAACTGAGGAACTTGGGATAGATTCACCGGTCTATACTACTCCAGCACCTTCCTTTGAAGGACTTCACCTCCTGATGGCAGAAGACAACGACGTGAATGCCTTGGTTTTGGGTAAGATCATCAAGAAGTGGGGCTATACCTTTGAGCGTGTCAATAATGGGCTGGAAGCAGTCGAGGCTGCACGGCAAGGGAAGTATGACTGTATCCTGATGGATATTCAAATGCCTCAAATGAATGGATTTGAGGCAACAGTAGAGATCAAGAAATTCTCCCAGACTCCAATTATTGCCTTGACTGCTGCGGCTAAACTCGAAATCATGGAACGGATAGATGAGTGTGGATTTGAGGGCTTTGTAGCCAAGCCTATTGATGCCGCCGAACTTTTGAAGAAAATCAAGGAGGTAATCTCCGAGAAAAACTACATGGCTTGAGCCTTTTGGTAATAATCCTGGACAAGGTCCATTTCAGGATAATTTTTTGACAGCTCCTCCAGGTATTGTAGCGCAGAAATTTTATCTCCTTGCATTACGTAATAAATCCCTTTATTTCTCAGCGCAAACGGATTTTTGGAATCCATCTGGATACTCTGATTGATAAACCCGATCCCTTCTTCTTGTCGATTCAGGAAAAGTAAATACAGTCCCTTATTGTTGTAAAAATAAGCTTGCCGATTGTCCAAGGTCAGGGCATTCTCAACAGAAGCCAAGGCCCCTTCATAGTCCTTTTCATCAAAAAGAATCATAGACCTCAGGTTATGAAGATTTGGTTCAGAAGGATTGATTGTCTCTGCTTTGGATAGCAGCTCTTTGGCAGGGGAGTATTGCTTTTGGTAATAGAGAATGGTGGCTTGATTGACCAATAGGTCTGAATTGGTGGGATCTAAACTTGCAGCCTTTTCAAATGATACCAGCGCTTCGGGGTAGTTTTTGAGTTTTTCCTGACAAAGCCCGCTTAAGAAAAAGGATCTCCAATTCCCCGAATCTAGCTTGACCAATCGATCTGCATCTTCCCTTGCCTTATAAAACTCCCCGTTGTCGAGGTAACTTAGGCCTCTTTGAAAGAGGGCATCATAATAGTCCGGGCGGAATTGGATGGCTTTATTGAGGTCGCTGATAGTTTCTTCCAGCTGATTGAGCTGAAGGTGGGCCATGGCTTTATTGTAGTAAGCGTCCGAATAGGTCGAATCCAGGGCAATCGCCTCATTGTAAAACTCAATGGCTGACTTGGGATCGTTTTCTTCCAGCTTTTCATTTCCTTTCAAAAGAAATCTTCCCTTTTTGTCGTCCAGGCTGTCACACGCGAATAATGAAAGTACTACAATTCCGATATGGATTTTATTCTTTATGGTCATCCTCAGGCAGGTACTGATTGTCGTTTTTTTCCTCTCCCAAAAGCATGGCAAAAGGTCTGGTGTTCTCACTCAACTCAAATATTTCTCTTAATATCGCCAGGGTTGGTATGACTAAAATCATTCCTGCCACTCCCCAGATAGAACCCCCAACGAGTAGGCCCAAAAATGTTATAAAGGCGTTTAGATTCACATTTCCACCTACAATTTTTGGAGTCAGGAAGTTGCCTTCCACGGCTTGGATGACCTGATAAATAACCAAAATTGCCACTGGATAAAACAGGCTGTCCATAGTCAGAAACGAATATACTATCGGGAGAAGCACTCCGAAAAATGGGCCCACATAAGGGATGAGATTTAGGATTGCCCCAATTATTCCAAAGAAAATGGCGTGCTTGATACCCAGCAGGGAATAGGCCGTGATGTTCAGGATTGCCAAAATTACCATCACTTTCCCAACCCCTACGATGTAGTTTTGAATCACTTTGCGGAGGTTGGTGATTCTCATTCTGACCAGAGCGGGATCTTTTTCCCTATAGATCATCACGAGCAATCTGGTCAGGTGATCCCGGTATAGTAAAAAGAAAAACATAAAGACCGGAATCAAAATCAATCCCGACAGCGAGCCTATGGTTTTCAGAGCAAAGCTGGAAATACTATTGCTGTGCTCATTCAGATAGCTGATGAGATATTCAGACTGTGCTTTTTCAGTTAGATTCTCATTTATCCCGAATTTTTCTACTGTCCAGGAATCCAATTGTTGAGCAACCGAAACCAGTCTTTCATTGACATTGGAGAAATCATTGGTAAAGGAAACCACATTTCCGATGATGAAGCTGATCAAACCAAACACCAGTGCGATCATGAGTAAGAGAGAAATCAAAGAACTCAGTGTTCTCGGAATTCGATACTTTTCCAAAAACATGCTCAGTGGCGTGAAAAGAATGGCAAAAAAACCTCCCATAAAAAGAGGTACTAACAAGCTCTTCCCTACAATGAGAAAAAACACCAATACAATAATAAAGACCATTACTGAAAGTGCTTTCATGTAAGAGGGGAGGTGCAGGGGTTTTGGTATCATTTGGACAACATGTTAGATGCAAAAAAGGTAGGACTAATCCTTTTATTTTCCAATTAGCCGGAGATCAATCCCGACCTTCTCAGCAAAGCCTCAGGTTTGGGGTCCCGCCCTCGGAATCGTCTATATAAGATGGAAGGATGCTCACTTCCTCCGGCCGACAGAACATGGGTTTCAAACAAGCGGGCTGTCTCCTGATCAAAAACGCCCTTTTCCAAAAACAACTCAAAGGCATCAGCATCGAGCACTTCTGCCCACTTGTAGCTGTAATAGCCGGAGGAATATCCCCCTTGGAAAATATGGGAGAAACTTGTGCTCACCATCGTACCGGGCACTTTGGGTAGGAGATCGGTTTTTTTCATCACCTCTTCCTCAAAGGATCGAATGTCCTGAATGGCTTTAGGATCCTGACTGTGATAAGCCATATCCAACAACCCAAAACTCAACTGTCTAACCGTCAGATATCCCTGCTGAAAGTTTGCCGCGTTTTTGATTTTTTCGATTAGGTCAGCAGGAATTTTTTGGCCGGTTTGGTAGTGCTTTGCAAAAAGGTCGAGGCATTCCTTTTCGTAGCACCAGTTTTCGAAAATCTGGGAAGGAAGCTCCACGAAATCCCAAAACACACTCGTCCCTGACAAGGACTCATAGGCTCCCCGGGCAAGCATCCCGTGCAAAGCGTGACCAAACTCATGGAAAAGCGTGGTTACCTCATTGAAAGTCAAAAGACTGGGCTTGCTCTTGGTAGGTTTGGTAAAGTTGCAGACGATAGAAATGTGCGGTCGATGATCAACGGATTTTTCCATGTTTTGTCCTCGGAAAGAGGTCATCCAGGCACCATTTCGCTTGCCGGATCTGGGGAAAAAATCCGCATAAAAAACCGAAAGAAATTTCCCGTTTCGGTCCTTGACTTCATAAGCGGTGACATCCGGGTGATAAACCGGAATTTCCAGATTCGGCATGAAAGTAAGTCCATAGAGCTTACCTGCGGTCTGGAAAACGCCATCGATCACATACTCCAACTGGAAATACGGACGGAGAAGTTCATCGTCCAAGGCGTATTTTTCTTTCTTGAGCAACTCGGAATAATAGCCAAAATCCCAACGTTCCAATCTTTCCATTCCATCCGACTTCTTTGCAAAATCAGCCACTTCCTGCACATCAGCTTCGGCCTTAGGCTTGGCTTTTTCCAGAAGTGATTCCAAAAACTCCATCACCGTCTGGGGATTTTTGGCCATACGCTCTTCCAAAACAAACGCGGCATGAGAGGCGTAGCCCAACAAGTTGGCCCGGTCGTGGCGCAATTGGAGGATGGTTTTGATGACTTCCTGATTGTCCAAATCGTCCCCTTTGGAGGATTTGGTGTTGTAGGCCAAAAACAGCGTTTTGCGCAATTCCCTGTTTTTAGCATAGGTCATGGCAGGAATGTAGCTGGGGTAGTCTAGCGTGAAGGCCCATTTTCCGGGTTGGCCTTTTTCTTCTGCAATTTGAGCAGCAGCTTCCTTGATTCCATCGGGCAGTCCTTCAAGGTCTTCTTCCTTTTCTACGAAAAAGACGTATTTGTTGGTCTCAGCCAAGACATTTTCCCCGAATTTCAAACTCAGTTGGGCCAGCTGCTGATCAATTTTCCGAAGTTGGTCTGCATCTTTCGGATTAAGTTTCGCCCCGTTTCGAACAAACGATTTGTAAGTTTTTTCCAACAAAGTGGTTTGTTCAGGATTGAGCATGATAGAGTTTTTGCTTTCGAAAACTTGAGCCACACGCTGGAAAAGGTCTTGGTCCAACAAGATGTCGTTGGAGTGTTCAGTCAGTAAAGGGGATATTTCTCTGGCCAGTTTTTGAATCTCATCGTTGGTTTCAGCCGAATTGAGATTGAAAAAAATGGCCGAAATGATCCCCAACTTTTTCCCGGAGCGATCCAAGGCCTCGATGGTATTTTCGAAAGTCGGAAGAGACTCAGACTTGATTTTTTCGATGTCAGATTTAGCCCATTGGATGGCTTCTTTGACAGCGGGAAGGAAATGTTCGGTTTTGATCAGGTGAAAGGGTGCCGATTCATACGGGGTGGCAAATTCTGCCAAAAGCGGGTTGGTCATGGGTAGGGTAATCGTTTGGGTAATTAATTCGGAGCAACCCACTTTGGTTCGAGCAGGTGTCCAACTTTTTTCAATTCGGTGGTTAATTTACCCATTTGTTCAGTAAAGCTCTCTTGCTGCCAGGCATGGAATGTGATATTTTTAGATTCTTCCAGGCTTTTTCGGGATGCTTCAAAATTACCCAAACCAAAATGGGCTTCTGCCCGGTTTACAGTAATCCAATATTTTTGACTGTTGTAATATTCCTGAAGTTCCTGGCCTTCTTTTGTTCCGCCATTGATCAATTCCTGGTCATTTTTCTCTTTTTCTTGAATCATAGACCAATCCCGGTCACAGAGATAGAGAATCCTTTTCCAGGTTCTTTGGGCAAAGATGAGATCGGCAATTCTTTCCTGATCAGAATTGACAAGGTTTGAAGTAGCGTGGTAGACTAAAGTTAGGGCCAGATTGATCCCGTTGTATCGGTTGTTGAGCAGGTAATAACTGCGCTGGTAGTACAGGATCGAATTTTCGAGATGCTGGTCCCCCTCTCCACATTCGTAGAGTTTTTTTTCCACTGCTCCTGCGGAAGAAACAGTTTCGGGGTCATTGGTCGTGTCGAGCTTGAGATCTTTGAGTAAACTGAGTGCCCGATAAAGTGAAGTGACCAAGTCTGGTTCGGCGGCTTTGTAGGTGGTGAAAGCCAAACGGTGGAAAAGGTAAGGGTCTTTAAGGTTGGAGTTTCCTCCTGAAAGTAAAATAGCTGACTGGAAAAGATCCCTGGCTTTTCCAAATTCATTTAGCTCAATGGCATCCTCTGCCTCCTGAATGATCAGGGAAAGGGCCTTACCGATCTCTGGCGTGGATTCTTTCTTTTCCGAATCTATCACCGCTTTTTCGATTTGCTCTTGGAGCTTTGGAGGAATCAGGGAGTTGAGGTAAGTATAAACCGGACTGTCGGACTCTTTTTTGTCCAATACAGTCTGGATCACTTGGCCCAAAGCACCGCGAAACCGCTCCACTTCTTCGTAATCAATGGCGTCACCGAGATGCTGGTAACTATGGATGACGACATGATTTAGGTCAAAAGGATACATCAGTTTGTTTTCCGAAATCACAATGGTAGTGAAGGGTCGGAGCGCATGCCTCACCCCCAGCTCATAAAGGGCATTGGCATTGAGAGTCGATAGATCTGCGATTACCAAATCTGCCTGCAAAAGTTCCCGATACATCTGTACATCAATGGACCCGGAGTGGGTGATTTCATCCGCCCGAACGCACTCGATTCCCTTGGCTTCTACCACAGGTTTGATCAGCAATCGATAAGATTTGTTGAGGTCAAGCTTTCTGCCGTTGATGTAGTCGGTTTTGATCCCAAACCCCATGACTACGAAGCATCTTTTTTTGGAATTGCTCATTCTTTTAAAAAATTAAAATTGGTGTTTTGATGATTTTGTGAAATATTCTGAAAGTTAAACTAATAGTAGCCAATCTTATTCTAAGAATTGTTTAGAAGTTGAGTGTAGAAAGCAAAAAACCGGGTGATGAGCCCGGTTTTTCATTTTAATAATCAAAATCACAACTCATTTCCTCCATTCCTATCGGTGCTCCATCCGGAATAGCAAGGTTTTGTTGTGGAGTCAATTCCTCCGGTAGCTTCAGATAAGCAGTGATTTTATCCTTGAGGTAGGTTCGTTGAGCTAGTAAAGCCCCTGTTCCTCCAGAAATACCACTGATTTTATCCAACTGCATTCGGGTGATAGCCCGGACAGATTGGGAAGCATTTGGATTTTTTGATAGTGAAATAAGGTGATCCACCAATTTTGCCTCAGTCATCAATTTGATTTCATCCTGTAGCCCTCCGGGAAGGGTATTGGAAAATACCTGAGCAGTGACTTGGTTTAGCAGGGACTCGAAACTTGGTAGAGATTTATCCTGAAGGTTTTGAAGGTAAACGCGATTGATCCGTCCGCTTTCAAAAAGGAATCCGAAGGTCGCATCGACCACATTTTCCGCAGGGGCAATGGGGTCAAAAGTCGGTCCGGTACGTGATGGGAAAGTTTCACGATTTCTGCTATAGCCATAGGGTCGGGGAGGAATCAGCGCCAAAATGTGAGCGGGTACTTCCAGTTGTGCTGGAGATATGGTCGTCAAAAGTGCTTTAATCGCATCGTTTTGGTCTTTTGCCGGAATCCATTTTTGCTCAGGCTGGTTGTCGCCTTTGATTTTATAAGTATAATCCACACCGCCGATCAGTTTGCTGGTAGCCTCAAGTTGATAACGGTGCATCAGGTAAAGGGGTACAAATACTTCTTCCAGGATTGCGGTCGGTTCTCCCGGCTTGATGGCATTCAAGCCAAATGACTTCATGCGGTTTTTTCTCAGTTCCAGCAGTCGGAGAAGTTCTGCGGAAGCAGAGGCACCATTGTCCCAAAGGTGGGAGCGGGGATGAACTCCGCTTGGATTTCTGGAATCCGAATCAGTAATAAACTCAAATCCAGCTGCATAGGTATCCTGAAGGGTTTTTTCCAAAAATTCATCCTCAGTCTGACCCGGTGCTGGGACTCCATAGCCGTATTTGATGGCCCATTTGTCCCATTCCCCGATTTTCATGTCATAGGCTTGGCTGAAATCAAGGGCTCCGCTGGCATTTTGGGTAATCACCGGGTGAGGATAGTCCATCACTGAGGCCCGGTTGTTTGGAGAAGTTGCATAGCTGTGTGCGACTCCGATGGTGTGTCCGATTTCGTGTGCGGATAATTGCTTGAGTCGATCCAAAGCCATTTGCATCATTTTGGGATCGGCTGGCTTTCCTTCTTCAAAGGGCTGCAACAATCCCTGAGCGATCAAGTAATCTTGCCTTACGCGCAGTGAACCCAGAGAAACGTGGCCTTTCAAGATTTCTCCTGTCCGCGGATCCCGGACACTGGAGCCATAGGACCAACCTCGGGTGGAGCGATGAACCCACTGGATGACATTGTACCGTACGTCCAGGAGATCCAGCCCTTCTGGAGCCAATTCTACCCGGAACGCATTTTTGAAACCGGCGGCCTCAAATGCCTGGGCCCACCAGTTGCCGCCCTCGATCAAGGCTGAAGCGACGGGTTCAGGTGTACCTCTGTCCAGGTAATAAACGATCGGCTCGACTACCTCAGAAACTGCCGCATTGGGATCTTTTTTCTCCAGACGATGGCGGGAAATAAACCGCTTGACCAATGGCTCATCGATCGGAGTGGTGTAATCCTGGTAACTGATGAAAAAATACCCCGCCCGCGGATCAAATTTCCGCATGGAGTACAACTCCGGAAGTTCGATGAAGGAATGCCTCATCCGTACGCTGACTGCCTCAGGAGTGGGCGTGACGGATCTGAGGTATGCACCTGCTCCAGTTCCGGTCAGGGTAATGGTCGCTTCAACTTCCGTGTTTTTCGGGAAGTTTTTGGTCATGGGCAAATACAGTCCAGATCGGCTGGCATCGACCCGATAGGTGCCCTGGCGTGATCTGGAAAGGGTTTCACCCACTCCGTGAGCATCTTGAAGGTAAAAATTCGTAGCATCGACGATCAGCTTTTCTCCTTCTTTTTGGGTGATTTCAAAGCCCCAAAGGATGGATTCTGCAAAGGCGTCCTGAATGGATTTTGCCTCATATGGATTGTTGGTGTAAGCGCGGAACCCAACATTTTTGTGAACCAATAAGACTTTGTTCCCAGTCCTGCGAAATTCCACCAATCGGTCTTCCCCCAATTGTCCGCGATCCAAGCCGATGTCATTGGATCCGACGCCTGCAGTCAGGGAATTGACATAGAGAAATTCCTTATCCAGAGAGGAGATTTCCAGGTAGATTTTGCCTTTTTCTTCATCCAGGTAAAAAGGCACAAATCCGTCTTTTTTGCTCAATTTGCTCAAATCCAAGGTTTGGGAATAACCTGAAATGGCCCAAAGCATTAAAAAACTGAGAAGGTATAGTGGTTTTTGCATAGGGTAATATAGTTTCCTCCAAATTATCAAAAAGCTGAGGGACTCAACCACCTTTGATGGAAAATCACCGGAGAAAATATCGGAGCATCAAGGAAGTGTCCGTCTGATGTGGCGCTTCAATCGTCTGAAGTCCGCTGCTGATGACTTCCCGGTCGGTGTACCCGGTGCGGGACCATCTGAAGTAAGCAGTCAGTTTTGGGGAAAATTGGTATTGGCCCAACAGGTAATAACGCATCCCCTGACCCGAAAATGCCGGAACTGAAAAAGTCCACAAGACATTGTTTTCGAAGGCATACAGTCGGTTGTCGTAGGTTTCGGCATCAAACAGCGCAATCCTTCCGGTAAGCCTCCAGCGATTCTTTCCGAATTGCGCATCCTGCAGGACCATAAATCCGTGGGTCTTGTTTTCTTCGATTTTGACCTGACTGATCAGAATCCTGGACCTGAGGAAAAGATTTTTGCTCAACTGAGTTTCCAAGCTGAGCATTACATTCAGTTTGGTGACAGGCTTGACCAGGTAGGGGAGAGCGGGTTCACCGGAGTCGGTGAGGTTTCGATCTTTTTGTTCTTCCCGAATTTGGATGAAAGCGACCAAATTTCGGTGCGGCTGATAGCTTATGCGGGTGAGCCATTCGTATCCCTCAGATGGGGCATAAACCCGGTATCTCAGCCAAGGGAACTTGAAAAAGTCATAATAGGCATTGATTTTCCAGCGTTTTTCGGGGCGGATCTGGATTCCCAGATACACTCCCTGCTCATTGATTGGCCTTGTGTTTTCGGCAAACCCGGAGGCATAAAAGCTATGAAAATTCCGATCATATTTTCTCCAAAGTAGAGAGAAATCTACCTGTTTACTTAAACTGCTGACGAATCCCAAAACTGAACCCATTCCCCCGCTTTGAGAAATGGCCGATTCCCCAAAAACGAAGAAATTTTTCCAGTTGTAATTAAAATAAAGGCTGGAGACCGCATTGCTTTGCCCTGCAAATTCAAATTGATTGTACAGTTGAGGTGTTCGAATCCAAGGCCGGTCGAAGTAGGAATACAGCGCATTTGCTCCCGCCTGAAATTTTCCCGAAGGGTGGGAAAACTGCACATTTCCCCCAAGGTTGGTTTCTTTAAACTGGCTCTTGGTGGAGAGTTCACTGGAAGTTCGGTGAAGTCCGGATTGATTGAAGGAGCTGATGATTTCATTTTGGGAATCCAGACTATCCACTGATAATGAGATTCTTCCGTCCCTTGAATTGTGTGAAGCGATCATCGAAACTTGCCATTTTTTTAACTGACGGGTGACGCCAATTCCTCTGAAAAAACCGAATTCCAAAGCTGCCGTGTAGGGCAAAATCCCAATGCTGCTTCTTCGGACGGTCGGTACTGTTTCAGCCCCTTTCCCCAAAGTATATCCGGCTCCAAAAACCAATCCCTGTCCAAAGGAGGCCTGGAAATCGCCCAAAGCGATGGTTTTCCATTTTCCGACAAAGTATCGGGCAACGTGAAAGGAGAAAAAGTTGAAGCCATATCGGGCTGTTTTTCCATCCCAGGTAAATTGCTCCCCTGCGTCTTTGTCCAGCGTCACCCCCAAGCTGAAATCCCGGGCATGCTGGATCCGAAACCTGAGGTACAGGTTATTTGGATCACCCAAATATCGGCTGGAGAGTGTTCCATTTGCGCTCGTATCCGCCGGTGTAAATCCTCTTCGAGTCTCCCAGGTTCGCTGATGGCGAAGCAGCACATAGGCTTGTTCTTCCTCTTTTAGCCTTTCCCAGAACTTTCTGCTTCGGATTCCAGAATCTCCCATAGTGACGAAGGGAATCAGATTTTCAATCGTCTGCAGGTCAAAATCGGGGACTGCCTGGAGCTCATACAGCGAAAGCAGGGGACCGAATGAGTTGCGGTAAGTGATCAGATTGCTGATTTGGTTGGGATTGAGTAGGTAAGTGGCCTGGAGGATTTCCGCATCAGCTCGGTTGATGTCGATGGGATTCAGATAAAGCTGAAACAGCACCTCATAGATGGCCTCGTAATCAATGTCTTCCTCCTGAATTGGAAAAAGCCGTTCAATAAAGGATTCCATATCGATTGCCGGCTTGGATGGATTCTGCGCAAAAGTGAATTGGGAAATCCAAAAACAAAGAATAATTCCCCAAATGGCTTTCATGGCTTTCCCATTTTAAAAACCAAACTCAGGTGGTGGGTTCTGCCCAAGGCAGAGTTTTGACCATAGGCGTAATCGAATCCAAATTGGTTTTTTCTCAAGCCTAAGCCAAAGCTCAGTCGAGCTGGAGTACTGCTGATTCCTGTTCGAAGAATAATCCATTTTTGGAGTTGATATTCGATTCCGACTTTGAAAACCGGATCGAACTCCAGGTCTTTTTCCAGTTCGGCCAGGATTCTAAAGGCTTCGTTTGGCAAGTAAGAAATGCCCATCTGAACCGTAGTTGGAAGTCTTTGCTCGTTGTTTTGGCTGATTCTGCCACGGTTTAGATTGGTGAAATTTGCCCCGAGAAAAAATCTAGGTCCAAGTTCCGCTACACCTCCCAGAGAAAAGATCAAAGCACTCCCGGATCCGAATCCTTCGATTTGGGTCTGAAACCAATCGATCTTCCCACCCAGGCTTACTATTCCTAACGTATTCGAAAAACCGAGTCCAACCAGCTGTTGGTTAAAAAGCTTTCCGCCAAACCTGGAAATACCCAAACCGAACGTTCCAAAATTTGATTTCCATCCCAAAGAAAGGTCCACCGTGCTGAGCTCCTGTAGCCCAAACCGGTGATCAAAGCCGGCACTGATTTCACTTTCTTCCAATCGGTCCAAGGCTCCGATGTTGTTGAAATAAGCCCAAGAATCAAACAGATGGAGCCGTACATTTCCCATTCCTTGACTACGGGCCCCGTGGGCCTGAGTGAGTGGGTCGGTTTGGGCAAATGCCGCAGAGGTAGCCCAAAACCCGAAGCAGAAAAAGAGAAATTGCTTCATCAGGTTCAGAAAAAAAACTGAACCTAAATTAGTTAATTATTCAACTGTAGAAAAGTAATGTTTTGAAAATCAGAAGGGAGCTCTAAAATTGAAGAAGAAATTTCCCTCCTGCTGATTGTTCATGGAATATTCGAATCGGAGGACTACATCATACATTCCTACGATATCGATCCCGGCACCGTAGCCGATGAGGTATTTGTTGGTCAGCCGAGAATTTTCGGGAATGTTGTTTCGGTCAGTAACAGTACCGTGATCAAAATTTCCGCTCAGATACATCCGGAACGGCACGGTATTAAATTGGTCTATTGGCATAAACCTTGAAATATCAAACGATAAATCCAACAACTTGTAGCGCAGACTGTTCTTTTGCACATAGAGCTGCTGACCCTCGATGACATTGAGTTCATACCCTCTGATAAAGTTGGGTGAGTATCCGATTCCCCGGACGAGGGTATAGGGTTGTTGAGGACTCAAAAACCAAACCCCGGTCAGACCTGCCGCAAAATGGAATTTGTCGCTGATCGGAATGTACTTGTTGGCGACGATATTGACCTCTACTTCGTCCAGTTCTTCGGTGTAAAAAATGCCATACTTGGTAAACGTAAATTGGAGTAGCTCCCCTTGAGTGGAATAAGCAACATTGTCACGCTTGTCATGTCTGAAGGAATATTGTAAATACAAATACCGCAGTTCATTGCTTTCATGCTGGAAATAATTCGGGTTTTCCAGCAATACATCCGGGCTGACCCAAGTCCGATTATACCCGAGGGTAAGGAAATGGTAATTGTAAAATGTTCGACGATGGGTATACCTCAGTGCAGCATTAAAACTTTTCCTGAGCACGTCTTCAGTTTCATTGGTATAAAAGACCTGCCGGTTGTTTTCTGATTTGATGGGAATGGTCTTTTGATCTGCATAGGTCACCTGTACGGCGAGTCCATGCTTCTGATTTCTGTCGATGTAGGGCTTAGAATACAGGATGTCCAGGCCTTTCGTAAAACCCAACTGGCCTGAAAAGCGCAGCTTCTCGTTTCTTCCACCCACATTGCTGTGATTGATTTTTACGCCATAGTTCACCCGAGACATATCCCTTCCCTGATTTGTCCACCATTCGGAGAAGTTACGGTCAGCCAACTGAAAGATTACAGAAGGAAGGACATACCAGCGTTCTTTGACCGAAATCAAGATTTCTACTTCTTCTTCGGAAGTGAAAAGGGGAGTGATCTCCACCTCGGTGAACAGTCTCAGATTGTAGATTTTCTGCTCATCGGCTTTGATGATTCCGAGAAAAGTATTCCAGTCGTAGTAGAAGTCGGTGACAAAATCCAATTCGCGCAGGATGATGCTGCGCTGGGTTTTTTCATTGCCGACAATGAAAATGTTGTTCACTTTTACCCGTTCCGGTGTGGGAGGATTTACGGGTTCAAGGGATGTATCTTGTCCTCTAAGTACCCCGATCCCCAAAAACAGGGCAAAAAATGAGGCTCGAAGGATATTTTTTAAAATCGAAATCAAGGGAATTCTAATTGAGTAATTTTGGTTCATCTGAAGATACCTGACCAAAAGGTATAACAAATGTTTAAAACCTACCTGAGAAAGATAGCCATATTTCCCGTTTTGGTATATCAATATGTCATTTCTCCATTATTTCCGGCGAGCTGTCGGTATACGCCCACCTGTAGCCAATACATGAAAGAAGCGGTGCTAAAGCATGGTGTGGTAAAAGGAGGTCTGATGGGCTTCAAGCGAATCGGCCGATGTCATCCCTGGGGAGGACACGGCCATGATCCGGTACCTTAAATTTTTTCGGTCTTAATTCCGTATTTCAACGCTCTGATGACTAGGACGATTCCAATGATTACCAAAGGAACACTTAGCAATTGTCCCATGTTGAACTGCATCGTCTGTTCAAAATCTACCTGAACTTCCTTCAGAAATTCCCACACGAACCGCATTCCGAAAACCGAAATCAAAAACAAACCCAATAGCAATCCTTCAGGCAATCGGGCCTTGTATTTGGACCATAATCCGAACAGAATCAGGAAGATCACAAAATAGGAGGCCGCCTCGTAGATCTGAGTCGGATACTTGGCACGACCGAAGGTTTTGACAGTGACTAAGTACCCGTCGGGTTGCTCGACAAGGTCAAAATTCAAGGGACTTTCCAAAGGCTCTGCAAGGTATTCTTTCGAAGAACTGAATTGGGTCAGCGCATATTTAATGTCCCGCTCTAGAATGGAGCTCAGGTCTTCTTTTGAAAAATTTCCCTTGCTGATTTTCAGGTCAAAGTTGACCGGCACAATTCCATTGCCTTGAAGTTCTCCCGACCGATCCTCTGGTTTGTATGCCTCAATTGACTCGATGGGTACTTTCAGTGTGTTCAGAATGTCTTCGGTATCGTAAGCAAAAACAAACCCGCTGTCTGTACCGGTGTCTTTTCCGCCGATTTCGGAGTTCATTAAATTTCCAACACGGATCATGGCACCTGTCATGGCGGTCACAATGACGATACGGTCCACTACCCATAGGTAACTTTGACCCGGAGTGCGTTTGGAATACAACCAAAGCGCAAAAAGAATCGCTATCGCCGCACCATGAGAAGCTAGTCCGCCTTCCCATACTTTGAGGATATCGATGGGGTTGCTGAGGTATTTTTCAGGTTCATAGAAAAGAACGTGACCCAGTCTGGCCCCGATGATGGTGGCCAAGACCATATAGATCGTCAACTTGTCGACCAAGTTTTCATTTTGTCCCTCCTTTCGGAAGAAGTAAACCATAAACTGCTGGGAGATAATGAATCCCAAAGCAAAGAGTAAACTGTACCATCGGAGGCGTTCAAAACTTGGAAAAACTGCAGGGCTGGGATCCCACACCACATAACTCAGTACAAAATCAAGCATAAGGTCAGATTAAATATGGTCTAATTGTTCAAGTTCTTCGGCAAAGCTTCCGGATAAAATCGGGAAGCGATACCAGGTTTTGGGGTCTACATTGAATTCATCCAGGTGAAAAGACGGAGCCAATCGCTCCCTCTTCCATTGGTTGCGGGACCAAAGTCGGAAGAATTTTTTGATATACTCCTTCAATACGGCATCTTCCAGATCGAGTTCATCTTTGAGTAAGAGGAAAATGTCCAATGGAGATCGCTTGTCCCGGATCGCCAACCGTTCGATTTCCACGATTACAGAATAAGGCATCAGGTCTTTCTCATCCGTTTGGGTTCGCTCCAATGGACGCAACTCTGCCGTAGGAGTCAGGGAATTGACCGCCGATAGACCGGGCCGATCCAGATTTTTCTCTGCCCAAATCAACCAATTGCGAATAAAATGCTTATCCACGCCGGCAATCGGAGAGATACTTCCACTGGTGTCGCCGTCCATCGTCGCATAGCCGACATCTCCCTCACTTCGATTGGAAGTGGATAGCAAAAGGGCTTGGTTCAAGTTGGCCAGCAGCCAGATAATCGGCGAACGGGCGCGAGCCTGAATATTTTGAAGTGAGATGTCATCTTGCTCCCAAGTCAGTTTTCTTCCCAAAGCCTGCTCGATTTTTTGGGTATAGGACTCCACCTCCTCATCGATGGTCCAAGAATAAAACTTTGCCCCAAGGCTTTCTGCCAGGGTTTTGGCTGAATTGAAGGTATCCTCGGAGGAGTTTTTGGTTCCTTGGTAGGCGGTAGTCAGGAGCTCTCCGACCAGTTCCTTTTCTGGATTTTCAGTTTTGGGAGAAAATGGGATTCCCAGTTTCTTCACAAAGTGATCCAATCCCAATTCCCAAATTCCTCTTTTGACCAGCTCTGCCACCAAAACAGCGATCGTCGAGGAGTCTGCACCCCCCGAAAGGGAAAGGACAAAACCTTTGCTTTTGCTTTTCCTCAGGTAGTCAAAAAGTCCCAAAGAAGATGCCTGAACAAATTCCCATTCTTTGGGGTGGATTGGGGCAATTTGCTGTTCTTTGTCCTCTAGGTAAAAAGAGACGACCTGAACATCCTGAAAGGATAGCAATTGATTTCGGGCGATCAGCCGACCGGATTTGGCCAAAAGAACTTCTCCGTCAAAAATCATCCGACCGGCTTCATTGCCCAATAAATTGACATAGCAATAGTAGCAATTGAAAATCTGGGAGCTTTTTTCGATCAGCTCTTTTCGCTCCATGCTCTTCTTCATGGCAAAATGGGAAGCACTTGGATTGAAAATCAAATCCACTTTTCGCTCACAAAGCCGGTATCCCGGTCTGACCTTTCCTCGCCAGGCGTCTTCGCAGATTTCAAATCCATAATGGATTCCCCTGTGATGAAAGGTCACATCTCCGAATAAGATTTTTTCTCCCTCAAACTCAAACTCAATGACCTGATTGGCTTCCCAGGGGGTAAACCAACGGAATTCGTAGTGAACTCCGTCAATCGCCAAGAATTGTTTGGCTACAAAGCCTTGTAATCTGGCGTTTTCGATCACGGCGATGCAATTATACACCTTGTCTTGTATCCTGACAGGGAGTCCCACCGCCACTGTGATATCGGTGCAATGGGGAATCAGTTGGCGGAGTTGGGCAAGAGCTTTTTGTGGATACCAATAGCTGAGAAAAAGGTCTTCAGATCCATAGCCTGTAATGGACAGTTCGGGGAAGCAAAGTAATTCAACCTGTTCCGACTTGGCCCGAGAAATGGCTTCCAGAATTCGGTCAAGATTTCCTTTCCAGTCGAGAGGGGTTTGGTTGACAGAGGCACCGGCAAGTTTGATGGCAGTCATTGGAGGATTTAAATGATCAATAGTAAAATCTAAATCGCAATGTTTAGGATTTCGCAGGCATTTTTGGATGCCTCTTGTTCGGCTTTCTTTTTTGTGCCGCCTTTTCCCTGAGCAATCGATTCACCGTTTACGATTAGTTCCACAACAAATTCCTTGAAGCGTTGGTTGCCAATCACCTGCAAGACTTTGTATTCCACCACCTTGGATTCCTTCTGAGACCACTCGATAATTTTACTTTTGTAATTGGTCACAGTAGAGATCATTCCTTCGAGATCCATGTGAAGTAGAATCCGCTGAAGGATAAATCTTTGGGTAAATCCATACCCTCGGTCCAGATATACCGCACCAAGAAAAGCCTCCAAAACGTCTCCATACAGGGACTTGTTTCCGGTAAATTGTCTGTTACTGATTACTTGCTCGAGTGTGGTTTTCAGTCCGATTTTGATCCCGATATCGTTCAATGTTTCCCGATTGACCAATTTAGACCGTGTTTCAGTCAGAAAACCCTCATCCCGGTAAGGGAATTTTTTAAACAAGTGCTCGGCAATCACCGCACCGAGTACTGCATCTCCCAAGAATTCAAGGCGCTCATTCGAAATCCGGAATCCTTTGGACGATTCCTCACCCAAGCCAGCAGGAGTGAGGGCAAGTTTGAAAAGGGATAAATTTAAAGGCTTGCGTCCAATGATCAATCTGATCGAGGAGGCAAGCCTTTTGTCTTTTGGGTTAAAGAAAAGAGTGTGGATTCCTATTCTTTGGAAGAGTTTCACTCTGATCAGTTGTATTTTTTGAATATGACAGAACAATTATGCCCGCCAAATCCAAAAGTATTGCTCAGCGCATAGTTGATTTCTCTTGTCTGCGCTTTGTTAAACGTCAAATTAAGTCCGGGATCAAACGCTTCATCATCGGTGAAATGGTTGATTGTTGGGGGAACTATTCCGTGGTTTATGGCCAATATGGATGCAATTGCTTCAACGGCTCCTGCAGCTCCCAGCAAGTGTCCAGTCATTGACTTCGTACTGCTGATGTTCAACTTGTAAGCATGTTCTCCAAAAACCTTCTGGATAGCCTTTGTCTCACCCACATCTCCGAGAGGAGTAGAGGTACCGTGTACATTGATGTAGTCGATATCTTCTGGCTTCAATCCGGCATCATCCAGCGCAATTTTCATCACGCTGCTTGCTCCCAATCCTTCCGGATGGGGGGCAGTGATGTGGTATGCATCGGCTGTCATTCCACCCCCGACCAATTCAGCGTAGATTTTTGCTCCTCTGGCTTTGGCATGTTCAAGTTCTTCGAGGATAAGTGCCCCTGCTCCTTCACCCAATACAAATCCATCCCGGTCTTTGTCAAACGGCCGGGAGGCGGTAGTAGGAGAATCATTTCGCTGAGAAAGTGCCTTCATGGCATTGAAGCCACCGATACCTGCTTCGGATACAGCGGCTTCTGAACCTCCGCTGATGAAGAGGTCTGCTTTTCCCAAACGGATGTAATTGAATGCATCAATCAAGGCATTGGTAGCAGAAGCACAAGCAGAAACGGTAACGAAGTTTGGTCCTCTGAATCCGTATTTGATGGAAATAAATCCTGCGGAGATGTCCGCAATCATTTTTGGTATAAAGAAGGGATTGAATCGTGGAGTTCCGTCGCCTTTGGCAAAATCGGTTACTTCTTCCTGGAAAGTTCTGAGTCCGCCAATTCCTGAACCCCAGATAACCCCAGCACGGGATTTATCAATCGCTTCCAGGTCGATTCCTGAATCTGCGATAGCCTCATCGGCGGTAATCATCGCAAACTGGGTGAATGAATCCATTTTTCTCGCCTCTTTTCTGTCAATAAATTGATCGAGGTCGAGATTTTTGACTTCGCAGGCGAATTGAGTCTTGAAAAGGGAAGCGTCGAAACGGGTGATAGGGGCAGCGCCACTCACACCATTAATCAACCCCTTCCAGAACTCATCCGTGGTGTTTCCTATGGGTGTGAGGGCACCTAAACCCGTTACAACAACTCTTTTTAAATTCATAAAATGAATTTAGTAGTTCTTATTTTACGTTAGCCTCAAGGTAGGTAATGGCCTGCCCTACTGTGCCGATTTGCTCAGCTTGGTCGTCAGGAATAGAGATGTTGAATTCTTTTTCGAATTCCATAATCAATTCCACAGTGTCCAGAGAGTCAGCACCAAGATCATTGGTGAAGCTTGCTTCCATAGTCACTTCAGACTCTTCTACGCCCAGTTTGTCAACAATGATGGCCTTTACTTTTTGTGCAATTTCAGACATTTTGTGATCAGTTTAGTTAATAACACTCCGCAAAGAAATATATTTAATGGCTAATTGGCAAAGAAAAGACTGAAGTAAATTTTTATCCAATTGGAGCCTTCGTCGCGCTCAATTTTAATTTCTAACTTTGTTTCGATCACTGTTCTTCCTGCATGAAGAGGACCAAATTATTTGTAGAACCTACTTTTGATTTTGAGCTTTTGGGGCTTGTTTCCCCGGTAAAAGACTATAAAATGGCTTGGCTGATCAATCGGGAATTGAACTTGGATTTGGTGCGGTCCGAAGATGTCCAAATTGAGTTTCTCTCTTCCCCACGACTGGAAATTTCCCAATATTTCCTTTCTTTACCGCACGGTTATATCCAACTTTTAAAAAATAAGGCGCTCAATACTTCCCAGCAACTGGCATATTTGATTCCGGAATTGAGAAATTTGGATTACTTTCTGTTGGTACAAGACCAAACACAGCAAACCAGTATTACTACCTTTGTCGATCACCTCACCAAAAACCCTTTCATTCAAAGCGTGGTAAGGCTGGACATTACAAAATTAAAGTCGAAAGAAAACCTATTAACTTATTAAGACCCAATGAGCCATCTCCCTTTTAAGAAAACGAAAATTCTGGCTACCATAGGCCCTGCCTCAAACAATTATGAAATGATCAAAAGCCTGGCTGCGGCTGGGGCGAATGTCTTCCGGCTGAATTTTTCTCACGGAAGTCATGAAGTGCATCAGGAAGTAATCAATATCATCCGAAGAGTCAACAAAGAACTCAATTGTCACTTGGGAATTTTACAGGATTTGCAAGGACCAAAAATCCGGGTAGGGGAAGTAGAAAACAACGGAGTTGAAATCAAACCAGGTGAAAAAATCACGATCACCAATGATCCGGTGGTCGGGACATCCGCTCTGGTCAGCACAGTGTATCAAAATCTACCCCAGGACGTAGTTCCGGGTGACCGAATTCTTATAGACGACGGCAATCTGGAAGTAGTGGTCGTCAGCACGGATGGCAAAAATGTCAATTGTACGGTAATTCATGGAGGAATTCTTAAATCCAGAAAAGGAATAAATCTTCCCAATACAAAAGTGTCAGCGCCTTCCTTGACAGATAAGGACATTGAAGATCTTCATTTTGGCTTAGAGCAGGATGTCGACTGGATTGCGTTGTCATTTGTCCGATCTGCTGAAGACATTCTGGATTTGAGAAAGCGGATCCATGCAGCAGGAAAACACTGCAAAATCGTGGCTAAAATCGAGAAACCTGAGGCTCTAGAGAATATCGATTCGATCATTGAGGCAACTGATGCCATCATGGTGGCACGCGGTGATTTGGGAGTGGAAGTTCCAATGGAAATTGTTCCGCTTTGGCAGAAAAAAATGGTCGAAAAATGCAAGCTTGCCTCCAAGCCGGTGATCATTGCTACCCAAATGATGGAAAGCATGATTCAAAACCCTCGTCCGACCCGTGCTGAGACCAATGACGTGGCCAATGCTGTACTAGATGGAGCCGATGCAGTAATGCTTTCTGCAGAAACCGCCTCCGGTAAATATCCTGTCAATGCTGTCAAAGCGATGACAAGTATTATCACTTATTTGGAAGAAAATGCGGAGATCTACCATAACCTGTACAAAATACCTGAGGATGAGGCCACTTTCCTCAGCGACAATCTGATATTGATGGCAGCAAGACTTTCCCGTAATGTGAAAGCAAAAGCTATTGTTGGCATCACTTCTTCCGGTTTCACAGGATTTAAGCTTTCCTCCCACCGTCCTTTGGCAAATATTTTTGTTTTCACCAGAAACGAAAAATTGCTCACCCAAATGGCTCTGGTATGGGGAGTAAGAGCGTATCATTACAGCAGCCAAGTTTCAACTGACGCGACGTTCGAAGATATTGAAAATACCCTCAAGCGAGATGGACATGTGGGTTCAGGTGATGTGATCATCAATACTGCCAGCATGCCACTAAAAGATAAAGGCAGAACCAACATGCTGAAAATCCACGTGGTGGAATAGGCTAGCGCAGAATCGCGGCTTTGCTCAAACCTTTAGGATTGACAGTTCAAAGGATGAATCATACGGTTCATCCTTTTTTTTATTCAACTGAGGGGTTTCTCAATGAACATCGGGTGTTTGTTTGGTTAATAGTCCATAAACCATAATTAACTATGACAAACTTCTTAAAGTATTTATTGGCAGGATCGCTGTTTTTTACGATCCTCTCCTGCAGTGAGGATTATCAAGGTCCCCTTCCTTATCCCACATTGATTGAAGCTGCAGATGAAGCAGGCTTGACCACTCTGGTCTCAGCTGTACGGGCTATTCCAGGTTTGGAAGCAACACTCCAAGATCAAAATGCGATTACAGTATTTGCTCCGACAAATGATGCATTCGCAAATGCTTTGGAGGAGTTTGGAGCCACAGATCTGAATGATTTGGTAACCAAACTTGGAGGTGCTCAAAACCTTCAGACCGTGTTGGGCTTCCATGTAGTACCTGCAGTTGCTTTATCCAGAAATTTGAATGAGTTCAACCAATTCACCACACTTGCAGGTCAGATACTTACTGTGAGATCTACTTCTGGAAATGTAACTGTGACAGATGCTGCAGGAAATGTAGCCCGTGTACTTCAAGCGGATGTCCAAATTGAAAACGGTGTGGTTCATGTGATAGATCGAGTTCTGATTCCATCTATTGAATTGCCAAAACCAACTTTGGTAGAAGCAGCCACAGAGGCTGGTCTTACTACTCTTTTGACTGCAGTGACTGCTGTTCCAGGTTTGCCAAATGCCCTACTTTCCGCACCGGCCATCACCGTGTTTGCACCTACCAATGAGGCCTTTGCCGCAGCATTGGATGTTTTCAACGCCAGCAATTTGAATGAATTGGTAACCAAAATCGGAGGGCCAGCCAACTTGGAAAAAGTACTTGGTTTCCATGTTGTTCCGGCTGTGGCACTTTCATCCTCGCTGGCAGCAACAAATTCCTTCCAGACGCTTTCAGGACAAACCATTACTGTAGAAAAATCAGGATCCACTGTCACTGTGAGAGATCAGCTGGGCAGAACAGCACAAGTGGTTGCCGCAGACATCGAAATTGCGAATGGTGTGGTGCACGTGATCAACGGAGTGATGCTTCCTGATTTGGGCTTGCCGACGGTAGTTGAGGCTGCGCAAGGTGCTGGATTGACCACTTTGTTGGATGCGGTTACAGCTGCAGGCTTGGGCAGTGCCCTTCTGAATGCGGACCAAATGACCGTCTTTGCCCCTACAAATGCTGCTTTCGCTGCTGCATTGCAGGCTTATGGAGCTGTCAACCTCAACCAGCTGGTGGCCAAAATCGGAGGAATCAGCAATCTTCAAACTGTCCTAGGTTTCCATGTAGTACCGGCAGCTGCTTTCTCATTTGAGCTTTCACCTACCAATACATTCACTACACTTGCAGGCCAACAATTGACTGTAACCAGAACTGCCTCGGGCGTCACCGTACGTGATGCGTTGGGCAATACTGCCAATGTTGTCACCGCTGATGTCGCGATTGAGAATGGGGTGGTACACGTCATTGACAGGGTGTTGTTGCCTACTATCAACCTTCCAAACGTGGTGGAGGCAGCACAAGCAGCAAATCTTACCGTTCTTTTGCAGGCAGTTACCGCTGCAGGTTTGGGCAATACCCTTCTGAGTCAAGAGGCCATGACTGTTTTTGCACCAACCAATCAGGCATTTACCAATCTTCTCAATAAATTGGGTTATAATTCCTTACAGGCTTTGATAAATGGATTGGGAGCTGATGCTGTAACCAAGGTTCTTGGATTCCATGTGGTACCAGCTACTGCTTTCTCCTTTAACCTTGCTGCAGGTTCTCAGACAGTTCCAACCTTGGCAGGCGAAATGCTAACTGTCACCAGAAACGGAAATAATGTGACCGTCACCGACAAGGCAGGAAATACGTTCAATGTGGTGGCAGCAGATGTAGCCATCGAAAACGGGGTAGTTCATGTCATTGACGGAGTGCTTCTGCCAACGCTTTGATTTTGAATATCTGTTAACCAAGACATGGGGAGGGACAGCTTTTGTCCCTCCTTTTCATTCAAAAGAGAAAAGAATTTCATAGGTATAAAACCAGGGAAAGGGAAGAGGGAAATGTTTGTACATCGATTTGGGTTTTTGTTTGCCGGAATACTTGGGATTTATTCCTTTCTGAATATTTATTTTCTGGACGGTGACCGTCTTTTTGCTGTTGCGATTGAGCCTGTCCCACTTTTTATCATTATCCTTTCGCTGACTTTACTGGTTTGGATGATCAATCGTCTGACAGAAGGGGTGATTTCCGGAAAGCCTCGGAAAATACATCCTTTGCTGGCTCAATTTGCCCTAAGTGCTTTGGCAGTGTTGATTTTGGCTTTTGGATCCGCTCAGATTACCGGGCTGATATTGGGAGGTCCATTTAGTTTTTCATGGCAAAATTTTCTTCTGACCAGTGCATTTACCTCCCGGATCAATCTTTTTCTCAATTGCATCAATGCCATTTATTTTTTCAGTCAAAAGCTGAAAGAAAAAGCTGTAGAAGCTGAAAAACTAAAAACTCTGACATCCGAGGCAAGACTCGAATCCATCAATTCGCAATTAAACCCACACTTTTTCTTCAATAATCTGAGTGCCATTTCGGTTTTGATCCATCAGGATGTAAATCTTGCAGACCGATATCTCCAGAAATTGAGTGAGATCTATCGGTACATCCTCAAAAACAAAAACAATGAACTGATTTTACTTTCGGAAGAGCTGGACTTTTTGAAAAATTACCTAGAGCTCCTTTCTATTCGGTTTGAAGAATCCTTAAAATTTTCTTTGGAAATCAATAAACTATATTTAGACAAGCTGGTCCCTCCAGCTGTACTTCAACTATTGGTAGAGAATGTGGTGAAACACAACTATTTCACTAAAAAAGAACCATTGGAAGTGAAGCTGTTTTGCGAGGATGATTTTTTCAAAATTTACAATAAAAAACAGCCAAAAGTGGCGGTGGAGTATTCGACAGGAATTGGACTTCAAAACATATCTGAGAGATATCGGTTTCTTAACTATAGTATCCGGATTCTTGATAAACCAGACTATTTCCAAGTCGAACTTCCTTTAATTGATGACAAAACACTTACTTTTGGTCGAGGACGAGCCGCTAGCCCAAGCAAGAATCAGTTCGATTATCCGAAAGCATCGGCCGGATTGGGTGGTGGCTGATACGGTTCAGAGTTTAGATGAATTCGAGAAAGCCCTTCAAAGACTGGATGAGTTTGATTTGATTCTCTGTGATATTCACCTCGCAGACGGATTAAGTTTTAAAGCTTTTCAAGGTAAAAAAATAACCAAACCTGTTATTTTCATTACTGCTTACGACGAATACGCTCTCCAATCGTTTGACCATAATTGCATTGATTATCTTTTAAAACCGATTCAGGAAGAACGGCTGGTCAAAGCTTTCGAAAAGGTGGAATCAATGGTTCAACCCCAGCCTTTGCAAGGATTTTCAGGGGAATTTGTTGAAAAATTCCTCAAACATTATTCTCCCAAAAACTTCAAAAAACGCTTCCTGACCAAATCAGGTAGTCGACTTTCTTTTATTCCAGTGGAAGACATCGCCTTCTTTTTTTGCCGAGAGTGGAATCACTTTTTTGGTAGAATCCGGATCCTCTCAAAAGTTTATCGTAGATCACAGTCTCAATGAACTCGAAGATGAGCTCTTAGATCCAAATAAATTTTATCGAATAAACAGATCAGTCATAATTAATCTTGATAATCTGGTGGAAATGAAACCTTATCATAACGGAAGATTGGTTTTATCGTTGAATGCAAAAAGCGAGGAGGCTATTGTAGTGGCCAGAGAGCGGGTAAACGAATTTAAATCCTGGATAAATCAGTAATAAGCAATGCCTAAAGTAGTTTTTTTGACCTTTGTCTTTTGTGTTGTCGGAAGCTACAGCCTACTTGCTCAAGAGATGGATAAGGCTGGTTACGATTCCCTGAAGCGGGCCATGATACAGATGGACCAAGAATTATATCAAGTCCAACTCAACCTTCATCGGTCTCAAAATCAACTCAAAACCGGAATTCTGGTTGCCACTCTTGGCTACACCGTGACAATCATCGGAGGACAGTTGCTGGGTACTGAACCTGAGTTGGGTGAAACATTACTGTATGTCGGAGGAGCCACGGGAATCGTCGGGACCGTGATCCTATTTAAAGGCTTCAAAAAAATCAGTCTTG
Source organism: uncultured Limnohabitans sp. (assembly GCA_964405255.1). Classification (GTDB taxonomy): domain Bacteria; phylum Bacteroidota; class Bacteroidia; order Cytophagales; family Cyclobacteriaceae; genus Algoriphagus. The sequence goes on along the minus strand of CAYONF010000008.1, from coordinate 9,494 downwards.
GGCCGCCTATCCCGAGAAATTAGTCAGGTTTTCTGGCGGAAGTTTCTTCATCAGGGCCGATTGGAGGCACAATGATTACTTTTTCCCGGTCGACCATGACAGAACCGGGCGCTGAACCTTTCACTTTACGCACGTATTTCGCTTCAGTGTAAATGACCGGAGCCAGTGATTCTGTTTTCAGTTTGGAATAAAATGCTGCTAATCCCGCTGCCCGCTCCAAAACTGAGTGTGGAAGCGTCGTCATCCCCTTCATCCGGATGACTACATGTGATCCGGGGACCTGTCGCGCGTGTAGCCAGAGGTCATCCTTGTGGACATATCCGCGCAGCATCTCATCATTGTCTTTGGCTGATTTTCCCACCCAGATGGTAAATCCTTCGAATTCAAATACTTTGAAGGGAAGCCCGCTGACTTCTTTGGTTATCGCTTTATCTTCCTTATTTGATTTCTGATAAGTTTTGAGGGATTTGAATTCCGAAATGGATTGGATGGTCTCGATTTTCAGCTCCAGATCCTTTTTCAAAACGATTTTTGCGGCGATGGTTTTTTCGATCTGATCAAGTTCGATCTGTCTGTTTTTGGACTTTCGATAAAGTGATTCGGCCAGTTGCTGAGGCTTTTGGTTGAGCTTCAGGTCGACTTTGACCGTTTTCCCGGAATAAAAATCAAAAAGTTCCGCCTCGCGTTTTCCGTCTTGGAATTCGTGCAAATTGGCCATGATCACATCCGCCAGCTGGGAAGGCGAGGCTGAATTTCTCAGTTGTTCCAGCTTCTCCGAAGATTTATGGATGTATGAATCGGTCTTTTTGAGCTGATCCTGATAGCTTTTTAGCAGACTGTTTTTCTCTTTTTCGAAATTCCCCTTGACCAAAGCCAGGTAAAACAATTCGTTCACAGCTTCGATGGGATCGGAAAAACTCTTTTTCGCCTGAGGTTCGGGAAGCAGACTGAGATGGATTTCCCCCTGTTTTTCTACCAGAGAAAAGAGCGGGGTATCCAAAATATCCAGCAAATCCTGCATCAAGCCCCATTTTTGTTCAAGTCCGGAGTCGGGATAGCCCCGTTCTTTCAGCCAGGCCCTGGGGATAGCTCCCAGCGTGGGCAGATATTGGGAGGCATTTCCCTCCAGTTCTTCAAATCTCGATTTGCTAAGGTCAAGGTGTTGATTCAGACTCTTCCAGTCCAACTCCTTGTCTTCCCGGATTTCATTTCGAAATAGGAGGGAAGGTGCCTTTTCTTCCGGTAAAAAGAGAAGAACATTGCTGCGGTTGCCGTGAAGCTTGAAAACCAATTTTTTTCCGGAAACCAGTTCAAAATAAAATGCCCGCTCCAGGGAAAATACCCGACAGGTTTCGATGACATCTCCGATCAATTCGGGAAACAAGTCAATGCTGTTGCGTTTGGCTCGGTGAAATTGGAGCGGGAAACTCACATATACCTGAGGAGGTAAAAGATGAGCCCGGATAAATCGGATTCCCTGTTGTCCTTCGGTCTCAATGATCAATTCATCCTTGCTTTGGGAAAAGCAGGCAGTAATCCGATTGCCTGTAAAAGCCTGATCCAAAGCAGGCGCGAGATACTTCAGGAAATGGTAATTGAGATGCATCAGGGTAAAGTTAACTCCAAGCCATCGTAGGCCAAGCCCATTCCGTCGTGCAATTGGGAATCCACGGGATCATGGAGACCCAAGCGGTGTGAAATGTGGGTAAAGTAGGTTTGTTTCGCCCCGATTTTCTGAGCTTCCACGATAGCTTGCTCCAAGGTGAAATGAGAGATGTGCGCTTCGTTTTGAAGGGCATTGAGGACCAAAATCTCCGTTCCTTCCAAGAGTTTTCTGGATTCTTCGGAGATGTAATTGGCGTCGGTGATGTAACTGAAATCCCCGATCCGGAATCCCAATACCGGTAATTTGTAGTGCAGAACCGGAATCGGAATAATGGTGATTCCATTAAAATGGAAGGGGTTTTCGTCGATTTCCACGCAGTCCACCTGTGGAACTCCGGGATATTTTTTGTGGCTGAAGATATAGGAAAACTCCTGTCGAATCTGATCCAAAACCTGCCTTCTGCCAAATATTGGCATGTCTTTCTGCTGGGCGAAATTGAAAGGACGGATGTCATCCAATCCGGCGGTATGGTCCTTGTGCTCGTGTGTAAAGAGGACGCCGTCCAATTTTTTAATTCCGGCCCGAAGCATCTGTTGGCGGAAGTCCGGCCCGGTATCCACGACCAGCGAGACGCCGTCAATTTCAATATGGATGGAGGTCCGGAATCTTTTGTCCCTGAAATCCAATGATCTGCACACCTGACACTCACAGCCGATCACCGGGACGCCCTGAGAGGTGCCGGTACCTAAAAAAGTAACTTTCAAAACTTAAGTGAGGTTTGTCGGAGTTCGCTGAGAAAATCCTGATTGGTTTTTTCTTTGAAGTCCTTCGGGTCCAGATTCAGTTCGTTGATAATGTCGATCAGCGCGTTGATTTTGCCTTCCAGCGGAAAGTATTTGTTGACGATCACGATCTTGGTGTCTTTGAGTACACAATAGCCGGATTTGAAATTACCCTTTTCATACCTGAGGATGTATTCTGAGGCCGAAAAGAGGTTTTCAAGCTTATCCAAGAAATGTTTGGTGTACTTGATGGTCATGGCTTAGCTGAGGAATTTTTTGACTGTGGCCAGCACCTTATCGTAGTCCAGTGGCTTTTGGATGAAGTCATCAAAACCCAGTTTTCTAAATTCCTCCGGAGTGTAGTTGTGTATATTTCCGCTGATGGCGATGATCGGAAGTTTACTCTTGACCGGATCGGCTAGTCCACGGATCTGACGGGTACATTCGACCCCATCCATGACAGGCATGCTGATGTCCATCAGGATCAAATCAAAGTCTTCTTTTTCCAAAAGCTCCAACACCTGCTTGCCATTGCGTGCTGCTTTCATCTGGTAATTTTCGAAAGCGAGCACGTTTTTGGTCAGGTTGATGATGATGGAACTGTCCTCTCCGACCAGGATTTTTTTTGATGCACTCATGAGTCAAAAATAGTTTCTTGATTTAGAAAATCACGGAATTGCCTGATTTCATTTTTTAGATTTTTAAGCTCTTCGAGGAATTCGGCTGTTTTTTCCTTTCTTCCCAGGTCTTCTGCTTTTCTTGCAGAATGGTAGATGCGTAGTGCTCCCAAAGTTCCCGAATTGCCTTTAAGGTTATGGATTTTTTCAACCAAATTCTTTAGCATTTGAGTCGACTCATATTCCAAAATGGATTGCTGGGCTTCTTCACATTCCTTCTCAAAATCAACCAGAACTTTTTGAATGGCTGTTTGTGAATTGTATTTCAGCAACTGCCCCAAAACGTTTTTGTCCAAAATGGATTTGTCATTTTCTTCCTCCTCTGTTGTCTTGGATCTCGAGACCGTACCGAAGAGGTAGGATTGGACCAACTGAAGGAATTCACGGGGACGAATCGGCTTGGTGACAAAATCATCGAATCCCTGTTCTACAAAAGTGGTCCGATCTGATTCTTCTGCATAGGCTGTTACAGCCAAAATCGGGCAGTGGGGATGTAGACCTTGCCGGATTTTTTTCATGGCAGTGATCCCGTCCATTTGAGGCATTTGAATATCCATCAGGATCAGATCATAGGCATTGGTTTGGGTGAGTTGGACTGCTTCCAGACCGTTTCTGGCAGACTGGAATGTAAAAAGTTGCCCGATTAAGTTTTCGAAAAGCATGCGGTTCAGATCATTGTCCTCTACGATCAATACTCTTTTGCTTTTCATCACATTCCTTTGGATTTTTGCCGGACTTTGAAATAGAAGCTTTGGCAGATCGAAAATTTCTTATCCTAGTTGTTGGACCCACTGCGGTAGGCAAAACCGAACTGTGTCTAAATCTAGCTAAAAAATTCAATACCGAAATTGTTTCCTGTGACAGCCGGCAATTCTATCGGGAAACTCAATTGGGAACAGCCAAGCCCACCGAATCCGAGCTCCGGGAAGTGCCTCACCACCTGATCAATTCCCTATCTATTTTTGAGGAGTATGATGTGCGAAAATTTGAAAAAGACGCACTGGGGATTCTGGATCGGATTTTTCAGATCAACCCAGTCGCGATCGTCACCGGTGGCTCCGGGCTTTTTGCAGATGCTCTGGTCCATGGACTGGACGAAATCCCGGATGTGGAGCCCGAGGTGAGAAAGCAGATTATCACCGAATATGAAGAGAAAGGCCTGGATTGGCTTCAATCTGAGGTACAGCAAGCTGACCCGGAGTATTTCGAGGTAGTGGATCGACAAAATCCTCAACGACTGATGCGGGCCTTGGAAGTAGTCCGAGGAACCGGGTTGAAATTCAGCGGTTTTCGGGTGAAGAAAAAAGCCGAGCGAAATTTCACCACGATTAAAATCGGTTTGGATCGGGACCGAGCCGAACTGTACCATCGGATTGACCAGCGCATGGATCACATGATCCAAGCCGGTTTGCTCGAAGAGGCCAGAAGACTCTTTCCCTACCGAAACCTCAATGCACTTCAGACCGTGGGGTATTCCGAGGTTTTTGGATACCTCGAGGGGCAATACGATTGGGAGGAAGCGGTACGGCTTCTAAAAAGAAATTCCCGCCGGTATGCCAAGCGACAATTGACTTGGTTTCGGCGGGATGAACAGATCCGGTGGTTTCATCCGGATCAGCTCAAAGAAATTGAATCTTGGATCGAAACTCAGATGGCCTGAAATCCTCCGAATCGGGCCACCCAGTTGTATGGGGCTTTTTTGATCAGCTCGTTGTATTGATACTTATTGATTCTGAGTTGTCGGATGATTTCCAGACTTGATTTGGGTACTTTCTGATCTCCGTTTTTTGAAGTTAGCGCCTTTACCGCCGCCTCCGGATCCGTGATTTCACCCAAAATCAATCCCAGTTCGGGATGGGCAAGCCCCAATTGAGAGAAGAGTTCGCGCTGGAGGTTCAGCTTTCGCTGCATGGTGTTTTTTACAGTTAGGTAAAACAGCAAACAGGCTCCGCCAACCGTCAGAAAGAAAGGAATATATCCCATATCAAATACTTAAAATGTCAATCAATTTCAAATGATCCGCGATCAAAGGCTTGGGTTTGCCGATGCAGTCTGCAAATGGGGTATAGACTACCTGCATGTTCATGACTCCGGCCATGCAGTTTGTTTTTCCATCGATCAAGCCTTCTACCGCAGCCATTCCACATCGGCTGGCCAATACCCGGTCTCTTGCGGTGGGATTTCCACCGCGTTGAATGTGTCCCAAAGTGGTCACTTTGAATTCCTTGCTTGGATCTTTGATTTTATCTTTTACCATAGCCATGATCTCATCAGCACTTCCCAAGTCGTCACCTTCAGCCACCACGATGATACTGGAGGATTTGGATTTGCGTAGGTTTTTGAGGGATTTGACCACTTGATCCAGGTCGGTTTTGGTTTCCGGAACCATCACAAATTCCGCTCCGCCTCCGATTCCGGATTCCACGGCAATAAAGCCGGCGTCTCTGCCCATCACTTCCACAAAGAAAATCCGGTCATGTGCTGCTGCAGTATCCCGGATTTTATCGATGGCTTCCAATGCGGTATTTACCGCGGTGTCAAAGCCTATGGTGTAATCTGTTCCGTAAATGTCATTGTCAATCGTGCCCGGACAGCCTACCGTAGGGATACCAAACTCTTCGAAAAAGATTTTGGCACCGGTAAAGGTTCCGTCCCCACCAATGGCCACCAGCCCTTCAATTCCAAAATTTTTCAGGTTTTCGTAGGCTTTTTTTCTTCCCTCCGGAGTTTTGAATTCCATGGATCGGGCAGATTTGAGCATGGTTCCGCCGCGCTGGACGATATTGCTTACCGAGTGCGACTGAAGCCGCTTGATATCTCCTTCGATCATTCCTTCATAGCCGCGGTAAATCCCGTAGACTTCCAAGCCCCGGTAAATGCCGGTTCGGACAGCGGCTCTGATGCAGGCATTCATACCAGGGGAATCTCCACCTGAGGTAAAAACTGCAATTTTCTTCATGTTTATTGGGTATAGGTTTTTAAGCGCCGCAAAAATAGCTATTCTCAGAGGAATACCTTAGTGTATTTTTAGAATAGAAACTGAATTTAAAAAGAAGGGTTAAGAACTTGGTATTATTTAATTTCAAGGATTTCAGATCCGAATGTAACATGTAGTCAATGAACGAAACACCACAAAAGAAAACGGGCATTTTTCCCCGGATTGCCTTGGGTTGTATGTCTTTGCCGGAGCGTTTTTCCGAAGCCGAAAAGATCCTTCAGACTGCAATAGACTCCGGAATTTCATTTTTTGACACGGCGGACTTGTACCAAAATGGGATCAATGAATCCCATCTCGGAAGAGCATTGAAAAGCAAAAGAGAACAGATTATCCTGGCGACTAAAGTCGGAAACCAACTGAATCCCGATGGGAAATCCTGGACTTGGAATCCCGGAAAGGCGTACATCCTAAATGCCGTGGAAGAAAGCCTGAAACGTCTTCGGACCGATTACCTCGATCTTTATCAGCTTCATGGCGGTACAATTGATGATCCCTGGGAAGAGACTTTGGAGGCGTTTGACATCCTGAAAGCGCAGGGGAAAATCCGTGCCTTCGGGATTTCTTCCATCCGGCCCAATGTCATTCGTAAGGTAATGGCCATGAATCCACCCGCTACGATCATGATGCAGTACAATCCCGTGGATCGTAGGTCCGAGGAGGAGATTTTTCCGATGTTGGAAAAGACCAGTACCCGGGTATTGGTCCGGGGAGCCTTGGCCAAAGGGATCCTGATCGATAAACCGGTCACTTCCTTTTTGGATTTTCCCAAAGAAAAAGTGGCTGAAATCAAAGCCGAAATCCTTCAGCTCGGCTACAGTCCTGAGGCTGTTTTGATCCGTTTTGGACTGATCGAGAAGGCTGTTTCTTCCCTGGTGATCGGAGCAAGTTCGGTCGCTCAGGTGGAAAAGCTCCGGAAAGGTTTTGAAGAAAGTCTATCCATTCCGGATGACTTGATCTGGCAATTGAAGCAGAAATTCCCCGCTAATCAATATCGGGAACACCGGTAAAGAAAGGCGTTGCGAAGGGGACTGAAATCCCTTACTTTCGATCTTTACCCATACCCAAATGTTATGCTCAGGAGATTTGTACTCTTTTTCGCTTTTGTTGCCCTTTTCGCCTGTCAAACCCAAAATCCAACCGATGAACTCAGCCGCTGGGAAGCTCAGGCAAAGCGGGTAGAGATCATCCGGGATGATTTTGGCGTACCCCATATCTATGGAAAAACCGACGCAGATGCAGTTTTCGGACTGCTTTATGCCCAGTGCGAGGATGATTTCCGAAGGGTTGAACGGAACTACATTTGGGCAACCGGCCGACTGGCAGAATTGGAAGGAGAGGAGGCAATTTATTCCGACCTCCGCGCCAACCTGTATATGACGGAAGCGGAGGCTAAAGCGGCCTATGAAAAAGCTCCGGACTGGTTGAAAGCCCTATGTGTGGCCTTTGCCGACGGGATCAATTACTACCTGCACACCCATCCTGAAGTAAAGCCTCAGGTGATCACACGCTACGAGCCTTGGATGCCGATGTTTTTCAGCGAAGGTTCGATCGGAGGGGACATTGAGCGGATTTCTACGGATGGAATCAAGGCTTTTTATGAAAATGATTCAGCGCTGGCCATGAATGATTCCCAAGCGATTTTGGCCAAACTGACCGAAGAACCTCAAGGTTCAAACGGAATTGCGATCGCTCCGAGCCTTTCCGAATCCGGAAATGCCATGCTCCTGATCAATCCGCATACTTCCTTCTATTTCCGTCCGGAAGTGCATGTCGTCAGCGAAGAGGGACTCAATGCCTACGGGGCAGTGACCTGGGGACAGTTTTTTATTTACCAAGGCTTCAACGAAAAGACCGGCTGGATTCACACCTCGACTTTTGTGGATTTTATCGATGAATTTGTCGAAGAAGTAAGCGAAGAAAACGGGGCTTTGACTTATAAATACGGCGAGGAGAAAAGGCCGGTGGAAAGTCAGCAAGTTTCCATAAAGTATAAGTCCGGTGCTGAAATCAGGGAAAAATCCTTCACTCTGTACCGAACGCATCACGGACCGATCACGCACAAGGAGGGCGAAAAATGGGTGGCTACCAAGATCAACTGGGACCCGGTCAATGCCCTTGCCCAAAGCTACACCCGGACTAAGCTGAAGAATTATGCGGAGTTTAAGGATATGATGAATATCCGCACCAATTCATCGAACAATACGGTTTTCGCCGATGCAGAAGGGAATATTGCCTATTTCCACGGCAATTTTATTCCGAAAAGAAATCCGGAGTTTGACTTTTCCAAACCGGTGGACGGCAGCAATCCTGCCACCGACTGGCAGGGATTGCATACGGTGGATGAGAGTATCCTGATCCTCAATCCGGGAACCGGCTGGATCCAAAACTGTAACTCGACGCCTTTTACCGCAGCGGCAGAGTTCAGCCCCAAAAAGGAAAATTATCCGGCATATATGGCCCCGGACCAAGAAAACTACCGGGGAGTCCATGCCGTGAAGGTGCTGAAAGACGTGAAAAAACTCAACTTGGACAGCTTCCTGCAATTGGCTTATGATCCCTATCTCCCGGCTTTCGAATACCTGATTCCCGAATTGGTATCCGCTTTGGAAAAGAGCGGTAAATCCGAACACAAGGAAGCCATGGAAGTCCTGAAAGCCTGGGATTATCGCACTTCGAAAGAGTCCGTCGCTATGTCTGTGGCACATTTCTATGGGGAAAATTACCAACGGGCTTTCCGAAGCATGAACCGCTTCATCCATCCGAATCCTGAGGCAAAGGTGCCCACTGCTACGGAAATCGTGGAGGTTTTTGAAAAGACCATTTCCCAGATGTCGGCTGATTTTGGAAGCTGGAATACCCCCTGGGGAGAGATCAACCGATTCCAACGCCTGAGTGGCGATATCGATGCGGGGTTTGATGACAGCAAGCCATATATCCCTGTGGGATTGGCCTCAGGCAATTGGGGCGCATTGGCTGCCTATGGTGCCCGCACAACCGAGAATACCAAGCGACTTTATGGCTATCGGGGCAACAGTTTTGTGGCTGTGGTGGAATTTGGAGAGAAAGTCAAAGCCAAAACCGTACTGGCTGGTGGTCAAAGTGCAGATCCCAATTCACCTCACTTCTACGATCAGGCTCAGCGCTATGCCGATGCGAACTTCAAGGAAGTAGCCTTCTACAAAGAAGATGTCGAGAAGCGTCAGGAAGAGCGTTATCATCCCGGGAAAAGAGCAAACTAATCTTGAGCTTTTGACCAGAACATACCAAGTCCTCCGGATTGATCGGGAGGACTTTTTTTTGATTGTTGCAAATTTCCTTGGTAGGCTTACTGTTTGCACAGACTTCATTCCTACTTCCTGACATTCCTTGTCCACTTCTTTCAAAACCACTTTTCGTTTTCAGTCAAACTGATATCTTTAGGAATCAGTTTT
>CAYONF010000007.1:13927-82467 GCA_964405255.1 uncultured Limnohabitans sp. | reverse complement strand
TTTCCTCCGATCACAAACATCGCTTCGACTCCGGGAAGGCTTTCTACAAGAATCTTGGCATTCTCAGGACCCATAGCCATAAATGCCGTCGCCAAAGCATCCGCTTCGGTCGCAGAATTGGCCAAAACGGAAACCGAAACCATGGAATGACTCACCGGAAAGCCCGACTTGGGATCCAAAATATGCGGTCTTCGGTTTCCGGCTTCATCGATGTAGAACTTCCGATAATTCCCCGAACTGCTGATCGCCCGACCGTCAAGTTCGACTTTAGTCAGCATGCTGCTGGTAACTCCCATTTCAGCCTGAACAGGATCTTCAATCCCAATCGACCAGGTAGTACCTCTTGAGTTTTTACCTTTGGCTTTCATCTCCCCTCCTATTTCAACCATGTAATCGGTAATTTCATTGTTCTCCACCACTTCCACCAGTTTGTCAATAGCATAGCCCTCGCCCAAGCCCGTAATATCCAACATCACCCCAGGTTTGGCAGCAAAATAGCCTGAATCAGTTACCGAAATCATCGTTTCAAACCCGATCAGTCCGATCAATTCCGCCACTTTCATGGAGTCCATTTGGGCTCTTTGCTCAAAGGAAAATCCCCAAGACTTGAGCAAAGGATATAGCGTGGGTTCAAAATAGCCTTCCGACAATCGGTGAAATTTTGCCACCGAATCCATCATTTGCCGAAAAGTCGGGGATGGGGAAAGCAGTTTGCCTGTTCTGTTAAAGTCCGAAACCTCGGATTCCTGCACGTAAGAATTGGAAGCCTGATTGATCAAAACAAAAACCGAATCGAAGTCCGGCTGAAGGTCTTTTCCGGTGTCGGCCACCTGAATGCGGTAATACGTACCGAAAATTTCGCCCTCATAGGTTTTATAGATCTTTTCCTTCTCTGAGCAGGAGTTCAAAATCACAAACGCAAAAAGCAAATAACTCAGGGCAATTCTCATAATCAGGATTTTTGAAATAGAAGTGAAGGCCTTCTTTGTTCAGGAATAAGAAATTTTGCCCAAAAATAGTCAAATTGAAATCGGCTGACGTTAATTTTCCGGGAAGTTACCAAGGCCGCTGTCAGATCAAGGCTTCTCACCTTTCGAATTTCCAGTACTTATGATTCCACCAATAGCAAAAGTCCCATCCAAGTTCAGCTTTATTCTTCTCCTGATTTTGGGGTCTTTTGCACCAAGTTTTGCTCAGGACACCATCCGAACTTACTATGATGAGGATTCACTTCATATCAAGGAAATCCTGACCAAAATCAATGGCAAAGCCGAAGGAGAAGTCCGGCTTTTCGATCCAAACGGGAAACTGATTTTGATCGGAAACCTCAAAAATGATCAGCGAAATGGCTTTTTCTATGATTTGGATCCAGACTCTGGTGACACCCTCCGGATCGTGCAATTCAAAGACAACCTGCGCGAAGGCAAAGCACTGAGTTACTTTCCGGGAGGAAGATTGAGCCAAGAATCCACTTTTGTCAACAACCTACTGGAAGGAAAAGTCACCTCTTACTTCGAGGATGGAAAAGTCCGGGACCAGACCACCTTCAAAAACAACAAGCCGGATGGACTTTCGGAGGCCTTTTTCCCAAATGGAAAAACCAAAACCAAAATCAATTTCCTGGCAGGTCAATACCACGGGCCTTACGAGGAGTTTGACGAAAACGGTCAGCTGATCTTCAGCGCCACCTACCAAAAGGGAGTCGTCAACGGAAAAGAACTCCAGTACTACCCGGACGGAAAAGTGAAGGCAGTGAGGGAGTTTAAAAACGGGGAATTGAACGGCGAGTATGAACTGAACTATCCCGTTGGAAATCCAGAACGGAGGGGAATTTACCAAGACGGATCTCCTGAGGGTGAACTCGTAGAGTATTTCTCGGATGGAAAGATTCGAATGAAAGCAATCTACCAAAAAGGAATTCCAATACAGCCGGTGGTCTATTTTCACCCCAATGGAAAGGTGAGATTACGAATCACTTACGATAAAAGCGGATCAAAAATCTCGGAGGAGAATTTTTATGAAAATGAGGTAATGATATCCAAAGTGAACTTTGTAAATGATCGTGAGGAAGGTGAAGTAAAGATTTTCAGAGAAAATGGTAATCTGTTGGAAATCAGGAATTACAGCAAAGGAAGACTTAACGGAAAACGTGAATTTTTTGATGAGTCCGGTCAGTTGATCGAGACCCAGCTATGGGAAAACGGAAATAAAATCAATAAATAAAACCTAAGTCTAAGGCAGTAGAACCCCATTTTTCTATTTTTGCCGAAACGATTTTCACATGAGCAAGGCTATCAAAGAAACCCATTTCAAATTCCCCGGACAGGTGGGTTTTTACAAAGGAAAAGTCAGAGACGTTTACATTTTCGAAAAGGAACTGGTGGTGGTCGCATCTGACCGGATATCAGCGTTCGATGTGGTTTTGCCCCGACCAATCCCTTTCAAAGGCCAGGTGTTGAATCAGATCGCTGCCGGATTTCTCCAGGCTACCTCTGATATCGTGCCTAACTGGGTGACTTCAACTCCTGACCCCAATGTGACCATCGGGAAGCGTTGCGAACCTTTCAAGGTGGAAATGGTCATTCGCGGATATTTGGCTGGCCATGCTGCCAGAGAATTTAAGTCTGGGAAAAGAATCCTTTGCGGAGTGGCTATGCCGGAAGGATTGAGAGAAAACGATCCCTTTCCGGAGCCAATCATCACTCCTACTACCAAAGCTGCAGAAGGCCATGACGAGGATATTTCCCGGGAGGACATTCTGGCAAAAGGAATCGTCAGTGAGGCAGACTATTTGGTCTTGGAAAAATACACCCGTGCTCTTTTCAAAAGAGGTCAGGAAATGGCTAAGGAAAAGGGATTGATCCTGGTGGATACCAAGTATGAGTTTGGAAAATTTGGAGATGAGATTTTGCTGATCGATGAAATCCACACCCCGGATTCTTCGCGGTATTTCTATTCAGATGCCTATGAAGAAAATCAGGAAAAAGGCCTGGCACAGAAGCAATTATCCAAAGAGTTTGTCCGTCAGTGGTTGATAGCCAATGGATTTCAGGGAAAAGAAGGGCAAACAGTCCCGGAAATGACGGATGAAATTGTAGAAAGCATCTCAGATCGCTATATTGAGCTGTTTGAAAACATCACCGGGCAAAAGTTCGTGAAAGCAGAAACAGCCCAAATCGAATCAAGAATAGAAAAAGCAATTTTGGCCCACTTGGGAAATTGAAAGCCAACTAAATAACTATGAAATATACCATTGACAAAAAAGAGCAGTACGTAGTCTTTGCTCCACTTGAAGAAAAAATCGACTCTTTGCTTGCTCCAAAATTAAAATCTGAGTTGTTGACTATCCATGCCGAAGGGTATTCCAATATTGTGTTGGACATGAGCCAGGTGAAATATGTGGATTCCAGCGGTTTGAGTGCGCTTTTGGTAGGCGACCGGGAATTCGGCCGAAATGGCGGAATTTTCGTGATTTCAGGCGTGCAAGAGCATGTGATGAAGCTGCTCAAAATCTCCATGCTTGACAAAAAGCTAAACCTTGTACTCAATCTGGAAGAAGCAGGTGAGGCAATTTTTATGCATGAAATCGACGGAGGCGAAGACGAGGAAGAAGCTTGATTCCTGATTTCGAAGTCACCATTTTAGGAAACACCTCTTCCATCCCGGTGCATGGAAGAAATCACACTGCCCAAGTCGTCAGATTTGGGCAGGAGTGTTTATTGATAGACTGTGGAGAAGGCACACAGATCCAAATGAGGAAGTTCAAAGTAAAATCTTCAAGGATCAACCATATTTTTATTTCGCACCTTCACGGAGATCATTACTTGGGGTTGATGGGAGTTTTGTCCAGCTATCACCTTTCCAAAAGAACCCATCCTCTGACCATTTTTGGACCGAAAGGCCTGGATGAAATCATTACCACGCAGTTTAGATGGAGCAATACCAAGCTTTCCTATCCGCTAAACTTCATTCAAACAAATCCTGAGGGATTGAATTTACTGCTGGATCATCCCCGATTTCAGGTGTACAGTTTTCCTCTGACGCACCGGCTTCCCACCACCGGATTTTTAGTAAGTGAAAAGGATGGATTGAGAAGCCTGATCAAAGAAAAATTAAGCTTGAAAAAAATTCCTCTGGAAGCCATCCAAAGTCTGAGAAACGGAAAAGATTTTAAGGATGAGAATGGAGAATGGTATTCTTTGAAGGAATACACTTATCCCCTGCCTCCTTTGAGAAGCTATGCCTTTTGTTCGGACACGAGATTTGAACCCAAACTAGTTCGGTTTCTCAGCGAACCCACGCTGCTATATCACGAATCCACCTTCATGGAGTCAGACGAAGTCCGTGCAGCAGACACCTTCCACAGTACAGCCAAACAAGCTGCTGAGATTGCAAACTTGATTAAAGCTAAAAAATTGCTTTTGGGTCACTTTTCCTCCCGCTATGTCCATTTGGAAGAAATGCTCCAGGAAGCAAAAACTGTCTTCACCAATTCAGAGTTGAGTGAGGAAGGAAAAACTTACCCTATTTTGCCAGCCTATGAATGAAATTCAACACAGCCGAAAAACCAACCTGTTAATTATTCTAGGCTCCATATTCCTGACCAACGCAATCCTGGCGGAAATCATTGGGGTCAAGATTTTCTCCGCAGAAAAAACACTCGGATTTGAACCGGTTAACTGGACTTTTTTCGGGGAATATGTCCTGGATTTCAATTTGACAGCCGGGGCTGTCATCTGGCCGATCGTTTTCATCACCACCGACATTATCAATGAATACTTTGGAAAAAAAGGCGTTCGAAAGATCAGCTTCATCACAGCCGGATTGATTACCTATGTCTTTTTGATCATCAGTTTGGTTACCGTTTTGGTACCCGCAGATTTCTGGCTTGATGTCAATTCACAAACTCCCACGGGCGATGGATTTGACATCAATTATGCCTTCAACACGATATTCCGACAGGGATTGGGCATCATTCTCGGATCACTCACTGCCTTCCTGTTAGGTCAATTGATCGATGTTTTTGTATTCCAAAAGCTTCGGGCAGTCACCGGGCCCCGCATGATTTGGCTTAGGGCTACTGGCTCAACTTTGGTTTCCCAGTTTATTGACTCCTTCGTCGTTTTGGGAATTGCTTTCTATGTTTTTGGAAATTGGAGCCTTAGCCAGATTATTGCAGTTGGGTTGATCAATTACGTCTATAAGTTTTTAGTGGCCATTTTGCTTACCCCACTGCTTTACCTTGGTCACATTCTGATCGATCGATATTTGGGAAAAGAGTTGGCAGAAAAAATGACAAAAGAGGCTAGTTCGGATAGAGCTTTTTTTTAAAAAAGGGATTAAAATCAATTTTTTTGTTGGACGATTTTGTTCTCAAAGTGCTAAAAATCAAAATTTTGACCGAATAAATTTATCTTTAGAGTATGAAGACGCTAGCCTTAACTATTTCCATGGATGAATTATTTGATTCGCTCAAAAAACTTTCAAGGAAAGATAAAAAAGCCATACATTCTTTTTTAGAATCAGAACTCTCCAAAGATGAAGTGGGTGAACCTGATATTTTTTATAGGATTTCAGAAAAATCCCTTGAAAAAGATTGGCAAAGGGAAGAAGAAAATCAGGCATGGAAGGATTTGTGAAGGGCGATATTGTTGTCGTTTCTTTTCCGTTTTCAGATTTAAGTTCATCGAAAAGAAGACCGGCACTAGTCTTGGCTTATGCAGAAAATGGAGACTATCTCCTATGCCAAATCACTTCCAAAAACATCAGGGATTCATGGGCGCTTGAATTACAGGAAAGTGAAATCGTAGAAGGAACATTATTTAAATCAAGCCATATCCGGCCAAACCGACTCTTTACAGCTGATCAATCTATCATTCTCTATAAAGCAGGTAAGATTTCGCCCTCCATGCGAAAAAAAGTAATTGAATCAATCATAAATCTGATTTCATAAAATTTTATAGGTTAATAATCCGAATAAAGTCATTTTCTTGATTTCCGAAATGGTTTGAAACCAAATTTATTTCGCTTTCCGCCCTTCATTTTTAACGATTATTCTAAAAACTTTAGAAGCAGAGTTGGAATTCCGAATTATTGATCATACTTTTGCATCGTCAATTTTGACACAGCTATTTTTCGTGCCGTGAATCCTTACTGTCGCTTGTCTGGGATTTAGGATAACATGGCAAGAAAAAGTAAGGACAACATTCATGGAAAACACAGTAAAATTCTCAGACCTGGGGATTTCGGGAGAAATCTTGCGGGCAGTGGAAGAAATGGGTTATACAACCCCTTCCCCAATTCAATCACAAGCCATTCCTTTCGTACTTGAAGGACGCGATGTAATCGGTCAGGCCCAAACTGGAACCGGTAAAACCGCCGCTTTTGCAATTCCGATCATCGACCTAGTTGATGCGGACTTCAACAAGCCACAGGCTATCATCCTTTGCCCAACCCGCGAACTTGCAGTTCAGGTAGAAGGCGAAATTCAAAAACTTGCTAAATATCACCGTGCTATTAATTCTGTAGCCATCTACGGGGGCGAATCCATCGACAAGCAGATCAGAGTCTTGAAAAAAGGCGTTCAGATCGTGGTAGGAACTCCCGGACGTGTTCAGGATCACATGAGCAGAGGCACCTTGAAACTTGACAATGTCGGAATCATCGTATTGGATGAGGCAGACGAAATGCTGGACATGGGTTTCAGAGACGATATCGAGGCAATTCTTCAGGAAATGCCGGAAGAAAGACAAACCGTCTTCTTCTCAGCTACCATGGCGAAGCCGATCATGGATTTGACCAGAAAGTATCAGCAGAACCCGGAAATCATCAAAGTCGCTAAAAATGAGCTGACCGTTTCCAAAATCGAGCAGGTTTACTACGAAGTGAAGCCTTCCTTGAAAATGGAGTTGATGACCCGTCTGATGAACATCAACAATTACGCATTGAGCGTGGTGTTCTGTAACACCAAGAGAATGACCGACGAGGTGACAGAGGCTTTGGGTGCAAGAGGCATAATGGCAGAAGCACTTCACGGAGATCTTTCTCAGGCTCAAAGAGATAAAGTAATGGGTAAATTCCGAAAAGGACTTTGCTCAGTATTGGTAGCAACTGACGTTGCCGCCCGTGGTATCGACGTAGACAATGTAGAGGCGGTATTCAATTACGACCTTCCGTTGGACGAAGAATATTACGTACACCGAATCGGCCGAACCGGTCGTGCAGGTAAATCCGGAACTGCGATCACGTTTATCACAGGTCGCAGAGAAACGATGAAACTCAGAGATCTGGAGCGCTTTACCAAGGCTACCATCAATAAAATGACTCCTCCTTCGGTTTCCGAATTGGTTGAGCTGAAAAAAGCTCAATTGGTGAAGGACGTGTACCGAACACTGGCCATCGAAGAAGACAATCAGCTATTTGAAGCCACTATCGGACAAATGCTGGCTGAAGGTCTGACCATGGAGCAAATTGCGCTCGGCTTGATCAAAATGAACATGGGTGAAACCGTGAAGGAATTGAAAGAGCAGGATTTCGGAATCGAAACCTACGGAGACAGAAGAAGAGAAGGATCCAGAGACGGAGGCCGTGATTTCGGCAGAGGCGAGAGAGGGTCTGATCGATTTGGACGTGGAGAAAGAAGCGGTTCTGATCGATTTGGTAGAGGAGAAAGAGACGGAGGTCGATTTGAACGAGGCGGAGAGCGAAGAGAAAGATTCGGTGACAGAAGAGAAGGCGGAGATCGTTTTGCTGACCGTAGAGAAGGTGGACCAAGAGACTTCGAACGAAGAGGTCCAAGAGAAGAACGGACTCGTGATGCAAACATGACCCGTTTGTTTCTGAACCTAGGAAATAAAGACAGAATCCGTCCAAATGATATCGTAGGTGCCATCGCAGGCGAAACCGGCGTACCGGGAAAAAGCATTGGTGGTATTGATATCTTCGACAACTTCTCCTTTGTAGATGTTCCTCAGAAGGATGCAGAACATGTGATCCGAGTGATGAAGAACAATACCATCAAAGGAAAAACCGTCAACATGGAAATTTCTAAAGGATAATTGGTTATAGGTTAATTTGGTTTAAAGGCACATTTCTTCTTGAAATGTGCTTTTTTTGTTCCCAATCCGATTTGTTTATTCATGCAGCTTTTTTTTCAGGAAAATATTGCCAGCCCCCTTACCTATTTGGATGAGGAAGAATCCAGGCACCTTGTCAAAGTGCTGCGCAAAAAGCAAGGAGATCCAGTTCGATTGACCAATGGAAAAGGACAGGTCTTTGACTGTGTGATTTTGGAGGCAAATCCCAAAAAGACCAGCTTGAAGGTCTTAAATTCAACAGAGGTTCCGGAAGAAGCCTTTCACATCCATTTAGCGATTGCCCCCACCAAAAGCCCCGACCGGATGGAATGGATGGTGGAGAAAATTACTGAACTGGGTTTTCACGAAATGACCCTTTTGGAAACTATGAACTCCGAACGGTCTTTCCTGAAAACCGATCGCCTGCATAAAAAAGTAATCTCCGCCTGCAAGCAAAGTCTGAAATTCAGAATTCCCGTTATTCACACTACCCGGAGGCTGACTGAACTTTTCAAATCCAAAGCGTTTGAGGATTTTCAAAAATTCATCGCCTATGTGGATGAGGACCATAAAAACCACCTGATGGATGTGGCAAATCCCGGAGCAAAATACCTCATCCTGATTGGTCCCGAAGGTGACTTCGATCCTCAGGAAATAAAATCAGCTTTTGAAGCTGGTTTTCAAGCAGTTTCTCTTGGAAAAAGCCGCCTTCGGACCGAAACAGCAGGCCTTGCAGCTGTCCAGATGCTTCAAGTACTAAACCGGTAAAATCCGCGTTTTTTTTATTTAAGCTTCAAGTATACCTTGAAGTCCCCGATCAAATTTTTAACTTAGTCTTTTAGCCAATTCTGCTGTGCCGTACAAAGAGCGAGAAATAGAGAAAAAATACCATTCCATTGGAGAAGTTGCGGAGATGTTCAATGTAGCACCTTCTCTGATTCGCTATTGGGAGGGAGAATTTGACATCATCCGCCCCAAAAAAGATAAGAAAGGCAACCGACGGTACACCAAGGATGACATTCAGAAAATCCGCTACGTGTACCATTTGGTCAAAGAAAAAGGATACACCCTCCAAGGTGCCCAAGAAGTCATTGCTTCCGGCAAAAACCAGGGATTTGACAAGGTCGCGGCAGTTCAAAAGCTTCAGGAAATCAAAGACTTTTTAATCAATCTGAAGAATGAACTCAAAGCCCGACACGGATCTTGAAAATCTAAGATATCATTTAGCGCTTTCCCAAGCCCCAAAAGTAGGCCCGGGAGTTTTCAAAGCTATTTTGGCTTACAGTGGTTCGGCTAAGGCATTTTTCCAACTCAGCAAAGGCAAAGCTTCCAAAATCCCACGTGTGGGAGAAAAGCTACTCGAAATCCAAAAACAGGCGGAATCCCATCTGAAAAATGCCGATGAGCTGATCAATCTTTGCGAAAAGAAAGGGTATCGAATTCTTATTTCCATTGATTCCGGTTTTCCCGCGCGATTAAAATCCCAGGATGATGGCCCGGTAGTGCTTTTTACCCAGGGAAAAGGTGATCTGAATTTTGAGCGAAGTGTCGGAATAGTAGGCACCCGAAGTGCAACACCGTATGGGAAATCAATCACCCGGAAGATCGTAGAAGACCTACTCCCCTATCAACCAGCAATTATTTCAGGATTGGCTTATGGAATAGACATTGAAGCCCATCGCGCTGCACTACAGGTTGGACTCCCGACTGTAGCTGTCATGGGTTCACCGATTTCCCAAATCTATCCTGCAACTCATAAGAAAACAGCTGAACAGATTCAGGAAACCGGGATTGTGATGAGTGAATATGCCCCGGGTAGCACCATGGTTCCCGGAAATTTCCCTGCCCGCAACCGGATCATTGCCGGACTTTCGGATGCTTTGATTGTGGTGGAAGCTGCGGAAAAAGGCGGTGCCCTAATCACGGCAGAGATCGCCTACAGCTACAACAAGGATGTATTTGCAGTTCCGGGAAATCTTCAATCGCCTTTCTCTGAAGGCTGCAATCAACTGATCAAAAAGATGAAAGCTTCCATCTATACTGGCCCGGGAGATATAGCGGAAGCGCTTTTTTGGAATAAGCCGGGAGAGGAAAAGGTCAGAAAACCCGTCTTGGATTTGGCGGGGAGAGATGAGGAGGATAAGGCCATCTTGACTTTACTTTTGGAAAAAGGAGAATCCGAAATCGACCAGATCAGCTACTTAACCGAAATTCCTTTGGGCATACTTTCCTCCAAATTATTATCACTGGAATTTGAGGGTATTATCAAGTCTTTGCCTGGGAAAAAATATAAACTCTTGGTTTAGAAGAGGAATTTATCCTTCAAAAATATCTTCCAAGTTGAGTTTGAATTCTGGAATACAAGCTGATTCGATCACATCTCCAGAAACATACAATCCTGATGATCTGTACTTTCCGTCAATCAGGGAATAGATCAAAAGAGTTTGTTCCGTAGGATGAATGACCCAATATTCTTTCACTCCGGATTGCTCATAAATTTCATATTTGACTTTTAACTCCTTGCGGTTATTTCCCGGAGAAAGAATTTCGACGACCAAATCCGGGGCACCAACACAACCTGCCTCGTCCAGCTTCTTTTCATCACATATAACGCATAGGTCTGGTTGAAGCACCGTGTCGATATCCTGGTTCTTTTTGGATTTTACAGGAAGTCTTACATCAAATGGAGCATGAAACACTTGACAAGTTTTCCCCTTTAAGAAATTAAAAAATTCAGCTGTCAAGCGAGTAGAAACCTTCTGATGACTCATTCCGGGCGCAGCAGCAGCCCATTTGTAGACTTTACCTCGAATCAATTCGACCATTTCGTCCATTTGCCAAGTAAGGTAATCAGCATAGGTATAGCGGCCGTACTCGATATCTGGCTCTTTTACAAGGTGTTTGTCCTCTTTCTCCATCTTTGAAAATTACAAAAATTTGAAATCTCGATAAAGAACAGGATAAATTCATCCTGGATTATTTCACCTTCAATCTTCGGATCAACTTGGGATAATACCACAAATAAAACCCACTGAGGCTCATCAAAATCAATCCCAGTGAAGTAAGTGTAGAGTATGTCAATTTGGTGGCCTCGTCACCTCCCAAATAAAAATCCACTATGCTTCCATCGTGCAATTTCTCGATCCAGTCCGAATGACGGGTTTCAATGGAAAGCACTTTTCCGGTAAGCCCATCCAATTGGACTTCGGTAAAATGGGTTTTGAAAGTCACTTTTGCCACGCCTTTGTCGGGACGGATATCGATTCGGTCCACTTCCTGATCCATGCCTATTTTGCGCATCTCCTCCTCCCCGATTCGGACCATTTCAGAAGGCAAAATCCAAGTACCGTTCTCCACTTCGATATTGAGCGTAGGAGGAAGCAGTTCAGCTTTCTTTTTCCATGCCAAAAGAATAGAGGTAATCCCAATCAAAAAAAAGAAAATGATCAAAGGAATCCCCAGCCATTTATGGAGACTTCGAAGCCATCTCAGGGATTTTACTTTACTAGGAATTGTCCCGTCAGCCATCAATCAAGAATTAAAAACAAATCGGGCAAGTTTCATGGATTCAGCGAGTTCTGATTTATTCAAACCCAACGCATACCCCCCTTTTTCCAAGGTCTCAATCATCACTTCGGTTGCCATATTTCCTACCAATTCATCCTTGGCCATCGGGCATCCACCAAAACCTTTTAGGGCTCCATCAAATCTCCGGCACCCACCTTTCAATCCTGCCAGCACTTTCTCAGCAATGGATTCGGGCCGACTGTGAAGATGGGCTCCAAATTCAATCTGCGGAAAAGACTGAATTTGTATTTCAAACAATTGGGTGATCAATTCCGGTGTCGCAACCCCGATTGTATCGGACAAAGAAATGATTTCAATCTGCAACTGGGAAAGCTTTTCCACAAACTCAGCGACCAACTCCGGTGAAAAAGGATCTCCATAGGGGTTCCCAAATCCCATACTCAAATAGACCACCTGTTTCTTGCCTTTGGCTTCGCATAGATTTTGGATCGCCTCCACCGTTTTCAAAGCTTCTGTGATGGAAGCATTGGTATTCCGCTGCTGAAAGGTCTCCGAAACAGAAAGCGGAAAACCCAAATAGTCGATTTCTTCAAAATTCAATGCGTCCTCGGCCCCTCTTACATTAGCTACGATCGCAAGTAATTTGGACTTGGACTGATGCAAATCGAGCAATTCCAACACCTCGGCTGTGTCCCGCATCTGGGGAATGGCTTTGGGACTGACAAAACTCCCGAAATCAATCGTATCAAATCCCACTTCCAACAATTGATTGATGTAAGCGGCCTTGATGGCTGTGTCAATAAAATCGGGAATCCCCTGCATCGCATCCCGGGGGCATTCGATTAGTTTAATCATGACCGAAGATAGGGAGATTCAGGAAAAAGGAATTTGGGATTTGGAGGAGCGGTGAAAAAGAACAGCTTCTTTGTTTCAAAAGTAAAAAAACCTTTGGAGCCAAAAGACCCCAAAGGAACTTTAAAACACCTCTTTTGCAATCTTATAGGTTGTATCCGCTTTGCTCATCGTGTAGAAATGCAGGGATGGCACCTGGGCATCGATCAACTCTTTGCACTGCTGAATCGCCCATGCAATCCCAACTTCTTTCACATCGGCATTAGTCTTACACTTTTCCAGTTCGTCGGTCAACGCATCCGGCAGGTCAAGAAAGAAGGTGCGTGGCAGCATCGTAATCTGTCCGATGGTAGTGATGGGTTTGATGCCCGGAATAATCGGAACGGTAATCCCGGCTTCTCTCACTTTCTCAACAAAGTCAAAGTACTTCTGATTGTCAAAAAACATCTGGGTCACGATGTATTCTGCACCTCTGTCCACTTTTTCCTTCAGGTACTTCAAATCAAACTTCATACTTGGCGCCTCAAAGTGCTTCTCCGGATATCCGGCTACACCCACACAGAAGTCAGTATGGAAGCTGTTTTCGGTTTCTTCGTGCAGGTATCGGCCATTGTTCATCCGCACGATTTGCTCTACTAGTTCACTGGCAAAGCTATGCCCTTCCGGTTCTGGAATAAATCTCCCCTCAGTTTTAGGAGCATCTCCACGAAGTGCGAGGACATTGTCCACTCCGATAAAATTGAGGTCAATCAATGCGTTTTCAGTCTCCTCTTTGGAAAATCCACCACAAAGCAAATGCGGAACCGCATCCACATGGAATCGGTTCATGATTGCAGCACAAATCCCAACCGTACCGGGACGTTTTTTGGTACTTACTTTTTCCAAAAGCCCGTTTGGATGCTTTTTGTAAATGTATTCTTCCCGATGATAGGTTACATCGACAAACGGAGGTTTAAACTCCATCAGCGGGGCAATTCCTTCCAAGAGTTCTTTGAGGCTTTGTCCCTTCAGGGGAGGCAAAATCTCAAATGAAAAAAGTGTGGATTTTGCGTTTTTTAAATGCTCGGTTATTTTCATATAATCTTTAAAATTATTTTAAATCCCATCTCGCGAGGGTTCCTTTCTATTTCTTTAAGAATTTTTTAAAACCCACGATTTCATAGGGTCGTGTTCGCAAGGACTGGAGATGGGGTATAGGCCAAATTGGGAGAAAGCAATCGCTCGGCATCGGGAATGGAAATACCCTTTCGCATGGCATAGCTTCCTACCTGATCTTCGGCGATTTTTCCAAGGCCGAAATACTTACTTTCAGGATTTCCAAAATAAAAACCTGAAACCGAACTGGTCGGATACATGGCATAGCTGGAAGTAAGTGTGATCCCGACGGTATTTTCCAGATCAAGCAGCTTGGCAATGGTCTCTTTTTCGGAATGTTCAGGACAGGCGGGATAGCCCGGTGCAGGCCTGATTCCGGGATACTCTTCCCGAATCAGGGAATCATTGTCCAAACTTTCCTCCCTGGAATAACCCCAATACTCTTTTCTCACCAATTCATGCACATATTCCGCTGCTGCCTCAGCCAATCGGTCTGCCAAAGCTTTGAATAAAATATCGTTGTAATCATCTCCGGCTGCCTGGAATTCGGCCAGTTTGGCTTCCATCCCCAATCCTGCTGTCACTGCAAAGCAGCCGAGGTAATCGGTTTTTTCCGGATGGAGGTAATCTGCCAAGGAACGGTTAGGCACACCTTTTCCTTTTTTTCCTTGCTGACGCAAAAAGTGGAATTTGGCCACTGCTACATTTGCATCATTTGGTTCGAAAACCACCGCATCATCTTCTTTTCGTTGCACAGGCAAAAGAGAAAAAACCGCTTTAGCCGACAACCATTTTTCAGCAATGATCTTGTCCAACATAGCCTGAGCATCTGCAAAAAGCCGCCTAGCCTCCTCTCCCACGATCGGATCTTCCAAGATTTTGGGATACTTGCCACTCAGCATCCATGTGCTGAAAAACGGCGTCCAGTCGATGTATTTTCTGAGCACAGATAGATCCAAGTCTTCCAAAACCGTTCTTCCCAGCACTTTAGGCTTCACCGGTTCGAATGAAGCCCAATCCATTTCAACTGGATTGGCTTTGGCTTCCTCATAGCTGACCAATTGCTTCACAGACTGTTTGGCTTCGTGTTCTTCGCGTAGCTGACGGTAGGTTTCCTTAATTTGAAGTCTGTAAGCTTCCTTAGTCTCCTCAGAAATGGCTTCACCGGCAATCGGAACGGATTTACTTGCATCCGTCACGTGAACGACGGTACCTGAGTAGACCGGATCGATTTTCACCGCCGTGTGAATTCGGGAAGTTGTGGCTCCTCCGATGAGCAAAGGAATGGTAAGTCCCTGCCGCTCCATTTCGGATGCCACATTGACCATCTCGTCCAAAGAAGGCGTGATCAAGCCACTCAATCCGATGATGTCTACCTTATTTTTGATCGCTTCATCGATGATTTTCTGGGCATCGACCATCACGCCCAAGTCGATAATTTGGTAACTGTTGCAAGCCAAAACGACCCCAACGATGTTTTTTCCGATGTCGTGCACGTCCCCTTTGACGGTCGCAAGTAAAATCTTTTTGAGCGATGATGCTTCTTGACCTTCCTCCGGAAGCGGCATAAACGGCTCGAGGTAAGCCACTGCTTTTTTCATCACTCGGGCGGATTTCACCACCTGAGGGAGGAACATCTTTCCTTCTCCAAACAGATCTCCCACTACATTCATCCCATCCATAAGCGGACCTTCGATGACTTTGAGCGGGTTTACCAACTCCAGGCGTGCAGCTTCTGTATCTTCAATGATAAAGTCCAAAATCCCTTTTACCAAGGCGTGCTCGATCCGCTTGGCGACGGGATCCGATCTCCAGGCTTCGTTTACCACTTCCTTTTTATCTGCTGATTTTACAGTTTCTGCAAAATCCAGCAAACGTTCGGTGGCATCTTCTTTCCTGTCGAAAAGCACATCTTCCACCCGTTCCAAGAGCTCTTTTGGAATGTCATCGTAGACTTCCAGAAGCGTTGGATTGACAATTCCCATGTCCATACCATGGTGAATCGCATGGTAGAGAAAAGCCGCATGCATCGCTTCTCTTACCCGGTCATTTCCTCGGAAGGAAAAAGAAACGTTACTCACTCCCCCGCTGACTTTGGCGCCGGGAAGGTTTTCTTTGATCCATTTTGTAGCAAGGAAAAAGTCAAGTGCATTTTTGCGGTGCTCTTCCATCCCGGTAGCCACCGGGAAAATGTTCGGATCAAAAATGATATCCTGTGGATTGAATTTCACCTGATCCACCAAAATGCGATAACTGCGCTCACAGATCTGTATTCGGCGATCGTAGGTATCCGCTTGGCCTTTTTCATCAAAAGCCATGACGACTACCGCAGCACCAAATTTCTTGATGGTTTTGGCCTGGTGAATGAATTCTGCCTCTCCGTTTTTCAGAGAAATGGAATTGACGATTCCTTTTCCCTGCACGCATTTCAAACCTGCCACAATGATGCTCCACTTGGAGCTGTCAATCATAATCGGAATCCGGCTGATTTCAGGTTCTGAAGCAATCAGGTTCAGGAACTTCACCATGGCAAATTCCCCGTCGAGCATGCCCTCATCCATGCACACATCCAGCACTTGAGCTCCACCACGTACCTGATCCAGCGCGATTTCCAAAGCTTCGTCGTATTTTCCGCTCAAGATCAAGCGGGCAAATTTCTTAGAACCTGTGATGTTTGTCCGCTCACCAACATTGACAAAATTGATGTTTGGCGTAAAAACCAAAGGCTCCAAGCCTGAGAGTTTCAAATAGTTTTGCTTAGGCATTGCTTTCCTCCTCTTCTAATTCTTCTTCGATTTTTCTGGGCTGAAATTCTGCCGCCATTTTTGCCAATGCGCGGATATGATCGGGCGTGGTGCCGCAGCATCCTCCAAGAATATTCAGCATGCCTTCCTTCAAAAAGTCACGAACCTGATCTGCCATTTCATTGGCTCCTTGGTCATAGGCGCCAAACTCATTGGGCAAGCCGGCATTGGGATAGGCAGACACATAAAACGGAGCATTCTGCGCCAAAACTTTCAGATACGGACGAAGCTCTTTGGCCCCAAGCGCACAGTTCAACCCAACTGAAAGTAAAGGAACATGCGATACAGAAATCAAAAAGGCCTCGGTAGTCTGACCGGAAAGAGTACGTCCGGATGCATCCGTGATGGTACCCGAAATCATGATCGGGATTCCGCCTTCTTTTGGATCCAGCGGAATATTTCGCTCCTCATACACTTCCTGTACCGCATAAAGAGCGGCCTTGGCATTGAGCGTATCAAATATGGTCTCAATTAAAATAATGTCTGAGCCTCCATCAAGCAATCCCCTGACCTGCTCTGCATAAGCTTCTGCCAACTGATCAAAGGTGATCGCCCGATATCCCGGGTCATTGACATCCGGAGAAATGGAAGCAGTCCGGTTGGTAGGCCCCATGGCGCCTGCCACAAAGCGGGGCTTGGAAGGATCTTGTGAGGTAAACTCTTCAGCTACCGCTCTGGCAATCTTGGCAGATTCCAAATTAATTTGGTATGCCAAATGAGAAAGACCATAATCTTCCTGGGCAATGGTAGTGGCTGAGAATGTGTTGGTTTCGATGATATCGGACCCTGCCTGCAGGTATTCTTTATGGATTTGTCTGATGATGTCAGGACGGCTCAAGGAAAGTAAATCATTGTTTCCTTTCAGAGATTTGGGATGGTGGACAAGGTCCTCAGTCCTGAAGTCTTCTTCTGAAAGTCTGTATCGCTGAATCATTGTACCCATTGCTCCGTCCAGGATCAAAATTCGATTTTGAATCGCTTGAAGCAGGGTTTCCGTTCTATTTTGCATCGTGATGTAGTTAATTTAAAAAGCTGATCGAGCAAAACACGGAGAAAAGTGCAGAGACTTGTCCGCTCATCTATTCCCGGACTTTTCCGGAATGGGAGTTAGCACCTTGTTTACAGGTTGCTAAGACGTCGTAGGGCCCTTCCCTCGGTCTTTCTCGATAAGCCCCTCAAAGGTAATAGCATTTCATTAAAAAAGCAGGAGACTTCTGCCAATTCCATCATTTTTATTCAGGAATCGATTGATTTTACTCAATTATGGTCGAACTCCAATACTCAGTCCCATAATTGGACCCGTAAGGTATTGGGCCATGCCCAGCTCTCCCAACCGGTAATTTCCCAAGGCTACCTCATATCCCGCTGAGGCTCCGATGACCAAATCAAAAAACTTCCTTTTTGTCATCGGGATTCCGTATTCTACCAAAAATTCCGGTTTAGCCATTAATCCTGAATTTTTCAGGTAGCCATCAAACGTGCGCTGTTCAAATAATTCGGGAAAATCCGGCTTTTCATTTTGGCTCAGCGTATATCTGATGTTTCCAAATCCTAGTCCACCCATTGCTCCCAAGGCAAAATTCCTGAATTGGAAAAATTTCATTCCTCCATTGGCATAGACTCTCAGGCTGTTTAAGGAATGGTTTTGAAAATTCGAAGCAGGCCCATCCATAGCTACATTGTACACGTCCACTCCATAAAGCAAACCGTCTGTTTCTCCCAAAATCCTCAGTCCCCAGTTAGAAGGAGTGCCGCTCAGGGGCAAATACCCATAATTCTCCAATTGTCGATTGAGCTCATTTGGTTTGTTGACATGAATCCCCCTAAAAAGGGAAATTCCAACGGATGCATCCCGGTAAAAGAAATTACGTTCGGGCAAGGATAATCCCACTCCCACCCTGACAAAAGCACCCGCCTGCGCATTGTCAAATGCAAAACCGTTCATTTGCCATTTCCCTTCAAACGGGCTGAACGAATACCCTACTTTGGCTAAAACCTCCAGGGCTTCCTTTCTTCCGGGCAAATCAAAATCGTAACTCATCTGAAATCCGATCTCTGTCAAAAAATCCCCAAAGTTTTGAGTGCCCTTCTGGATATCATTCTCCCGAAGAATAAATCCTTCCTGGGGATCAAGGAGAAATTGCTCCAAATTATCAGTGGTCTCGGTGGGGAGCATTTCAAAATTAAGGTATCCCATCCCCAAGGACATGTAGTGGATCAGCTGAAAAGGCCCCTCCTCCGTGAGCGAATATCCCACATTAAAAAGCGCACGGGAGGCTCGGTATCGGATTTCGAAATCATCCAATTCGCTGGGCTTGCTTTGATGCTGTGAAAGCTCAAATC
Source organism: uncultured Limnohabitans sp. (assembly GCA_964405255.1). GTDB lineage: Bacteria > Bacteroidota > Bacteroidia > Cytophagales > Cyclobacteriaceae > Algoriphagus. Next base: position 63,770 of record CAYONF010000007.1, on the reverse strand, counting down.
CCACGATAAAGTCGTTTATTCTGGCCTGATATCCCAGGCCATAGGACCGATACCTGTTTCGAAGGGGTGAAAGTCCCCGGTCTGCCAGCATTTCATTAAACTGCCGGAGGTTGGCACCGGAAATTCCGGTGAATCCATAAAAAGTAGATCGTTTTTGAATTAAGCCTTGCGGATATAGACTAATCGGACAGGAAAGTAGCAAAAAGGAGAAAAAGATCCTTTTGAGAAGAGTCATGGATTCAAACGGGTAAGGAGGCTGGAAAATTCCCACTCCAATCAGGCAAAATTAGTGCTAAACCGAATAAGAGAATCATTCTTTTGGGTTTAGATACTTGAGAATTTTCTCAAACAAGGTTTCGGGAGTGAAGGGTTTGGGAATAAAATCATTTATCCCGTTTATCCTCATTTCTTCCTTCACCTCATTCAAAGAAGCAGCAGTCAAGGCCAAAATCGGAACTTCATTTTTTTTCTGATCAGGAGTACTTCTAATCCCTCTTGCCACCGCAAATCCATCTAGCTCAGGCATCTGTAAATCCAGCAGTACCAAGTCAAAATCACCAGCTTGGAACTGCTGAAGTGCTTCCAAACCATCAGAGGCGATTACCAATTCCTTGACATTCCATTTGGTCAGAAACTTTCGGATCAAAATCTGATTCACGGTATTGTCCTCAGCCACCAAGATGGAGGCATTTTCCAGGGAGCGCTGACTTTTAAGAAGCCCTGCCTTCTCAGCTTCCAGGCTTTTGGTATCAATGAATTCGAAGGGAAGAGTAAACTCAAAAATACTTCCTCCGCCCCTTCTGGCACTCACTTCGATTTCTCCTCCGTTCAATTCCACCAAGCGCTTGACAATTGCCAAACCCAAGCCTGTTCCCCCGTACTTTCTACTGGTGGAGGAAGAGGCCTGAGTAAAGGCCTCGAATATGGTTTTACGCTTGTTTTCTGGGATTCCAATACCCGAATCTTCAAACACAAACCGGACTTCTGTATGATTTCCTTTGGTAAATTCTCTGAATAGAGAAATTCTCACAAATCCTTTTTCGGTGAATTTAATGGCATTGGAAACCAGGTTATTTACAATCTGCCCAAGTCGCAAGGAATCGCCGATCAGGGTTTGTGGAATTTCCTCGTCGATTTCGCAGCTTATTTTCAGTGATTTTTCACTTGCCTGGAAACTGTGTGAATGAACAATCCGGTGCACGATATTCCTCAAGTCAAATGGCGTACGCTCCAACTCCACTTTTCCGGAATCGATCTTGTTGTAATCCAGAATATCGTTGATTAGAGCCATCAGGTTTTCAGCCGAAAACTGCAAGGTCTTGAGGTTTTCTAGCTGATCTGGCCGGGGGTTTTCATCCATGAGAAAATGGGCAAGTCCGATTACCGCATTCATCGGTGTCCGGATTTCATGACTCATGACCGACAGGAATTGGGACTTGATCAGGGACGCCTGCTCGGCTTTTTCCTTGGCGAGTAAGAGTTCGCGCTGGGTTTCTTTGAGTTTGGAAATGTCCCGAGCTACACCGGTGTAGTACCGGTGGATTCCACTTTTGTCTTCGATCAGTTTACCGTTGGAATTGAACACCCGATACTCACCGTTTTTGTGGCGAAGTCGGAATTCCAGGAATTGTGTCGTGGCGAGGAAATCCTTGCTTTCTCCGAGCATTTCCTGAAAAACGCCCAAATCATCCGGATTTAAAAAGTCAAAAATGCTTCTTCCAGTCACCTCATCGGAATCATAGCCCAAGAACTGCTTGACATTCGGGGAAACGTAATGAAGCAAAAAAGTCTCCGTAAGCGAGAAAATTATCTCAGTGGATTCTTCTACCAGGCGGCGGTATTTTTCTTCCGATTGCTGAAGGTCAAGTTTTGCCTGATACTCATCCTGAATATCTCGGACTATGCTCAGCGCATATTCCGCCTTTCCGTTTTCTACAATAGGCCTGATCGTCCGGTGGTAATGTCTTCCCTTATAGAGGAATTCGGTTTCTACGATTTCAAGATGGTTGTAAACCCTATCCAAAATCGCACTGATCTCGTCATAAGCGGTCAATTGCAAATCCTCTAGCTTTTTTCCTTCAAAATCTTCGCGTTTGAGTCCCCATTTTTCAAAATTGGTCCCTTCTGCCAAAATGTAGGAACGGTTGGAATCCATGAGGAAAATATTGGTTTTCGGTATATTGGAGGCCAATACCCGATACTGCTTATCCCGCTGAGACTGAATGGCCTCCAGGTTCTTTCGGTCGGAAATATCCTGAAAAAGCCCCTCATGAATGATGATTTTGCCAGAATCCGAGGTAACATCTCTTGTTCGATCCTCTACCCAAATGAAGTTACCCGAAGTGGTCTTAATCCGATATTCTCCAGAAAAAGCCTGAACACCTGCTTTCGTAGCATTTTTGATTGAATTTTCGCGGATTTCTTCCGCATCAGCCGGATGCAACAAATCCAAAAACGACACCCGGTTTTGGATAAGATATGCTGCATCATATCCAAATCGACTGATATTCTCCGAAATGTATTCGATCTTATACGAGTCGTTGGGATCTACTCGAAACAAGACGGCCGGGCTATTTTCGACAATCAATTGGGCTCGCTTGGCGATCTGCTCTGATTTATACTTCTCTTCCAAGCCCCTCAGGATAAATGAATAACCTGCTTTGTCCTTTCCTTCGGCGTGGATCGCCTGAATCGAAATCTCAAATGGGGAATAATGCGTGTGCTTGGTTTGGATGTAGCGCTCTGTTTTCCAGACTTCTCCCACCTGAAGTTTTCTGGCAATAGAATCCAATTGCTCTTCATTTTCCCAAAAAACGCTTACCAAATCTGTGAATTGACCTTCAAAATCCCTCGCGGTATCAGGACAACACAGTTGCACGGCAGCTTCATTGAGGTAAATGACTTCCAATCCTAGATTTGTCACCAAAATCGGATCGCTCACCTGAGTCAAAATCTGGGATTGAAGCTTCAGGTAACTTTCAGAGGCCTTTTTGTGGGAAATATCTGTGAAGTAACCAAAAATCTCAAAGCCTTGGTTTACATACTCCTTTTTGCCTTCGATTTCATAACTGATAAACTTAACCTTCCCTTTGCGGTCTGTGATGGTGAATTCGCCAGAAGTCCGTTTCAGTTCTTGTCCTGCGACTCGAAGGTTCTGAATAAATGCTGCCCGATAAGCTTTGTCAATTCTGAAAATCAGGGTAGAAAACTCCTCCGTTCGGGGCTGATTTCCCAATCCAAACAAATTGGCCAGGCCACCTGAGAAGTAAAATCGTTTTTTGAACGTGCTGTACCTCCAGGAACCCGAATTGGACAACAATTCGGTATTGGCCAAAAGGCTTTCGTTGCGCTCCAAGGTTCGGGTCATTTGCCTGGCTAGATAAGCCCCTGCCAAAAGGTCCCCAAATTGCCTGAGAACTTGAATTTCTTTTTCCTCAAACAAAAGTTCAAATGAATCCATTTCAAACCTCACGATTCCCAAAAGTCGGTTTTCGGAAATCATCGGAACCAAAATTCGGGTATGGGTAAGCCCACGGATGGCATGAGTATCCGGGATTGAATCCAAATTCAAAAGCCTGACTTTACCCTTTTCCAAAAATTTCTGATTCTCAAAAATCACAGTCAACTCTTCTTTGGAAGGTAAAATTTGACGATTTCCCTCTTTCCCGGATATCCAGGAGCACAATGCTTCCAGCTCTTCGGTTTCCCTGTTGAAAACCAGAATATCTGCCAGTTTGGCTTTTAAAAATTCTCCAATCCGGGAAAGGGATGCAAAAAACTCGGATTCCAATTCCCGAAAACTTCCAGTTATCAAAAGGGAAGAAATCTGGTTGAGCAGGTTCTCTATTTCATACCTGCGTTGCAGGGATTTTTCGGTTTGGATAAAATCAGTAATGTCCCTCGAGCTGAAGATGATTCCCTGGATTTGGGGGTGATTCAGGAGGTTTTTGGCAAAACTTTCCAGGTAAATTTTTCTTCCATCCCTAAGTCTGACCCAAAAATCAATCGGAACCTCCTCGGTGGATCCAAGAACGTCTTTGAAATCACCTTTGACGATTTCCAATTTACCGTCTGAGGCAAAATCACGGAAATTTTTCCCCACAATGTCGGCAGGTGAAAGCCCAAGCTTTTCCCCTATCGAATCACTGATAAACTTGTAATTGCCATATTTGTCGAGAATCGCAATCAGATCATGGCTGTTGTTGAGGATGCTTTGCATGTAGCGAAGTTCCTCTGTGATACTTCCGCTTTGATTTAAAATCAGCCCAGGTTGACCTTCCTCTCCTGTTTTGATCCGGATGCCTTTTGCGATCAAAAACCGGGAGTTATAGCTTGATGGAAGATTGATAAAACCCCATTCAATGGGTTGGTTTTTGCCCTCCCTTGAAATAAGTGATTTTACAAATAGACTTTTGGGATGCTTTCCTGACTCAAAAAATTCCACTAGTTCAGCACTTATCTGAGGATTATCGAAATATCCCTTCCAGGAATCCTGAAGAAGATTGAAATTTTGGCGGAAGAATTCATTGAAAAAAATAATCTCCTCAGAATCCATCAAAAACAGCGGTTCCCGGATCTCATTGAGAAAATCAGAAATATCAAACTGCTTAAATTGATTCATGAATGGGAAGAAATACCTGAAGGGAAACTGCGAACTCTCACCAAAAGGGCAGGTAATATTTGAAAAGAAAAATTCAAACACAAACGAAAAAAACCATTATTTAAAAGTTTATTCAAGAAAATGAAGGAATGTAAAAATTCGTTTGGAAAACAAAATTCTATTCAGAACCCAACATTTTGATCCACGCTATCGTCTCAAAATTTTAAAAAACATTTAACCCAATCTCAAAAACTATTTTATGATTATTTCAACCACAAACTCACTCGAAGGATACACAGTCGATCAGTACCTGGGAATTGTTTCCGGGGAAACTATCATCGGAGCGAATGTATTCAAAGATTTTTTTGCAAGCATCACAGATATCGTAGGTGGCAGGTCTTCAGCTTACGAACAGGTACTTCGAGAGGCCAAAGCAACGGCCATGTCTGAAATGGAAATGCAGGCCCGGGCCTTTGGCGCCAATGCTGTGATAGGTATTGACTTGGACTACGAGACTATCCGGGATGGAATGCTCATGGTGACAGTCAGCGGAACAGCCGTGAAGGTGACCAAACTATAAATCAAAAAGGCCTGAAATTTCAGGCCTTTTTGATTTGCTCCATTACTTTTTTGACGTCGGTTTTTTTACAAAAATGACTGTCTACGATCACAATGGGAGCTGACTTGCACATATCCATGCATTTGGTTTGAAAAAACTTGCAGTGGCCCTTCAATGTACCTTCTGTGGCAGCTTCTTTCAAATCCCTCCGGATTTTCTTCGAACCGGCCTTTTTACAATCCGATCCGCTGCAGATGAAGACTAATTTCCTGTTGAACCTCATTACATGGTTGAAATAGCCTGCATGATCAATCCACTGAGATATCCTCCGTAGGTTCCTAAAGCGTAGCCCAATACCGCGAGCAGCACTCCGACAGATGCCAACGAAGGATCAAAAGCAGAAGCTACAATCGGGGCTGAAGCGGCACCACCTACATTGGCTTGGGAACCCACAGCGACGTAGAAAAAAGGCGCTTTGATCAACCAAGCCACCAAAGTCATGATCAATACATGGACAATCATCCAGATGATTCCCACCAAAAACAAAATCGGATTGTCTAAAACTGCCCCTAAATCCATTTGCATTCCGATGGTCGCCACAAGCACATAAAGTAAGACACTCCCCATCCGGGAAGCACCTGCTCCTTCAAGATCTCGGGCTTTGGTGAATGAGAGCAGCAAGCCGGCCGTAGTGGCAATGACAACGATCCAGAAAAAAGCAGAATTCAAAGAATATTGATTGAGTTCAGGATAATTCGTTTCAAACCAGGGAGCCAAAAAATCGGCGCATAGATGGGAAAAACCCGTCACCCCAAAGCCAAAACCAAGAATCAGCAAGGTCTCTCCCAAGCTTGGAATTTTCATGATTCCCTCCCTGTATTTGGCGATTTTGTCCCGCAATTCATAGATAGCCGAAGTATCTGCTTTTAGGATTTTGTCCAGTTTTTCAGGTTTTGCTGCCCAATAAAGCAAAAATGCCATCCAAAAATTGGCTACCAACACATCGACAGCAATCATTTGCCCGAAAAGAGTCGGGCTGGCTCCGAAAACTTCCAGCATAGCCGTCTGATTGGCACCACCGCCTATCCAGCTTCCGGCAATCGTGGCAAGCCCCCTCCAAATCTCATCCGAGCCTGTTCCCGAATAAATTTCAGGGTAAAAAAATCCGACGACCGACAAAGCAATTGGACCTCCCAGCATGATTCCGACCGTCCCCGCCAAAAACATGGTCAAGGCTTTTGGCCCGAGTCTGAGAATTGCTTTCAAATCAATGCTGATGGTAAACAACACCAAGGAAGCGGGAAGCAGGTATCTCGAGGCCACTTTGTACAAGTTGGAAGATTCGCCGGAAATCAGCCCGGTGGAGTTGAATACCGCCGGAATGAAATAGCAAAGAAGAACGGTCGGCACATAGGTGTAAAACTTGACCCAAAAGGAATTTTTGCTGGCAGAAGTAGCAAATACAAAGGCCAAAGTGGCCATGAGTAACCCGAATACAACAGCATCATTACTGATCAAAGGAGTACTTTCTTCCATGTCTTCTGGTAGGGAATGAATTACAACAATACCAACAAAAGGCCAAAAAGACCAATTTTTTGGACTAGGGCCGGTTGAAGACTTGAATCAATTCACTCAAAATCATCGCAGTTGCGCCCCAAACCATTTCCCCGTCGATTTCGAAATATGGGGTATCCAGCTTGAAGTTTGGACCTAAGTCCAGAAGGGTTTGTTTCCTAACCTCTGGGTCAAAAAGCTGAAGTAATTCGGTGGAAATGATTCGGGAAACTTCCTTTTCTTCCGGAATCAAATCCGGTTTCTTTTCAGTAAAACCGATCACAGGACTCACCAAAAAATTACTCGTTGGAATAAACAAATCACTTAAACGACCCAGAATTTCCACCTTTGACCGATCAATTCCCACTTCCTCCTCGGCTTCTCTCAGCGCTGTCTGAATGACATTTTGGTCGTTAGGTTCCATTTTTCCACCCGGAAAAGCCACCTGACCGCTGTGTACACCGGGATACTCCGGTCTTTTGATCAAGGGAAAAAATGCCCGCCCTGATTCGGGATAAAATAAAATCAATACTCCGCTTTTCCGGTGATTATCAGGAAGCCTGGATTCAAAGCGTCTTAAATCCACAGGTCGTGGTGACATCTGTAAGTGGGCTTCTTTCCCGGGAAGAGGTTCTCTGAGCCTGATTTCTAAATGGCGGATTAGCTGGTCAAACTCCATTATTCAAGACAAATCCACAAAAACCAACTTGGTATCCAAATAAGATTCAGGTTCGTAATCTTTTACCAACTGCGTCATTTTGAATTGTGTAAATCGGTGGTTAACCACGTCAATAATCCAAATCATCGGTCTAAACCCCTCTTCCTCCTGGAAATAGCCAAGTACCATAAATTCACTTGCATTTAACCACAACCCCTCCTCAAACATGCCCGAAGGACCCATAAACAACAATCGCTCCTTCATGCCATCCTCCCGGTACCAAACCACCTCAGAGTCTGGATTCAAAAAGGGCTTTTCCAAACCATCTTGTGCTTCGACTTTGTAGGAATAGATATCCATGGTACCGTTGCCTTCCGGATGGGGAAGTTGATAGGGAAAAAGCGGATCTCCAGTCAAAATCGGATTCTTCTCTGGCATTTCCATCGGATCGATGGAATCAGTAAAAGCCACTTCAAAATCCACTGCGTCAAAATTACCGAGTGCACTTGCCCAATGGCCTTGCCAAGCCGAACGCTGGGCAAGCCCCAAGTCAATCTGACTTCTCATCAACTCAAGCTTTGCTGCATCTGGAGCTAGTTCTACAGATTCTTCTTTGTTGGCTGTGTCTGAGGTTTCGCAAGCAAACATTACCACTGATAGAAGTAGCGCAAAAGGTCCAAAAAGATGCCGAGATAGTCTCATAGGTAAAACATGAAAGATTGAAGCTACTCTTTGGAAGTGAAAAATCAAATCCACGGGATGATGCATAAAAAAAGCAGGCGTAACAAAGCCAAATTCAAAACGAAACAAAACTTAAGGTTCGGGTCAAGGGAAACAAAAAAGGCCTGGATACTATCCCGGCCTTTTCCTGCTCTCAAACCTATTAAACCTATTGTAGATATTCAATTCATGAATACCGTCGAAAAGTAGAAAATGTTTTTATTCCCTCCAAACAATCGATTGCGAAAAATTTTCAAAATTTTATTCGGTCATTTTTAAATCATTCTAAACCTCAGAAAATCAAGCCATTTTATCGGAATCTATTTCTTTATCCCAAGGGAAAAATTAATTTTTCATCTTTAGCACGAAATTTCCTATGCCTACCAGAGCTCTCCCACTCGCCAAAAAAATTTTTGAAGGCTATCTCACTTACATCGAGACATTCAAAACCTATACCCGACTGGCTCCTTTATATTTTGCCCAGCGCAACTGGCAGGCTATGCAACTCAACCAAAGACAGCGGCTTAGACTCTACAAAGACCTCCTTTTCCAACTGATCAGGGTTTTCCAGGAGCTCCTGGGGGCGGATTCTGACAATCGGATGATTTGGTCCTTGATCCGAAAGGAATACCAGGAAATGATTAAAAATCGGCCAGATGTGGAGCTGGCGGAGACTTTTTTCAACTCGGTTTTCCGAAAAACATTTCCCAATAATCCTCTTGACGAAGAGCTGATGTATGTGATGGAGGGTTACAACAGCTGCGACATCCGCGAAAATTCAGACTTGCTGCGAACCTATCCGGCTTCCATGGGATTGGAGCAAATCATCCGTCAAATCTTGGGAGATTATGACTTTGGGGCTCCATTTATGGACAAGGAACAAGATATCCAGTTTCTGATCGAAGGGGTAAAAAAAGTGATTTTAACCCGCTATCAGGTGGAAGTGGGCACAAAGACCCAACTTCTAAAGTCCGTTTTTTATCGAAACAAGGCCGCTTACCTGATCGGAAGAACCTACGTAGGCCGAAAGTGGATGCCATTCATCATTCCGATCATGAATGGACCTAAAGGGATTTTTGTAGACACACTCATCTTCGATCCCAATCTGATGAGCCATTTATTCAGCTTTACCCGATCCTATTTCATGGTTGAAGCCGAAATCCCCTCACAGATTGTAGGATTCTTGAGTTCGGTAATCCCGCATAAAAAGATCCACGAACTCTACAACGCCATCGGATTTAACAAGCATGGCAAGACACTTTTTTACCGGGATTTTCTGCACCACCTAGACACTAGTTCGGATCAGTTTGTGATTGCTCCGGGGATTAAGGGAATGGTGATGACGGTTTTTACTTTGCCTTCGCTCAACATCGTCTTTAAACTGATCAAAGACCATTTCGAACCACCCAAAAATATGACCCGACAGGAAGTGCGGGAAAAATACAAACTGGTGTCCCTTCATGACCGGGTAGGTCGGATGGCCGACACCCACGAGTTCGAGTTTTTCAAGATTCCTTTGGACCGGGTGAGCACAGAGTTGATGCGCGAACTCCGAAATACGACAAATTCACTTCTTCAGATCAAAGACAACCAACTGATCATCAAACATCTCTACACAGAACGAAAAATGATTCCGCTCAATATTTTTCTGGAATCCTGCACCCGAGAAGAGGGGATGCGGGCGGTGGAAGATTACGGAAGAGCCATCCTCCAATTGGCCCAAGCCAATATTTTCCCGGGGGATATGATGACCAAAAACTTCGGATTGACTCGACAAAAGCGGGTGATTTTTTACGATTACGACGAAATCGAATTTCTGGAGGACATGAATTTCCGGAACAAACCCAAGCCTGAAACTTATGAACAGATTTATGCTTCCGAACCTTGGTACGAAATTCACAAAAACGATGTGTTTCCGGAGGATTTTCGTCGTTGGATGATCGGAAGAGCAGATCTAAGGCCCCATTTTTTGGAATATCACCAAGATCTGTTTGAGCCCGCCTACTGGAGAAATTTGCAAAGCAGAATCCAAACGGGAGAATTAATCCATGCGTTTCCCTATCCGGAAGAAATCAGGTTTCGCCCCGGAGAATCGGCCTGAGTTCAATCAATATTTCATTCTTAGCTCGACAAAACTTATTTTTGGACCATCGGGTTATCCTGCCATCACCTCCAACCCATGATTTCAGAAGTTTCTTCTCCCATACCTATTCCCACCCGGACCAAAAAGATCATCCTGCATACTCCTGAGGATGACGATCGGCCCGTGTACATTTCCGGCAATTTCAACAAGTGGGCTACGCAGGATTTTCAGTTTAAAATGAAAAAAATCGAGCCGGGGAAGTACGAGTTTAATTTTCCGGAAAGACCTGAATTCGAGGGAGAACTGATCTATAAATTCACCAAAGGGGATTGGTCGGAAGTTGAAATAGACCGCTATGGAAACCGAACGCCCAATCGACATTGGCACGATGACAAGCCGGTTAAAATCGAAAAAGTAGCCAAATGGCGAAAAAACTGGCTACCCTATCGTCCTTCCCAGCTGCCTCAAATTCACCTGATTTCAGAGGAATTTCAAATCCCTCAGCTCAATAAAACCCGAAAAATCTGGGCTCTCCTCCCCCACGACTACGACACCAGTACGGAATACTATCCGGTACTTTACCTGCACGACGCGCAGAATCTGTTCAATGAAAATGCAGAATTCGGTAACTGGCAGATTGACAAAAAACTCGCAGTTATGTCTGATTACGGCATTGGCAAGATCATCATCATCGCTGTAGAGCACGGGGAAAAAGAACGGGTGCAGGAATACAATGTCGGAAAGACCCTGCTCGGCCAAGGTCACGGCAAGCAATACATCCGATTCATTACCGATACGCTCAAACCCTTTGTGGACAAAACCTACCGAACCAAGCCGGAACGTGAATTCACCGGAATTGGCGGAAGTTCCATGGGAGGATTGGTCAGCATTTTTTCGGGACTGATTTACCCGGAAGTTTTTGGCAAACTCATGGTGTTTTCTCCTTCCCTTTGGGTCATTCCAAAAATCAAACTGGGTTTTCTGGATTTCTTCGAGCCTCAGGAAACCCGGATTTACCTCTACGCCGGCGGTGATGAGAGTGAAACCATGGTAGACCATGTGACGAAGCTTCGCAAAAGACTGCTTAAGCGAGAAAGTCTACAGGGAAAAATGAAGGTTCGCCTCTCAATCAATGAGCTGGGCAAGCACAATGAATCGTATTGGAGTGACGAATTTCCAAAAGCCATCGAATGGCTGTTTTTCAGTGATAAACCGGAGTAAACTCCCAAACCTGCTTTTATGCAATTCAAGATCAATCCCAAAAACCCTTCGACTTCTGCCTTGAGGGTGGTTCCTGTATTGGAAAATCACTCAGAAGAAATTTTAAACGAAACACTTGGACATTCCGGCCCTTCCAAGTCACTTTTCTCCGGAAAAAAAGACACTTCCTATTCATTTGAAAGCGAAAATCAGCTGATTTTGCTTTTGGGATTGGGTGAAAATCCGGAATACAAATCCATCGAAAACTCTTTTCGAAGAGTGCTTTCCAAAAACTCCCCGCTGATAGAAAAGGAAGTCCTGTTGGATTTTCCTTCGATGCTTTCCCAAGTTCAGGTTGAGGCCGCCTTGGTTGGTTTTCAGTTGGGCTCCTATTCCATTGGCTTTTACAAAAAAGAAAAAGCCAAAGATTTTGACAAGTTGAAAGTCGAGATCCGGACTGATCTGAAAAAAATCAAATCTTTGGTCGATCGGGCAGAAAAAATCGCGTCAGCGAAAATCGAAGCCTTCAAGCTCGTCGATTTACCTCCCAATAAAATCACCCCCGAAAATCTGGGAAACTGGGCAAAGAATCTGAGCAAAAAGAACGGGTTGAATGTCAAAGTTTTCGATTCCAAAAAAGCCAAAACAGAAGGTTTGGAGGCATTTTTAGCGGTAGGAAGAGGATCAGCCAAAGAACCGAAATTTATCATTTTGGAGTATCGACATCCCAAAGCAGAATTGCACATTGGCCTGGTTGGTAAGGGGGTGACTTTCGATACCGGAGGCTTGAATATCAAAACCCAAGCCATGCACCACATGAAGTCAGATATGGGAGGAGCGGCTGCAGTGTTGGCCACTACCCAATTGATTTCAGAACTTGAGCTTCCGATTCATCTTACCGCAATCGTGCCGGCTGTGGAAAATGCCATTGACAAGGATGCTTACCTTCCTTCTGAAGTAATCGGAAGCCACGCGGGCTTGAGTATTGAAGTGATCGATACCGATGCAGAAGGTCGATTGATCTTAGCTGACGGCTTGTCCTATTTGATCAAGAATTACAAAGTGGATCAAGTGATTGACCTCGCCACTCTCACCGGAAGCGCAATCGGTACCTTTGGCTACGAATGCGCCGCACTCTTCTCAAACGACGGAGACCTTTCTCACGGATTGCAGGAGGCAGGTGAAGAAATGGGAGAAAAATCCTGGCCATTGCCGCTGTGGGAAAATTTCGGAAAAGAGATGGATTCCGAAATCGCCGATATCAAAAACTACCACGGAAAACCTTTTGCCGGCGCCATCACTGCCGCTAAGTTTTTGGAAGCCTTCACGCATGGACACCCCGCTTGGGCGCATTTGGATATTGCAGGAGTGGCATTTGGTGATTCAGAATTTGCAAAAACCAAAACCGGCACAGCGTACGGTGTAAGTTTATTGCTTAAGTTTATCGAAAACCAATTGAAGTAAATATGGACTCCAGCAAGACTTTTCTCTGCATTTCCAATTTTTTCAAAGGAAATGCCTTTTTAATCGCGCTCAAAAAACAGGGAAACCGCGTATTCTTGGTCACCACTGAGAAACTGAAAGATAAACCTTGGGCTTTTGAATACATCGATGAAGTATTTTACATGCCTGGTCAGGATTTGGATTGGGACATGGATTTGCTGTTGAAAGGCGTGGGAGGCCTAATGAAAGACCACAAGATCGAAGCGATCATTGCCCTCGATGATTACGATGTAGAGAAGGCGGCTTTTTTGCGGGAAAATCTCAGAATTCCCGGAATGGGACAGACCACCGGACGTTATTTCCGGGACAAGCTGGCCATGCGAATCAAGGCTCAGGATGCCGGAATCCGCGTCCCTCCTTTTTCCCCGCTGTTCAATGATGCAGATATCAATCAGTTTGCAGACCATGTTCCCGGACCTTGGGTTCTCAAACCCAGATCCGAGGCTTCAGCACACGGCATCATCAAGGTTCACAACAAAGATGAACTTTGGAATAAAGTAAATGAATTGGGCGAAAACCGCCTTTACTATTTGGTGGAGCAATTCAAACCCGGGGATGTGTATCATGCAGATGGGCTTCAATTGGATGGCAAAACTTTGTTTTTGACCGTTTCCAGGTATTTGGCCACGCCAATGGAAATTTCTCAAGGCGGTGGAATCTTCCGATCGGCCAACCTGAAATACGGTTCGGATGACGATAAGGCGATCAAAAAAGTGAACGAGGCCATCATGAAAGCTTTTGGACTGAAAAATGGTGCCTCTCACACTGAATTCATCAAAAGCAAAGAAGACGGACAAATCTACTTTTTGGAAACTGCCTCTCGTGTAGGCGGAGCTCACTTGGCTGAGATGGTGGAATCCGCCACCAATGTCAACCTTTGGGCGGAGTGGGCAAAAATCGAAGACGCCATAGCCAAAGGCAAAAAATACGAATTGCCAAAAGTGGAAAAGAACTATGCAGGAATCGTCTTGACACTCTCCAAATACGAGCATCCTGATCTGAGCAGCTTTGATGACGATGAGGTTTGCTTCAGGGTTCCTTTGGAATATCACGCAGGGCTGATCGTCAAGTCTCCAAAGCAGGAACGGGTAATGGAATTGCTGGAAAGGTACGCGGATCGATTTGCCAAAGAACTATCGACTACCGCTGAAGCACCCGAGGTAAAGAAGTTTCATTGATATAGTTGGTCAACAGTCGACAGTCCATGGACCACAGCAGGCCGATATGAGCTTCATTTCTACTGATTAAATCAATCCCAAGGAGGCTGAAAGTTAAAAAGGTCTGCGTTCGACAGTCGACTGTGGTTCGTTGACCAATTAAAACTTTTCCTCAATCCCCAATCCGAATAAGGCAAAATCATATTTGACCGGATCTTCGGGATCAAATTCCCTCAGTCGCTCTGTCAATTCCAAAGCAGTTTGCCAGTCGGTTTGCTTTCGTGTAATCAAGCCTAATTTACGCCCCACCCGATCCACATGCAGGTCGCAGGGACAAATCAGCTGGGAGGGTTTGATTTTTGTCCAAAGACCAAAATCAACTCCTTTTTCATCCGATCTTACCATCCAACGCAGGTACATGTTGATCCGCTTACAGGCAGCTTTTCGGGCGGGAGTTGCGATGTGCTTTTTGGTCCTAGTTGGCGAATCCGCAAGGCTGAAAAAGAACTGATGAAACTGAATTAAGATCGACTCCATCGCATCAAGTTTACCGGTTTGACCGTTCAAAAAAGCTTCTTCCAAACTTTCATGCCGTCGATAAAACCAGCTCAAAAAATGGATAAAATAGAGGGTGTCGACTTCATTGAAAGTCCTGTGTTTAAAATTCAGGAAAGCTTTTAAATCAGGTTCTTGGTGATGAAGGAGAAAATCATGCGGTGCATTGTCCATTAATTGGAAAAGCTCCAGGCATTTGTTGATGATGGTTTTTCGCTGGCCCCAAGCCAGGATTGCCGCGAAAAAACCGGAAATCTCGATGTCCTGCTTTTTCGAAAAACGATGGGGAATAGAAATCGGATCGTTGGAAATAAACCCCGGTTGATTGTATTGCTCAACCTTTTCATCCAGAAAATCCTTTAACGACTGCATCAAAGGGCCACTTTCACTTCACCGCCCTGAATTCCGTCAAACCATTTGAAAGAAAGTTCATTTTCAACTTTCTCTGAAACATGCCAGTCAAAGCATTTGATGGTGGTCAAGGGACGAAGCGAATCCAAGTCCGGATCATAAAGGCAAATATCAAAGTCGGGCATATCCTTCGGTTCCAGGGTATTCCATTTTTCCAAAATAAACCCCTCGTCCAGGACCCTCACTTTTTTCCCAAAAACATAATCGGTCAACACAGAGGGCACACCATCTTTCCTTCTCAGTTTAAAACCGGAGGGGCCAAACATAATCTGCTTGTAAAGTTTTGCCTCAAGCAAATCATTGGAATAAGGCATGGTTTCCCACTCCGTGTCCTTCAAAACCACCTTTGAACCTTCAGGCCGAAGGCGAGTCAGGAGTTGGGAAAGCTTGGAAAACAAAAAAGTAAGTCCGATGAAAAGCAATCCAAAACTGGCCAAAATCGGATAACTGATAATGAAAATCGCATTCCAGATAAACCGAAAAGTGTGATGGAAGAAAAGCTGGACTTTATTCATGGGAAGGCACTCGAGATCGCAAAGGTACTCCGACCTCCTTACAAAGCCAAAGTTTTAACCTGCTGCAGAATTTCAGTAAAACAAAAAAGCCGGAAAAACCGGCTTTCTAAATGATTTTTTAGGCAGAATCAATACAGCACTTCGACGGGAAATCGCTGATTCACAGCTTTCAACTGATCAAAAGCAGCCTGAGAAAGTTTGATAACGAGCTTGGAGTTATCGCCGGTATCCGGCAGGGTGCCCACTACCCGTGCGAAAATGGTCAAATCATTTTCTTCATTTTTCACCCGCATGATACTGCCTACAGGTGCTGTTCGGTGCAATACGAGATACTTTTTGTGTCCCCCTGTTCCCTCGATCAGTTCTGCCTGACCGGTCTCTGTTACGTTCTTAAAGCCCCCTGAGGTATTTTCAGGGGTAGGTTCCACTTTCATTTCAGCCGTACTGACAGCTACTTTTGGAGTACCCACAAGCGGAACGGTTGAGGGGCCTTCAGGAGCTCTACCTACTTTGATGATTTGGCCTGAACGGAGATTATTGGAGGTCAGTGCGTTCCATTGAATCAATTCCTCCACACTGGATCCATACTGTGAGGAAAGTGAAAAAAGAGTCTCTCCCTGCTTCACCGTGTGAGAAATCCACTCGCCCGGAACAATCGGCGTGGTATTTACCGGAGTGGAAGAACTGGAAGATTTGGGAGGTTCAGGATTTGATTTTGGTTCCACCGTCTTTTTTTCCACTGGCTTTGGCTCAGATTTCGGTTTATTTTCAGCAACGGTAGGCGTGGTTTTGACAGTAGTTGTGGCAGTAGTGGTTACAGCTAGACTAGGTGATGGGCTTGAAGAAGGTGAATTACTTGCCAAATCAGTCTCTTTTACAATAAGCGCTTGGCCAACACTCAGGTCATTTCCCAGAAGCTTGTTCCATTGCTTGAGCGAATCGACTGTAACTCCGTATTTTTTTGAAATGGAGAACAGGGTCTCACCCGGATTTACTTTATGAAGAGTGGAACCGGAAGGAATTGAATTTTTTTCAATGTAGGGAATCCGGATGGTCTGACCGACTTTCAACCCCTGTTTCAATACCTCATTGGCATTTTGAATTTCCCCAACAGGCACTTGGTATCTTCTTGAGATTCCGAAAAGCGTTTCTTGTGGAGTCACCTTGTGCAAAATAAACGTTTTGTCTCCTACCCGCTCCACTCCAATCGAATCTCCAGCTGCCAATTCGGAAGCATTTGAAATCGAAACAGTTAAGGTCAATGCGAACAGGAAAAGAGTTAGGAATTTGGGTTTGAAAATCATAGAAATCAGTGGTATTGAAGTGAAAAGAGGGTTAGACCCCTTCTTTCAATCGCAAGAATTGTGCTAAAAATACAGGTAGAAGGACCGCGTCAAAGCAGATATCTTTCCAATAATTCCAATTCCATCGCATTTTCATAAAGCTGAATCTCTTTCTATAAAATTGGCGTTTTGAACGGGGTATCCTTATCTTTTCGTTTCCTTCAGTTGCTATGCTTAGACTTCGATATTTCTTCATTCTGATTTTGGGTATTCTCCCATTTTCACTCCTTGCTCAGGAAAAAATCAATAAAGTCTACACCTTCAAAATCGATGCAGACATTGATCCGGCGATGAACCGTCGTGTTCAGTTGGCTCTGGAAGAAGCCAAGAAAAACGAGGCAGGCTTGATCATCATCGAAATGGACACCTATGGAGGAGCCGTCACGGATGCGGATGAAATTCGAACACGCTTGTTGGAAAGTGAAATTCCAGTTTACGTATTCATCAATAAGGATGCAGCATCAGCCGGGGCACTGATTTCCATCGCCTGTGACAGCATCTACATGGCTCCCGGGTCAAGTATTGGAGCAGCTACCGTCGTAAACGGAGTTGATGGTGCCGCAGCTCCGGACAAATACCAATCCTACATGCGATCCATGATGCGGAGCACCGCCGAAGCCAATGGCCGAAATCCTCAAATTGCCGAGGCAATGGTGGATGAAAAAATCGTGGTGGAAGGAATTTCGGATTCCAGTTCAGTGATTACTTTTTCGGTTTCTGAAGCCATAAAAAACGGATTCTGCGAAGGGGAATACGAATCGATTGATGCAATCCTGAAGTCCCAAAATCTGGATAACTCCAAAGTCTTGGCCTACGAAGAGGATACCGTTGATAAGATTATCGCTTTTTTTCTTAATCCGGCCATCAGCGGGGTTTTGATTTTGATCATCATCGGGGGAATCTATTTTGAGCTTCAAACACCGGGAGTAGGATTTCCGCTTTTGGCGGCAATTATTGCGACTTTGCTCTACTTCATCCCCTATTACCTGAATGGAATGGCAGAAAACTGGGAGGTATTGATCTTTTTTACGGGCATCATCCTTCTCGCAGTCGAGCTCTTTGTAATCCCCGGATTTGGGATTTTCGGCGTATTGGGTATCGTCTGCATCTTAGGAGGATTGGTCCTGGGTATGCTTCCCAATCAGGATTTCAATTTTGACTTTGTTCCTGCCTCACAGCTGTTCGGAGCTCTTTTGACGGTAATATTGGCGGCATTGGCTTCTGTAGGTTTGGTGTTTTGGCTGACTCCAAAAATCAATCAATGGGGAGCTTTCCGTCACATCACCCTAGCCACCACCCAAGAACGCAGCGCCGGTTATACGGCAAGTTTTTATTCAGAAACGCTTTTGGGGAAAATCGGAACTGTGCATTCCCGACTCCGCCCAAGTGGGAAAATTGAAATCGAAGGAGAAATCTTTGACGCCTATTCCAGAGGTGAGTTCATCGATCAGGGTGAAAAAATCGTGGTGATCTCCACCGAAGGAACTTCCCTAAAAGTCAAAAAATGGGAAGGCTGAAAGCTCCGGATTTTTCTAAGTTTGCAGCATGAATCCATTTCAGTCCATTTATGAACTGATCGGTGAAGATCAAATCCGACTCCTGACCCGATATTTCTATCAGGAAGTTTCCACCAATTCCGCTTTGCGAAAACTTTATCCGGAAGACTTGGCACCCGCTGAGCGAAGGCTGTTTCTTTTTCTGTTGCAGGTGTTTGGCGGGCCCCAAACCTACTCGGAAGAGCGAGGACATCCCAGATTAAGAATGAGGCATTTTGATTGGGAAATTGATGCATCCATGCGGGACCATTGGCTAAACGCCATGTTTGCAGCCCTGGACAAACTCAATCTGGATCCCAATGCCAAGGAACTGATGATGGGCTATTTTGTCAAAGTTGCTAACCACATGATCAACCATGAGTAAGCTGCTTCCCAGGATTCATTCGGTCTATGCGGCAGTGGTATTCGTCTTGACCTTTCTGCTGATTTTCCCCTTTATTCTGATTTGTATTTGGGTGCCCGGATGGAAAAAGTATGGGCGAAAAATCAACCGATACTGGGCCAGAATCTACTTTTCTCTGATCTTTTTACCGGTTCAGATTGATAGAAAAGGAAAAATCGAAAAAGGCAAACCCTACATCTTCCTTGCCAACCATTTCAGTTATTTGGATGTGGCCATGATGGGATTCATCCCGGGAGATGTACTTTTTGTCGGAAAGGCCTCGATTCGCAAAGCCCCGCTTTTCGGTTACTATTTCAAAAAACTACACATTGCAGTCGATCGGGAGCGTGTGAAAAGCCGCGCTGAAACCATGAGAAGAGCCGGTGAGGCCTTGGATCGGGGAAGCGGGATTGTCCTGTTCCCGGAGGGAGGGATCTACACCCAACATCCGCCATCAATGGTTCCCTTCAAAAACGGTGCGTTCAGGCTAGCCATCGAGAAACAAATCCCCATCATCCCTGTCACATTATCCTTTAATCACCTAATTTTGCCCGACGACGGTCAGTTGTTGCTGCACAAAAGACCTGCGAAAATGGCACTGCACGAGCCGCTTTTTCCCAAGGATTTTGATTCCGATGAAAGCCTGAAGCAAAAATGCTTTGAGGTGATTCAAAAGCAACTCTACCTCGACAACGGACTAAATCCAACTTAGCGATCTATACGAATGAAAATAGATAAAAACACCATCAAGAAAATCGCCCACCTGGCCAGATTGGAATTTGATGAAAGTTCTGCGGAAAAAATGTCCAAAGACATGTCACAAATCCTGGATTGGGTGGAGCAGTTGAATGAAGTCGATACTGGCAATGTGGAACCTCTGACCACCATGTCTTCCGAAGTCAACGTCATGCGGGAGGACAAAGCCGGAAAGCATCTCGGTCATGAAGCCGGACTCAAAAACGCTCCAAAAAGTGATTCTGACTACTTCCGGGTACCGAAGGTTTTGGATTAAGAATGCTGAATAACACCACCTCTCCCATTTCATTTGCAAAAATATCAGCCCTCCTGCTCTTAGTGACGGGAGGGTTTTTTGCAGTCTTCTCCCTCCTATTCGGATCTGACTCTTATCCCAATATCGCTCCCGCTGCATTTTTGGATTCGGTGGCGATCCCTCTGGACTGGGTCAATCTGGGGCCACTTTCTTTCCCGATTCAAGTGGACAATTTTTTGGTTTTCCAGGAGTTTCACTCCTTGCCGCCTGCATTTACGATTAGCGAAAGTTACCTCTTTGGAGCAATAACGTTCCTGATTGCAGTCTCAGCTTTGGCACTTTTTAGCGCTTTCAAAAAAATCCCATTTCTCGGAGCAGGTGCCGGCTGGATCGTCCTGCTGACCCTGTCTAATTCCAACGGATTAAATATCGGCGCGCCGAGTTCCAACACACCTCTGATTCTTTTGATTATTGGAACCATTTTGCCGGTTGTCTATTTCCACGTTTGGAAACCTAATGCCTCTTTTCTGCTAAGATGGCTGGTAGTTTTCCTGACCTCCGGAGCGGCTATCGCTGCACTGATCCAGCTCAGCCCGATCGCCGATCCGGCCCTTTACCTGTCTGAACAAAGCCTGGTAATCGGATTGGGAATGGCCTTGGCTTGGATTTTCTGGCAGGGACATGCGATTCTTTCCGGGCTGTATATTCTTCTGGCCAGGGCAAATCAAAATTTAAGCGTCAAGATTTCCTGGCAAATCCTCGGCATTTCTGCACTTTATATTTTGACGCTGATTTTCCTGCTTTTGGATATTCGGGGCGAAGTGAATTTGCCTTTCCCGACATTTTCTCCGCTTTATTTGATTCTTCCAATCGGAATTCTGGGATGGTTTTCTACCTCGGAAAAGTTGGATCAAGTTTCCGATATCGCAGCAGCCCCTTCTTTTCTGAAAGCGCTTTATTTGTTGGGATTCTCTGCCACGTGCTGGCTGATCTGGAAACTGGACATTTCAGAAAATCAAGCCGGGGCCGAATTTTTCAAGCACCTGCTGCTGTATTCCCAATTCGGCTTTTCGCTGTTCTTTGTGGTATACCTGATGAGCAATTTTCTCTCGGTAATGGACAGCGGAAAGTCCGTGGAAAAGATCCTGTTCAAACCCTATTCCCTTCCCTATTACCACCTTCGGATCGGGGGAATGATCACCATGCTGGTGGTCACGATCTACATGGATGCCATTCTCGCCCCACAGGCTAATTCCATGACTACCAACATTCTGGCCGATTACTATTACCAAACCGGAAAGAAACTGGAAGCCAGTATTTTATATGAAAACTCCTGGACTGCTTTTCGAAGAAATCCGAAAGCAAAAAGTGCAACGGCTCACCTTCTTTTTGAACTCAATCAACCGACTTTAGCCAAAGATCACTTGGACGAAAGCTTTTCCGAAGTGCCTCAGGTGGATAATATTCTCTTGCTCAGTTCCCGGATGATCCGCGAAAACAAACCTTTTGAGGCTGTCTTCTATCTTGAAAACGGATTGAAACGATTCCCCGGAAATCCTTACCTGATCAATAACCTGGCCTTGCTTTACGTGAAAGTTCAAAAGCCGGAAGAAGCCTTGGCTTTGCTTACTGAAAATCAATCCACCCATCCGGTAGTATCCTCCAACCTCATTGCCCTTCAATGCAAGCTTCAAAAAGAACAGTCCGATCCTGCAATCGGTGACGAACTCATCACGCAGATAAACAGACTTGCAAGTAAAAACTTGAAGGGAGAAAAAAGCAGCCCGGATGAATTGAAATTACTGCGGGATGCACTGGAAAAGGAAACTTCACCGATGCTTCTTCATGCCGGAATGAGAAACCTCTTTTCCATCAAAAGCTTCACCACTACCTCTGAGGATCTGATTTGGATCGACTCGCTCAGCAAAAGAGAAGACCTTCTGGAATACTTGATGCAGGTGCAGGAGACAGCCTCGATCCGAAGCCTTGCCGCAGGAAGAGTAAGCGAAGCGGTGAAAAACCTCAATGGCCTAGCATTTAGAAATCCCGGAGATGTCGGATA
This sequence comes from uncultured Limnohabitans sp., assembly GCA_964405255.1. Classification (GTDB taxonomy): domain Bacteria; phylum Bacteroidota; class Bacteroidia; order Cytophagales; family Cyclobacteriaceae; genus Algoriphagus. The sequence continues at coordinate 41,921 of CAYONF010000007.1, read as the reverse complement.
TTACCTAAACCTAACCGCAACCATTTTGGCGCAAAATCTGGACTTTGAAAAGGCCTCCAAAGACCTTATTGCCGGAGAAGAAAAAGGGTTCAAAGCCTTCAGGCCATATCATCTGACCATGCTGGAACTGGGAGGATTCCCTGAAAAAGCCCAGGAATTCCGAGAGAAATATGAGGTTCCCGGCACCGTAACCACAGATGAATTTTTGGCATTGCTTTCCAAATTCAACCAAACCACTCCGGGCAAACTCTTTGATCAATGGAAAGGAATAGGAATGGAAGAATGGAAATCCATCTTTGCCTATTTGCTGATCGAACGAAAAGCCCATGGATTGACCAAATTTCAATTGACTGAATTGGGAAATTTCCTGAAAGGAAAAGTAGAAAATGAGGAAAAACTGGCCCTATTCCTTCAAAATCCGGATTGGGCAGATCAAACTGCCTTGGTAGCCTTTATGGAATTTCTGCAAGTCGGGGATGAACTCTCCGCCAATCCTTATCGCACACCGCTGATTCTCAGTGCGGCTGATCGACTTCAAGACCCTTTGGCACAATACGAACTGTTGAATTCTGCCAGTGAATTCAACAAGGATCCAATGCTTTGGATTCGGAAAGTTCAGGCTGCAAGACGAGTCGGATTGGACAATTACGCCACTGCCGCCCTTCAGGATTTGAGTGGCTGGGTTTCTTGGGATGAAATAGAATTATTGCAAGGAATCAACTATTGACCTTTTTTCACGTATTTTGACACATTGGTCTTCCAAATTTAAAAAGCTAAACCACTATCTTACACAAAATTTTCTACCATGAGCAGAGTCATCGAAACCCACGAGATCAACAAAACCTACAAAATGGGCTCCGAAATCATCCAAGCCCTTAAGTCAGTCAGCATCACGGTAGACCGTGGGGAATATGTGGCCTTCATGGGGCCATCCGGATCCGGAAAATCAACGCTTATGAATATCATCGGCTGTCTGGATTCCCCCACCTCTGGCACTTACATTTTGGCTGGAAAAGACGTCAGCGACATGAGTGAAAATGAGTTGGCCGAAATCAGAAACAAGGAAATCGGATTCGTTTTCCAGACGTTCAACCTCCTTCCCAGAGCTACTTGCCTGGATAATGTGGCTTTGCCTTTAGTGTATGCCGGATATGGCAAAGCTGAACGGGAAGAAATGGCCTTCAAAGCTTTGGAAAACGTGGGATTGGGCGAGCGAACCAAGCACCGTCCCAATGAACTTTCAGGTGGTCAGCGTCAGCGGGTGGCCATTGCCAGAGCTCTGGTAAATAACCCAAGTATCATTTTGGCTGACGAACCTACCGGTAACCTCGATTCCAAAACTTCCCATGACATCATGGAGCTTTTCCATGAGCTTCATGCCAAAGGGAATACCATCATCATGGTGACCCACGAAGATGACATCGCGCATTATGCACACCGGATAATCAGACTGAGAGACGGCCTGGTGGAATCTGACAAAGTTAATCCAAGTCCTACCCGAGGCGTGGCTATGCACGCTTGATTTACTCCATGTAAATAGAAATAGATTCTTATTTTTGCCCCTGAAAGATCGGGGCAGCATGAAAATCTATACAAAAACTGGAGACCAGGGCATCACATCACTTCTCGGGGGAATGCGAGTTCCCAAATCTGATCTGAGGATTGATGCCTATGGTACCATTGATGAATTAAATTCCTACTTGGGATTGCTTAGAGACCAAGAAGTCAATGAAAAGAGATCCGATATTTTAAAGGAAATTCAGGATCGCTTATTTACCATCGGGGCAGATCTCGCGACGGTCCCAGGCAAAGACAATGTCAAAAAACCCGATCTTCATCTGGAAGATGTGGAATTGCTCGAGCAGGAAATGGATCTGATGGATGCACAACTCCCCATGCTGACTGCTTTTATTCTACCGGGAGGGCATCAGTCTGTCTCCTTTTGCCATCTGGCAAGAACAGTGTGCAGACGGGCAGAACGCATCGTAGTGGAATTGGCCTCTTTTGAACCGGTTTCAGACTTGGTCATCCAATACTTGAACCGGCTTTCAGACTATCTTTTTGTTTTAGGGAGAAAAATGGCCCAGGAACTGAAAATCGATGAAGTGACCTGGAAACCAAGGTTGAAATAGGCAAAGGAATTTTGGTAAATTGCCAAATAATCTGACAATCCTATTGCCTACCCGGCAAGTTAACTTATAGAAAACACGAGGCAGACCGCCTCCAAATCAATCGAGTATGAAGACCTCCCTTGCTATCCCGGTTCAGAAAACCTCCAAATCCAGACTTCCGGAAACAGACTTCTCCAATCTAGTGTTTGGAAAAACCATTTCTGACCACATGTTTGTGGCCGATTACAAAAATGGGGAGTGGACTGATCTTCGAATTGAACCGTATGGTGCTTTGGATCTTCAGCCGGCAAATGCCGCCCTGCACTATGGGCAATCCATCTTTGAAGGAATGAAAGCCTACAAAAATGAAAAGGGAGAAATTCTGATATTCAGAGGTGATGCCAATGCCAGAAGGATGAATGAATCTGCAGCACGCATGTGTATGCCGGAAATCCCGGAAGAAATCTTCATGGAAGGCTTGCTTCAGTTGTTGGATTTGGACAGAAACTGGGTTCCATCCGGAAAAGGATCCAGTCTCTACATCCGCCCATTCATGTTTGCGACAGACAATTACATCGGAGTGAAACCTTCCGATACGTATAAATTTATGATTTTCACCTGCCCGGTAGGAGCTTATTACAGCAAGCCGGTCAATGTGAAAGTGGAAACGAATTTTACCCGTGCCACAGAGGGCGGAACCGGCGCAGCAAAAACCGCCGGAAATTACGCAGCTTCCCTCTATCCTGCACTTCAGGCCCAAAAAGCAGGTTACGATCAATTGCTATGGACCGATGGAAAGTCTCACAGTAAAATCGAAGAAAGCGGCACCATGAATGTTATGTTTGACATCAACGGTACTCTAATCACCGCCCCTACCCATACCGGCACCATTCTAAAAGGAATCACCCGGGATTCGGTCATTCAATTGGCTAAAGACTGGGGAAAGCCGCTGGAAGAACGGTTTCTCACAGTCTCTGAACTTCAGGAGGCTTTGGAAAATGGATCCCTGAGAGAAGCTTTTGGAACAGGAACCGCCGCGACCATCGCTCACATTGCCAAAATCAATGTAAATGGGAAAGATTACAATTTGCCGGAAGTATCCTCCGAGGCCTTTTCCTCCAAAGTGCTTAATGAGCTGGACGGTATTAAGTACGGGGACATTACAGACACAAGAGGCTGGATCGTTAAAATCTAAGGAAAAACGGGGAGTCAACTTCCCGTTTTTTATTACTTTTCCTTTATGAAGTCAGTCTCATTTCTTCTTTTTTTTCTCTTTTTGATGGTTGGAGCTCAAGCCCAATCCAAGGACTTTATCCTACTCAAACGAGGTAGCAATCAGAAATCTCAGATCAGATATTATCCCGGAGAGGAGATCACCTACAAAAGCAAAAAACTGGGCTATTTCATTACGGACAAAATAGTCCGGCTCGAAACTGATTTTATTTACCTGGAGGAAAATATTCTGAGTCCATCAGATATTTTGGAAGTTGACATTCGGAACAAAGATCCCAGAAACCGAACCCTCAGGAATCTCACTGCGCTTTTTCTCGGAGCCGGTACAATTTTATTGACCGTGGAGGCGGTCAACGGCCTTTATCAAGAAGGGGAATTGCAAATCGATCAGGGAGTAGCAGTCACCTCCGGAATATTGATCGGAACAGGTTTGGCACTTTTGCCTTTGCGCTACAAAACCTTCAAAAACGAGGGAAGAAACGGAATCCAAATCATCCTGATGCGGATGGATTAATCGGAGTTTGCTGGCAAAAGCGAATATTTTTTCGGACTTTTGCAGCCTAAATTTTCACCTAGACAGATGACTTCAGAACAACTGAAAGACTTGAAAGCCCGCACTTCGGCTTTGAGGAGGTATCTTTGACTACGATCGTAAGAAAGTAGAAATCCAAGACCTAGAGGCCGTCTCGGCCCAGGCAGACTTTTGGAACAATCCGGAAGAAGCCGAAAAAACCATGAAACAAATCCAAGCCCGTAAAGGCTGGACCACTTCCTTCGAAAATCTGGATCAAATCATCCAAGATCTTGATGTGTTGTATGAATTTTACAATGCTGGCGAAGTCACCGAGGAGGAACTGAAAGCCGACTACCTCAAGGCAAAAGATGCCGTCGAGGAACTCGAGCTGAAAAAGATGCTTTCTGCGGAAGAGGATCAACTCAATGCCGTACTGGAAATCAACCCCGGTGCAGGAGGTACGGAAAGTAACGACTGGGCTTCCATCCTGATGCGTATGTACATCATGTGGGGAGAGAAGAACGGCTACAAAGTAAAAGAGGTGGACGTTCAGCCTGGGGAAGTTGCAGGGATTAAATCTGCCACCTTGGAATTTGAAGGCCCGCTTGCCTACGGATTTCTGAAATCCGAAACCGGAGTTCACCGATTGGTGCGAATCTCTCCATTTGATTCAGGGGGAAGAAGACACACGTCTTTTGCCTCGGTTTATGCCTATCCCGAAGTGGATGATTCCATTGAAATTGAGATTAATCCGGCAGACGTGGAACTTCACACTTCCCGATCCGGAGGTGCCGGTGGACAGAACGTAAACAAGGTGGAAACCAAGGTTCAGCTCACACACAAACCAACAGGCATTGTGGTAGTTTGTCAGGTAGAGCGATCTCAGCTGGCCAACCGTGAGAAAGCAATGCAGATGCTCAAATCCCGACTCTACCAAATGGAATTGGAAAAGCGAAACGCCGAAATCGCCAAAATCGAATCTTCTAAACTTCGAGTTGATTTTGGTTCACAGATTCGAAACTACGTGCTTCACCCCTATAAACTGGTCAAAGACAACCGGACCGGATTTGAGACTTCAGATGCGCAAGGTGTCCTTGACGGAGACTTGAATGGATTCATGAAAGCCTTCCTGCTCGCCCAAAGCGAAGAAGAAGCCAACAAAGACTAATCACCAAGGCCGGATATTTACTCCGGCCTTTTGTATTCCAATTGAAACTCTGAATGCGTCTACTTCCCTCTTTTTTTACGCTGGATTTTTTCCTGCTCTGCATGAGCTCTTTTCTGTTTTTCTCTTCCTTCAATATGATCATACCGGAACTTCCGGCTTATCTGAGTTCCTTGGGGGGTGAAGATTACAAAGGATTGATTATTGCCTTGTTTACCCTTTCCGCCGGACTTTCGAGACCTTTCAGCGGAAAGCTTGCGGACAAAATCGGCCGAATTCCTGTGATGATGGTTGGAGCGAGTGTATGCTTTGTGGTGGGCTTGCTCTATCCTTTGCTGACATTTGTATCAGGATTTCTCTTTCTGAGGTTTGCTCATGGTTTTTCGGCAGGCTTTACACCGACAGGAGCTTCAGCGTATGTTGCAGATATTGTTCCCTTCCAAAAACGCGGGGAAGCCATGGGAATCCAATCGCTTTTTGGCTCCTTGGGAATGGCTGCCGGTCCCGCCATCGGCGGATGGATTGCCAGCATTTGGCCGATCAACACGCTTTTCTATTGCGCAGCGTTTACGGCTATTTTTTCCATTTTGATTTTGATGCGACTGAAAGAGACCCTGGTTGAAAAAGAGCCTCTTCGGCTCTCACTTTTCAAACTGGATCGGACTGAGATCATCGAGAAACGGGTTTTGCTTCCTTCTATCATCCTGTTTCTCTCGGTCTTTTCTTTCGGAGTGGTTTTAACCATCATTCCTGACTTTTCCACTCATCTGGGGATCAAAAACAAAGGGTTGTTTTTCGCGGTATTTACGCTTTCTTCTCTCGGAATACGACTCATTTCTGGAAGAACTTCCGACCGCTACGGCCGAGTGGTGGTACTTCGTGCAGCCGTGGTCTGCATGATGCTTGCGATGGTTTCGGTGGCTTTTGCAGAAAGCAAAGTGGTCTTGCTCAGCTCCGGAGTCCTCTTTGGCTCTGCTGTAGGGATGTACAGCCCAACCACTACCGCCTGGGTGGTGGACCGATCATTGGACAAATTCAGAGGAAGAGCTTTGGCTACGATGTATATTTTTCTGGAAAGCGGAATCGGGGTTGGGGCGGTGATTTCAGGATGGCTTTATGCAAACAATCCTGAAAACTTCCGGCTCGTATTTCTTTCCTCTGGAGGAGTGGCTTTTCTGGCCTTTCTGATTCTGATATTCATCAAAAGAGACCGGAAAACCTTCCTTCAGCATCAATAACCCAGGTAATTGCTGACTCGGGGAATAGCTAATATTGACTTTTGACGGCCATTGTAGTAAGTGACTTTTTGCCCATCAAAGAATGCTCCTTCTTCCAGCATCACCCGGACATCTTTGTTCCATTCTTTGACAAAAACAACCGCATTCAACTCAATCGCATAACCTGTATTGGCATAGAGCGGAAAATCTCCTGCACCGGGAGTATCACCTTGATTGTCCCACATTCCGATGGTCGGTCCTGCTGAGTGGCCGTAATAACCCAGCGGATGGGTGTAAATACTTCCCCGTATTCCCTCTTTTTCCATTTGCTGACGGGAAGCCCGGAGAATCTCATTTCCTGTTCTTCCAGCCACATAATTGGAAGTCAAAATATCCTGAAGTCTATTTCCAATCGCCAATGCATCTTGGAGATATTTGGGAACTTCGGTTTCTCCGGCTTTTAACACATAAGCCAATTCCTGGGTATCCGTATTCAATCTCAGGTAAGTGATCCCAAAGTCAATGTGCAGCAAGTCTCTCGGCATAATTACCTGCTCATCCGGTCGAACCGCAAATGAACGGCTGGCTTCTGTAGAACTTGGGTCCGGGCGCTGAATATCCACCGTTGGATGAAACCAGGTATCCAGTTTCATTTCCTTGATTTTTTCCCTGTAAAACCAAACCACATCTTCGGTGGTGGTCACACCCGGGGTAATCACACGATCTGAAAGTCCCTCGGCGATAATGTAATGCGCCAATTCCTGGATGTGCTTGTAAGCTGCCATTTCTGCTGCTGTCCGGGTTTCCAGCCACCGCACAGCCAGAGTTTGTGCGGAGGTCACTTTCCCTTTTTGCGCTTCAGGAAGGTTTTTCATGAATTCCTCGAAGTCAAAATGAGTCAAACCATCGGCGTGTCCGTAATCTTTGGCGAAGTTGAGACCGATTTTCTTTGGGTTTTTTGAGGAAACAATGTCCATCAAGGCCTTCCATTGATCAGGTTGGGCTTCCGGATCCCAGGCTTTTTTGAATGATTTTCCGACATCATATCGTGCAATGGCATAAGTTTCCACTTTGGCATTGGGCTGAGGCTGATACATGACCAAGATGGTTCTCCTTCGGGCAGCATGCCATGTGGCAGGAAGCAAAGTCCGGATGACCGGATCTTCGTTGTATTCTCTGGACATTACAATCCACATGTCAATTCCCGTCTCCGTCATCAGGGATGGCAAAAGATTCTGGATCCGGTCCTCAAGCCAGGAATCAATCACCTCTGCCTGTTCCCGTTGGGAAAGCACGGCTGGTTGCTGAGAAAAGGAAGGAAAAGTGGTCAATGCCACCAAAAAGAGAAGTAAAAGCCGCTTCATGAAAATCTGGTTAAATGAGATCCCAAGATAGCTTTTCGTATGAAAACCGGTGAAGTCTTTTTTATGAAATCGAGGATTGAATTGGGGCGGAAGCCTTTTCTGCAAGTTTTCGTTTACTCAGCTGATGAAAGCGATAAAATAACATCACGGCAGTGATGCTCAGTCCGATCAATAAACCATACCAAATTCCCTTTTCTGCCATTCCAAATTCGAATGCCAACACATAGCCCAAAGGAAGTCCCAACACCCAATAGGCCATGAGGGTGACAAGGGTAGGCACTTTGACATCTTCCATTCCCCGCAAAACTCCCAAGCCCACGACCTGAACTCCGTCCGAAAGCTGAAACAACCCGGCAATAATCAGGAGAGAAGCCGAAAGTGCGATGACTTCGGGATCATCAATGTAAAGGGTGGGAAGGAAATACCTGAAACTGAAGAAAACCACTGCACAGGCAAACATAAAGGCTACCACCATTCCGAAAACTACCATTCCAGCTTCGCGCATCGCCTTAAGGTTTCCTTTTCCGATTTGATTGCTGACCCGAATCATCCCTGCAGTAGCTAGCCCAGTCGCCATCATGTAAGAAATGGAAGCAAGATTGAGTGCTATTTGATGACCGGCAAGGGCATTTACCCCAATCCAACCCATCATAATTGCCGCTGTGCTAAAAGCCGAAACTTCAAAAATGAACTGAAATCCAGTCGGGATTCCGATTTTTAGAATTCTGGAAATCATCGGGAAACTTGCTCCGGGAAGACCGAGCCTGAACTGATATTTCTTATATCGCTTGGAGCCAAGGATATATGCCCCCATAATCAAGGCCATCAGGACTCTGGAAATAAGCGTAGCCCATCCTGCGCCGTTGAGCCCTAATTCAGGAAAACCCCATACTCCCCAAATCAGCACGTAGTTTAGAAATACGTTGACCAAATTGGCGAAAATGGTAATGAACATCGCTTGACGGGTCTGTGACAAGCCTTCAGCCATTTGCTTGAAGGTCTGAAAAATCATCAAAGGCAATAGAGAGGCTGTAATGATCAACAGGTAAGGAACCGCCAAAACCACCACCTCCTCCGGCTGATTGAGGTAATGCAAGCCTTGAGAAAGCCCCAAGACTATTCCTGTCAAGACCACACTGGTGGCCATGTTAATCCACAATCCATGGCTAAAAAGTCTTGAAATCCGTTTGGGCTTATCCTTTCCGTCTGCCACAGAAACCAAAGGAGTGATTCCCATAGAAATCCCTATCCCAAACATCATAATGACAAAGAAAATGCTGTTGCCCAAGGAGGCTGCTGCCAAAGGCAAAGCACCCAATCTGCCTACCATCATGCTATCCGCCACTCCGACGGACACCTGACCAAGCTGACTCAGCATGACCGGATAGGCCAAATGAAACGTAGTAGATAAGTGATTTTTGAGCGTCATGAGATTAAAATCCTAAAATCCGGGCTGTTTTGAGAATCCCAGCCACACTGATGCTGTCGGTGATTTCTCCGTTCATTACCATTTCCAAAGCCTGTGCAAAGGGAAGTTTTTTGATTTGAAGGATTTCGGTTTCTTCAAATTCGGTTTCCCCTTGGCTCAGTTCTTCTGCAAGGTAAACAATGGCAAGCTCGTCAGTGACAGAATTTGACGTGTGGATTTGCATGATTTCGGTCCACTTTTCAGCGGTCAAACCGGTTTCTTCCTTCAGTTCCCGCTTGGCAGATTCGAGCAGGTCCTTCCCGATGAGTCCACCCCCCATCGGAATTTCCCAGGAATAAATGTCCAATGGATAGCGATATTGACCAATCAGCCAGGTATTTCCTTCTTTGTCGATTGGGACAATAGCCATTGCCCGATTTTTGAAATGCACCTTTCCATAAATCCCTGCCTTTCCTGCTGGATTAATAATGTCGTGTTGCTCCAGCCTGATCCAGGGATTATCATAGACAGGCGTGATTTTGAGTGTGGTCCAAGGATTATCAGTCATATTTTTTCAAAAAAAAAGGGCGGCAGTGCCACCCTCAATTTTGTGTAAAATCCTTGCTTAGGCAGGAATAGGTAGCACTTTTGAATCCTTAAAGGTAGAAAGAATTACCATGGACTGCATGGAATCAACCTCTTTGATTTCTGACACTTTCTCAAGCATCAATTTTTGATACGCGGTGATGTCCTTGGCAATGATCTTCAAAATGAAGTCTCCTGTACCTGTGATGTGATGACACTCGATGACCTCTTGAATCTCGTTGATTTCCTTCATGAAAGCATCGATGTTGCCTTTGTTGTGACCAATCAGGCTGACCAATACAAATGTGCTCACGCCAAGTCCGATTTTCTCCGGATCAAGCTTGGCATGGTAGCTTTTGATGATTCCGGATTGCTCCAGTTTCTTTACTCGCTCCAAAGTAGGCGCTGGAGAAAGTCCAATGTCTTTGGACAACTGGGCATTGGTAATTTTGGCGTTGCCTTGTAGGATTTCTAGAATCCTGCGATCTATTTTATCGAATTTGATTCTAACGCTATTGTCCATGTTATCTCGTCTTTACAAAATTTTATGTTGTGCAAAATTAATATAATTGATGAAAGTTTTAAATCGATTTAACGCTTTTTGATGAACGGAAATCAAAATATTGTTAATCATTTATTCGGTTTAGGCAAAGATTCCTACTATAAACCTTGACACCCAGAAAAAAATTCAAATTATCTCCTGCGATGAACTTTTCAAACGGATGAAATTTGGTTAAAGTTTATTCTTTTTGATAAAATCTCTTGCCTCTTTATGAGCGGGATGATTTCGCTTGGCATACTTCTTTACCCGGTCAAAATATTTCCTGGCCTGCGCCTTGTTTTTCGCCGCAGTTTCAATTTTTCCCAACTGGATCAGGGAATGCAAATAATAACCACTTTCCTGTGACTCGGATTCTTCTCCGTATGCTACAGTCTTGAGGTAATACTTCTTGGCCTCGGCCCTATCTCCTACCCGATAGTGGTATTCCGCGATGTAAAATGCGGCAAACCTCCCGCTGTTGGACTCGTAGCCATATTGTCTTGAATCGATCCGGTTGAGGATTTCATAGGATTGATCCACGGCTTCAGTCCATCTGCCTACCGTGTAAAGATGCCTGGCATAGGATCGATGGAAATAGGGATTGTTCGGGAATTTCGAATGCAGGTATTCTGAAATTCTCAAGGCATCGTAGGGTCGTTTTTCTTCAGAAGCATATAGACGGAAAAGAAAATACTGCGCTTCCACCCGGGTATAAAAGGCATTGGAAGCTACAGTTTCCAACTGCTGTAAGCCAAGTTGCTTATTTCCTTTCGGAAAAAGCGCCATGACCGGTTTGAGCAGAGGATAATTTTCAGGTATCCAGACGGAGAAATAATTGAACAAAGCATCACCAAGGAGTAATTCCGGATTGAATTCGGCTTCGCCCCTGCTCAGCTCCATGTATTTCAATGCATTTCTCCCCGCCCAAGCTGCCTTGGTCCAGCTTTTTCGCTCACTGTACAATCTCCCCTGAAATCCATAACCCGCCGCCAAAAAGAACGCAGCTTCTTTATTTTTTGGATTTTCATCAAACATCCGCTCCGCCTTTTCATTGGCTCGGTCTAGGTATTGAATGAAAATATCATCGTATTTGGTATTGGTGACGTCGATTTCTATCCTCCACCAATAACCCAAAGCCATCAAAAAATCAGGTAAGGGATGGGTGGGATATTGGTACATGATCACAGCAAAATCGCGCTCAGCTGTCGGGAAATCGAAGTTGTACATGCTGTTGATGGACTTGGTAATGCGGTATTGCAATCCCTTGTCCAGCAACAAGTATCCTGAGTCTTTGGAAGGATTCACAGGACCGCCTGCCTGACCAAATGACTCTACGGACCCTAGAGCGATCCACAAACTCCAAACTATTACCCAAAATCTCTTACTCATTACTTTATTTCCGTTTCGAAAGCAAAACTACGGCGAAATCCAAACAATCGTTTAGATTTGATCACAATTACAATCGGAAATGGCCAAACCTGCTTCTCCCCTTGCTCAACGCTTAACCGAGCTGATTGATTTCGACAAAAGGCTTTATTTTTTAATTCTGGTGATCATTTTTCTGGTGATCAGGTATTTAACCAATACGCTGATTTTGGAATCTATTCCTGATTATGAAAATGTGGATCAACAGGGCGGACTGATGTTTTTCCACATTTTCAATTTGCTCAATTACGTATGGACGCCCTTTGCCTTATTGTGGAAATTCACGGTGATCGCATTTTTATTTTGGTCCATCGGACTGATGATCGGTTACAAAGCCAACTTCAAAGAACTCTGGAAATTCGCTCTGGTCGCAGAGGTGATTTTTATTTTCCCGGAACTCCTTCGACTGCTGGTGTACATGAATCCCTCTGGCAATGTGACCTATTTGGATATTCAAAATTTTGAACCCTTATCCGCCCTGTGGCTGGTCGGTCCTGGCAATGTGGAAGACAAGTACCTCTATCCGCTTTCCGTACTGAATATCTTTGAGTTGATCTATGGAGCGGTGTGGGTGTTGGGCTACCACACCATCAGCAGGCGAAGTCTGGAAGAAAGCACCCTGGTGGTTTTGATCGCTTATTTCCTGCCACTTTTGATCTGGTTGGGATTTTATATCGGAGCCTATCGTTGAGATTTCAGGGATTTTTTTACATCCCCCCGGCATCGGTCAGAGCAATATTTGACTTCTTCCCAGTTCTTTTCCCATTTTTTCCGCCAAGTGAAAGGTCGGTTACAAACGGGACAGATTTTGGTGGGTAAATGTTGTTTTTTCATATCAGGCCCATCTTTTGGGTAAAGTATGTCGAGCCAACACCCGCTTGGAATCTTTGATCACTTCGGGAAGTTTTTGGGCCGACCAGATTCGATCTCTTGCTTCAGCTCCGGATTTTTCGGCATCGACTAGAGGAAAGGGATAGTCTCTTCCCAATTCAAAACCCAACTCCTGCTGCTCCATGGGTGTCAATTCCCATGGGGTATGAATGAGTGAATTAGGCAATTTGGCCAGTTCTGGAACCCATTTTCGGATAAATGTCCCATCCGAATCATGATCTTGGGACTGCTTAATGGGATTGTAAATTCTGACCGTATTAATTCCAGTGACTCCTGCCTGCATCTGAAGCTGGGGATAATGGATCCCCGGCTCAAAATCCAAAAACATCCTGGCGAGGTGATTGGAACCGGATTTCCAATTTTGGCCCAGATGATGAGTGAGAAACGACACCACCATCGCTCGCATTCTGAAGTTAAGGTAGCCTGTTGCCGAAAGACACCGCATACAGGCATCCACCAAAGGAAAACCCGTCATTCCCTCCTCCCAAGCCTTAATCCACACAGGTTTGATCGTATATTGAAAGTCTAGAAATCCGCGATTGATGGGTTCGAACTCCATTCTGGATTCCATCTCAAACTTTTGAATAAAGTGACAATGCCACTTTAATCTGGACTGAAAATTGGAAATGTTTCGGGATTGAAAACCCTTTTGGGAGGTCAAAAAAGAAAGCTGATATACCTCACGAAGGGAAATACAACCCCAGGCCAAATAGGGTGAAAGTCGGCTGCACCCTTTCCTGCTGAGTTCGGGTTTGCTGATATGTTTGTTGTAATTTTTGACCCTGTCATCCAAAAAGCTTTTCAGGTATTTTCTACCGGTAGATTCGCCTCCGGGCTGCATCAGCGGGTCGGGATTTTTCCAGTTTTCCGGGATACGAAGCTGGGGGAATTTTTCCCAAAATCCTTTAGAAATGCCCACCCATCGGGCCTTTTTCAACTCTGGATGCTTTAAAGAAGCATTCATCAAGCCAAACCAGAGATTATTCCAGCGATTTCTGTTTTTCCTTTTTCGCTCCACTCCCTGTTGGAGGTATTCCTTCCATTGGATTCCCTTTGAAGCGAAAAACTCTGCCATCCTTAAGTCCCGGTCAAACGTAATTTTGATACCTGTCTCCTGATGAGAATAGACAGAATCGATGTCGAATTCCTCAAGTAATGCCTCGAATACATTTTCTATTTCCTCGTAGAAAATCATCACCTGAGCCTGAAAGGGTTTCAATCGGACTTGAAGATCCTGAAGGCTTTCCCACACAAAACGCCAATGCCGATCACTGCTTTGGGGAGCGGCTACCAGGCTGGGTTCGAAGGCATATACTAGCAATATGGGCAAACCGGACTGGATTGCTTCCGTCAAAGGCTCATGATCGCTCAGCCTCAAATCCCGCTTTAGCCAGACAACAGAAATTTTCATCAGGTTAGAAAACCTTACTAAGCCTTCAAAGTTTGAATCACATGAATAAAATCAAGCAACTGACAGAAGCAGAAGTCGACCGAATCATCGAAATGGCCTGGGAAGACCGAACGCCGTTTGATGCAATTAAAGCTCAATTTGGGATCAGTGAGGGAGAAACCATCGAAATCATGAGGCGAAACATGAAGCGAAGTTCTTTCAAAATGTGGAGAGCCCGGGTTCAGGGTCGAGCTACGAAGCATTCCAAAAAAGGTCCGGAGGATATGACCGTTTTTCACTCCCGGATGCAGCGTGGCATCGCCCTCAACAAAATTTCAAAACGATAAAAGGCCAGATCATTGATCCGGCCTTTTCCAATCAACTAACCCAACTTCTCAATCAAAAACCAAGTCCAACTGCCATTGCAACTGGCGTAAAATTCAAATCTGAAATCTTGGTAGCAGCTCCGGTCATGAGGTTGATCGTGTACACACCCGCTGCACTTCCTACCGTCAACACCGCGAAGGCATTACCGGAATTTCCTCCTATATCAAATCCATTCTGGCCAGTGACAGATACACCAAGGGATCCAACCGGCACCAAAACTCCATCATTTGGAGGGGTTTGGGTGTAAAGCATTCCAGTCCCATGGTCTAAGACAAAAAGGGTGGTAGCCGTAGTTCCTGCAAAATTGTTCGTGTAAGCCGCCCCGGAAACCATCGGTGTGCCGGGATTGAGTTTCCCGTCCGTGGCAACTACAGTTCCCAGATCTGGATGAAGCCGGAGATTTTGGCCTGTGTTGGTCACCAGTCGGATTCGGTCTACAGTGGGATTAAAATCAAATCCAATTCGCTCGCCATCGATCATTGGCATGAAGGGATTCCCTATCGCAGTCAGCATCCCATTGGATGGATTGACTGCATAAAGTTGACTTTTGTTGGAAACTGCCAGCAATTGGCCGTTTGCCGGTCTAAAATCCAAGCCGACTATCTGCTCTCCGGACATCAGCCCCTGAAAATCAACCATGGAAGGTTCTGGATCCAAAGGATTGAATCGGAAAAGTTTTCCGCTGGCATCAGCAGCATAAGCCACAGGATTTGTCTTAAGCGCTATACTGAGGACATCTTCATTGAACCTCCCCACCCATGTGGCAGTTCCCGTGGCGAGATCGATCAGAAACAATCTGGATTGATTGGCATTACGGCTTACCGCCAAGGCAAATTCATTGTCAGGACTGATGTCAAAATCTGTCGCTCCGTCAAAATCCTCACCCAAACTTCCTACTTCCTGCAGTCCTCCATCATTCGGTGGCACCTGCATGTAAAGTTTGTCCTGTGCAATATCGATATCAAACAATACCGTGGAAGTCGCGCCGGAAACACTGTTGGTATAAGCCACACCAGAAATGACCGGATTCATTCCTCCATTGATTCTGCCATCTACCGCAACAACAGCTCCTGTTTCGGGATGAAGCCTGAGGTTTTGCCCATTTTGAGAGACAAGTCGTATTCTATCCACTGTGGGATTGAAATCAATGGAAGCACCTACACCGTCAATTGCCGGGGAAAACGGAGTAGCTCCAAGCGGAGTGGCTGCTCCCGAGTTTTCATTGATCAGGTAAAGCCTGCTTGAAGAACTAAGACCGTAAAGTTGGCCGGTGGCAGGACGATAATCTACAGAAATCATCATTTCTCCTGAGGCCAAGCCCACGATACTCTTGGTCATAGCCGGAAGATTGATATTTCCGTCTTCAAAGTAATACAACATATTACCTTCCCCCAATACCGTGAGATTCACCGATGGCGGATTTCCGGGATTGGTGACCCTGGGCCCATTATCATCTTGGCAAGAAACCAAAACCATTGCCGACAAAATTATAGCAATGCCAAAAGAGTTTATTTTTCCTTTTTTCATGATCGTAAAATTGGTTTGGGGGATATACGACCTGCCTTCTTTATTCGGATTTGGCAGAAATAAAAAAACCGGACATTTTTCATATCCGGCCTTTTCTTTCTAACCTAAACCCAAAAATCCTTTTTCATCAGACTGTCTCAAAAGGCCATCTCATTATGCCTCCTGATAAATTTTTTAATTTCTCAAATCCAAGGTCTGCCATGATTTCGCAAGCCTGGCCGCTACGGTTTCCGCTTCGGCAGTACACCAGGTAAGTTTTGTCTTTGGGAAGATTTTTCACCTGATTTACAAAGTTTGAAGACATGATATCGATATTTCTGGCGCCCCGGATTTTACCTCCTGCAAATTCCCCCGCGGTTCTTACATCCAGAATGACCGTATTGGGCTGAAGCATCAGGTCATGAAATGGACCTGCAGGAATATCTTCGTAATTTTTTGCTTTCGCGCTAAAGAAGTTGAACATGGTTGCTGTTATTTTATTTCTGAAACAAAAGTACAGGCAACCCTCTCCTTGGGTCAGTAATAAAAGTCACGATAGTGAATCAGGCCTTTGCTGATTTCATCCTGGCTTTAAGTTCGATCACCCCCAGGCGGATCAAGAGCACCCAAGGTGCGCCATGCATCAAAAAATCTCCCCAATCGATAAGTTTCATTCCTACTGCGCCTCCGGCTATCCACCGGATTTTACCCCAAATGTGAGGTTCAACCGTGAGGGGAGCTAATCCCAAGGCAATAGACAATACAATAACAAAGCTCCAGTTATTGTAAGGCATTCGCCGGTTTACTTCTTTTTGTTCCATGGATAGGTTATTTGTGACCAAAAGGTCTTTGGAAATTCCTCCAAATGATCGAAGCCCAGGGGTTCATTTTCGTTTTCATTGGGAATGTATGCGGTGCCAAACAGGTAGTCCCAAAGGCTCAGAGAAATCCCGTAATTAACCCCGTGGCTTCCTTCCGGAAGGTGCTTGGCATGGTGCCAAAGGTGCATCACCGGGTTATTGAGGAGGTATTTCAAAGGTCCATAGGTGATTTTGACATTGGCATGATTGAGGTGACCGATGGCGATCGTAATGATGTGCAGGATAAAAAAATCATCCAATCCAAATCCGATCATCGCAAGGGGCACATATTGGACTGATTTATAGACGACCGTCTCCATCCAGTGGTAGCGAAGATGCGCTGCAAAACCCATCTGCTCTACGGAGTGATGCACTTTGTGAAATTCCCAAAGCCAGGGACTGTGATGCAGCCATCGGTGGACATTCCACTGGATAAAATCCGCGATCAGAAACATCAGGAGGAACTGCGACCAAGCCGGCCAGCTGGCTACCTGAATAGCCACCAGATTTTCGATTCCAAACCAGCCCAGAAAGTCATTGAACAACTCCACGGCAACATTGGAAACAGAATTGTATACAATCAGAGAAAAGAGAAAGAAATTGAAGAACATGTAAAAACCGTCCAGCCAGAAATCCTCCCGGATCGCCGGCTGGTTTTTTCTCCAGGGAAAAAAAATTTCAAGCATCCAGACGACAAGGGACAAGCCGATCAACCACCAGAAGTAGTTGTGCCATGAGGGATATAGAATTTCCGAAGTGAGGTAATTCCAATATCCGTAATACCCGTCGATGAAAATTTTGAAATACTCCTGAATCATAGATTACAATGCTGTTAATTCTTTTCCGATGATGTAGATCCCCATTACCAGAACAAACCATCCAAAGCCGGTTTTCAGGGCCTTTTCATTGATTTTTTTGGAAAGTGCACTACCGATGAAGATTCCGACGATGGACAATCCGGTAAAGATCAACAGCATTTGCCAGTCGATGGTTTGAGTGGAGACGTCTCCCAGAAATCCAATCAAAGACTTGGCGGCAATGATCAAAAGAGAGGTTCCGACCGCCATTTTCATCGGCAATCTAGCCAATAAAACCAAGGCTGGAATGATCAAAAACCCTCCACCGGCTCCAACGATCCCAGTAATTACACCGACCACAGAACCTTCCAAAGCGATCATTGGTAAGTTGAATTTGATCGGTTCATTTTCGTCACAGTCTTTACACTTTTTGCCAGAGATCATAGAAATCGAAGCGGCCAACATAATCAGCGCAAAGAATACCATGATCCCTACATTCTTGGTGATGGCAATTTCCCCCAAACTAAATAGGGGATCAGGAAGTGCCGGCACCAGAAATTTTCGGGTAAGAAAAACTGCCATAAAGGATGGAATAGAGAAAACGAGGGCTGTTTTGTAATTCACCAAACCCTTTTTCATGTAAGTCCCAGCTCCCACCAAGGAGGTAGACCCAACAACAAACAACGAATATGCGGTAGCCAACACCGGGTCAACTCCCAGGATGTAAACCAAAACCGGAACGGTCAAAATAGAACCTCCTCCTCCAATTAGTCCCAAACTCACACCGATTAAAATCGCAGCAGCAAATCCTATGAGGATAACGATATCCATATCTTTTGTTTTTTTAATTCTCCACAAAAGTAAGTCCCCACAAAAGGCCTAAGCGGTGACAAATGTTACATTTTAGGAAAGCTGACTGGACCAAGTTAAGCTGTCTGCCTCAGGTAAGGAGGTTAATTTACCGTTAACATGACTTTTATTCTGTTTTTTCTCAGGGGTAAAATCTAAATTTCACAAAACCCTCACAGCCATGAAAATCATCGTTCCGGTAGATTTCTCCGACAATTCAATCAAAGCCCTTGATCTGGCTATCTCACTTTCGAATAAGGAAAAATCCGAGATCACCCTCGTTTTCATTATTGAATTGATCTATGATTTTGCTTCTCAGGCGGCCGTCGCTTTGGATTCCATGCATAAAGAAAGTCAAAAACGGATGAAGGAATTGGAGTCAAAGTATCGGAATACAGGTATACTTTTCGACTATAAAATCCAAGAGGGAACCGCCTCCATAAGCATTGCAAGAATTGCCGAAGAATGTGAGGCTGATCTGATCGTCATGGGTACCCGCGGGGCATCTGGGATCAAAAAAACGCTTTTTGGAAGTACCACAGTGAATCTTTTGAAGGAGGCAAATTGCCCGGTGCTGGTGGTCCCTGAATCCTCTCAGATCAATCAGATCCAGCGGATTACTTTAGCCTTGGAATTTGCCAATCATGAGCCAATTGCCATTGATAAAGTCGTGAAGCTTTGCCAGGGCCTCAATCTATATCTTGAGTTTTTTCATGTGCAAACCAGTGATGGATTTAAAGAAGATCTGGCGATTTTGGGTTTGGAAAAATACCTGCAAAACAAGTATCCAAATCTTCCGGTGCGGTTTTATACCTATTATGGAGAAACCGCCGAAGATGGACTAAATGCTTTTCTTGAGGAGCATCAGCACATGATTTTGAGCATGTGCCACCACCATCGCAATCTGATCCATAGCATATTCCAAAAAAGCCATTCTTTTGAAATGGCTTACCATACTCAGGTGCCTTTGTTGGTTATGATTTAATTTGGATCATCTATCTCCGTCCTTTCCTTCTAAAAAAATCGGAAATATCAACTTGGACTTGAAACTACCACATACTTGCCTTCAGCAGAGGGGTTTGACAAACCAGCTTCGGAGTGTTCAGAAATTTCAAAAAACGCAATAGACTTCAAGGTCCCCTGTTTGAATTTGTCCGGATTTTAAACCCAAAACGTAAACCGGAATACGGTTCGTTTACGCAACTATTCAACTCGGCTCAAAAAAAAAGAGCTTAAAAACCGAGGTTTTTTCAAAGAAACTACCTTTCAGCTACCAAACTAATGGTGTTATGAAAATCCTCGTCCCAATAAATTTCACAGCTGCCTCAGCCAAGGCATTGGAATTGGCCTTGGCAATATCACGCAGGGAAAATGGAGAAATCATCCTGACACACGTGATGGAATCTGCCTATGACTTTTTTTTCCAATCAGGAATCTCTTTCGATTCATTGCTAGAGGAAAAAGCAATCATGCTGGAAAAAATCATTGAACAACATAAGGCTTCAGGAGTCAAACTTACTTACCACCTTGAAAAAGGAAATCCGGCTGCTCAAATCCTCCAAATCGTTGATTTAGAGGAACCCTCATTGGTGGTGATGGGAACCAATTTGCCCCATAATTCTGAAACAGGTGTGATGAGTCCTACGGTGGTTGAGGTCATTAAACAATCAAATTGCCCGGTCGTGATGATTCCCAAAGACGCCAATCTATCCCTGATCACTAAACTGACCTTAGCCCTTGAGTCTTCCAATCATGAAGCAAAATTCATCGACTGGGTCGTCACTACCAGCAAAAAATGGGGCTTGGGCCTTGATTTTCTTCATATCCAGACCAGCCAGGATTTTCAGAAGACCTTAACTGTGCAAGGATTGGAAAAATACTTGAACAAAAAATACCCTGCGCTCACTGCAAAGATTCACACCTTCTTTGCCGACTCAGACAACGAGGGTTTTGAAATGTATATG
This sequence comes from uncultured Limnohabitans sp., assembly GCA_964405255.1. Lineage (GTDB taxonomy): Bacteria > Bacteroidota > Bacteroidia > Cytophagales > Cyclobacteriaceae > Algoriphagus. Next base: position 21,714 of record CAYONF010000007.1, on the reverse strand, counting down.
GAGGAACATGAGGATATGGTTTTGATGGTCTTCCATAAAAACCGAAGTATTTGGGAGCAGTTAATGCAAAGAAACTATTTCGATTTACCGAAATCTTATTCCCATATTCCTCTGATGATCATGATTTAGGCAATCATTTGCTGATCAATTCCTCAAAATCATCCCGGATGTAGATGACATTCCGGCCAAGTTCGATCCACTTTTTCTTTTCCAGGGTTTTGAGCAGTCGGGATACTACTTCTCTGGATGTTCCAAGTTCGTTAGCTATTTCCTGGTGGGTGGTATGGAGTTCATTGGCTTTGTGTTGCTTCATTTTGGTGACGATGTAGCGCATAAGGCGTTCATCCATGCGCTTAAATGCCACAGCATCCAAGGCGACCAACAATTCCTGAAATCGCTGCTGATAAGTACTCGAAACGAAATCCTTCCATTGTTTGAACTCATCTGACCACTGTTCGTGAATCTGGATCGGGATAAAAACAATCACCGCTTTTTCTTCTACCACAGCTTTGATTTCACTGGGCCTGGCTGCCGAGCAACAAGTCAACGACAGGGCACAGGTTTCTCCCGGATCTAGGTAATAGAGAAAAAGCTCTTTCCCTTCTTCATCCATCCGCATGATTTTGATCGAACCTTCGATCACCAAAGGAACTGCCTTGATAAACTGGCCTGGCTCCATGAGAACCTTCCCCGGTTCGACAGTCATCACCTGGCCTTTGTCTAAAATGGCCTGCAAAAGTCTGGGATCTGTAAGGTTTGGTAGTGCTTGTTTGAGTTTTTCTATAGTCATTGCTTTCAACTAAAAGACAAAAATGTTCACCTTCTAGGGTTCAAGTTAGTGATAAATATCACTTGGATGCCAGTTAGTATTTTTAGGAATTTAGAGTTTTTCATCATTAATCAACCCGAAACGTGACTTTCATCACCGTTTTAGAGGCTGATGCAGGCTACATTTCAAGTACTAAAAGACCCTTACTATGAAACATTATCAAATTTTGATTATCGGTGGCGGAACAGCCGGTATTACAATAGCCGCTCAGCTTAAACTGAAAGACTCATCCCTAAAAATGGCAATTATTGAGCCCTCGGACAAGCATTATTACCAGCCCGCGTGGACCTTGGTGGGAGCAGGAGTGTTCGATTTTGAAGATACTATCAGAAAAGAAGGAGATTACATCCCAAAAGGAGTGGACTGGATTCAGGACAAAGCCACCGGGATCGATCCGGATACCAATACCGTTTCGACTGAAAAGTCCGGCGACCTCACCTATGACTTCCTTGTACCGGTACCCGGGTTGGTCATGGCACCTGAACTTTTACCGGGATTGCCTGAAGCCTTGGATAAAGGAGTAGTTTGTTCCAATTATACCGATCCTGAGCATACTTGGGAAGTGCTGAAGAATTTCAAGGGCGGAAATGCAGTTTTCACCCAACCCACTACACCAATCAAGTGTGGCGGTGCTCCCCAAAAAATCATGTATTTGGCAGAGGAGTATTTTAGAAAACAAGGTATCCGGGACAAGACCAATGTCCTTTTTGCAACTCCCGGGACGGTGATCTTCGGTGTACCGGCCTTTGCAAAAACCCTGAATAAAATCATCCACGATCGGGATATCATTTTCAAGCCATTTTATGCACCCGTCAAAATAGACCCTGAAAAGCAGGAAATCTATTTCCAATATTCCAAGCCTGGGGAAAGTAACTGTACCATCATGGAGGGTAATCCCCTTGGTGAAGAGCTCACCGGAGCGACCGAAATCAAGGTACATTATGACATGCTTCACTTGGCCCCGCCACAAATGGCTCCCAAATTCATTCAGGATTCCAAAATTTCCATACAAGAGGGTCCGGGAAAAGGTTGGATAGATGTCGATATTCATACCATGCAACACAAGCGATACCCAAACATCTTTTCTATCGGTGATGTCGCTCATCTTCCTACGGCAAAAACAGGGGCGGCCATTCGAAAACAAGCCCCAGTCTTGGTCGCAAATCTCCTGACTCTAATCAAGGCCGGAAAAGTCGGAGATAAATCCTACGAAGGATATTCTTCTTGCCCGATCGTAACGGGGTACGGAAAAATGCTCCTTTGCGAGTTCAAATACGACAACGTGCAAGACAGCGATCCTCTGATTTCGACCTTCGTGGATACGACCAAAGAACAATACAGTATGTGGCTGCTCAAGAAATACGGCCTGCCCTTCATGTATTGGAATCTGATGCTGAGAGGAAAAGCTTAATACAAGAAAATCCGGCCCAAAGAGCCGGATTTTCTATTCAAAAGCAATTTTAGAATCTATTTTTCACAAGTCGGACAGCAGACAAAAGGCACCTTGGTCAAGGGCGAAGTTCTCACTATCCTAAAGTGTCCTAAACCTCTACTTAAAGGTCTGATCTCAGCTAATTCATGAGTCTCTGGCCTTTTCCCGGTAGCTGCTTCTCTGGCCATATTTTCAAATTCCGGATTGATCCGCTGCCGATATAAATCCATCAAGTCGATGTGATCGAAGATATTGGTGATGTTTCCAAATACTTCCACTACCAACACACTCAGAGGACTGTCTTCCGGCAAACCAAACAGGGAAAGTCGTTGAGCTATTTCCTCTGAAGAAAAAACCGCAGTTCCCACCGGGTGCCGGTCCTTCAACTGGGCCAAAATATTTCCTTTTGCCTGAGCCTTGACATCCAGTTTCAAGCTTGCGTCGATGACCTTAGGTATCGAATTGGGTTGGTAACTTTGAGCGATCATATCCTGAAAAGCATCTTTCAGGCCTTTCTTCGGATTGATTTTTACTCCGATTTTCATTTCCTTTTCTCCCAGGAGAATATTTCTAAAGTCCAATCCATCGGCTTGGTAAACCTGCGCATAAAGGACCGCCCAAAGACTGGTTCGGGGTGGTTTGGAAGTGACATTTTTCCCATTGAAAACAGCCTTGGCAAATGGGGCAGACACAAACATCCGCTGATCATCCCGATTCAGCGTACAGAGCAAATTGGGAACAGGATGTTGGACGCCTGTCACACGTAGTGGCCTGCCAAATCGGCCTTGAGCGGTTGACCAAAGATTGCCTTTGGGCACGTTTTGATTTTCAAAAGGCAGCTCCCCGACTTTCTTGAAATCAAGCTTGTATTCTTTGTCCACCTCATCCCTGTTGACAAAATGCCCGTGTCCAACCCTGAACTCATACGTGAAAAACCCGAATAATTCAGGACTTTCGGCATATAGTCCAGGGGGCAAAGGCAAAATAAAATGCCGATCCGAATCAGTGGAAGGAATCATCTGCTGCATGGCATTCATTCCAGCCAAATCATTGCTCTGACCGGGGGTGATAATCCGAATCCACTCCGGATCCAAATTGATGGGACTTTCTTCGGGAGCCAAAAACTGATCCAAGGCATTGTTGGAAAGCAGCTGGTCGGGGGCATTCGCCAAAACCCGACAGAAGTACTGGTCATCCGGATTGTGAATCGGCTCTTCAAACTCTACCCAAAGGTGTTTTCTCCTTGCCTCTGAGGAACTGTAATCTTCAGACCGATCATAAGGTGAAAAGGCTATCCCCACGCTTTTGATTTTGGGGACCTGAGTCGGAGGAATGACTGTCGGAAGAGCCATCCAGGGAGTTTGCTTGGGTTCTACTTCCGGATGTTGAGGTTTGAAGTTAGCCTCGATTTCATAATTGGCCCAGATTTCATCCGGAAAACGGGGCTGATTAAGGGCCCCATGTTTTAGGTCATTTTTGGGTTCCAAAGCATCCAGAAAAACGATACGTGTAAAGGATCTATTGACCTGCCCATAGCGATCATCCTGGATAGCTTCAAAAGAAACTGTATGCTTGAGCTCCACCTCTCCTACCAAAACCTTTTTCCTCCATTCCTGACTGCTGTCATTTCTAAACTTGTAAGTTTTATAAATCGAGAAAGCGTCATTATCAAGAGCATCCCAAGCCCAATCTCTTCCCATCTGATAGCTCAAAGCGCCAATCCAATGATTTTGCAATTCGGCATTGGAGGCGAAAGTGATGCTGCTTCCATCCGGCGCGAGGGAATGCCTGATTCGGTTGCTACAGCCAAAGGCAATTCGCTGCCCTTTTGGTGCCAAAAGGGTCATTCCCTTGGATTCGCAGCCCAAAGCATCCGCGAGTCTTTTCACGGCATCCGATTGATTGGTTTCAGTGATTCGTTGAATCAAGGCCGAAAACTGGTTTTTCTTAAGAGTAGGCACTTCATCCGGCTTCAGGTAAATCCCCTGAACTTCAGGCACATTCCCATATATTCCCAATAGCGGCTCAGATTCCTCAAATGGTGGCCGATAGAAGGCAAGAAGGGTCTTTTTCCCATATCTGGAATCCAACTCCTGATCTGAGTCTATTACTCCAAAGTACTCCTCTTCATCTCCCGACACCTCTGCCACGGCACGCAGGGTCACCCGAACGTGTCTCCCCGTCGGCAACACCAATTCATCCATCCCATCCAGATTACTGCTTTTCAGGTCATCTCTCAGAAATGGATTAGCCTCATTTCCTAAGTTGAGAACCGGAACATCGATGAATTGAACCGGGATTTGAAGGGTTGATTCGAAATCTGCCGGGAAAAACCGGTGAGTCTGATAAAGCGTGATGTAATCGTCTTTGCCATTTTGGCTCCAGGCATTATCCATTCGAAGCGATTTGACCTCGACTCTTACATATACTTTGGTTACGTCCGGATCCGGAAGTCCAGGCTTGATATTTTTATCGGGAAAAGTCTGATTCCGCAGTAAATCAAGCGCATTGGGGTATTTTTTGGTGAAAATCACTGCGGGATACTCCAACATGGGCCTTTTGACCAGCAAAACGGTGTTGTCATCGAAGCTGGTCTCATCCGCATCCGAGGCATTAAAGACCGTGGCTGTCTGATTCAGCAGGTGAAGTGGTTTATCAATTCGCAATAAATCCGGGTTGATGTACCTTCTGAAAGAAACAGTGGTCAGGGGATTTGCCGCTTCGTTGAGCGGAGCATGATTCACTTGAGGTCCACCTCCACTGATATCTGCTAATCTGACTCTAAATTCATAGGTTCCGCCGTACCTTAAATCAGTATCCAAAGGCAGAGGCTTTAGGAGTTTATTTGGAGTAACCCCTGGCTTGTTTTGAACTCCTTTGGCGAATTCTGAATAAGTCTGATCGGTCTTGAAGAGTGAAATGGCCACCTTATCCTCCGCAACCATACTTTTTCCCAGCCACGAAGCATAATACATCGGCATCCAAAAAAACTCATCCGAAGGTCCGGAAATCTTGTTGGGATAGACTTGATAGGGAATTTCGGTCTGATTGGAGGACAACTCTTTGACCAGAGGATGAGTAGCATCCAATTCGATCGCATTGAGACTTTCCCAATTTTTCCCGGGCTCTCTGACATCGATATGGTACCCGTTGACACAAAGCGGGACATCCACCCGCTTTCCTGCTTCTTGCGGATTCTCTGCCAGCTGACGGATATACCAAACCAAAATCTGCTCATCATCCCATCCCAGTCGGATTCCGGTTTCGGATTGGGGAGCAAAACCGTCCGGCTTCTCGGCCAGCATGTTTCCACTGATCGGCTGATTGGCATGGACAATCTTGGCAAATCCATCATCGTATAACCTGGATTCCAAAAACAACTCATCCCATGGAGCATTGGGGATTGGAGCCTGGGGATCCGAAGCCTTTTTGTAAATGACCGGAAAGGTCAAAGCTGAAAACACGGGCCTGGCCTCCCCTACCTTCAATTTGGGAATTCTTGCTGCGTATCGCTTGACCAAAGGACCATTTGCAGCGGATTGATTGGACTCCAGTGTTTTCTTTTGGGCAGTCAGATAGGGCTCGTTGACGATATTGGCGTAGATATAGCCGCCTTTCTCAAACCAAGTTTTGTCGACTTTCACACTGACGGAATAGATCATTCCGCAGGCTTTGGCCAGTAAAGGCTGCCGAAGTATATGGGCAAAAACCTTCCCCCAACTCAGGCTGGTTTTGGGAGCAATGGGTCCCACGGGCTTTTGATCGCGAATTGCGCAGGCATAGCTATCATCGGTTACCGCATTGGGATGTCGTGGTTGGGTGAAATTGAAACTTTCCCTGTAAGTCACCGGAAGGTATTTTCGGATTGTTTTTGACTCCGGTTTTGGAGGCGGTAGTATCTCGGCATCATCCCCGATTGTCATATTAAAGGATTTTGCCACCTTCAAAATCAACTCCTCTTTCTTAGAAGCTTCCAAAACCGTCACCGGGATTTCCAAATGGGTAAAAGCCGGATTTCCCGGAGCTTCAATGGGCATTTCTGAAGTACCCGTGACAATGGAAATGGAAAATTGAGGCTGAAATTTTGAAAAACCCGGAACTGGAATTTGCTGACCGTTGGCGGTGGCATTCCAGATTTTCTCGGGATCCTTATTTCTGGGAATCAATACCAGGTTGAGGTGAAGCTGCTCTCCGTCAAAATGTTGCGGAAGAGCCATGAGGGTTAAAAGTCTATTCGGTTCCATAGATTCAGTTAAAAATTGGGTTAAGCGATTTGACGGGTTTCTTGCCAGGTTTCTTCAAAACTGATATCGATGATGAAGCAAATGCTGATATCCAGTCCAAAAGTCACCGAAGCAGTACAATCAGTGACATCTCCCTGACGGGTAATAGAGCCGCTGGCTTCGATGTAAATGGTGACACTCACCAATCCACCGACTAAACTTGCGTGGCCTTTGAACAGCATGTAGGCGGTCACCTTGAAGAGGGACATGGTCGCGTACAGCTCGCATCCTACGATATAGGTCACCGATACCGTCCCTATCACAGGCAAGCCCACAGCGATGGATACTCCAAAGCCAAACTTCATCGTCAAGCTTGGGCCTATTTTGGTATCACAGGCGATCTGTAGGGCTACTTCGCCCACTGCAAAAATTGACCCTACCCCTACCGAAGCACAAAGGACCTGAAGGCCTCCCCGGAATCCGATGTAAGCCCCGGCAGTGGGAAGCAATTGCTTGGGATCTGTTGTCACCTTCAATGCAGCGTTAAAATAAACGCCCAGCTCCAGTCCAGCCTCCAACTTTAAAGGAGTGGTAGGAGCATTGTAAAGATTTTCCTCCGGAGGGAATCTTACCAGCGGGATCTCTTTTTTTGCTTCAAACTTGTATTCCCAGATTTCTCCGGCATTGCTCATGGCGATTTCCAGACCTTTCTTCATCACAGCTCCATAGTCCCCTTCACTGAGGGAGGCCAGAACTTGCAGTAAATCAATGACAGGCTGGAGATCTTTGTGAAACTCCACATCGGGAGTAGGATATCCCAAAGTTGGGAAATCACTGTCCTTCTCCCCTTTATAACCGGATTCCGAACCTTTCTTGGAGTCAAAATTTCCTTTGATTTTCATCAAACCGTCAAAATCCCCCAAATCCACCACCATGGCCAGGTTATTCAAGCGGCTTTTCCAGGTCTTGGCAGCGTCAGCAGCAAAGGAGTCAATGTCAAAGTTGAGCTTGGAGTCTACATATTTATCAGGTTGACCTTTCCGTTTCTCCGTGGTCGCATATTGGATATAAATCCTCAGGCCTTCCATATTGACCAGGTCGGTTTCAAATGGAGGAAGGTCAAAGGCCAAGGCTTTATTAAGTCCTTCATTGGCCTTTCCGGACAAAAGTTTAAAACCCTGATCAACAATGGATTCTCCTTGCTTTTTGGCTTCTATAGCCAATAACTCAAACACATTAGAAACTCCGTCTTTGATATCCACTCGCTCCACAAAGGCCTTGACTTGATTGAGTCCGCTTCCTG
>CAYONF010000007.1:0-13827 GCA_964405255.1 uncultured Limnohabitans sp. | reverse complement strand
TCTTTGATATCCACTCGCTCCACAAAGGCCTTGACTTGATTGAGTCCGCTTCCTGTTCCGGTGAGCATCGGGAATGCTTTTCCGAATTCATTGATCGCGTTTCCTGCATTGGGAAAAATCCCGTTTCCTGCCATCAGACTGTAGGCATCGGCATAGAGCGGTGGAATTTTACTGAGTAGCTTGGCCTTTCCTTTTTCAAAAGACGGCGCCAAAATCAAGGCTTTTTGGGTTGAAGTGGTTTGAAGAATACCAAAATTCAGGGTTTCCGGTACAGGATTTCTCAGGATTTCAGACGGAGAAGCCATTCTGAGCAGCTTTTTAGGATCGTCCAAGGGGATTGTGAAAAAGTTCTTGGTCCATTCTCCTACCCGGATTACCGGAACAGGCACATGCTGAGGTACAGGGGTCACTTCCCCTGTACCCACCTTATGTTGGACGATACTCCAACTTCCTGTTTTGGGCAAAATGACGCTACCTCGGGCAGAAGCCACAAAAACGGGGTCTGGTTTACCGGGGTCAGTGGCATGGGAAAAATCAAAACGGGTCACTCGCAACTGCTGACCGGATTTATTGAGATCCATCACACAGTCGATATCCCCCCCAATCAAACCTCCCTGCAAATCCAGCAATTCTTTGAACCGGGCAGGTGATAAAGGAACTCCAGAGGGTGCCAGCTGAACATATCCCAAAATTTTCTTGGCAGGTGTTCGGTTCATGGAGTGACCCTGCACCAGGTTTTCCAATTCTACATCAGCATCAAACCACACCGGTCGGCAGAATACCGGGATATTTTCATTGGGTTGATTCCAGGTTTGTTGATTTCCATCGGGATCGATGTATTTGTCACCGGTCTTTCGAATGTCGGTTCTTTCAAAATCAGCAAGGCCGGCATCTTCCCGGATATTTTTGATATTGAAAAGTCCGCGGATAGTACCCGGATGGATTTTATAAGGTGCCACCTCTTGGCTTTGACCGTTGATTTTGAATTTATACCGGAAGTCAAAGCGCCCGTCCGTCTCCGGCTGCCAGCCACTGTCCATCCGATAGATAAATCCAGAACTTGTCCGGAATAACGTGATGGTTCTGACCACCCGGATTCCCCAGGGATACACCAAGCTTTTGATCTGTATGATCTCATGCGAAGTTCTTCCCAGCATGATATCAAATCTGGCCTGACTCGTTTGAGCGATAGCAGCAGCGGGACTCAACCAATTGGAAAACGTGCTGGCTCCATAGCCTGAAAAGTCCAAATAAGAAACCGGTACTCCTTTAGGTTGAGGAGCATTGACACCAAATTCCCCATTGAAAACCACCGTGACCGAATCCCCCAATGTACTGGCCCCGGTAGGATTTCCTAAGAGATCCAAGATATTATTCAGCTGGATCGTACTCCCCTCAAACATCGGGGAATCGTTCAGATGAGGCTCCTGTGGCCACACCGCTCCGGCATTTCCACCTGTGGCTCTGATTTGAATTCCTCCTACCATAGCATCCTGGAATGAGGGCCGATTCAGTTCTAGTATTGGGTTTTTCCCGTTGTAATCCGGGCTTTGATCTAATCGGGCGAGGGCCTTGAGGCCAAAAGGAAGTGTAAATTGGGCGAGGACATCCGCTTTCTTTTCTTTGAAATTTTCAATCAAAAAATGGGTCAGTGGAATCGGAGCCAAGGTCACTTTCTGTGAACTGGTATTCAGCAATCGTGTCGGTCCCCCATCGTTTGGATAGTAATTGAAACCAGGTGGGGGATCCATAGGCTTGACCGGCTGGAACGTATTGATGGTGGGTTCCCAGGCTACCTGTGGCAAAAGGAAAATTCGGGCATAATGCCCCGGAACTTTTACCTGCATCCCTTCCACGGAAATCATTTCTCCGGAGGTTTGGTCAATGGTTGCCTCATTTTCACCGGTCACCCGGGCTACCCCAACAGTTTGACGCTCAAATCTGGGTGACTTGGGATTCAACCCAAAGCTCACCCCAACCTGATTGGCATTGGAACTTACATCCAGCAGAGCAAAATAATCAGTATCCAAGACCCGCATCTTTTCATTGTACTGATCTTCGTAATTAGGCACATCCTTTTTGGCTTGTCCAAGGACGGAATTTCTCAAAACTCCCACTACGGAATCAGGAGCCACCGAACGGCTACTATACAAGGCAGACCCAGTGGGTGCTTGAGGATTTGAGGCACTTGGAGCAGTTTGGTTGGTTTGATTTCCGAAATGAAAACTCACGATGACTTCATCGTCTTTCTCCGGGATGGATTTTTGAATAATCCTGCAAAACAGCCAATTGACAATTTGATTTAGGCTTCCTCCTTTACCTGAGAGTTTTCCCAAAATCCCAAAATTGGCCAAATAGGGATCTGGAAGAGTAGGCAAATAGCTGACCAATCCAAAATTGAGGAAGGTAATCGAATCGGTGATTTTAGTCCAGTCGGGATCACAGGTTCCAAAAATCAGCAGGCCATTGACAGGAGACACGGTAAACAAGGCATTCTCCAATGCCAAAGCCAAATTTTTAAAAGTTGGGACTTTTTCGAAAGGAGTTTTATGGTCCCAAAGAATATTGTCATCGATCAGATAGAGCAGCTTTTTGGTATCACTACCGGCCAAAATCAAAATTGAATTTTTTGTTTTCACCTCAACTGCATGTCCATTGACCAGCTTGGGTCGGTCGACTTTGGCTTCCGCATGGCATTTGGTCCAAATCACCTCTGTACCCTCTGCCAGAGAATTATAAATCAAGTACGGGTCCTGAGGGATCTTGAGCCAGAGTTCGGTTCCATGAGGATTCAGATTATCTTTCCAATGAGAAAACTTCTGATAACTATCAGATCCGATTCCCGCTAAGGCGGTGATCCCAATCCTCCCCGGATCCGCCAAGATTTGCATCGCCCCCAATTGAATGGAATTGCCTTCCAAACTCTTCCAGCGGGCTAGTATCCCTTTTTTAACATCCAAAATTATCCCTCCTGATCCTGCAGCCTGAAGGGGGGCATTCACATCCAGGACAGCTGCGGGCAGCCCCCACCAACTTTGACTTAAGGCTGCCGTTCCTTCCAATTCCAACAAAGGACTTGCTAATTTCTTGGGGGAAAATTGCAGATTAGAAGCAATCAAGGGAATCAAAACCCGATTGAGCTGGGAGGAATATTCAGGGTTTTTATTGGTCTGAAATGAAAAATTGTAGCTCTCCTGGTAGGTCTTCAAACTACTGGCTCCAACGGCAGTAATCTTGGATGGCAGTGGTCCTCCAAAATTAAAAGCAAAAGCATTTGGGGTCTTCAGCTCAGATTGGGAAGCGTCTTTTCCATGTTTTTTCTTTCCGTCCACGAATGCAGATTCCGGATTCAGCTGAAGATTAACCTGGACCACGCAGGTAGCGGTCAATACGAGATTGGATCCATTTAATACCGGCTTTACTGAAAGCTTGACTTGGCCTGACTGAACTTGAAGGCCTATATACCGATCCGCAGGAGCGCCGGGTGTCAGCAAATTGGCTTTAATCCAAACACTGCCCGGCACCAACTGATACGTATCTGTCACCTCCACCGGAGGAGCATTTAATTTTTTGATCTTGGGTTCAGAAAATGCTGCCTTAAAAAACAACAGCGGTTCATTGGTCCCGTTTTTACGGAGTGCAATCAGCTTTTCTACCCGATACACATCCACAAATACCTGCCTTCCATCCACCCGTGTGATCGGCCCGATGGTTTTTTCCACTTTGGCTCCCTGACCCCAAGCAGGTACCGATCCGGGAATTTGAGTGGAACGAACCGGTGTCTCCCGCACAAACACCCGGGTATCTACCTCCTCCTTTTCAACGCGTGCTTCCTTGATTAACTTATCCAGCTTCTTTTCTTCTGTAGTGCTAAATCGATTTCGAAAAAACAAATCAGAGGATTGTATGGATAGTTTTTCAGGAAAAATGGAGGACATATCCTGCCGGGGCAAGGCTTTGGCAAACTGAAGCAGGCCTTCTTCGAGGCTTTTCTTGTCCTGAGGAGTTTGGACATTGAGCTGACCCATGAGTTGGGCAAGCAGGGAGTTAATTGGGTCTTTTTCCATGGATAAAAATTTTGATTAAGGAATCCTACTTTCCAGACAATCAGATTCACCCTACTAAAAATCGTTGCTAAAGGCCGTGATAAACTGAAAAATAGAATCTTAAGCTAAACAAAATTCCCTGAAAGAACCAAAACAATTCGACAGTAATTACTTGGAAATCTTACTTTTAATTCATTAGACACTTGAATATTTCAATAAGAGATTAGAATAATTTTATTTATTGAAAAACCCCAAAATAAACCACCCTTCATTTTCTTGAGCAAAACTTTCCTGAATTGATGTAATTTCGATCCAAGTAGTACATCATGAAGAATATCAAGTTCCTCCTTTTCCTAATTGTTGGACTTGGAATTTGCGAGGCAAAGGCACAGCAAGTTCTCGTAAAAGAGTCGGTCAGTAATCTACCTTTGAGCGGAGTTTTGATTTACTCCGGTGACCCCGGTAAAAGCAGCATTACGGATTCACAAGGATTGGCAGACATCAGTAGTTTCAAGAATCAGTCAGAAATCAGAATCCAACTTTTCGGCTATGAATCCAAAAAACTTTCTTGGTCAAATCTTGAATTAGCCCAGTTTCAGGTCGAGCTCTCCCCTAGCCAAATCACACTTGATATAGCCGTCGTTGCTGCGAGCCGATGGAGACAGAGTTCTGAGGATGTCCCCGGAAAAGTTCGTCATCTGGACAGGGAAAAACTCCTGATCCGAAACCCTGCGAATTCGGCGGACTGGCTGGGAAGCAGCGGAGAAGTGTTTATCCAGAAAAGTCAACAAGGCGGAGGAAGCCCGATGATTAGGGGTTTTTCGGCAAACCGGCTGCTATACGCAGTGGATGGCGTACGGATGAACACGGCGATTTTCCGAAGCGGAAATCTCCAAAATGTCATTTCGCTGGATCCCTTTTCACTCAAAACCACGGAGATCCTCTTTGGTCCTGGATCGGTCATGTATGGCAGCGATGCCATCGGTGGGGTGATGGCATTTGAGACCTTAAGTCCCGACTTCTCCAAGAATGGATCAGAAGTCAAGGTCAATGCGCTGACCCGGTTCGCAACCGCAAACGATGAATTTACCTTCCATGCCGATGCTTCTTTTGGAACAAAGAAATGGGCATTTCTGAGCAGTATTACACATTTTGATTACAACGACCTGCGGATGGGTTCTGCGGGTCCAGCGGAATATTTGAGAACTCATTTTGCCATCAGGGAAAATGATTCTGACCTCCAGGTAGAAAATCCCGACCCAAAACTTCAGGTCCAAAGTGGCTATGAGCAATTGAATCTGATGCAAAAAATCCGGTTTCAATCCGGCGAAAAAACAGACCTCGAATACGGATTTAATTACAGCAACACCGGAAATATTCCCCGCTATGATCGTCTGATTGAGGTTCGGGACGGGAAGCTCAGATTTGCCACATGGGATTATGGACCGCAGTTTTGGGTCATGAACATTCTCGGGCTAAACAGCAGCAAAAAAACCGCGATTTACGATCAGGTAAAAGTAAAGCTGGCCCATCAGCTTTTTGAGGAAAGCCGGATTGACCGGAGATTCGGTCAGGCGGAAAAGTTTACCAGATCTGAACGGGTAGGTGCACTTTCTTTCAATGCAGACTTTCTCAAAAATATCCGCAAACAAAGCTTTCTCAGCTACGGTGTGGAAGCTGTCAACAATGAGGTGGAATCCACCGGACAGGTAGAAAACATCACGACCGGATCTATTGACCCGGCTTCTTCCCGATATCCGCAATCCTCCTGGCTTTCGCTGGCAGTCTATGGAACCTACCACGCCCATTTTTCAGAAAAAATCAAACTTCAAACCGGTGCACGATTCAACTACACCGACCTTAAAGCTGACTTCAGCGGAAATCAGGCCTTCTTTCCTTTGCCTTTTTCGGAAACCCAAAATCAGTACAGTTCGGTCACGGGAAGTGTGGGATTGATCTACCATCCCGAACCCAGCTTTTCGATCTCTCCTTTGATTTCGACGGGATTTCGGGCACCAAATGTCGATGACCTGGGAAAAATATTTGACTCGGAACCCGGTGCTGTGCTCGTACCCAATCCTGACCTGAGACCTGAATATGCGTACAACGTTGAGCTGAATTTGAACAAGCATTTTCAAAACAAATTCAAACTGGATTTTTCCGGATTTTATACCCTGTTAGACCAGGCAATGGTGCGACGGCCCTACAGCCTAAACGGGCAATCCGAAATCCTTTATGACGGTGAACTGAGTGAAGTTTTGGCCATCCAAAACGCCGCTTTTGCAGAAATCTATGGCATACAGGCCGGAGTGGAAATGGTCATTTCGAAGCGCTTTTTCTTGATTTCAAGGTATAACTGGCAAAAAGGAACCGAAGAACTGGACGATGAATCCACCAGTCCTTCCAGACATGCGGCACCGGCCTTTGGATTGACCCGGCTGACCTATCAGCATAAAAAACTGAGAATGGAACTCACATCGCAATACAGTGCAGAAAGGACTTTCGAGGAAATGCCAGAAGAAGAAAAAGGAAAGCCGGCGATTTATGCGATGGATGAAAATGGAAATCCCTATTCTCCGGGCTGGTTGATTTTCAGTTTTAATTCAACCTTTCAAATTCATAAAAATGTGCAGGTCCTGGCAGGAGTTGAAAATATCAGTGACCAACGATATCGGCCTTACAGTTCGGGAATAGTAGCGCCGGGAAGAAACTTCACGTTTGGTTTGAAGGGATCCTTTTAAAATCTGTATGCAATCCTTCTTAAATTCAGATTAACTTTTGGGAAGAATTTGAGTTTTCCTTCAAACTGGCTTCTATGACTACCTTGGGCAAAAAACTCCTTGCAACATTCGGTCTACTGACTTTTTTGGCCATGATGCCTATGAGTTGCGGGGTGGTATGCCTGGACACCTGTGGCTGCAACCCAAGTTTTCCCCAGCAGAAACTTTTGATCCGATCCTTCGAAGTCTTGACGGTTGCCGGAAACGGACAGCGCATTCAACCCACCTTAACCCAACCTTTCGATCAGGTTTTTAAAGCCTTTCGGATAAAAGATTTCGAGCTGATATCTTTTGAAAATTCCAATCTATTCGAGCCTTGGTCTTTGGGGACGGCCTTTGCCTGTAGTCCTCCTCCGATCTTGGCAGAGGAAAAGCTGGTTCAGGTACAGATTTTCAATTTGAAAGAGGTTACGCTTGGTGATGGTACTTCGATTGCTTTGGGCGAAGACATTACCTCTTATTTCGGAATAAACGACTTTTTTGCTCAGGGGCTTGTTCCTGTCGATCAGTTTCTTGCCGGAGGCAGAGCCCTGATTCTAGAAGACTTCTTCAAGTTGGGCTTCCTCAAAAATCCCGGAAAAGAAATCAGCTTAGAACTTTCGATCCGAATCCTGATGGACAATGGGGAGGAATTCATTCTGGGCAATCAGATTCTCAGCATTCGCTAAGCCAAAAAGCTGATAAAAATCTTATCTATTTTTCATTAGATTCATTCCAAATAATCCTATTTTTGCGCCAAGGTGATTAAAAACCCATGACTGCAGATACCCTTCCCCTGAATAAATCAGGAAAAATTCTGGAAATCTTACCTTCGCCGCTGAAAATCAATCTGATGGAATTGGGATTTCTTCCGGGAAAGAAAATAACCCTACAACATAAGGCACCTTCCGGGGGGCCAATGGCGTTTCAAATGGAAGAGACTATGCTGGCTTTGAGAAAGTCAGAAGCTTCTCTCATCCGAGTTGAATTGATCTGATTCCATGGCCGAGACTATCCATTCCCCCATTACCCAGACCACTAAAATTGCCATCATCGGCAATCCAAACGTGGGCAAGTCAACCATTTTCAATTACCTCACTGGTCTCAACCAAAAAATCGGTAACTATCCGGGGGTAACAGTCGATAAAAAAATCGGCACTCTCCAGATCAATGGAGAAAGTTTTGAAATTTTGGATCTCCCGGGCACTTACAGCCTTTTTCCCAATTCTGAGGACGAAATCATCGCCCACCGGGTACTCAACCAAACCAAACTGGAGCAGCGTCCTGACTATGTGCTCATGGTCATTGACTCCTCCCAGCTCTCCAGAGGATTATTTTTAGCCACCCAGTTGATCGACTTGGGGATCAATCTGGCCATCATTCTCAACATGGCTGATTTGGCTGAAAAGAAAAACATCGAAATAAAAACCTATGAGCTTTTCAAGTCACTCGGCGTTCCGATCCTGTCCACCGATGCCCGTAATCTCAAAGGACTCGATCAGGTAAAAACCTTAATCAGCCAGCGGAATTTTTCCAAAGCTCCGGGGATTGTAGACATACAGCAGGTGATCCCTGTGCAAATGCTCCAGCAAGTCCAGGAGAGATTTGAACTGGAAAATCCCTACCAAGCCTATCAGCTGATCCGATTTGGAACCAAGGACAAAGCCATTCCGGCAAAAGACCGGGAATGGTTGGAAAAGTTGATCACTTCATCGGAATTCAACCTGGAAGAAGCTCAGCTGGAAGAAACCAAAATCCGGTATAAAAAAATCACCGAGCTCCTCACCAAATCCCTTGTCAAAAAATCCGAACCGAAGCCCAAGTCAAATCTGGATAAGGTTTTTCTTCATCCGGTGTTGGGTTATGTGATTTTCATCGGGATTCTCCTGCTCATTTTTCAGACCATTTTCACCTGGGCTTCCTATCCCATGGATTTGATCGACGGCTTGTTTGCCGAGATCAGCGCGGTTATTTCCGGTGCTTTACCCGATGGTCCTTTGACCCGATTGCTGGCAGAAGGTGTCATCCCCGGGATCGGAGGTGTCGTCATTTTCATTCCTCAGATTGCCCTTCTTTTTGGTTTTCTGGCCATTTTGGAAGACACGGGATACATGTCTCGCGTGGTATTCCTGATGGATCGATGGATGAGACCATTTGGACTTCACGGCAAAAGTATAGTCCCCTTGGTCTCTGGCATAGCCTGCGCCATTCCCGGAGTAATGGCCGCCCGGAACATTTCAAACTGGAAGGAAAAAATGATCACCATCCTGGTCACTCCACTGATGAGTTGCTCAGCCAGATTACCGGTGTATATCATATTGATCGGACTTACCGTTCCGGACGAAGTGGTTTTTGGGTTTGTTAATCTTCAGGCCCTGGCAATGCTGGGCTTATACTTGCTTGGGATTTTCGGGGTATTGATCACCGCTTTTATCCTAAAGCTGGTCTTGAAAAGCTCCGAAAAGAGCTTCCTGATGACCGAATTGCCCCCTTATCGCGTACCGAGATGGAGCGATGTCGGCATCACGATGTTTGAAAAAGCTAAAACTTTTGTGCTTGAAGCAGGTAAGGTCATCTTGGCAATTTCCATTGTGCTGTGGGTATTGGCCACCTATGGACCTCCTTCCAAAATGGAGCAAATCCAGCTGGAGGGGGAAGCCCGGCTCGAAAACATTTCAGATGAAGCCCAAATCGCTGAAATCGAAGCTGAAACCAACGCCCTTCTCCTCGAAAATTCCTTTATCGGAATCATGGGCAGAGGAATAGAACCTCTCATCAAGCCCCTCGGGTACGATTGGAAAATCGGGATTGCTTTGATCACTTCCTTTGCTGCCCGTGAAGTCTTTGTTTCAACGATGGCTACCATCTACAGCATCGGCGGGGATTTGGAAGATGACCTGACCATCCGGGAAAAACTCGATCAGCAGATCAATGCAAACACAGGAGAAAAGACCTTCAACAAAGCCACCTCATTTTCTTTGATGGTGTTTTATGTGTTTGCCATGCAATGTATGAGTACCGTGGCGGTGGTAAAACGGGAAACCAAAGGATGGAAATGGCCAATCATTCAGACCGTTTACATGAGTGTGTTGGCATATGTTATGGCATTTATCACTTTCCAAATCTTCTCCTGATATGGGACAGGAAATAGCAGTCGTTCTGTTAGTGCTTGGGGCTTTGGTCTACTTGGGAAGGAAGTTTTTCTTCAAACCGAAGACCCAACCGGGCTGTGACAAATGTGCCAAATCGTAATCCAATTCGGGAATTCAATGAATTCCCGTTTTTTTTAATACTTTTCGGGAATGAGTAAAATCGCCCAGCAAAGCATCCAAACCACCATTTTTTCCTACATCGGCGTGGTATTGGGCTACATCAATGTCCTCTGGCTGTACCCCTACGCATTGGATGCCACCGAACTGGGCACCTTTAGAACCATTCAGGATCTGGGCTTGCTGTTTGTTCCTTTTGCTCAGTTGGGTGTGGGCCATGGGATTACCCGGTTTTTCCCCAAACTGGAACAGAATCAATCTGCATTCCTCTCCTACAGCCTGGCTTTTTCCCTTTTGGGGTTCGCGGTAGTCAGTCTTCTGTTTTTCGGGTTCAAAGACCAGGTAGTCGGCTTATTTGCCACCAATTCTCCGGAGGTAATCAATTTTCTGGGGGTGGTTTTGGTGATTACCCTTTTTGCACTTTTGAGCAGTGTACTTGATGCCTATGGTCGGTCTTACCTGAAAGTTGCCATCCCGACATTTTTCCGGGAGGTATTTCTCAGGTTTCTCACGTCGATTTTGGTAGCCATCTACCTGTTGGATTGGATCAATTTTGATCAGGTGATGCAAGGCCTCGCGGTGGTGTATGGTTTTTCACTCGCGGGAGTGTTGGCTTATTTAATCTGGTTGGGAAAGGTCAAACTGGATTTCAACTGGAAAAATTTCCCTCCGGGATTCCGGAGTTCTTTTATGCGGTTTAGCCTGATCACTTTTTTGGCGACTGCAGCTTCGACCCTGATCATGAAAATAGACAGCATCATGGTCAGTTCCATGGTCAGTCTGGAAGCCAATGCGATTTATTCCATCGCATTTTACATGGCTTTGGTGGTGGAGTTGCCGCGAAGAGCCATTTCCCAGGTGGCCATGCCGGTCATTGCAGATCACTTTGCCAAAAACCAAATTGCAGAAATCAACGTCCTCTACCGGCAGATATCCAACCGGCAACTCTACATCTGTCTCCTGTTGTTTGGTTTGATTTGGTGCAATATTGACAGCATTTACCATTTTGTGCCCAACCGGGAAATCTATCAGGCCGGAAAAATGGTGGTCTTTTACATCGCGCTGGGGAAAATATTTGACGTAGCTTTTTCTGTCAACAGCGAGATTTTGGTCTTTTCGAAATACTTCCGATTCAATCTCATCCTCACCATCGGCATGAGTATCCTGATTGTAGCTGCAAACTATTGGCTCATTCCAATGTATGGAATCGAAGGTGCCGCGATGGGTTCAGCAGGAGTGATGCTGGGTTTTAATCTGATCAAGTATGGCTACCTGAAAATCAAACTTCAGCTGGATCCGTTCAGCTATGAGACCATGAAAATTCTGTTTGTAGGAACCTCGATCTTTGGATTTAAAGAACTCTATTTAGTCGGGGTTCCTCCATTGGTACTGATTGGGATCAAATCGGTCCTGATTATTGGGGTGTTTTACTTTTGGTCAATGATCGCCAATGTCGGTATAGACGAATGGAACTGGATAAAAAGAAAAATCAAAAAGTCCGGGCCTTAGAGTGTTACAAACCTCCGTACTGACAAGATTTGAGCTGCCTGGAGACCGCAAACTTCCACTGTTATCCTGCCTTTTGTGCGAGGTCCCGATAGCAATCGGGATGAGGCCTGTTTTTGGAGAGGGCTTCACTCGTAATTGTTTTTAAATTGTGAAGTTTGAACAAGTCGGCGGCCCGGACTCGACAAATATACTACATCCACGGCTGAGAGTTGGGAAGATCGTCGTATAAATGCTACAGGGGATGAAGGACCCGAACACGATTGGCAAAAAATGCCGGATCCAAATTCCAAAGACCATTCTGTTATTTTTTACTATCAGGATAGAATCCTTTACTTCAGATTAATTTTATCTTGCTAAAAAAAAGGCGTCCATGTACCTGATTAAAAAATTGATTGTTTGCCTTGATCAGACTCCTCTAGATCAGACATTGATTGAGCACGCAGCTTTTATTTCTCAGATCAACCAGACCAAAAAGATCTATTTTGCCAACGTAATCAAGAACTTGTCGATTCCAAAGGAAGTGCTGGAGGAGTTTCCTAACCTGATCGAAAACATGGTCATGGAACGGAAAGAAGCCATGCAAAAGCAAGTGGAGGCCCATTTCCCGGAAATCAAAGGATTATCAATCAGCTACATTGTCAAAGAGGGAAACCTGTCCAAAAAAATCATCAAGCTGGCGGAGGAAAAATCCGCTGACATGATCATAATTGGCAGGAAAGTAAACCTGCCCGGAACAGGAGTAGCTTCCCAACGACTTGCCCGAAGAGCATCCTGCTCACTGCTGATTGTTCCGGAAGGATCCAAACCCCGGATTTCCAAACTTTTGGTTCCAAGCGACTTTTCGGATTATTCCAAAGACGCCATGGAAGAGGCTATCATGATCGCAGAAAAGCACGGAGGAAAAGTGGATATCGTGTGTCAAAACGTGTACAATGTACCTTCGGGATATCATTTTACGGGAAAAACCTATGAGGAATTTTCGGAGATCATGAAGATGCACACCGAAATCAACTTCAAGAAGTTTATCCGAAAAATCGATACCAAAGGCATCACTATCACCCCCGTCTACACCAAAGATGACGACGATGATCCTGTTCAGGAGATTGTCGCAAAGGCTTTGGAAATCGGTGCCGACGGGATCATCATCGGTGCAAAAGGAAGAACGGCTGCCACAGCCCTTTTCATCGGCAGCATTGCAGAGCGCCTGATCCAATATAATGACAGCCTTCCCCTTCTCGTCACCCGGCCAAAAGGCAAAAATGCAGGCATCCTGGACTACATTCTGGAGATTTAACTTCAATCTTATCACAAAGAGTCAGAAGATCTGACTCTTTTTTTATTGGATTAAACCCAAAACCTATCCTTGAGTCTAAAGACCCGAGAATGAAACCAAACGATCAAAAAATACTGGAGCAAATCCGCTCTCCCTTCACCCGGGAAATCGGCTTCAGGCAATTGATCGAAAGCTATCAACGGAAGGTCTATCATGTCATTCGCAGAATGGTCATCATCCATGAAGATGCCGATGACCTCACCCAAAACACCTTTGTCAAAGCCTATCGAAACCTCGATAAGTTTGAGGGAAATTCCGCCCTCTACACCTGGCTGTACCGCATAGCTACCAATGAAGCCTTGAGCTTTTTGGAAAAAAAGAAAAAACGGTTTTTCTTTTCCATAGACGATCATCAGGAAAAAATGGAATCCTACCTGGATCAACCCGGTAATCTCAATGGCGAAGAAATCCAAATCCGGCTCCAAAAAGCCCTGCTCAAGCTTCCTGAAAAACAGCGGTTGGTATTTCATTTGAAATACCAGGAGGAACTGTCATACGAAGAAATTGCGGAAATTACCGGCACAAGCGTGGGCGCATTAAAGGCCAGCTACCATCATGCGGTCAAAAAAATTGAACAATCTGTACTCTCTGAATAAACTTTATCCCGAACCACCAGTCTAACTTGTCATGAATCACTTACCCAAACTCAAAGATTTCGACGCTCCGGATGGCTATTTTGACCGGCTTCCAGATCAGATCATGGATCAGGTAAGACCTTCGAGGTCACGTTCCTGGGCCAAATATGCAGCTGCAGCTGTCCTGATTTTGGGTCTTGGAATTCTCTGGCAGCTGGATGTATTTCAGCCAGAGCCCGAGCCACTTTCCCTGGAAGAGGAAGTCAATCTATACATCGACAGCCACTATTGGACTGATGAGGACGTACTAAGTTTGGCAGAAAATCCGGAAGCCGT
>CAYONF010000006.1:0-82574 GCA_964405255.1 uncultured Limnohabitans sp. | reverse complement strand
AAAAGCAGTTTGCAACTCTATGTGAAAGACATCAAATTTGACTGATATGATGCTCCGAGCCGAACACCTCGTCAAAATCTACAAAGGCCGCCGTGTGGTCAACGACATTTCCGTGCAGGTGGAGCAAGGGGAAATCGTCGGACTTCTGGGACCCAACGGCGCCGGGAAGACGACATCCTTTTACATGATTGTGGGCTTGATCCAGCCCAATGAGGGTAAAATATTTTTGGAAAATGAAGAGATCACCTCGCTTCCCATGTACAAAAGGGCAAAGTTGGGAATCGGCTACTTAGCTCAGGAAGCCTCGGTATTTCGCAAGCTTTCTGTGGAAGAAAACATCATGGCCGTGCTGGAAATGACCAAAATGCCCAAAGCCGAGCAAAAGGAAAAAACAGAAAGCCTGCTGGAGGAATTCAGCCTGACCCATGTGAGAAAGAATCTGGGGATGGTGCTTTCAGGCGGGGAGCGAAGAAGAACTGAAATCGCCCGAGCATTGGCTGTCAACCCCAAATTTGTCCTCTTGGATGAGCCTTTTGCCGGGGTGGATCCGATTGCAGTAGAAGAAATCCAAACCATCGTGGCCAAACTGAAGACAAAAAATATCGGCATTCTGATCACCGACCACAACGTCAACGAAACACTTTCTATTACTGATCGCGCCTATTTGATGTTTGAAGGAAGGCTGCTCAAAGCGGGAACCGCAGAGGAACTCGCAGCAGACGAGCAAGTCCGCAAGGTGTATTTGGGCAGTCAGTTTGAGCTGAAACGCAAAATTTTTAAGTAATGGAAGTGCTGAACAGCTTCATGACCTGGATTTTTAGAAGCCGACTGGGTCAAATTGAAAATTTTAAACAAAACCCTATAGCTGTTCAGAATCTGACTTTTTCTGAATTGATTGAAGCCGGGCAAAGAACTGAATTTGGAAGACAATTCGGGTTTGACCGAATCAAGTCCTTTCGGGATTTTGCCGCCCAGGTGCCTGTTTTTGATTACGAATCCTTCAAGCCTTTTATCGATAAAACGATGCAAGGCAAGCAGCAGGTCATTTGGAATTCGGATATCGAGTGGTTTGCCAAGTCTTCCGGCACCACTTCAAGCCGGAGCAAATACATTCCTGTTTCGGAGGAAAGTCTCGAAGAATGCCACTACAAAGGGGGCAAAGACATGGTTTCGATCTATGTCAGCAATTACCCCGATGCCAAACTGTTTACCGGAAAGAGTCTGTCTATTGGAGGGACTTTGGAAAAAAATCCACTGAATCCTGAAGGAACTGCCCGTGCCGGCGATGTCTCTGCGGTGATTATGCAAAACCTTCCGATTTGGGCACAGTTTGCGCGGACTCCTTCGCTGGAGACTGCTCTGATGGGAGAATGGGAATCCAAAATCGAGAAAATGGCCCTGGAGACGATGAATGAAAATGTCACCAGCATTGCAGGAGTACCCACTTGGACCGTGGTCTTGTTGCAGCGGATTCTTGAATTGAAAAAAGCGAAAAACATCCTCGAGGTCTGGCCCAATCTGGAAGTTTTTTTCCATGGAGCAGTAGCTTTTGGACCCTATCGCAGCCTGTTTAAGGAATTGATTCCTTCCGAAAAAATGCGCTACATGGAGACTTACAATGCTTCTGAGGGATTTTTTGGAATCCAGGATCAGACTGACTCCGATGAGCTTTTACTGCTGTTGGACTATGGGATTTTTTATGAATTCATCCCGATGGAAGAATGGGAAAAGAAAAATCCACAAGTCATTTCACTTGAAGAGGTAGAAGTGGGTAAAAACTATGCTTTGGTGATCTCTACCAATGGGGGACTCTGGCGGTACAAAATCGGCGATACGGTCAAGTTTACCTCTACCCTGCCTTACCGGTTTCGGATCAGCGGCAGGACCAAGCATTTTATCAATGCATTCGGAGAGGAAGTCATCGTGGAAAACGCCGAGAGTGCAATCCAATATGCCTGTGAAAAGACTGGTGCCACCATCACCAACTTCACGGCCGCTCCGGTGTATTTTGAAACGAACGGGTCCAAAGGCGCACACGAATGGGTGGTCGAATTCCGAAAAGCCCCCCAGGATCTCGCTGAATTTTCGCGGCTTTTGGATGACAGACTCCGGCAGATCAACTCCGACTACGATGCCAAGCGGCACAAGGATTTGGCGCTGAAGACACTCATTTTGCACCGGGCACCCGAAGGTCTTTTTGAAGCTTGGATGAGCAAGAGAGGTAAATTGGGTGGGCAAAATAAAGTGCCTAGGTTGTCCAATTCCAGGGAATACCTGGATGAAATCCTGAGCTTAGCTCAAGAACTAACTGTCAAGTAATCAGTGAAATATTGGATGGATTCGTAGGAAGTTGTATTTTCCTAGAAACTTACTTTGACATGAAGAAACTCTTTTTTTTCCTCTTGCTAGCCCTAGTGGCTTTTCCTTCTTTAGCCCAACGGACCGCCACACCATCCGCCACTCGTACTCCTGTGAGTGTCAGACAAGCGACCAGTAACCTGAAGTTGCAATACAAAGACCTCACCGTGGAAAACACGGATTCGGTAGCTTTGGAGGTCAGCTTGGGAAATGTCCCGGCCTCTTTATCCGCTAAGGTTCCTATTCCATCGATGATCAAGCCTCTTTGTCAGGCATGTTTTACTTCCGCTGCAGGTCCAAAATTTCCGGTAAACGTTATCAACAACGGTGGTTCAACCTCAGAAGCAAGTTTTGTTTTGATCCAACTGTACTACGTGAAGGATGGGAAAAGTATTTTAATCGCTGAGACAGGCAAGTCAGCTCCTCCCGTCGAACCCGGCAAAGTGAAAGTAGTTGAATTTAGTAAAAGTGATTTTTGTGCTCAGGTTCTGAAGGCTTTTCCCCCGCCTTACGGAATGCAGGGCATCAATTATTTACAGGCTAAAGTAAGCCTGGTCGAGGAGATCAATTTTTCCCTCAAGTAAATGAAATCAGAAAAGCTATCCCTATAGCTATTCTTCCTTACTCGAGATTGACAAAGTACATGTCGATATCTCCTTTGTTTTTAGCGGGCAATTTGCCACGGTACGAGCAGGGGATCTGATCTTTCACCAGTTCAAATGTCGACCCGCTGAGGTTGATCTGACCGGGCTGTGAGTTTTGTTCCATTCGGGCGGCGGTATTGACGGTGTCGCCCCAGATGTCAAAGGCGAATTTTTTCTCTCCTACTACTCCTGCCACCACAGGGCCGCTGCTGATTCCGACCCGGACTTCAAAAAGCCCTCCATTGGCGCGTTTGTAGTTCATGATTCGAAGCATTTGCTTGGCTGCTTCGATGCATCTGAGGGCATGATCGGGAAAATGAGTAGGAATACCGCAGACCGCGAGGTAGGCATCTCCGATGGTTTTGATTTTTTCCAGGCCTTGCTGTTCTATGATTTTGTCAAAAGTCTTGAAGTACTCGTGAATTTCGGCGACCAATGCCTTAGGCGAAAGATTCTCACTGATCACGGTGAAATTGACAATGTCCACAAAAATCACACTGACGTTTTCATAGCTGTCAGCAATGAACGTTTCTCCGTTTTTCAGTCGCTTGGCAATACTGGAAGGCAGCATATTAAGCAAGAGCATCTCGTTTTCCGAGTAAAGCTTGCTCAGTTCCTGAGTTCTTTCTTTGACCTTTTGCTCCAGGTTTTTGTTGGTTTCCTCTAGGTAAGTGTAGAGCTCGGCGTTTTCGATGCTGATTCCGATCTGGGTGGAGAGCAACTTGAGGAGTTCCAGTGTGTTTTGGCCAAAAGCCCCATAGATCAGGTTGTTTTCCAGGTAGATCAATCCTTTGAGCTTTTGCTTGAATTTGACCGGAACGCAGATCACGCTCTTGATCGGATTAGCCAAAAAGTAAGGATCATGACCAAACTGCTCACTCATTCGGGCGTCATCCAGAAAAACGGTTTCCTGGGTATGGATCACATAGTTGATCAAACCATCCGGCAGACTGTGCGGGGTGGATATTTCCTCCCAGTTACCGATTTCGGATTGGATTTGAAATCCGGTAGGCTGGTATTTGAGGTACCGGCCTCTTTGTGCACCGGCATTTTCCCGGCTGATTTGAAGTAGGCTTTTCAGGAGGGATTCAATGTCTATTTCAGCACTGAGCACCTGACTGCTTTTGATGATGCTGAGGTAGTCCAAATGCGCCTCAGATCCAAAGGTGTTTTCACCGATTTTGAACTGGATGCTTCTGTTTTCAAAGGCAAGCTGTGGAAATTCCTCCCGGATTTCCCGGATTTTTTTGATTGCCCCATACCTGTTGTAGGCAATGAGCGCATCGCCAAAGTGCGACTTGGCCATGGCCACATTGCTATGGGACATATAGATCCGGAAGAGATTTTCGTGAACCATCCCGCAAAACAACGCATGGTCGGTTTCATTGGCTATTTCCAGGGCTTTATTGAAAAGCAAAATGGCGGTTTCTTCCCCTTCACTCACCCAGCCCAGGTAGGCATTCATCTGAGCAATGGCATTCCGGAAAAACCGGTTGTTGGATTGGTTTTGTGTGTTCATCCAGGCCAGGAGTGTGTTTAGCTCTGCGGTCGGATCTTCGATTTCTTTCAGGAGAAAAAGATTGGCTTGGGCAATGAAGTACTGGAGCTTGATCGCAGCCACCATGATATTGGAGAAATAGGCTTCCTCCAGCTGGGAAAGCAACCCATAGCGCAGAGCCACTTCCCGGGGATTCCGGTGAAGGTTTGCGAGCGTGCAATGCAGATTCAGGGAAATGCCCAACACGTTGTAGAGTTGCTTCGACATCAATTCACCTACGCGGGCATCCAGGGAATTGCCCTGAATAATCTCCAAGTCAGGCAAATCATGGTGTTCGCCCTGGAGCATAATCAGGACAAGTTCTTTGAGTAGGTTGGCATCTTCTTTATCCAGGGTTTTCAGGATGGGACGGTCATGCTCGATCATTTCCAAAAACTCACCCAGAGGTTTTGCCAGGTAAATGCTCAGGCCTATTTTGACTTGGTAGGAAAATCCAGCATAGCCCAGATCTCCATATTTCAGCCCGTCCGATATGGCTTCATCCAACAGTTCATTCAGGAAAGGAGCATCTTTGATCCAGGGCGATAGGAATGCTGCATGGACAAATTTGAGTTGGGAATCCCGGGTTTGATCCTTGAGAGACTCGGTTATCCGGATGGCTACCTCACCCAGTTCATAGGCTTTGTTTCGGTCACCGAGAATAGAGCCCATGATCATCCCAAATGAGCTTAGGCCCAAGGCTCCCGGCTGAGAAAGTCCCTTGGAGAGCAGGACTTTGGTCATTTCCAAAACGGTCACTGTCCAAAGTGCACCGTTTCCGGAGAGAAAAGCGGAAGGCAAGATGATTGCCAGAATATTGTTGACCAGGATTACCTCTTGATCCTCAATTGGCGCCATGTTAAGGATATCCTCCATATTTTTGTCCCCAAGTAAGGCCATCACCTCACCGAGACCCATTCCGATGGTTTGATCTCCCGGTTCGGGAAGGGAATACCCAAGCAAGCTGAGTGCGGATTTTCCCTGCTGGATGGATTCCTCGTAGCGGAGGGTATAGATATACACCACCATTTTTTGGCAGATCGCAGCTATTTTTTGAAGGAGAAGAGGGGCGTTTTCTTCAATTTTGATAAAAACCCTCTCAGCTTCCTCTGGCTTTCCCTGTAAAAATTCACTTTCTCCCAGCGTAAAATAGGCCATGAAGGAAAGGGAAGGTTTTTCCTGCCAGGAATTTTCGGGGAAAAGGCTTATGGCTGCAGAGAGAAAGGGGGCCGCTGGGGCATTGTTTTCTTTGGTTTTTACCCCAGCCATCACCAGGATTTCGGAGGCGGTAAGCTTTTCCTCTTTGGAACTGAGCAGTGGGGCAGCAATCAGATAGTGGGCGGCCACTTCCAGTAATAGGCTGCTTTCCGAACTTTCGTGCAGCTTCACTGCTCCCAAGGTGGCCAGTTTCAAATGGGTTTTTCTGCTTTCCTCTACCGGATTGATAGCATAAATGGCTTGCTGTACCCGGTCATGTGAAAAACTGAAGGAAGCATTAATCGTAATACCGGACAGTAAAATGAAGCGGTGGTTTTCATCCACCGGATAGATGAGTTCGGACTCCAGTGCCTCCATTAGGGCCTCACCGATGACTTCCCGGGATTTCTCAGGGAAAATCTCACAGATGGTGTCCAGATCAAAGGTCTTATTGACACAGGCGGCAGCACTGAGGATTTCCAGGGTACTTTGTCTCAGCGAAAGCGTTCTTCTCAAAACCAGATCCACGACGTTGTCGGTGATTTTGAGGTTATTTATTTTTTCCAGATCCCATTTCCACTGGATTTTCCCCGGAAGGACTTCCAAATTCAGGATTTTCTCAGCCTGCATTTGCCGAAGGATTTCTGAAATGAAAAATGGGTTTCCTGCCGTTTTTTGGAAAATCAACTTGGCAATGTCGGTGACTTCATCTTTTTTCCGAAGGAAAACATCCGCCAAAAGCTCCTCAACATCTGCCTTGTCCAAGGGCAGGAGATCCAGATGAACTCGGTTTTCGGATTGAAAATCAATCTCGGTCAGCCATTTTTCAAACAGAGGATTTTGATTGACAGCCTCATTTCGATAAGCGCAAACAAATAGCGTTTGGTTACCGGAAGGGTTCTCCAGAAGCCACTTGGCCAGATTCAAACTTCCGGGATCGGCCCATTGGATGTCGTCCAGGAAAATGGTCAACGGGCGCACCTTTTTGGAAAAAAGATGGATAAACTGCCTCACCGTAAGGCGGAATCTGTTTTCAGACTCCCTTCCGGAAAGGATTGGTGCGGGGGGGACTTCACCGAAAATGAACCTCGCATTGGGTAGCAGATCCAGTATTATCCCCAGATTTTGGCCCAATTCGGCAATAAACATCTCCCTCAAAAGGGCTAGGTCCTCGCTTTTGCTCTGAAGAATCTGACCGATCATGTCATTGAAAGCCGCCACCACAGCGCTGTAGGGCACATTCTTGTTGAATTGGTCAAATTTTCCTTCGATAAAGACCCCTTTCCGGGAAATGATCATCCGCTTCAGTTCAGAGACCAGTTTGGTTTTGCCCACTCCAGCCTCTCCGCTGATAAACAGGCTGGTATGATTGCCCTCAAAAAGCCGGTCCACTCCGTGTCTGAGCACTTCCAATTCCCGCTTGCGTCCATAGATTTTCTCTGGAATTCGCAGATTTTGGCTGTAATCCAGGGCTCCGGGGTGAAAGTCGGCGATGAATCCTTTTTGGGTGTAGGACTCTATACACTGTACCAAATCATGAATCAAGCCGGTACTGCTTTGGTAGCGCTGATCGTTGCTTTTTTCCAGCAGCTTAAGGATGATTTTGCAAAGAGGCTTGGGAAAAGAGGGATTATGGAAAGCAGGACTTTCGGGTATTTTGGCGATTTGGGCATGGACAAGTTCCAGGATATCTTCCGATTCGAAAGGAAGTTTTCCGGCCGCCAATTGGTAAAGGACGATTCCCATCGAATAGAAGTCGGTCCGATGGTCGATGGCCTGATTCAGTCTTCCGGTTTGTTCGGGAGCCTTGTAGTGCAAAACCGAAAGAGAAAGGGGACTTCCTCCGGTTTGAATCAGTTCGCTTTTGGCATTGCTTGAGGCACTGAAATCAATCAATCGCAGCTCCTTGGTGTCTTTGGAGAGTAGAATGGTTGAGGCATTGATGTTTTTGTGGACCAGCCCTTTCTGGTGAACCCGTGAAATCACTTCCGCCAGCTTCAGGGCAATTTCCAAAAACTCAGGAATCGACAGGCTAGACTCGGTTAAAAATTGGCTCAGGGTAATGCCGTTAAAATCCTCACTCAGGATGGTGTAGTGGCCTCCCTCTTCCACATGGGAAATCACCCTCGGTACCCCATCCATGGTATGATCCTTCAACACCCGGACTTCATGATGAAAATTGGCTAATTCCTGATGGCTTGGAGATTTCGTTTTTAGCTTTTTGGCTAAAAAGGAGTTTTTGTTTTCCTCATGATTGACCCTACAGATGATGTAAAGTTCATCTTCATAGATCGTTTCGTTTACCTTATATCCGGGAAGGATCTGCATGGGGATTAGTGATTGAAATAGGGATAAACGTGATTTTTAAACAAGTCCTGAAGGGTTTTGTCTCTTTTTGAAAGTCGGGGTTCCAGCTCTTTTTCCACATTGACGCGATAGCCGGAACGATCCAGAGGCAGGGCAGTTTCGGTGTATGCCGTATGCAGGGTCATCCCGAAAATAGCGTTTTCATGGCCGAGTTTACACACCGGTCCCTGGGCGAGATTGGCCGCGTCAAAAATCCAGAATTCACAGTCGATTTCACCGGGTTTGATTTGCTCAAAATAGGTGTAGACCGTGCAGACAATATAGCCGTCCTTCTGGCCTGGCCCCGATCCTTTTTTTGGAACAAACTGTGGGGACATCCCCACCTGTCGGGGTTCGAAAATATAGCTGTCTTCCAATTCCATGGTTTGGCAATTGACCCGGATCAGGTTTGCCGGCTTGCCTTCTTTGGTGATTTGGTCAAAAAGTTTGAGGGAGATCACCCGATGTTCATACCGAGCGTACATTTTATGGATGAATTCCGTCAAGGCCTCCGGATAAAGGCCGCTGCACATCCAGTAGATGTGCTCAATTTTCTCCGGAATTTGGTCAACAGGAGTCTGATCTCGGTAGGCATAAAAACTCAGGTTGAAGGTGTTCGGGATCGTGTCGTTCCCGGTAGGATTGGGCTCCGTATTTCCAAAACTCATCAGGTTGAAGGATCGGGTCGGGCTGCCTGTCGTCGGGTCAATTTCCACTTTTTCGATTCGGCTCACATCCATCTGTCCCACTGCGATCATTCCCAGCAAGTCTGTCTGGATTTTTGTCTTTCCGATTCCAGTCAGGTTTTGCAGGAAGTTATATTTCTTACCGGTATACTGGTAATCGTAGGGACGTAGCCATTCGGCAAGACAGGCGGCATTGTTGTGGGCCAAGTGCATGGTGATTTTGCCCTTTTCCTCCCTGTAGTCCACCAAAAAGTGGAGTGTCTCATAGGGCAGTTCCGTAGAAACCGCAGTCACATCAGGAATTCCAGGCGCATTTCCATGGGACTTGATAGCAGCTTCGATGTCTTTTCTCCGGACAAAGTAAAACATCGCATTGGGCTCCATCGGAGCGGTCATCAGCCATCTCAAAACCCGCTCAAAAAACCGTGATAAGAAATTGTCGGTCTTTCGGAAGGGCCTGAGTGAATTGATGATCTGGTCCGGTGTAAATTTGAAAGAAGCATCCAGTAAGATGACGTGGTTTTCTGTGATCGCCATTTGATGGAGTGTTTGCTTGATGACGACGTTTTTCCCGCTGGGAAGTACCAGATTTACACGCTTTAGTTTGCCTTGGCCATCCCAGGTAAAGATTCTGGTAAAACGGACTACCGACTTTCCGGAAAGTAGTCTTTTGATCCCATTTTGGAGGAAAAAGAAAATCCCGAAAACGCCCAAGATCAGGGCTTGGGGCAATTCAACCACCATGAGCTTGATCAGCGATCCGATGGATTCAATCTTGCTGTTGATTACCGAAAGATTCCTCACGGTATCGGAGAAAAGTCGCCCGTAATTCACTCCAAAAAACTCGTTGGTTTTGGGGTCAAATACCGGATGGGCGGTGGCCATGATCAGTGGAAATGGCTTAATTCCAAATTTGAATCCTAGGACGTTCTTTTCATCACCCATGATCGCATCCCACTCATTCAGGCTGCCGATCGGGCTGAATGTTTCCAGTGACTTGGGATCGCAGATGTAGGGTCGACCGTCATCCGAGCAGACGACGATTTTTTCGTGGGGATCATCTTTGAATTTGATCGGAGTGATTGCGGTATTAAGCCGGTTGCGCATCCCGACTTTGAAACTCATTCTTCCCAGCCCAAAGTCTGCAAACCGATACTTGTGATATGGATTCCGGTGTTTGGTTCCGTCTGGTTGGGTGATGAATTTTTGGTAAGAAGCCTCATCGGCCAGGAAACTTTCACTTTTGCCAAATTTAAAGCTTAAAAATGCTGCACCGGGTTGATTCAGATCCAGTTTCAAAATCATCCCGTCGCCTCCCAGGATCGGGGCATTGGGTTTGGTAAACTCTCCGTCCTCGCAGTCCCCTGAGGGGACCATGAAATAAGAATAACCCTGAACATCAGCGGGAATTGCACCGGATAGAACTTTAAGGGGAAGGTCGGTAAACTCTTCCCTTTTGGTCCTCATGAGTGCTCTGGGCAGCTTAAATTTCATCTTTTTTGTGTCTTAGGATGAGTAAAAATCAAGAAATAAAGAAAAGCCATGTTTAGGAAAAGCAGGTGGACAAGTAAATCTTTTCAAAAGGAGTTTTAACCCTTTTCTAAGATAATTAATATACTTACTAAAAAAAATTCTGAAAATTTAGACGATCCAGTTCGATTCTTTGGGCTTTGGCTTATCTTGGATTGATCTCCAAATCCCATGTCAAAAACCCATTACATAGCGATCTACTTTTTGCTGGGCATAGCCTTGATTGTATCATCTCTGGCGTTATGGCTCAGTATCAAATCCTCCCAAGCAGTTCCTGAGGAGAATGATTGGCTAGGTCCCCAGGAGTTGGGGGAAATTTCATCCTCCAAAGATTCCATCCGGTTATTTGAAATTCCAAAAGAACTTGACTTTGCTGGAGAACGTGTTCCTCTAGCTACGGGTGACGTCTTTGAACGGCTGGAGCGGGAGATTTATGTCAATGCCTACTGGGAGTCCAACATGATTCTCCTCCTCAAACGATCCAGAAAATACCTCCCCAAAATCGAAGCCTTGCTGAAAGAAAACGGCATTCCGGATGATTTCAAATACCTCGCAATAGCGGAAAGCGGGTTGATGAACGTGGGCTCTCCAGCCGGGGCCCGGGGCTTTTGGCAAATTTTAGAAAGTACCGGAAAGGAATATGGGCTTGAGATTTCTGAGGATGTGGATGAGCGATACCATATGGAAAAGGCAACTGTGGCAGCTTCCCGATATTTCAAAAAGGCCCATTCCAAATTTGGAGACTGGACCGCTGTGGCGGCTAGCTATAACATGGGACAAAGTGGATTTGCCAAGCGTCAGGAAGAACAGCTTCACCGAAACTATTATGAACTCTACCTCAACGATGAAACCAGCCGGTATTTATTTCGCATTTTAGCCTTCAAGGTAATTTTTGAAAATCCTCAGGCTTTTGGCTATCACCTGGAGGAGAAAGATTACTATCAAAATCCAAAGCTGAAGTCCATCCGGGTAAATGAGGACATCAAAGACCTTCCCAAATGGGCGAAAGATCAGGGCAGTTCATTTAAGAATCTCAAGCTATACAATCCCTGGCTGAGAGACCGGAATCTTAAAGTCAAAAGAGGGAAAGTTTACGAAATTCGATTGCCCGAATAACCCGTTATTTGAATCAAAACAGACCAATCATTACCGTCCAAAACCGATGAAATGCCCACGAGAAAAAATTCTCACGCCTGGAATGATTTTCCAAGGCATTTCATCTGACCATAAAAAACAAAATATAACCAGATGAAAAGAAGAAATTTTATCCAGCTCTCAGCCATAGGCGCCGGAACCTCACTTTTGGCAGGAACACCGTCCTTTGCGACAACTAAGCCCGAAAACATTACTTCCCAAATTGATCAATTGACTTCCCGGATGGCTGATGTAGTCCCGATTTCTTTGGAAGAACGGAAGGCCCGAATCGCAAAAGCCCAAAGTTTGATGGATAAAAACGGAATAAAGGCGATTGTTTTGGATTCTGGCACCTCGATGAATTACTTCACAGGCTTGACTTGGGGGCAAAGTGAGCGCCCGATGGTAGCTGTGATTCCTGCCAAAGGTGATGTCCGATACATCTGTCCCAAATTTGAACAGGCCCGATTGGAAGAAATCATCAAAATCGGAACGGATATCTACCCTTGGGAAGAAGACGAAAGCCCCTACGAGCAGATCAAAAAATCCATTACTGATTCGGGTGCAAGCTCCGGAAAAATAGGAATAGAAGAACGGGTGCGGTTTTTTATCGCAGATGGACTCCGCAAAGTAGCTGCCCAATTTGAACTCATCAGCGCCGATCCTGTGGTCATCCCTTGCCGAATCATCAAGTCTCCAGCCGAAATTGCCCTGATGAAACGGGCTACCGAACTGACGATCGAAGCAATGAAGTTGGGCTTTGCGGCGCTCAAAGAAGGGGAAAGTCCTTCCAATTTTTCTTCCGCAGTGGCTCAGGCACACCAGAAAATGGGAGCAAGACATGCCTTTGCCCTGGCCAATTTCGGGGAAGCATCTGCATTTCCCCACGGGAGTTCCAAGCCCCAGGTTTTGAAAAAAGGGGATGTGGTGTTGGTGGATTGCGGATGTTTGGTTCAGGGGTACAATTCGGACATCAGCCGGACTATCGTTTTTGGAGCCGAGCCCACAGCCAGACAAATCGAAATCTGGAATTTGGAAAAAGAGGCCCAAGCGGCTGGATTCAAAGCGGCGCAGATCGGTGCCCCTTTGGAAGCAGTAGATGCAGCAGCCAGAAAGGTCATCACCGATGCGGGTTTTGGACCGGATTACAAACTGCCTGGTTTGCCGCATCGAACCGGACATGGTATTGGCATGGACGGGCATGAATGGGGCAACGCTGTCCGGGGCAATAAGCAGATCTTGGAGCCGGGAATGTGCTTCAGCATCGAGCCAAATATTTCCATTGTCGGGGAATTTGGGGTAAGGCACGAGGACTGTGTCTACATGACCGAGTCGGGTCCGGTTTGGTTTTCTCAGCCGAGTCCTTCGATTTCCCAGCCCTTCGAATAGCAAAATAGGTAGAACCAAGTCGGCTTTATTCAGGTTACAATCTCCGAACGTAGTTTCACCCTGAGTTCAAAAAACCGTACCTTCGCCGTTTAAAATTCCCCCTCTCCCATGAGTCAATCCCCTGCTGCACAGGAAGAATTTATTGAAATTTTTGGCGCCCGTGAGCATAACCTGAAGAATCTGGATATCCGAATTCCCCGAAACAAATTGGTCGTGGTGACCGGTCTGAGTGGGAGCGGGAAAAGTTCTTTGGCTTTTGATACCATTTATGCAGAAGGGCAGCGCCGGTATATGGAGAGTTTTTCTGCCTATGCCCGTTCCTTTTTGGGAGGAATGGAACGGCCTGATGTGGATAAAATCAACGGACTTTCTCCGGTCATTGCCATTGAGCAAAAGACCACTTCCAAAAATCCCCGATCCACCGTCGGGACAGTCACAGAGATCTACGATTTCATGCGACTGCTCTACGCCCGTGCCGGGGAGGCGTATTCCTATTTGACAGGGAAAAAAATGATCCGACAGACCGAAGATCAGATCATTGAGCAGCTGTTTACCAAGTTTTTGGGCAAAAAGCTGTACATCCTCGCTCCTGTAGTGAAGGGCCGGAAGGGACATTACCGGGAGCTTTTTGAGCAGATCCGCAAAATGGGCTTTTCCAAGGTGCGTGTCGATGGAGTGGTCATGGACATCGTACCCAAGATGCAGGTGGATCGGTATAAAATCCACGACATCGAGATCGTGATCGATCGGATCGTAGCCGATGAATCCGATCGGTTCCGGATCACTCAATCTCTCAAATCAGGCCTTCAACACGGCAAAGGCGTAATCATGATCCGGGAAGAAAACGGTGAAATCCACCATTTTTCCAAATATTTGATGGATCCGGAGACCGGACTTTCGTACGACGAGCCCGCTCCCAATTCCTTTTCATTCAATTCCCCTTACGGAGCCTGTCCCACTTGCAACGGTCTCGGTGTAACAGAGGAAATCACCCGGGAAAGTATCATCCCCGACACCAGTCTGAGTATCACCCGCGGAGGAATAGCTCCGCTTGGCGAATACCGGGACATTTGGATTTTCAAGAAAATCGAGGCTATTCTCAAGCACTACAAATGCAGCATGAGTACGCCGATCAGGGACTTGCCCGAGCAAGTGGTGGAGGTGTTGCTTTTCGGAGACAAAGTGGAGGTAGCCGTGGATTCGGTGAAATATCCCGGCACGAAATGGAATACCACCTTTGAGGGGATCGTAAATTTCCTCCAAAAGTATCAGGAGGGGAGTTCGGACAAAATCCAGGATTGGGTCAGTGAATTTACCATCACCCAGACTTGTCCCGACTGCCATGGTTATCGCCTGAAAAAGGAAGCATTGCATTTCAAAATCGATGAAAAGCACATCGGTGAGTTGGCCTTGATGGACATCAGGACACTTTCGGATTGGTTTGAGGGGCTGGAAAGCCGGATGAGTGAAAAGCAAAACCTCATTGGAGTGGAGGTCTTGAAAGAAATCCGGAAGCGGATCGGCTTCCTCTTGGATATTGGCTTGGATTACCTTTCGCTAAACCGTCCGTTGAAGACACTTTCCGGTGGAGAAGCTCAGCGAATCCGCCTGGCGACCCAGATCGGTACGCAGCTGGTTGGGGTATTGTATATTTTGGATGAGCCGAGCATCGGTCTCCATCAGCGGGACAATGAAAAACTGATCAAAGCACTCCAAAGCCTGCGGGATTTGGGGAATTCGGTTTTGGTGGTGGAGCATGACCGGGATATGATGTTGGAGTCTGACTTTGTGCTGGACATGGGGCCGGGTGCAGGCCGTCATGGCGGGCATGTAGTTGCGGCAGGAACGCCAAAGGAAATTTTGAAAAATGATTCGGTTACAGCCCGATATCTGAGTGGAAAACTCGGTTTGCCTATCCCGAAAGAAAGAAGGACAGGCAAGGGGAAAAGCCTGATTTTAAAAGGGGCCTCAGGAAATAACCTCAAAAATGTAACTCTGGAGCTCCCTTTGGGTACCTTGATTCTGATCACGGGCGTATCAGGCAGCGGGAAAAGTACGCTCATTCATGAGACCCTTTATCCGATCCTGAATCGTGAGTTTTACAATTCCAAAAAAGATCCGATGCCCCATGAAAGCATCAGCGGTCTGAAGGAACTGGATAAAGTGATCGAGGTGGATCAATCTCCGATCGGCAGAACGCCCAGATCCAATCCTGCCACCTACACAGGAGTCTTCTCAGATATCCGGACGCTATTCACGGAACTGCCGGAAGCCAAAATCCGGGGGTATAAGCCGGGACGATTTTCCTTCAATGTCAAAGGTGGACGCTGTGAGGATTGCGAAGGTGCCGGGATGAAACTGATCGAGATGGACTTTCTGCCCGACGTCCATATTCCCTGCGAAACCTGCAAAGGCAAACGCTACAATCGGGAGACTTTGGAAGTCCGGTTCAAAGGAAAGTCTATTTCGGATGTGCTGGATATGACGGTGGAGCAGGCTGTTGAATTTTTTGAACATCAGCCCAAAATCCTCCGAAAAATCAAAACGCTCAGCGAGGTGGGTTTGGGTTACATCACGCTGGGGCAACATGCTACGACCTTGTCGGGAGGTGAAGCTCAGCGGGTCAAATTGGCTACTGAGCTTTCCAAAAAAGACACTGGGAAGACCTTTTATATTCTCGACGAACCGACCACCGGGTTGCATTTTCAGGACATCGACCTATTGATGGGAGTACTGCAAAAATTAGTGGACAAAGGCAATACGGTGCTGATCATCGAACACAATCTCGATGTGATCAAAGTAGCCGACTATGTGGTAGATCTCGGGCCCGAAGGCGGAACCAAAGGCGGGACCATCTTGGTGCAGGGTACCCCTGAACAGGTAGCTGCCCATCCGAAAAGCCACACCGGAAGATTTCTCCGAGTTGAGCTAAATCGTTGAAATTGACACGAAAATCAGGCGACTTGGCCTTTTATCAAATTAAGGGTCAGCAATCTTCGGCCTTCTCTAACTTTGCTTGAGGTATGAACAGAGTCAGGCTTTATTGGATCTTGCAGATTTTGGGATGGGGAAGCTTTGCCTTTGTCAATATCTTTTTCGCATCGCTCTCCCAAGGGATATCTGCGGTTCAGCTATGGGCTTTTGTGGTGTTGGCAGCCTTTTATATGGTTTCCACACATACAGTCCGTCACATTGTAAAGACCTACGGTTGGTTTCAGTTTGGGATTTTCCGCCTGCTGCTTCAGACGATTTTGGCGTTGTTGGCACTCTCTGTAGCCAACGTACTTGCTCAGATTCTGATTAATCTGGCCTTTGGTACGCTCAAGCCTGACGAGGATTTCCGTGCTTTGGTCATTTCGGTCAATCTCTTTGTGAGCTTCCTCTATTATGCATTTTGGTTTTTGCTTTACTTTTTGTTTCACTTCCTTGACAATTACAACAGCAGTCTGAAGTATGAAGCAAAAATCAACGAGATTAGGCTCAATCACCTGAAAAGTCAACTTAATCCCCACTTCATCTTCAATGCGCTGAATTCTGTTCGGGCATTGGTTGATGAAGAACCCAGCAAAGCAAAAACGGCGATTACCCGGATTTCCAATATTCTTCGCTTTTCGCTGATGATGGACAAAAAGCAGGTGATTGACTTTGCCGATGAATTGGCTACCGTCAAAGATTACCTTGCCCTTGAAGCTATCCGGTTTGAGGAGCGGCTGGAGCTGATTTACCAGATCGAAGAGGAAGCATACAGCTATAAAATTCCTCCGATGATGCTTCAGACCATAGTCGAAAATGCCATCAAACACGGGATCTCCAATCTGGTCAAGGGCGGTCTGATTGAGATCAAATGCCGGGAAGGATTGCAGGAAGAGCTATACATCCAGGTGAAAAACAGCGGGTACCTAAATCCTAATTACCCTAAGTCCAAAAAAGAAGAGGGAGGACACGGAATCGAAAACACCAAACAGCGCCTAAAGCTTTTGTACGGGGATAACGCGAGTTTCCGGATCTTCAACTCCGGAAACCAATTCGTGATCACCGAAATCAAAATTCCGAAACAAAGAGTTACTTTAGAATAACAAACTCAACAAGAATGAGAGCCATTGTAATTGATGACGAAAGACTAGCCCGAAAGGAACTGATCAATTTGCTGAATCAACTCGAGACTGTGGAAGTAGTCGGAGAGGCCGTAAACGTAGATGACGCAAAGGAAAAAATAGAGCAGTTGCAGCCCGATGTTATTTTCTTGGATATTCAGATGCCAGAAAAGACCGGGTTTGATTTGCTGGAAGAACTTGACCATGTGCCCCATGTTATATTTACCACCGCTTACGACGAATATGCCCTGAAAGCCTTTCAGGTAAATGCATTGGATTATTTGCTCAAGCCCATTGAGCCAAAAAGGCTTGAGGAAGCCATCAACAAGCTGGTAGGGAAAATCGAAGGTATCTCCAAGAGGGATGAAAGCGGCGCCTATGTCAACCAGAAAAAACTTACTCTGGAGGATCAGGTTTTTGTCAAAGATGGAGACCGGTGTTGGTTTGTTCGCTTGTCCAATGTCCGGCTGTTTGAATCTGACGGAAACTACATCAAAGTGTACTTTGACAATTTCAAGCCCATGATTCATAAGTCTCTCAATGCCTTGGATGAGCGCTTGGATGAGAAGTCATTTTTCCGCGCCAGCCGAAAGCACATCATCAATCTCGGATGGGTAGAGGCGATAGAGCCTTGGTTCAACGGAGGTTTGGTAGTGACTTTAAAAGGAGGAGACCGGATAGAGGTAAGCCGGCGTCAGGCGGCACGATTCAAGGAAATGATGAGCCTTTAAAGTTTTCATAGGCAAAAAAAAGCATTTGATTTTCTAAATAAAGTTTTGAAATTGGGAAAACTATTGGATACAATAGTTGAAGTTTCATTTCACCCAAAAAGCAAATCGATTGCGCTAGTTTATGAAGGAAGAACGGATTCTCATCGTTGAGGATGATTTTAGTATTGCAGAAAATATTCAGGAGATTCTAGAATTACTGGGTTATGTAAATATCGACATTGCCAATTCAGCTAATCAATGCATAAAGGTCATCAAGAAGTACAGACCGGACTTGATTTTCATGGATATCAAGCTGAAAGGCGACAAGGACGGAATCGAGCTGGGTGAGATTGTCAAGCAAATGGTCGATGCGCCCTTGGTGTTTGTGACTTCCTACAGTGATCCCACGATCATCGAACGTGCTAAACGGATTTCCCCGGCTGGATTTATTGTCAAACCTTTCAACACCAATGACATCCATGCCATCGTTGAAATCGTCCTTTACAACAAGCGAACCAAGCCTGCCCCGGAAGCTGCAGTAGTCAAAATTGGGAATGAAAGTCCCTTTTTGGTGAACGACGCTGTTTTCATTAAAGCAGACAACGCTTTTGAGCGCGTTCAATACGATGAAATTTTTTACGTGGAAGCCAACGGAAACATGGTTACCATTTTTACCAAAAACAGGGACTACAGCATTCGAAAATCCATGAAGGAGATCGAGGACATTTTGCCTGCACATCTTTTCCTTCGGGTTCAAAAATCTTATATCGTGCATCTTGGGCAGATTGAAAGTTTCAATACCAAAGAGATTATGTTGAAGCAGGGTGCTGTGGTTCAGGTTGGGCGGCAGTATTACAACAGCTTCCTTTCAAAGTTGAACACCATCACAGAAAGTTGAGAAAACAAAAAGGCGGGCAAAACCCGCCTCTTTAGATTAACCAAACAATCAACCAAATTAACCCTTACGAGGTATTTCTGTTGAGCCTTGGACTCTAATCGAGTCTGAGGCTTTTGTTTTTTGCAAAATCCAGAAGTGTTTCAGGATTCATTTTATTTCAATTCCGATCTGTGTAGTAGTTGGTTTAGTTTTTCAAATCGGGCAGTAATTTTTCATTTGATAGTCTCCGAAATCTGAACCCTCTTAGTTCCTAAAATGAACCGCTTCAATTGGGGAGGTTGAGCTAATTTCATGTTTCACTGGCGTTGGTTTGCTTTCGTGAATTGTTTAATGCCAAAACTGACCCAAACTTGGAAAAGTCCTTTTGGAGCTTGATTTGGCACTTTTGTCAAAAAATGCCGTACGTTTTCGTACAGGATTCCACCGGTCTCGGACAAAATTCAGGCTAAGGGAAGGTTACATTGAAGAGGAAAAATTAGCTTGAATTAACAAAAAAAGGCTCCTGATGGAGCCTGGATGGGAATTCTTGTGATGCTGAAGGTTATAACAACTCGTTGGCGAGATTGGCCAACTCAGACCGTTCTCCTTTCTCGAGCTTGATATGGGCATAGAGTGGATGGTCTTTTACTCGATCAATCAGGTAAGACAAGCCGTTGGACTGTGAATCCAAGTAAGGCGTATCGATCTGGAAGACGTCACCGGTGAAGATGATTTTGGTGTTTTCGCCCGCTCGGGAAATGATCGTCTTGATCTCATGCGGAGTCAGGTTTTGTGCCTCATCCACGATAAAGAAGATATTGGAAAGCGAACGTCCGCGGATGTAAGCCAGCGGCTGTATCACCAATTTTTCCTGATTGACCAGTTCGGTGATTTTTTGATATTCCTTGTCCGTTTCCTTGTATTGGTTTTGGATAAACTTAAGGTTGTCCCAGAGTGGCTCCATATAAGGATTGAGCTTGGACTTGATGTCGCCGGGCAGGTAGCCGATATCTTTATTGGAAAGCGGCACGATTGGTCTGGCCAGAAAGATCTGTTTGTAATCCCGACGTTGCTCCAATGCTCCTGCCAAGGCAAGCAAGGTTTTCCCCGTACCTGCCACACCCTGAATGGACACCAGCTTGATGTTGGGATCCATGATTGCATGAAGGGCAAAAGTCTGTTCGGCATTTTTCGGTTTGATGTTGTAAGCCAATCGCTTATCTACGCGCTCCAGCACATTCTCTTCAGAGTTGAAAAAAGCCAACACTGAATTTTTCTCATTTTTGAGAATGTAATAGGCATTGGACTTCCGCTTTCTAGTGCCCAAAACAGCTTTTGCCTCGATGTATCCTTGGTCATACAATTTATTGATCGCATCCGGATCGACATCTTCCAGAACATACTTTCCGGTGTTTTCAAGTTCGGAGATGTTCTTGATTTTCCCGGTTTCATAGTCTTCCGCGTGGATCTCCAGTGATTTCGCTTTCAGGCGTAGGTTGATGTCCTTAGAGACCAAGATTACCTTTCGGTTTTTTTCATGTTCCTTGAGGTAAAGAGCGGCATTGAGGATTTTGTGGTCATTTTTCTCTTCTCCAAAAATGATGTTGGCGTTCATCTTGTTTTCCGGGTTCATCAAGACCTTGAAAAAACCCTTCGTTTTTCCGTTGAGTGGAGTCCACTCATGGATCATGTGATCCATGGATAGCTTGTCCAGAAGGCGAATAAACTCGCGAGCCTCAAAATTCTTGGTGTCATTCCCTTTTTTGAACTGGTCGAGTTCCTCCAGAACGGTAATGGGAATCACCACATCGTGCTCGGCAAAATTCATGATGGAGTTGTGTGCATAAAGGATCACGGAGGTGTCCAGCACGAAGATTTTCCGATCTTTATCGGACTTGGCTCTAGGCATGCGCAGGAAAATTGTAGTGGTATACTGTTGAAATAATTTAGAAAATTATCTCCGTGAAAAGTGGAATTGATCCAAGAATTTGTGGTTAAGAATTGCCAAATGCCGGGATTGGGCTGAAAATCAAATTGATAAAAAAGGGTTGAAAGGGTTGAAAGTTGTAAGGTTGTAAAGTTGATGTCCAAACTTTACAACTTTGCCACCTTCCAACCTTTTCACTTTAGTCCAACAAGGCCCGGATATCCTCATTGTCCAGACTCTTCATAAAGCTCTCTTCATTGGAAATCAGCTCACCGGCGAGGGCAAGTTTTCGGTCCTGCAGCGCCATGATTTTCTCCTCCACGGAGCCGCGGGTGATGAATTTGTAAATAATGACCTTGTTTTCCTGTCCGATTCGGTGTGCCCGGTCGATGGCCTGTGCTTCTACTGCAGGGTTCCACCAGGGATCGAGCAGGAATACATATTCAGCCTTGGTCAGGTTGAGTCCGACACCGCCTGCCTTGAGGGAAATCAGAAATACTTTGATGTTCTCGTTATTTTGGAACTTCTCTACCTGCGCCTGCCGATCAAGGGTCGCCCCATCCAGATAGGCATATGGAATGTCGTTCTCGTCCAAATAACTTCTGACAATGCTCAGATGTCTGACAAACTGGCTAAACACCAGGACTTTGTGATTTTCGGAGATCGTCTCCTGAAGCATGTAAGTAATGTCTTCCAGCTTTCCGGAATCGTCCTTGTAATCCTCCCTGACCAATTTGGGATGGTTGGCGATTTGTCGGAGTTGGGTTAATCCCCGAAGCAAGGTAAACTGCTGGGAGCCACGGCCACCACCTGCGAGTTCACCGATGATTTTCTCTCGGTAATAGCTTTTTACCTCCTCGTAGATTTTTTCCTGCTCCGGAGTCATGTCCGAATACTTGATATTGGTCAGTTTCTCGGGGAGGTCTTTGGCTACCTGAGACTTCAGACGACGGAGGATAAAAGGCTTGATCATCGCATGGAGTCTTGAGGCTTTGTCCTTGTCGTTTTGCTTCTCGATGGGAAGAAGGAATTGCTTTTTAAATAAAGTTTGATTGCCCAGGAGCCCCGGATTGACGAAGTTCATTTGTGACCAAAGGTCCATGGTGCCGTTTTCTACCGGCGTACCAGTCAGGATCAGTCTTCGTTTGCTTTTCAGCTTATTGACTGCCACGGCGATGTTAGAGGTCGGATTTTTGATCGCTTGGGACTCGTCCAAGATGACATAATTGAAATA
The DNA here is from genome assembly GCA_964405255.1 of uncultured Limnohabitans sp. Lineage (GTDB taxonomy): Bacteria > Bacteroidota > Bacteroidia > Cytophagales > Cyclobacteriaceae > Algoriphagus. The sequence continues at coordinate 60,911 of CAYONF010000006.1, read as the reverse complement.
GAAATCTTTCAGCACATCTATGTCCAGCCGGACAATGCCGTAGGAAGTCAGGACGATGTCATATCCGCGGAATTTCCAGGGATCTTTCAACCGTTGGGTTCCGGAGTAAACCAGGATTTTCAATTCCGGTGTGAATTTCTTCGCCTCCAATTCCCAGTTATAAATCAGGGAAGTGGGCATCACCAGCAGGGAAGTAAAGCCTGGATTTTCTTCTTTTTCATGGGCCAAAAGGGCCAAAGTTTGGACGGTCTTTCCCAAACCCATGTCATCGGCCAGGCAGCCGCCAAACTGATATTCGTTCAAAAACCGAAGCCAATTGTAACCGGCTTGCTGGTAAGGCCTGAGGGTTCCTTCGAAAGTCTGAGGCAAATCATAATCCTCGATGGCATCGAAGTTTCTCAATCGCTCTAGTTTCAAACTCAGATTGAGTCGGATCAATTCCCCGTTTTGAAGCTCTCTGGCGAAAGCCAAGTGGTGCTTTCTTAATACCAATTCCTCCGAACTTCGCTCTTCGATGAAATTGAACAACTCCGAATAGTTTACAAACCAAGAAGCCGGAATTACTGCGGTTTCGCCGTTTGGAAGCTCAAATTCGGTTTTTCCCTGGATCATCAGTTTTCGAATCTTGGCAAACGGTACAAGGTAAACCCCAAATTTGATGAGTGCTTTGACATCAAACCAGTCAATGTTTTCATTGACTTCAATCGAAATCTGAGCTCTTCCTACATGGTAAGTTTTGCCGTTTAAGCTTCCTCTTTGGACGACTTTGATCTTGTTTTCATCCAGGTAGTCTTCCTGGAGGCCAAGCCATTCAAAGGCCTTGGTTTTGGGCAAAGCAAACTTCCCATGGATGAAACTCATCCCTTTCTTTTTGAGGATCGTCTCAAACTTCTTCTCAACCTGGATGGTTCGGACGGTCTTGAAAAACGTATAGTTTCCGTTCTTCTCCTCCAGCCGACAGGAATTCCCGCTGTTTTCTCCCTCAGCGGCGAGGATTCCAAAATCGAAATCCCCGTATTTGAACCGCAATTCGAATACAATTCTGTCTTCCCGGGCATCTTCCAGTTCGTCTCCAAATAAATCCTCTCCTGAGCCTCCCGGAAGTTCACTGAATGTCAAGAGGGCCTCGGGCGTGCCCTGTTCGGTATGGATTTCAAATCCCCGGGCCTCTACTTCAAATTGGGTGATCAGGCTGGTGACGAATTTGCGGTAATACTCCGGCTCAAACCGCCGCTCAATCATGATCTGATTTTTGTTGAGGAAAGGCTGGAGTTTTTTACCGTCTATTCCTTTCTCGAAATGGAACAACTGCTCGTCCACGATCAACCAAGCCGGATCCTTGCAGATCAGGTATCCTCCTTTGTGCTGCCAGTTCAGCTTGGTTCCCCGGAATTTTACAGTCGGGTAGTATTGGGTATTGTATTCTCCTTTGTCAAAATGAAAGAGGACAGTGGCTCGCTCAGCATGGACTTTGATCTCCTTCCAGGTGGGATTACCGTCACTTCCCATCTCAAAAAGCCTCTTTCCGATCAGCAGGGGAAGTATTTTTGAGCGTTTGATTTCGAGATTTTTGAAGAGTAATTCCTGGATGGTTTTATCCTCTGTTTTTGGGTCAAAAATTTTGTGCAAAAAATCCTTCGGACGGAGGATGCCTTTTTTCATATATGGCTTGACCAGCGTCTCTGGCTGCATCGAGTCCATCAGCTTGATCAATTCATAATCGGTCTTGTCCAATCCTGCATCAAACTCCCGGGCATTTGCCGAACTGATGTTTTGGTAGGCAAGCGAAAGTCTTCCTTTTTCATCAAGTTGGATTACAAATGATTCAAAAAGCAATCCCAAATATTCATGGCTGAAAATGGAATATACAATTTGAAAAGGTTGGTCAGAATTGACAATCATGATGGAGTATAGACTCTAATTAGCTTGGGAATACTAATCCGGCAGCTTAAAGAAGGTTGGCGAAAAGGTATATGAGATGAAAATTACTCAAAATGAGATTCCGTTTTCCAAAAACCGGAGATTTTTTTGAAAAATGCATAAAAAATGGCCCGAAAAACTAAATTTCGGGCCATTCATTGTAACTAATTACAATTATTTAGGAGTTAGTCTCTATTTTTTCAGGCAGGTTTTCTTCCTTTTTTTCAGGGAAAAATCTGTTTTGGAATATCAAAATAATTGCAACACCTATAAAGATTGAAGCATCTGCTACATTAAATATGGGCCACAATGCAGTATAACTTCCTCCCCAAAGTGGTACCCATTCCGGTATATAGCCTTCCCAAATATCAAAGTAAAACATGTCTACTACCTGACCATGAAACCAAGGAGTAGGAGCGTTGTAGGGAGCGTTGTTTAACCATACACCATAAAATATCGAATCCACCAAATTCCCAATAGCACCTCCTAATATCAGGGAAATACAAAGTATATAAATAGGGTGATTTCTTTTATCGATAATGTAATACAGGTAATATCCGATACCGACCATCGCGACTAGCCGGAAGGAGGTCAGGATCATTTTTCCATATTCTGAGCCCAACTCCATCCCGAATGCCATGCCCGGATTGGTGGTGTAGTGCAGCTTGAACCAATCTCCGAATACAGGAATCTGTCCGGGAGTGCCAAAGTCCATTTCAAAATGGACCAGCATCTTCACCGCTTGATCGATGGCAATCACCAAGAAGGCGATTCCGAAATATTTTAGGTAGTTATTCATTAGGTTCAGGCCTTCTCTACTTTTACTTCAAGCTCAAACTCATCCATATCCAGCATCGTTCCTTCGGAAATTTTCCCTACAGTCAAGCTTAAGGCCTGAGTTTCGGATTGAATATAATCTCCAAAAGCGGTAACTGAATCATTGACCAGTGAATTGCTGTCTGATACAGTGATTCTGATTTTATCCTGCACTTCCAATCCCATGTCTTTTCGGAGATTTTGGATGCGGTTGACCAAGTCTCGGGCAACGCCCTCCTGCTTCAATTCTTCGGTGAGGGTCACATCCAGCGCCACGGTCACTCCCTGATCGCTCGCTACAGACCAGCCCGGGATATCCTGAGAACTGATCAGCACCTCTTCCAGGAGCAAGTCGATGGTTTCCCCTTCGACAGGGACCCCGATTCTTCCATCACGCTCGATTTGGGCGATTTCTTCCTGTCCCCAGGAATTGATCGCTGCGACCACGAAGCGCATTTTTGGTCCCAACTTTTTACCCAAAACTGGCAAGTTGGGTTTCACATTTTTCACCAAAATGCCGGAAGCGTCATCCAGGTATTCGATGGCCTTGATATTGACTTCAGTTTTGATCAATTCTTCTACGTGCTCGATCTGGGCTTTGGTTTTGGCAGAAAGTACCGGGATCAAAATACGCTGAAGAGGCTGACGAACTTTGAGTTTTTCCTTTTTGCGAAGTGAATGTACCAATGAAGAAATATTCTGAGCCAAGTCCATGCTGGTTTCCAGATCGGTATTGATCAAGGATTTGTCAGCAGAAACCCAGTCGGTCAAATGCACAGATTCCTTTCCGCTTTCTCCCGCTTCAGTCAGATTTTTGTACAACCAATCTGCATAGAACGGGGCAAAAGAAGACATGAGCTGGGAGATCGAAAGCAGGCATTCGAACAGGGTCTCGTAGGCAGCTTGCTTGTCCGAATTCATATCGCCTCTCCAGAATCGCTTTCGTGCCAGTCGCACATACCAATTCGACAGCTGATCCACAGTGAAATTCATGATTGCGCGGGTGGCTTTGGTCGCATCGTAGTTGTCCATGGCTTCCTCTACTTCAGCAATCAGGGACTGAAGCTTGGAGATAATCCACTGATCGAGTTCGGCTCGCTCGCTAACAGGCACAGCCTTGGATTTGTCATAGACAAAGGCATCCAAGTTCGCATAGAGCGCAAAGAAATTATAGGTATTCTGAAGCGTGCCAAAGAAGCGACGCTGCACTTCGGTCACCCCGTCCAAGTTGAATTTTAGGTTGTCCCAAGGATTGGCATTGCTGAGCATGTACCAACGCAAGGCATCCGGACCGTATTCTTTCAACGTATTGAATGGATCGATGGCATTACCCAATCGCTTGGACATTTTGTTTCCGTTTTTGTCCAGTACAAGTCCGTTGGCGATCACATTTTTGAACGCTACGCTGTCAAAAAGCATCACTGCGATCGCATGGAGGGTAAAGAACCAACCACGAGTCTGATCCACACCCTCGGCGATGTAGTCTGCCGGATAGTTGGCTTTGAAAATATCCTGATTTTCGAAAGGAAAGTGCCACTGCGCATACGGCATGGCTCCGGAATCAAACCAAACGTCGATCAAGTCCGGCTCACGGAACATCTTTTCTCCTTTGTCAGACACCAAAACCACATCATCCACATAGGGTCTATGCAAGTCAAGCTCCTTGCCTTCGTAAGGTGACTTTGCCATAAAGCCCGCAGCGATGGACTTTGCGATTTCTTCATTGAGTTCGGAGATGGATCCGATGCATTTTTCCTCGGTTCCGTCGCTTGTTCTCCAGATCGGAAGTGGCGTACCCCAAAATCGGGAACGGCTCAGGTTCCAATCCACCAGATTTTCCAGCCAGTTTCCAAAGCGGCCTGTACCGGTAGCTTCCGGTTTCCAGTTGATGGTTTTGTTCAGCTCCACCATGCGGTCTTTGAAAGCCGTGGTTTTGATAAACCAGCTTTCCAAAGGATAGTACAAGATCGGCTTGTCGGTTCTCCAACAATGCGGATAGGTGTGCTCGTATTTTTCGACCTTGAAGGCCTTGTTTTCATTCTTGAGAATGATGGAAATGATCACGTCGGTGTTTTTGTAATCCGCCGCGCTTTCGTCATCATTGGTATAGTTTTTCACGAAGAAATCATTCACCCCATACACTTTGTGTGCGGTGATGGCATGCTCCTGCATTTTGGCAGCCAAGTATTCTCCCACAATAGGAAGAAACTTGCCCTGCTTGTCCACTACCGGGATGTCGTTTCCGAGTTCGTCTTGGACAAAAACTCCAGGTACATTATTCTGAACCAAAGTCCTGAAGTCATCGGCACCAAAAGCTTTGGCCAAGTGCACGATTCCCGTACCGTCTTCAGTCGTGACATAGTCGCCGGCAACTACGGAAAAGGCAGGATGAGGAAGTGCCAGGGCTCCAATCGGGAAAAGCTGTTCGTATTCCCAGCCCAGCATGGTTTTGCCTTTGAATTCCCCGATTACTTCGTAAGGAATCAACTTGTCTCCCGCTTGGTAATCTTCCAGCTTGAGTTCGGCAGCTTTTGGATTGAGGTAAGCTCCCATTCTGGCTTTCGCCAAGATCACAGTTACCGGCTCGTGGGTGTACGGATTGAAGGTTTTCACCTTCACATAATCCAGATTTTCCCCGATGGCCAAAGCTGAGTTGGAGGGCAATGTCCAAGGCGTGGTAGTCCAAGCAAGGATGTACGTATTCTCTTCTCCTATCAGCTTAAACTGCGCCGTGATGGAGGTATCCTTTACGTCCTTGTAGGTGCCCGGCTGATTCAATTCATGTGAGGAAAGTCCAGTCCCGGCAGCCGGAGAGTAGGGCTGAATGGTGTAGCCTTTGTACAGCAGGCCTTTGTCATACAGCTTCTTCAGCAAGTGCCAAAGAGACTCAATGTAATTGGAATCAAAGGTGATGTAAGGATCATCCAAATCCACCCAATAGCCGATTTTCTCGGTCAGGTCGTCCCATTCGTTTTTGAATCGCATGACCGTCTCGCGGCATTTGCGGTTATATTCTTCGACGGAGATCTTCTTGCCTATGTCCTCTTTGGTGATGCCCAGTTCTTTTTCGACCTGAAGCTCCACCGGCAGACCGTGCGTATCCCAGCCGCCTTTTCGCTTCACTTGAAATCCTTTCAGGGTCTTGTACCGGCAGAAAATATCCTTTAGCGTACGGGCCATCACGTGGTGGATACCCGGAGTACCGTTTGCCGAAGGCGGGCCTTCAAAAAAAGTGAACGTCTTTGCACCTTCCCGGTTGGCAATCGACTTTTCGAAGATTTGATTTTCTTTCCAATACTGAAGGACCGACTCTCCGATATGTGGGTAATCGACCTGTTTGAATTCCTGATACGTTTTCACAAGTTCCTTTCTTAAGGGCAAGTAGCTGAGGTTTTTGGAAGGCTAAAATGCCATCCCGCTCAAAACAAGGCACAAAGATAGAAGAAATGGGCTTTTGGGGGAAAGAAATTCAAAATACACCGAATTTGATACGGATTGGGACATCAGGCCCGGAAACTTCCGCAGCAAGGGAATTGACCGATCTTGCTCAGATTGATCTGATGGAGATTCTTAGATTAAAAGGAAAAAAATTTTGTGAGAAAATTTTAATTTATCACTTTACTGTTTCTTAGGAACTAATTACTTTTGACAAAATACCTTTATGAAACGTACACTGCTTATTATTTTTCTCTTTTTTGGTTTCGGAAAGGCCTTTTCTCAGGTACAGGTCGGAGTCTACCACAGTGGTATTAGCGCCCAGATAGGTGTGGGGACAAACATTGAGAAGAAATTTTTTGGAGAGCTTCGCCTCTTAGCACCTGATCGATTGGATCTCGATTTAGGAGCCGAAGCCATCGGGCAGTATAATTTTCACCGATCCGAGTGGTACAATATTCATGGAGGATTGATGGTGGGGTACTATGGTGATGGGGCTATTGGGCTTCCTTTTGGGACGACGATCAAGCCCATTTCCTCCTTTAGAAGGCTGGGGATTCTGATGGAGGCCACGCCCTATGTTCTTGGAGGTGAGGTATTCCTTCGTGGAAATCTCGGGCTTCGGGTGCGTTTCGGAGGGGATTGATCTTAGGTTTCCTTCCCGTTTCTACTGTTGTCTTTCCAATATCAGTTCCGAATCATCCTGATCTTTTCTGAGTTTGACCTGGGTGGACCAGATGAAGACTTGGTACCATTCCCCGTTTAATTCCTCAAATCTGGAAAAGGAAAGTTCGAGTTCTATTCTTCCGGAATCAACTTTGGTTTTCCATGTTCCCTGATCGAGAAGTTGGGTTCCCCGAAAAACTTCCAGTTGGCCGCTTGGGAAAAAAACGAAAGTGACTCCTTCAAAATCACCTGACCGGTCTATTCCTCCTACAGCAAAAAAATCGACACTCATGGGTCCGGCAGCAAGATTTCGGACCAGGTTTTCGTCTGTTCGAGTGGGTTCCTCTTCCGTACAGGAAAAGAAAATAAAGAAGATCCAGATGAGAGATAACTTTCTTTTCATGAGGTTTTTTTCTAAGGATAACGAAAGATTCTTGATTAGGTTGGAAAGTGGAAGTTGCTCTTCCTAAAGCCTGCTCGAAGGTGATTTCCTCTTTTCGAATTCAGTATTACCAAAATGCTACTACGAGGTTAATATCCAATGACTTAGGCCTGATTTTTTTAATAAAAAGGTAATGAAAGTTTGATAATGACAAAGTAGCCTTCGGGTAACTTCGTCTTCATTTTGTCTTTTTATCAAACATCAAAAATCCATGAGAAAAATTTATTTGCTGGGAGCAACCATGCTTCTGTTAGCGGGATGTACCGAAAGAATTTCAAAACCAGGGCCTGTCCGGATCGGTTTCAGCGAGATTTCAAGCCTAAAAATTGGCGGAACAGCAGCAGCTGAAATCACTGCCTTTGATGCAGTTACAGATCAGCTTTTTGTAGTCAATAACGACGGCGATTCACGGGTGGACGTAATTGACTTTTCCGATCCGATGAATTTGACCCAACTCAGCCCGATCAATATCTCGGCATTTGGCGGGGGTGTCAACTCTGTAGCTGTGAAAAACGGTTTGCTTGCCATTGCAGTGGAGGGCTTTTCAAAAACTGATAACGGGAAGGTCCTTGTATTCGAAACCGATAATCTGGGCTCACCGGTATCGCAGATTACGGTAGGTGCGCTGCCCGACATGGTGACCTTTAGCGCGGATGGGAACCTGATCCTGACCGCAAATGAAGGAGAGCCCAACGACGATTATTCTATTGATCCAGAAGGCTCTGTTTCCATCATTGAGGTGTCCAAAGGCTATGCCGTAACCACCTTGGGATTCGGATCCTTTGCGGGACAATTACCTTCACTTAAGGCAAAGGGATTCCGCATTTTTGGTCCGGGAGCCTCTTTTGCTCAGGATATTGAGCCTGAATATGTAACCATCGACGCTTCTTCCTCATTTGCCTGGGTAACACTTCAGGAAAACAACGGGATCGCAAGAGTGGACCTCAAGCGCAAGCAGATCACTGATATTTTTCCAATGGGACTCAAAAACCACCGACTTGGCGGCAATGAAATTGATGTAAGCGATCGGGATGGAATAGCAGGAAATCTTAAAAGCTGGCCACTGATGGCGTATTATCTTCCGGATGCGATTTCCTCGTTTCAAGTGGGTGGAAATACATTTCTCATTACCGCAAATGAAGGGGATACCCGAGATTATGACGCCTACGGTGAAGAGGAACGAGTGGAAGACTTGGTCTTGGATCCCACAGCTTTCCCGAATGCAGCTGTGCTTCAGCAGGAGGCTAATTTGGGTAGATATACCGTAACCACTTCGGCCGGGGATACCGACGGAGATGGAGATTATGATGTGCTATATGGCATTGGGGCGAGATCTTTCTCCATCTGGAACGGCCGAAATGGAGCCTTGGTAGGAGATTACAAGGATCTGGAGCGTGACGTCTTGATGGCCAATCCCAATCTCTATGATGATGGACGAAGCGATAACAAAGGTGTTGAACCGGAAGCCATTGAATTGGGAAATGTCCGAGGTACTAATTTGGTTTTTGTTGGTCTGGAGCGGTCCGATGCGATAATGGTTTATGAAGTCAACGGAGCTGCGGGTTTGAAATTCCTCCAACTATTGGATGGGGTAAAATCCATCGGAGATCCGGGTCATGACGCCCCCGAGGGCCTATTGTTTATTCCAGAAGCAGATAGTCCAAACGGACGACCGCTGCTTGTGGTCAGTTCTGAAGGCGACGGAAGAATCACGGTTTACATGAATTAATAGATAGATCCAGTAACCTCAAAAAGCCGGTGCAAGCCGGCTTTTTTGGTTTTTGGTAAGATCAACCCATGGAGGAATGAGCATTGATTGATCAGGATAAATGATTTATCCCTTTTTGTCTTTTTTAGCCGCTTTTGAAGCTTTTTTATCCTGTTTCTTAACCTCTTTCTTCAATTGTCCTGAAAATTCCTTCGATACCTTGTGAAGAACCTTCTCCGTTTTTTTTGATGGGGAGGTGATTTTTAGCTTTTCAAGTGTACTACCCATCGCCTCTTCTACCGTATTGGCGATTTCCTTTTTTGTTATTTTTTCCATAGATCCGGTGATTTGCTCTTTTTCCATAGGGTAAAAGTACTTCATGTTATTTAAATGTTAATAAATGGATTAAAAAGATAACATTGAGTTTTTAGTTTTGCTTCCAAACGGGGTATATAAAACAGACCTGTTGAATAAAATTGGATGGTAAATTTTCAACAGATATTTGATTTTTAACGATGTGGATTCTTTTACTATTTAATAGAAACCAAGCCAAAAAAGGTGAATATGCTTTTGGACTAAATTTATCTCTTTGGTCTTTTGTTTATTGAAATCATTGATTTTAATTCAACACAAATCCAAGACAATTTTCGGCAATCCTCCCAAATTCCCTTTTCGTTTTCAGGCTTACCGATAGCTGAGCTCAGACAATATTAAGTCGAACCCCACTGTTTATTGGAGAGCATCCCCATTGGATCCGTTTTTCTCAACGCTTAGCAAGGGCCTAGGAATAGTTGCTGATACTTTTTTTGATTCCAATTTCCCTGATCCTCAATTGGTCTCATTTTTGCCCAAATAAATCCGGCTTTGGTCCGGAACTTTATTCGCCCCGAAAGCCATTTTAACCACTCATTCACCACTTACAACCCATTGACTTTTATGACCGAACAACAAAAACTAGCATTGGAAGAGGCCATCGCCTCATTAAAAGGTAAACTCACCGGAGACATGTTTGCCGACATGGAGGTCCGTGACGAAATCCACAATCTTGAAATGCAGCTCAAAGGGGTGAAACCCATCGATTCTCACTTCGACTGCATCGGCTGCGGAAGTTAACAACGACAACTTGGCCAGATACTTTATCATCTACAAGCCCTTTGGGGTAATGACACAATTCAGCGGAGAGGGGCCCACATTGGCCTCTCTCGGCGCTTTTCCCCGGGAAGTCTACCCGGTAGGCCGCCTGGACAAGGACAGCGAAGGACTTCTGCTGATCACCGATGACAAATGGCTCAATCATCATTTGCTCAATCCGAGATTTGGTCATCAGCGCACGTATTACGCTCAGGTGGAGGGGATTCCTACCCCGGAAGCCCTCAAACAGCTTCAGTCCGGCGTCACCATCAACGTAGATGGGAAGGATTATCACACCAAGCCGGCTTTGGCCAAGATCCTGGACCCTGCCCCCGTTTTGCCCGATCGTAATCCCCCCATCCGCTATCGGGCAACTATTCCCGACTCTTGGATCGAACTGACTTTGATCGAAGGAAAAAATAGACAAGTCCGCAAAATGACAGCTGCAGTTGGATTTCCCACTTTGCGCCTGGTTCGGTATTCCATGGAGAAAATTACCATTGCAGGAATGCAGTCTGGAGAAATCCGGGAATTGGATGAAAAAACCGTTTACCACCAACTTGGGCTGACCGGCTTTGCCAAAGCCAAAACCCCGCCCCCATCCAAAAAACCCCCTCGGTCTTAAAAATTCCTAAATCCCGGTCGGGTAAATCCACTCCCAAGAATTAAGATTGTCCGTTGGGACAATTTATCCTATTTTAGCCCAGCCATTTCAGGCCTCTAATTCGCGTCATTCATGCATCAGGAAAAAATTGCTGAAGTCATTCAGGAAGTAAAAAAAGTGGTGGTCGGTCAGGACAAAATGGTCAACCGACTTTTGATCGGGCTTTTTACCAACGGACATATTTTGCTCGAGGGGGTGCCGGGATTGGCAAAAACCCTCACGGTAAATACCCTTGCCAAGGTACTTCATCTGGATTTCAACAGAATCCAGTTTACACCGGATTTGCTTCCATCCGATTTGATCGGTACCATGATTTACAATCAGCAGACCGCCAGTTTTGAAGTGAAAAAGGGGCCGATTTTTGCCAACGTGATCTTGGCAGATGAGGTGAACCGATCCCCGGCCAAGGTACAATCTGCCTTGCTGGAAGCGATGCAGGAAAAGCAGGTAACCATCGGGGAGACGACTTTTATCCTGGACAAGCCTTTTTTGGTACTCGCCACCCAAAACCCCGTGGATCAGGAAGGAACTTATCCCCTTCCCGAAGCTCAGGTAGACCGATTCATGATGAAAGTGCACATCGACTATCCAAGCAAGTCTGATGAAATGGAAGTCATGCGACGCATGTCAAATATGCAGTATGCCACTGAGGTGCGTCCCATTCTATCCAAACAGGACATTTTCGATATCCGCAATGCGATCAATGCCGTCAATATTGCCGAACCCCTTGAGCATTACATCATTGAATTGGTGTTTGCCACCCGATTTCCCCAGCAGTACGGATTGAAAGATGAGGCCAAATACATCATGTTTGGGGTGTCTCCCCGGGCAAGTATCAATCTGAATCTGGCGGCAAAGGCCGTGGCCTACATGGACGGAAGGGATTATGTACTTCCGGAAGACATCAAGGAAATCGCCGAAGATGTGCTCAATCACCGTATTCTGCTCAATTATGAGGCAGAGGCAGACAATGTCAATACCCGAAGCTTGGTCAAGACACTTCTTGAAAAAGTACCGATTAACAAGTCGGTAACATTAAAGTAACATCAGAACATCAATGAGCAGGCTTCCCGAGGGGGAAGCCTTTTTTTAGGTTTGCTTTGTTAATTCAATATTAAATTTGGTTTGATTTTTTAAAAAAACCGTAAACCGAATAATTCTTATGTGGTGAAAATTGAAGCCAGTTTTGCATCGTCAAAGTGCAAAACCATAATTCAATTCATACCAAATGAAAAAGTTTAATTACCTACTCATGCTATTCGCTTCCCTCACCATCGGGTTGACGAGCTGCGAAGACGAAGAGCCGGATAACGGCGTAACTATTGAAGGAATCCCTGCAACCGCTTCAATCGAAGCAGGCGGTAAACTCGGACCTGTTACAGCAACAGCCACAGCCCTAGATGGCTTGGTATCCCTCACCATCACCAAGGACGGTGCAGCTTTTGCTACAGTTCCTTTGACGGGAACTACAGCAACTGCTCCATTTGAATATACCGCAGTTCCAGCTGATGCAGGAAAAAACATTGTTTTCGAATTTACTGTAACCGATACAGACGGAGATTTTGCTAAAGCAACCCACGTATTGACAGTAGGTGCTGAGCCAACCACCGTACGTGTAACTTCAAACATCACGGCCAACACTACTTGGACCACTGGAAAGACTTATATTCTTGGAGGTCGAATTGTTGTGACAAGCGGGGCAAAATTGACCATTCAACCAGGCGTTGTAGTTAAGGGCGAAGTAGGTACAGGAGCAAACGCTACTGCCCTGATTATCGCAAGAGGTGCTCAAATCGATGCTCAAGGTACTGCAACTCAGCCGATCATCTTCACTTCAGTGGCAGACGAGATTGCTCCGGGACAGGTAGTATCTCCAAACTTGGAGCCAACTCTGGAAGGTCTTTGGGGAGGTTTGTTGATCTTGGGTAGAGCTAGGGGTTCTTTCGCAGGTGATGTGACTGAAATTCAGATTGAAGGTATTCCTGCTTCTGACACCAATGGTCTATACGGGGGAACAAATGACGCCGACAATTCAGGAATTATTAAGTATATCTCTATCAGACATGGTGGTGCAAACATCGGTGAAGGAAACGAGATCAATGGATTGACTCTTGGTGGAGTCGGTTCCGGTACTGTAATCGAAAACGTAGAAGTGGTTGCTAACCAAGACGATGGAATTGAGTGGTTTGGTGGAACAGTATCTGTGAAGAATGCTTTGATCTGGAATTCAGGTGACGACGCGGTAGATACTGACCAAGCTTGGGCCGGTACTTTGGATAATTTCATCGTAATCTGCGGTATCAATACAGACCATGCTTTGGAAATCGACGGTCCGGAAGGTGCTTACAATGCGGCCCATACGGTGAAAAACGGATCTGTAAAAGGTCATCCCTCTTCTGAATTTGCTGACTTCAGAGCGGGTGCCAGAGGAACTTTTGAAAACCTGTACTTCTTCAATTTCCCTGCTCCATCTGCCAACAACAACGCAGGCAGAGGTGACTTGTCCCTCAGCGGTGACAATACCATCGCAAACTTCACCGGAGGCATTCTGAAGTTCTCTAAACTTGAAGCAACCCTTGCTGACGGAGTAACTCTTCAGCAGGCCTTCAGAAACGGAACCGATGTCCATGCTGCAACGGTAGCTGCAAAGGCGAATACAGTAGGTGCTGACAAGTCAGTATTCACAGGTTGGACTTGGGCAGCTGGTGCTAATGCTTTGGCTGATTTCAAATAATCAATAGGACTTTTTAGAAAGGGAAGGAAAGGTGTTTGCAAGGCATTTTTCCTTTCCTTCTTCAATTTCTAAGAAAACAATTTGCTGTATGAAAAATAAAACATCCAAATCGTTGCTGAAGGCAACATTTGCCATTGTATTGCTGGTCCTGTTCCAATTGCTGGCAGGATTTGCATTTGCTCAAAACGGCACTATACGAGGTGCTGTATATGACGAGGCCAACGGAGAGCCACTATTCGGAGTCTCTGTTTTGGTAAAAGAATTAGCCATCGGGGCTGTCACAGATTTCGACGGAAAGTTTGAAATCCAGGCCGCACCCGGCACCTATACCCTTCAGATTTCCTACATCTCCTTTTCAACTGTTGAACTGACTTCGGTCACCGTCGAGGCGGGTCAAGTGAAAGTGTTGGACGATATCCTGATGAAGGAAGAAGCTTCTGAACTGGAAACTGTAACTGTACAAGCAGCTGCGATCCGTACGACCGAGTCAGCCTTGATGTCTGTCAAAAGAGGGGCTCCCAACTTGCTGGATGGGATTTCAGCTTCTACCTTCCGTCAGATTGGTGACGGGGACGCCGCTGCTGCAGTAAAGCGGGTTACCGGCGTTTCCATCGAAGGAGGTAAATATGTTTACGTCCGTGGATTGGGTGACCGATACACCAAGACGGTATTGAACGGCGTGGATATCCCAGGTTTGGACCCAGACCGGAACACCATTCAGATGGATATTTTCCCGACCAATGTGATTGACAACATCATCGTTTCCAAGTCTTTTACTTCTGAATTGCCAGCTGATTTTACAGGTGGGGTAGTGGATATCGAAACCAAGGATTTCCCTGAAGAAAAATCATTGAGAATTGGATTTTCCGGCGGATTCAATCCTTCCATGCACTTCAACAGCAATTACATTGACTATGAGGGTGGCAAAACCGACTGGTTGGGCTTTGATGATGGTACCCGCGCTATTCCAACTGACAGAAGAACGGATATTCCGCAATATGGTCAAGTGGTGGGCAATCCAAACAGCCCCGCAGGTCAGGAATACCAATCTATCCTTCGGGATTTCAATAAGACCTTGGGCGGAACCCGTCAATCCAGCTTAATGGACTTTGGATTTGGAATTTCGTTTGGTGACCAGATTGCCAGACCAAAAGTGACCTGGGGATACAATGCTGCCTTGACTTACAAGAACGAGACAGAATATTTCCAAAATGCCGAGTTTAATCTTTATGCCAAGCCAATTGAACAATCAGAAACTGAACTTGACCCCTTGGAAAGACAAGTGGGTGACTACGGTGTAAACAACGTTCTTTTAGGCGGTTTGGCAGGAATTGCCCTCAAGACCGATGCTTCTAAGTACAAGCTGAACTTTCTCCACCTTCAAAACGGTGAATCCAAAGCAGGTATCTTTGACTTTGTCAATACCAACTTGGGAGCAAACTTCGAAGCGAAACAGTACAATCTGGAGTACAGTGAGCGCGCACTGACCAGTGTTTTGCTTTCTGGTTCTCATTTCTTCGATGGCAGAAACTGGGAAGTAAGCTGGAAGCTCGCACCTACCAGATCAAGCATTGAAGATCCGGATATCAGATTTACAAGATTCCGTCAACCAACCAACACCATTTCTTCCGAGGTTGGTTTGCCGGCTCGTATTTGGAGATACTTGGAAGAATACAATGTGGTAAGCAAACTGGACCTTACTAGAAACTTTAGCCTTTGGAATTCAGATGCCAAATTGAAGTTTGGTGGCGCTTATACGTATAAAGAAAGAGATTTCGAAATTCAGAGTTTCCAGTTCCCTACTGGAAGTACAGTACTTAACGGGGATCCTAACCAAATTCTAAATGAAGAAAATCTCTTCTCAGCTTCCAACAGAAATGGGGTCCGTTATAATCCGGATTTTATCCCAACCAACCCGAACAAGTTTCAGTCAAACTTGACAAACATTGCAGGGTATGTAAGCGCTGAGGCAAACCCACTTCCAAAACTGAAAACCATTCTGGGTTTGAGAATGGAGAAATACAATCAGTTTTATACGGGTACAAACCAAAACGCTACGATTGTATTTGACAATGAGGAAGTATTGGATGATCTTGACTTCTTCCCAACTTTGAATATGGTTTTTGCTTTGAAAGAAAATCAAAACCTGAGATTTTCTGCCACCAGAACGATCGCAAGACCTTCATTCAAAGAGCTCTCGTATGCAGAAATTCTGGATCCAATCACTGGACGAACTTTCATCGGAGGGCTATTCCCTGAGACTACAAACGGAGGTACCGAAGTGCTGTGGGACGGCAAATTGACTTCTACCCGAATCAATAATTTTGATTTGAGATGGGAGGCATTTCAGCAAAGAGGAGAAATGCTTTCCGTGAGTGCATTCTACAAAACCTTTGAGCGACCAATCGAAATTGTACAGTTTCTCTCTGACCCGGGATCATTCCAGCCTCGAAATGTAGGTAACGGAACCGTGGCAGGATTGGAATTGGAGTTTAGAAAATCATTGAAATTCATCGCTCCTTCTTTGGAAAACATTCAGTGGAATACCAATGTGACCGTGACTGAATCAAGTATCAAAATGTCTGAAACTGAATTGAAATCCCGTGAATTGACTGCTCGGGAAGGTCAAGAAATCGGTGATACCCGTGATATGGCCGGTCAGGCTCCTTACATCATCAACACAGGTTTCGCTTACAATAATTTTGTCAATGGCTGGGAAGCTGGTATCTTCTACAACGTTCAGGGTCCTACCCTTAATTTTGTAGGCTTCGGTAACCGTACCGATACTTATACCGTTCCTTTCCACTCCCTGAATCTTAACATCAACAAGACATTCGGAGCAGATGAAAGGGTGAGAACCAGCCTTGGTGTGCAAAACTTACTGAACGACAAACGAGAAGTGATCTTCTCCTCATTCCAAGCGGAGGATCAGATTTTCTCAAGCTTGGCTCCCGGAGTTAAGATCAATTTCAGTGTAGCATTCTCTTTTTAAACTACCACAATGCCAACTGAAAGCCACCTGAGCAATCGGGTGGCTTTTTTTATCCCAGAGATTTTAAGTAAAAGTGTCAGAGAATAGTCAGGAGTGAGATCATTTCGAAAAGAAAAATCATGGAGTAATCAGAAATAGGAATTACTGCTTTATCTTTTCTCTCCAACAATCTCCCTGATTTATGAAATACCTGTTGATTTTAGCTTTTCTGGGTTTCGGGTTCACTGCATCTGCACAGGAAAAATCCGCTTCTAAAAAGTTTTGGGAAACGCTCTCCGCACATTGTGGCAAAGCCTATGAAGGCAAATTGGTAGTTCCTGAAAGTGATCCCAGATTTGCCGGAAAGCTGGTGATGCATGTCCGGGCATGTGAAGAGGGAGTCATCCGGATTCCGTTTTTTGTGGGAGAGGATCGCTCCCGAACTTGGGTGTTGACCAAAGGGGAGGATCAGCTGATTCAACTCAAGCACGATCACCGCCACTCTGACGGGACTCAGGATGAGGTCACCCAATATGGTGGTATGGCAACCAATAACGGTTCTGGTTCGACCCAGTTTTTTCCTGCAGATCAGTTTACCGCCGACTTGCTTCCCGCCGCGGTGGGCAATGTCTGGTGGATTACGGTGGATGATACTTCCTTCACGTACAACCTCCGAAGGCTCGGCGCGGACACGCATTTCTCTGTCCGTTTTGACCTGACCAAACCAATTGATACTCCTGTAGCACCTTGGGGCTGGAAAGATTAACCTAAACTTGTTTCTTATGAACGCTTCTCTTTTGGCACTTTGGAAAGAAGGCCGAACCCGGTTTACCAAGTTGCTAGACGCAACACAAGAGTCCGATCTTCCCAAAAGAAACGGAGGTAGTCCCAATTCTGCAGGCTTTTTGATCCGTCATATTGCCGAGGTAGAGTTACTTTTTGCCAAAAATGTCTTTGGTCTCCCTGATGTAAAAATTGTAGCCAAAACCCTAATTGCCGGAAAAGATACCGGCGAATGGACCAATCTGGCCGAACTCAAAGAACTCTCAGTCTATGCCGCCGAGATGGTGGAAAAGGCGATTTTGGCTCAGCTTAACTGGGATGAAATCATCGAAACCAAGGAGTTTGGAAAAAAGACGAGGGC
This sequence comes from uncultured Limnohabitans sp., assembly GCA_964405255.1. GTDB lineage: Bacteria > Bacteroidota > Bacteroidia > Cytophagales > Cyclobacteriaceae > Algoriphagus. Next base: position 43,280 of record CAYONF010000006.1, on the reverse strand, counting down.
TGAGGCTTTAGGCCGAATCACCACACATACGGCTTACCATGCCGGACAATTGGCCCTGGTACTGAAATACGGTCAGTAATTTTCAGGTGAGTTTTCGGATGATTTCTTCTGCTTCTGGAAAAAGAGGAAGCAAGTCATCCGTTTTGAAAAGCTCAAAATCCCTGAAATCAAATCCTGGTGCCACCACGCAGGAAACCAATGAATAAGTCTGCGGTTCGTCGACAGAGCTTCCAAAAACAGTATTGGCCTTAACCAACTGTTGAGGCAAAGTCCCCGCTTGGTCAGATGGACCCAACTTCAGGATTTCGTGGCCTTTTTCTCCCAGCAAATGCACTGAAAGTGAACTTCCCTCATGCCAAAACCAAAGTTCGTCGCTTTTGATCCGATGAAAATGGGACACATGCTCAGAGGTCAGCAGGAAAAAAATGGAAGTGATCAGGTTTCGCTCCCCATTTGTGGTGGAAAGGCTTTTTTCGGAACGGTAAGTCTCTGCATAAAAGCCACCTTCCGGATGGGGGTTCATCTGTAGCAGATTTACCAGTTCCTGAATCCGTTTCTCCGACATGATTTACTTATATTTTTCAATCAGAATTTTGACTATTCGTTCCGCAGTCTTTCCATCCCATAGCGGAATACCTTGGTACTGTTTCCATTCCCCCTTCATGATTTTGTCCAAGTAGGGCTTCAGTTTGGACGGATCAGTGCCCACCAGTTCGTTAGTTCCCAAGTGGATTGTTTCAGCTCGCTCGGTATTGTTTCGCAGGGTTACGCATGGCACATTCATGACGGAGGTTTCCTCGGTCACTCCACCTGAGTCGGTAATCACTCCCTTGGCATTTTTTACCAGAAAGTTGAACTCCAAATAGCCCAAAGGCTCACACAGGTGAAGGTTAGGCGCATTGATTCCAAGATTTTGGAGATTTTTTGCAGTGCGTGGATGAACAGGGAAAAAGATCGGTAGACCGCCTGTACCCTCCAAAATGGCATCGATCATGGCTTTCAGGGAATGCTCCTGATCCACATTGGCAGGGCGGTGCATGGTCATCACGAAGTAATTTCCCTGGCTCAGGTTTTCGAAAATTTCGTCTTCCGGTTTGCGGAAATTGGGCATCTGTGCCATAAGCGTATCGATCATGGTGTTTCCCACGAAATGAATCTTTTCCTCAGGCACACCGGCCTTTCTCAGGTTCGTATTGGCAATTTCTGATGTGGTGAAAAAATGATCCGTGATGCTGTCTGTGACCATTCGATTGATTTCCTCAGGCATGGAAAGGTCTCCGGAACGGATTCCTCCTTCGACGTGAGCGACATCAATCTGGAGTTTTTTGGCTGCTATGGAGCAAGCCAGGGTACTGGTCACATCGCCGACAACGATTACCAAGTCGGGGCGATGCTCCATCAATTCCTTTTCAAAAGCCACCATGATCGCCGCGGTCTGCTCGGCTTGGGTACCGCCTCCTCCGCCCAGATTGGCATCAGGTTCGGGGATGCTGAGCTGCTCAAAAAAGTCTCCGGACATTTTTTTGTCGTAGTGCTGACCGGTGTGGATCAAGCGAAACTGAACATTTACTCCGGCTTTTTGCTGCGATTGAAAAGCATGGATGATTGGAGCGATTTTCATGAAATTGGGTCGTGCTCCGGCGACTAGGGTAAAAATGGACATTGGCTAAGGAAATGTTTGGACAAAATTAAGGAATCTGACTTACCCGATGGTCGATTTCGTCATATTCCTCTCCCTCATTTGGATGGATTTTTGTTTCTTTGTTTGTGAGTTTTTTGAGTAGACTGAATTAATGAGAAAAATTAACTGGCCAAGTGAGCTGCAGCTGTGGGTACTTTTTGTAGTGATGATTTCTACTGTTTCCTGTCTTCCCACTGTCGAGACCGAACAAGTGGTTTACTCCAATGACTTTTCCAAACTTGATTTGGCAGGCTTTGAAAATGGCAAGCTGTTTATATTCCAAAGAGATACCATCGCGGGTTATTACCACAACGAGCAGGTCTCCGTTGATCTCCAGAACCTTCCAGCCCACAATTATTTGAAAATCACCATTGATGTATTGGTTCATGATAGTTGGGACGGGAATCCGGATGACGGGATTTCAGGGCCGGATTATTGGTATATGGGTTTTGATCAGACGGAATTGTTTCGAACCACTTTTTCCAATTCCCCCTGCGAGTCTACTTTTTGTCTTTACCAGTCCTATCCCAATGATTATTTCAGACAGAATGTCCCCAAATCCGGAGCAGTTAGGACAAATATGCCCGGCCTATGCATTTTCGGAGCATTCCCAAATTACACCACCCGATACAGTATTTCTAAGCTGATTGAGCATTCCAACCCTGAAGCAAAAATTTACATGGGAGCTGACTTGCTTCAATCCAATTCTCCTGACCCGATTTGTGACGAATCTTGGTCTATTGCCAAAATTGAAGTAGAAGCAATAACTGTCAATTAAAGATGAAAAAGCTTCTGCAGATTATCCGATTTTATAGTTTGGCATTGCTCCTTATGGCGGTGTATGGTCAGGCGGTCTCTCAGACCATTCCGGTAGGTACCCCCGTCTTGGATGAATATCTGCGGCGATTGCAGCTCTTGGGGAAGGTCGATTCGACAGCTTCCTGGATGGTTCGGCCAGTTTATCCCACCGAATTGATGGGGATCGAAAATGGCTTTGATCTGGACAGTTCCGTCGTGGATCTGGATAATTCTTTTTTGCATGGCCGAATAGGCAAAAAAGGCAAAGGGAAGTTTCTTACCCTGCCCGGAGTCTACAAGGTTCAGTATAACTCTACCTATGCTTTTGGAGTAAATGACGGAGCCTTTATTCCCAACCGGGGTTTTCAGCAGGTATTCAGCCCGGGAGTGTTTGCAGAATATGGAAAATTCAGTCTTCAATTTCAGCCGGAACTGCTCCTAGCCCAAAACCAGGACTATGATGGCTTTCCGATCGAACACCAGGCCACGATCCTTTTCTACTACGAATACATGAACCGTATCGACATGCCCGAGCGGTTTGGGGAAGAGGCTTTCAATCGTTTTTATCCCGGTCAGTCCAGTTTCAGATTCAACATAAAAGAGTATTCGTTTGGGATTTCCACTGAGAACCTTTGGTGGGGACCGGGTAGGAGAAATTCACTTCTACTGGGTAACAATGCTCCCGGGTTTCTGCATTTCACCTTTAATACCAGGAGGCCTGTCAAATCGTCCATCGGATCGTTTGAGGGGCAGGTGATTTCCGGGTTTTTGAAATCATCGGAATATCTACCTCCCTGGCCGGATTACAACATCCAACAAAACCCCGTCTATATTCCAAAGAGGGAAAATGGAAATCGCTACCTGGCCGGATTGGTTTTAACCTATCAGCCCAAATGGGTCCCTGGCCTGTTTTTGGGCTATGGATCGGTCAATCATTTGTACAGGGAAGATATTACGGATTTTGCGGACGTCCTTCCCTTATTTAACGGACGAAAAGGTCCTGCCAATGCCTATGATCCGATCCGGGACAAAAGGCAACAATTCAGCTCGGGCTTTTTCAGGTGGCTAAGTCCGGAGGGGCATTTTGAATTTTACGGAGAGTATGGGACCCGTGGAAACAGCCGCAAGTTTGAAGAGTTTATAACCACTCCTGAGCAGGGGAGAGCATTTACTTTCGGGTTTGCTCATCTCATGAACTTGAAAAAGCCGGGACGATACCTGGAGATTAGCTCAGAAATGACCCTCTCCGGACAGACAATCCGGGAAGAGATACGACAGTTGCGCACTTGGTACATCCATGACCATGTACGCCATGGCTACACCCATCAAGGTCAGGTGTTGGGCATTGGAAATGGTCCAGCCAGCAATCAGTTATTTGTCGGTGTGGCTTGGGTGGAAGGATTGAAAAAAATCGGACTGCAGTTTGAGCGCATAGAATACAACAATGACTTCTATTACTACCGGTATGAAGCTTCCAAGGACTTCCGAAATAAGTATGTGGACTTGGTATTTACCTTAGCCCCGGAGTGGAAGTTTGGGGACTTTTTGCTTTCGGGAAAATTCCAATATGTCAATACCTTGAATTACAAGTGGTACTTGGAAAATCAGCCGGATCAGTATTTTGTACCGGGATATGACCGAAACAACTTTGTGGGTCAAATTGGGCTAGCGTATTTATTTAGGTAGTTTAAGACGGGATTTGACCGATCCGAACGTTTTTTCGAAAATTGCACCGAAGATTTTCAGTTTTTCCACAGGAGATATTGACATCTTTACTACTTCCTCACTGATAGCGAGGTAGAGTGATACTCTGTTTTTGAAGTTGTGTTTCCAGCCTCCAGAAAGACTTTGATCCGAATAGAATTTTTCAAACAACACTTTTTCAGTACAAACAAATGGTCCATGGGAAGCCAGTTTGATCAACCAAATGAGGTCCAATGCAAACTCTTTTTCTCCAAATCTCAGGTAATTGACTGGATTGACCTTGGGGATAAATTTACTTCGGTGGATGCCGTGGATTGCAGCCCACCATCCCTGTAAATTTGATTTAACCAAGGGAATGATTCGTTCAGCAGGTGAAGGGTCTGTTCCTAAACCGCTGATAATCGTATCAAAGCTTTTGCCGTTTGGGTAGGTGTTTTTTATTCCAGGCACCGCGAGTGTAGCTTCCGGATTTTGTTCGAGTAGGTCAATTTGAACTGAAATGAAATCCGGATTGGGCAGATCATCATGGGGTTGAAAAAAACAGTAATCACCCGCTTCTGATGATTTTGTCCAAAGGTGCTGGGAGGTTTTCCACCAACCCTGATTGACTTCATTTTCAAAAAATTTAAACCGTTGATCCATTTCGCAAAATGCCTGACAGACAGCAGAAGTATTATCTTTGGAGGCGTCATTGCAGATCCATATCTCAAAATTGGGATAGGTTTGTTTGGCAAGCGCCTCAAGGGTCGAATGAATAAATTTTTCAGCGTTGTATGCTGGGATAAACCCTATTACCTTGGGAAAATTGGACATTAATTCAACTATATTTTCGGATTGGATAAAACAGGATTCTTAATTAGGCATAGCTCAAGCTTGCAAAAAACCCTCAACTTTACCCAAAATTTACGAAAATGAAAGCAGAGAAAGACAAAGTAATAGCTGTTTCCTACACCTTGAAAGTCGATGATGGAGAAAGTGGAGCCGAACTGTTTGAAACAGTAAGCGAAGAGTCCCCATTCTATTTCCTTTTTGGTCACCAAAATGTCCTTCCAAAGTTTGAGGAAGCGATAGCAGGTAAGGAAGCTGGAGAGACATTTTCCGTTTTTATTGATTTTGAAAACGGGTATGGAGACTATGATGAAAACAAAAAAGTAATCATACCCAAAGCAAATTTCAAAGAGGAAGGAAAGAAAAACAGAGACTTGCTAAAAGTTGGCAATGTAATTCCGATGCAGGATGACAAAGGGAACCAAATGCGAGGCGAGATCACCAAAGTGGATTACCGAGGGGTTCATATGGATTTCAATCCTCCCTTAGCCGGATTCGATCTATATTTCGAAGGCAAAGTAATGGCCATCAGAGAAGCCGAACCAGTCGAAATCGAACATGGACATGTTCATGGTCCGGATGGTCACCACCACCATTAAAAATCTTAAAAATCAAGGAATTCCGAATGCCCTGTTCTTCTTAGAATAGGGCATTTGTCGTATGGTGGAAGGAGGAAGGGGAAGGTAATTTTGAACTGTTCAGTTTCAAAAATCTAACCTTTTATTCAATGAAAAATGCTATCGAAATTTTAAGAAAAGCGGCGCTTCTCGGATTTTTTATCGCCTTCATGGCTTGCTCCAGTGATGACGGTCAAGATGTCTCAGGTGATGCCGAAGAATTGACCGCAAATGTGGCAGGGGTGGGAGCTTTTTCAGCTTCCAAAGACTTTGATACTATCGCCGGCACCAAAATTTCCGCCGGGGGTACCAATGTGGTGGCCGTTCAGGGAACAGACAATACCGGAAAAGGCTTTCTGCTGAGAATCAGCACATACAACGGCCCGGGGACCTATGACTTAGGTCCTGTAAATATTGCTAACACAGCTACCTGGATTGCGGGAACTGCAGTTGGACAACAATATTCTACAGCCTATCTGGGAACCTCCGGCAAGATTACCGTGACCTCAGAAGATGGCAAGCGGATCGAGGGCACATTTGAGTTTGTAGGAAAAGTAAACAATGCCTCTACTGCAGTTACTGTTACCGATGGGAAGTTTAAGGCAAACTTCCAATAAGTCCAATCACCCGAAAGGAAGCTTCCGGGTGGTTAGGCTATTTTTTGAAATGGCGCATTTTTGGATGATTGGGGTGATGAAGCCGAAAATGTAGCCGGCCTCCCGAGTGATCGGGAGGCCGATTTCATTTTTTCAGGTCATAGCCGAAAGTTTTATAAGCCAAGTCCACACTCAGCTCACGAAGCCCAAGGATCCGATCTGAAGGGTACAGCAAATACGCCTTGGATAACTGCTCAACTGCAGCGCCAAAGGCTTGCGAGTTGAAATGCACAATGGCATCGTTGTAATATTGAAGTCCAGCCAACTGGTGTAGGCTGACTTTTCGGAAAATGGAATTGTCGCTGTAGTCGATATCAGGACCCGCAAGTCCTTGATTCAAAGTTTTGAGCTGTGCAAATTCTTCGGGTTTGTAAGAGTCAAGGTATTTTTCCACTTCAGAGGGAGTGGTGATCATTCCTCCAACCGGCAGGGTACTTTCCAATACAATGTCTTTTCCATTGATATGGACTACGATAAAGACGTGGTAGTCTGTCTCTACTATATCATAAGCATATCCATAGCGATCCAGCAATAGCCCCAAAGCCGCTGATCCGCTGACGCAGTCGTACTTTCCTTCGGAGAGCATCGCGTTGAAGGTGGAATGCTGAAGGTATTTTTTGAGTAAAATCTGATGGGTTTTTTGGAAGATCTGTCTTAAAAAATTTAGCTCATCTCCCTTCTTTTGGGCCTTGGAGTCTAAGTCTTCGACCAAGAGATTCCATTTTTCCGGGGTTCCTATTTCGTTGGCTTGAACCGCCCGAAACAGCTGGAACGGATCTTCCGATCCGGAAGTCCAAAGTTCCTTTTCTGATTCTGATGAAAAAATAAGTCCCTCTTTGGATTCAACATCATTCTGGGCTTGACCCAAATGGGAAAAACCTATCAGAATCCATCCTATGAGCAGGAGCTTTTTCATCCCGAATGAAACCAATGTTAACAGAACTGAACAAATTTAACAATTTGGTAACATTGACAATAAAAAAGTCAAAAAACTTAACACAGGGGTAATTAGCGGTTCCTATTCGTGATGATAGGGTTCGTTTCGTAGAATGGTAAATGCCCGATACAATTGCTCAATGAAAAAGGTCCGGATCATTTGATGGGAAAAGGTCATTTTGGAAAGAGAGATCTTCCCGTTTGCTCGGGAATATACAGCCTCTGAAAATCCATAGGGTCCCCCGATGACAAAAATGAGCTGTCGAAGACCTGAATTCATTTTTTTCTGCAAGTAGTCTGAAAACTCAACTGAGCTGAAGGTTTTTCCCCGCTCATCCAACAAGATCAAGTCATCTGAAGGCTGAATTTTTTTCAGGATTAGTTCCCCCTCTTTTTCTTTTTGCGCAGCCTCGCTCAGGGATTTGGTGTTTTTGAGATCAGGAATGATTTCCAAATCAAACCGGATGTAATGCCCCAACCTTCCCGAGTATTCTTCCACCAATTTTTGAATGGCCGGATGATCCGTTTTTCCTATTGCGATCAGTTTGATTTGCATGTGCCAAATATCCAAAAAAGCCGCAGGAAAATTTTATCCGAAAAATCTGAACAAAAACTAAAATCCACTTATACAATATTCCAACCGCATCTCAGGAAAATCAGCCATTTAGTAGCTTTCGCAAAAAGCTGTAAAACAATCACTTAAAACAGACTGTTCGCTTCTAAACCAAAATTATTTCTACCATGAAAAAAGTACTTTCTATCCTGATGGTGATGACGATCTTCTTTGCGTCAGCATTCACTCCCAAATCAAACCACGTTCACGAAGTTGAAGCGGACATCGTGGACTTGGCTGTTTCCACCGAGTTTTTGTCCACGTTGGTGGCTGCTGTCAAGGCTGGCGACCTAGTGGGAGTTCTCAAAGGTGAGGGACCTTTCACTGTATTTGCCCCGACCAATGAGGCATTTGCCAAATTGCCTGCCGGTACTGTAGAAAATCTACTGAAGCCCGAAAATAAGGCCCAGTTGGTGGCAGTTTTGACTTACCATGTGGTGCCAGGCAAAGTAATGTCCAAAGACCTGAAAAATGGCCAAAAAGCCAAAACAGTTCAGGGTTCTGAGATTACAGTTACCCTGAAGGACGGAAAAGCGATGATCAACAACGCCACTGTCACTGCAGCCGATATTGAGGCGAGCAACGGTGTGGTCCATGTAATCGATACCGTTATCCTTCCAAAAATGTAATTGTTGGGGACAAAAGAAAAACGGCTTCCGGAATTTTCTCCGGAAGCCGTTTTTTATTTGATCAGTTCTTTTCGCTTGAGGATGGTTTCCAAAAACTTCTTGTCGTTTTCGGAATTGAAAATCCGGAATGGAAGGTGGATAAACTGGGCTTTGGAGAGGTAAAGTACAAATGCATCCTTGGTCACTTCTACTCGCTTGATCATGTTCCACTGCACGGGCATGCCTTCTCGGACATTCAGCTTCATAAGGATCTGACGGCTGTCGATTTCGTAAGCCATTTTCTGGAAAATCGGCTTGTTCTGTTCCATTTGAGTGACTCCGGTAAATTGAATCGCCCAGAAAAGCACATACAAGCCATAAGCGATCAGGGCTCCGATTATCCACCAAATGGATGCAATCCAAAAGTAACCGCAGCAGATAGCCAAAGCAATCAAGATAACCCACCACTGTTCTTTCAGAATGGTTTTCAAGCCCATTTTGATGTAAGTGCCAGTTTCCAGCTGGTATTTTTTAGTCTTAATGATCATTAGTCTGAATTTAGCGAGCGCAAATATCCACCTATCCGAGTGATTAAGCAAGCCGAAAAAAATCATAAATATTGCTATTGAAGTAAAACAAATGACTTAATCCTTTGATTTAGAATGTCCAGTCGATTATCTTATCTTAAAATTTTTAGCCATGAATAGCTTAGTGATAGATCTCTTTCTCTGTGGTGTGGCCTATGTCATTTTGATTTACTTCGTCGCAACAATGACAAAAAATTCACTGAGAAGGAGAAACAGCAACAACGACGATGGAGATGGAGGAATTGAAAATTTTACTCCCCCTAAAATTGATTTGCCTCCCGGGGTGATTTGGCCTTCCGATTCACCTAAGAAAAGAAAGGCTCCTGAGCCGGTTGAATATTAATGGCACTTTTCGCAGATGCCCTGCACCAATAGATTCATTTCTTTTTTCTCAAACCCACTTGGAAGTTTGATCTGGGGTAGTTTGATGTCCTCCAGACAGGTAGTTTCACCGCAGACTTCACATTTGAAATGGACATGTTCATGGCTATGATCATGCTCAGTTTCACCGTGTGCACAAAGGGCATATTTTGTGGCTCCACTGTCGTCGAGCACTTTATGGATCAAGTCCTTGTCCAAAAAAGTTTTTAAGGTCCGATAGATCGTCACCCGGTCAAATTGCTGGTTGAGTTTGTCCTCCAAATCAGAATGGGAAAGGGCAATATTTTTGTCCAAAAATTCCTGGATGATTTCCAGGCGGCAATCAGTGATTCGGAGTTTGTGTGATTGAAGTATAGAAAAAGGGCTCTGCATGACTTCCGTTTGGTGTTCAAATTAACTCAAAAAATGGAAGTGAAAAAAAAGGGCGCCGACTTCAGCGCCCTTTTGGAGTTATTCTCCGGATTCTTCGGAGAGGATTTTTTCGATTCTTGCCAAGGCATCTTCAAGGTGAAGTTTGGACATTCGGTCAGAAGTCCGTCCGATAGCACTTCTGATCTGGCTTTGAAGGGTCTTCAGTTCTCCTCTGGCCATCGGTCTGATGTCTGACTGGGCAGCATTGATCTGAGGTCCTGCAAACTGTCTGAACTGTGCTGGCAGCGGTGCTACATTTCCGGTCAGCAAAAGCTCCAAGCGCTCGATGTGGGCTCTTTGCAAGGCTCTTCTGTGTACATCAATGGTACCTCCGGCAGAAAGCTCCGTCCAGATTCCTTTTCTCAGGTCATCAAACAGTTCGGTGATCTTGTACGCTTCATTTCCATTCAGCGCTTCATTCTCGATCACCCGACCCAGACGACCCCATTCCATGATGCCATTTAGGGTGGTTACCTGAATTCCACGGATTCGCTCCAAGGCTCCAAAATCACCAATTCGCGCAATGATCTTTTCATCCATCAGCCAGCTTGGTGTGGCAAACAACTGCTTGTTGAGGAAGTCTACGGCTGATTTTTGCATTTGCTTGGAAGTGTGCGTGTAGACAGCTTCACCCTGACCGGCTGATTTGTAAATCTCCGTCACGCCGCCCACGTTGGTTCTGACATGGCCCATGTAGCGGTTGAACTGGCCGATTACCTGACCGTACATTTCTTCCAAATCCGAATAATCCTTGAAGGGCTTTTCCTCCTCAGCAGTCCATTCCATCAGGTTTGGCATGATTCGCTGGAGGTTTTTGATACCGTATTCAGAGGCTTTTATTGCGTTGTCGCCTAAGTCCTCTGACTGAGTGGTAGGATCATAACTATTTCCCTGACGGCCATATCTGTAGACTGGATCACCTTTTTTGTCCAAAATCCACTTGTCCAAAATCGGCTGCTCTTCTTCCGGAGTCGAAGCTTCCGGAATAGGACGGTAGCCCCACATGATGGCATATTTGTCATAAGGTCCTACATCTGGCATCAGGCTTACACCTTTGTCTTCAGGCTGAGCGATGTAGTTGAATCGGGCATAATCCATGATGGAGGGAGCGGTTCCAAACTCTTTGGTGAAAGCTGGATCACGTAATTTTTCCACCGGATAAGCTACCGAGGAGGCAAAGTTGTGAGGAAGTCCTAAAGTATGTCCTACTTCGTGAGCAGATACAAATCGGATCAATCTTCCCATCACCGCATCATCAAACTTCACGCTGCGGGCATCAGGATTGATAGCTGCCGTCTGGATGAAGAACCAGTTTCTCAACAGGTTCATCACATTGTGATACCATCCGATATCGGATTCAAGGATTTCACCGGAGCGAGGATCAGACACGTGAGGTCCGTATGCATTCTGAATATCAGAGGCGAAATACCGGATTACAGAATAACGCGCATCTTCCGGACTCCAAGTTGGGTCTTCCTCAGGGCTTGGGGCTTCTTTAGCGATGATGGCGTTTTTGAAACCGGCGGCTTCAAATGCTTTTTGCCAGTCTTCTACCCCTTGTTTCAGGTATGGAATCCACTTTTTAGGAGTTGCGGGATCGATGTAGTACACAATGGGTTTTACCGGCTCTACCAATTCTCCCCGCTTGAACTTCTCCATGTCCTCCGGCTTCACTTCCAATCTCCATCGGTCAAGGTAACGACGGGATGTAGCTCGCTGCTCATCTGCACCGTAATCCACATAAGATCTTGCAAACCAACCCACTCTTCGGTCAGCCAAACGCTGTTTCATCGGTTCTTTTGGAAGCAGGATCATGGAAGCGTTCATCTCCAAGGTGATTAAACCTGTTGCGCTGTTTGATGGGGGCTCAGCTGCTGCATAAGTCAATACATAGCGCGCTTCGATATTGATTGGGTAAGAATGAACGTGGACAATGTAAGATCGCTCATTGTCCAAGCGTGACACTTTATATTCTGTTCTTCGGTTGCGCTGAAGCCCCAGTGCCTGATTGTCCTTGGTAAACAGGTCGGTGGCTTCTACCACTGTACCGGTAGAATCGGTCGCTCTGGATCGGATCGGGAATTTCTGAAGGATAGGCTCCAGGTTGGAAGCTTTTACCGCCATCGAGATGGGGAGAGAATCCGCTGCATAGTTGTTGACAGAGACTACTTTCAGGAGGATGTCATCCTGATTTTTTTCCCAACGGACCATGAGGTTGTTGGTGTTTTCCCCTCCATAACCGATTCCGTCTGCGGTCTTGGCAATACGGATCACCATCAGCATGTCTCTGCCAAGGAGCGAGTCAGGGATTTCATAGTAAAATTTGTCTTCGATCTGATGCACTTTGAAAAGCCCCTCTTTGGTTTTGGCTTTCGCAGTGATCACTTCCTTGTAAGGCTTGGGGCCGTTGGCCGGGCCACCGTTTTGTGGCCGTGCGGGTGCAGCAGGTGCCGCAGCCGGAGGAGTTTCCTGGGCTTTTTTCTTTTTCTTCTGGGCAAAAGAATCCTCTGCATACAGCAGCGATCCCATCACTCCCAAAATCAAAGTCGCTCTCCTCAGTAATTTGGGTAGGTTTTTATTCATGATATGGATATTGTGATTTAAAGATTTAAAGTAACTTCCAAACCGGCGTATATGTGGGCCTCAAAACTTATTTTTTTATAGACGGTTAGATCATCAAATCAAAGGCGCTTGAAGGAAACAGAATTCCAGGTTATTGTGGTCGGAGGAGGACTTGCCGGATTGATTTCTTCGATTTTGCTGGCCAAAGCCGGAAGAGAAGTCCTGCTTGTCGAAAAGAAAACCTACCCCTTTCACCGGGTGTGCGGCGAATACATCTCCAATGAGGTGTTGGATTTTTTGAAAAGGAAAGAGCTTTATCCTGATTTTTTGGATTTGCCTCAAATATCACATTTTGAATTCAGCGACACCTATGGCAAGACCGTTCGGGTGCCTTTGGATTTGGGCGGGTTTGGAGTCAGTAGGTACCTGCTCGATGAATGGCTTTATCAAAAGGCACTTCAGGTAGGAGTAAAGTTTAAGTTGGGTGTCCAGGTTTCAGAGGTAGCCTTTGATGAAAAGCCAGGAAAGTTTGAGCTGCTGATTTCCGATCATTCTCACCTGCAAGCTGATTTTGTGATCGGAGCATTCGGAAAGCGAAGCAAGTTGGACAAGAAGCTCCACCGTACTTTTATTGAAAAGCGGAGCCCTTTCATCGGGGTCAAGTACCACATCAAGACAGGTTTTGTGCGGGATACTGTGGCCCTTCACAATTTTGAAGGAGGATATTGTGGATTAAATGCGATCGAGGAAGGGAAATACAATCTGTGTTATCTGGGAAGTCGGGATCAGCTGAGAAAATACGGAAGTGTAGAGGAAATGGAGCGGGAAGTTTTGTGGAAAAACCCGTTGTTGAAGAGGATTTTTGAAGAAAGCGAGTTCCTGTTCGAGAGACCTGAGGTCATCAATGAAATCAATTTCGAACCCAAAAATCCGGTGGAATACCACATCCTCATGGCAGGAGATGCTGCAGGCCTGATCACTCCGCTCTGTGGCAACGGCATGGCCATGGCAATTCACTCCGGGAAGCTGGCCTGCGAAGCTCTTCTTTCCGGTGGTTCCCGAGCGGACATTGAATCCCGATATGCCGCTGCGTGGAATGCGGAATTTCGTCAACGACTCTGGGTAGGCCGAAATGCCCAGCGTCTTTTCGGAGCAAAAGGGGCATCGATTTTAGCCCGAAATCTCATCCGATACGTGCCTTTTTTTGCGCAACAAATAATCAAAAACACTCACGGTAAGCCTTTTTGATCAGTAACCGAAAACCTGTAGGATTTGGGTGTTTTCCAGGAAATAGTAAATGAAAAAGGCATTCAGAGCCAAAGCTGAGATCGAATTCATCCCCATAGCCCATGAATAGGAGGCGTATTTTTCCGGATTGGAATTCACAAAACCGAACCAAATCAAGAAGAAAAGCAGAATCGGGGCCATTGCACCCAAGTAAACCCAAATTATAGCAGCTTGATTTCGGTCCAGGAAATACCAGACAAAGGCAGCTCCGGTCAATGCAAAAAGAACGGAGGAAAACAGAAAGGTTCCCTTGATGCCCAGCTTGAGACTGAGGGTTTGATCGCCCCTTCTGGAATCTTCTCTGTGCTGATAAACCTGGGTCAGGGGATAATTTCCCCAAAGCATCAAACTGGTAAGCATTCCGGGGATTACTACATGCGCACGGAAAATGGCATCCCAGCCCAAATTGCTCAATCCTGCATAGGCCATGGCAAAAGTGAAATATCCCTGAAAAAATCCTGCGATCAGCCAACTGGCCCATGGATATTTTTTGATCCGGATAGATGGGTGTGAATAAGCCATACTCACCAGCCCATAGACCGCGAGCATGCTGGCAAAACTCCAACTGATCAAGGCTCCCAAAATCAGGGCGATTATAAAAAAGGCTTGGGAAAGCCAGTACAAATCAGGTGTGACTTTAGGAGGAATTTTCAGCCCTCCGATGCTTTCCTCATCCCGGTCAAAAAAGCTGTTGTACCCATTGCTGCTGGGATACAGAAAAAGGTGAAGCGAAACAAATACGAGCACCAATCTGAATTCATTCAGATTGGGTGTGAGAGCTAACGAAAAGAAAAAAACCGGCATCAGAAACAATGAAAACGGAATGCGGAGATGTCGGAGACTGGAGCGGGTGATCATCGGGGAAACAAACTTATATCTTAACCTTATCGGATGGAGATGGTTATCGGTAAGACCTCCAATTTAGAAATATTCACTTAACTTGATTTGATGAATTCCAGTATTGTCAGCATCGGTCTCGCCAATCCCGGTCGGCCTATTTCCCAATCCGAAATTGCACGTTTTATGCAGCTGGCTCACCAATTGGATGAGGCAGAAGGACGTAAACTTGGGATTTTTTACAGGATGTCCGGAATCGAAAGCAGACACAGTGTCCTTAGGGATTTCGACAAATTGAACGTGGATGAATTTTCTTTTTTCCCCAAAAGCAAGACACTGTCTCCTTTCCCTGGAACCAAGTCCAGAATGGAGGTATTTCAAGCTACTGCTCCCAATTTGGCTGCGGAAGCTGCGCAGTCCTGTTTGGATCAGGCAGGAGAAAAAAGTGCCGGGATTTCCCACTTGATTTTGGTCTCCTGCACCGGAATGGTCGCACCCGGTGTCGAACTGGAATTGATGGAAAAATTGGCCCTCGATGATTCGGTCGAGCGGTATTGTGTTCATTTTATGGGATGCTATGCCGCATTTACCGGATTGAAACTGGCCGATAAAATCCTGCGGGCTGAGCCCGAAGCCAAGGTCCTGCTGGTATCGGTAGAGCTTTGCACCCTGCATTTTCAAAAAGAATATTCCGAAGACAACATCCTGGCAAACTCACTTTTTGGAGATGGGGCTGCGGCTGCATTGGTTATGAATTCAGAAAAGGGCTTGAAAATCAAGTCTCACCTGAGTCGGGTTTTACGGGAGGGAGAGCGGGATATGGCTTGGGGTATAGGTGATTTTGGGTTTGAGATGCGGCTTAGTAAGTACATTCCCAGCCTGTTGGATCGGGGAATTCGTCAGCTTAAGGAGAACTTTGAACAAAAATTCCGTCTCAGCCAAATCCGGAATTTTGCCATCCATCCCGGCGGAAAGCAAATTCTCCAGAAAGTTCAGGAAGCTTTTGAATTGAAGCCCGAAGTAAATATCCATTCGATGGAAATTCTCCGGAAATTTGGCAACATGTCCTCTGCCTCTATTCTTTTTGTCTTGGACAGGATGTTGAAGGATCCGGAAGTTCAGGGAGATATTCTGTCCATGGGGTTTGGTCCCGGGTTGACGTTGGAAACCTTACACCTGGATAAACAATGAGCAGATTTTCGCAGCGGAGCAGGCAAAAAGAGCAAATGGATGATCTGGAGTGCTCCGGGGAAGTCTTGGAGCAGACGTTGCGAGAACTCAAAACCATCAATCGCTGGCTCGGTGGAAACCAGGTTACCACACTGGGATTGGATCAGGTAGTGAAGAATTTCCCTCAACCTGCCTATTCCATCTGTGATGTGGGCTGCGGGGGAGGGGACATGCTCAGAATCATCCATGACTGGGCAAAAAAGCGAATGCATAAGGTCCGCCTCACCGGATTGGATGCGAATCCCAATATCATCGAGTTGGCAAAAAACAGGCTCGGAGATTTGAGTGAGATCCAGTGGGAAGTTCAGAATGTGTTCTCGGAGGAGTTTCGGAAAAGTAAAACCGATATTCTGACCTGCACTCTTTTTACCCATCATTTTACCGACGAAGAATTGGTGAGTTTATTGAAATCCTTTCAGCAAAAAGCAAATTTGGGGATCGTCATCAATGATCTTCACCGAAATCCGATAGCTTATTACAGCATCCGGTTTTTGACCAGCTTGTTTTCCAAATCCCCCATGGTCCGCAATGACGGGCCGATTTCAGTGCTGAGGGCTTTCTCCAGAAAAGACTGGGAAAAGATCTTGTCCGATGCTGGGATAAGCAAGTACCAGCTATCCTGGCATTGGGCCTTCCGGTGGCAATTGGTCATCTGGAATTAGCGAATAAATTCAGAAGGGACGGAAAATTGGGTTTAGTATCGAAACAGAATTTCTTCCAGCGGTTTTCGCGTTAAGTCAGGGACATAAGTGACCGGTTTTGGGAATCCTACCGGCAAAAGAAGGAAAGGTTTTTCGTTGGAGGGACGGTTGAGGATTTTGCTCAGGAAATTCATTGGGCTGGGGGTGTGAGTGACCGTCACCAAACCGGCCTGATGAATGGCAGCAATGAGAAACCCACAGGCAATCCCAACGGATTCGGAAACATAATAGTGCTGAACCTTTTCTCCATTTTCGATCCCGTAGATTTGCTTGAAGACCACAATCAGGAAGGGGGCTTCTTCCAAGAAGGGTTTTTCCCAGTCTGTACCCAAAGGCTTGAGGTCATTTTTCCAGGTGTCGGGCATCCGCTCAGTGTAGGAGAGCTTTTCTTCCTCTTCGGCTGCAACACGGATCTGTCTTTTCAGGTCTGGGTCTGAAACCAGACAAAAGGTCCAAGGCTGTTTGTGTGCACCCGATGGAGCAGTACCTGCCGTGCGGATGATATTTTCCATGACTTCAAGAGGAACAGGTCTGGGATCAAATTCCCTGACCGTCCTCCTTTGGTTCATTTCCCCGAGAAAATTCTCTGAATTAGTTAAAAGTTCTTGGGATGAAACTTCCGCTCTTTGGTACCGGACATAGGGGTAACCATTGATTTCTTTTTTCTCCATAACTAGAAAAGGCTATCCGGAAAGATAGCCTTTTGATTCTTGAAAATGGGAAAGTCAATCGACAATGACCTCCTTGGTACCACCGGGATAGGTAATCAGGATGGATTTGTCGCAGGCACCATCTCCGTAATCCGCAGTGATGGCAATACCCTCAAAAGTGAGTTCGAGAGTTCCTGAGATCGGAATGTAAACCCCGGTAGCCACGCACTCTTGCTTGAGAAACAAATCCTCTGTGACGTTTACTGTGTAGGCCACATTGGCTCTGCTTTTCCCGGACGCCGAACCTGTGATGGTGGATTCGTAGCCGTTTTGGGTCAGTTTCAGTTGGCGAACCTGCGTACTGGCATAAGTCACAAAAGTATTGTCCGGCCAAGTGATTTTAGCGTTTTCGATTTTCACTCCAAGGGTGATGGTGGAAGTGGCCAAGTTCACCCCCGTGTTGGTGAGAGTTCGAGTTCCGTCTATTTTGATTCCATTTACTTCATATCCTTCAAAAGTGGTCACAATGGAAGTTCCGGGGAAAAGAAAGTTGGTGCCCGTGTAGGAGAAAATGATCTTTCCTTTCCGTACCACTCCCTGTGGGCCCGTGCAACCAGAACCGAAATCAACTGTAATTTTTTTGCCATTAATGTTATGGTTCACGGTAGCTCCTTCACATAGGGCTTGGGTTCCCTGGGTTCTTAGTCCCAATCCGCTGGATTGCATGACACTGATCGTCAGGTTATCCAGATCTTCAAAACTTGAATTGATCACAAATTCATCCTCAAAGGTTGCCAAAGCCGGTTCAGGACTGTATGGCGGCTGATCCTCTCCACAGGATGCCAAAAAGACTGAAGCAGTGATCAGCAATAATCCTAATCGATTCAAAATGGCGTTTTTCATGGTAATATGATTTGTTTTAAATGTTTAGATGGTTTGTAAAAAAAGCTATCAGCCTTTGACAGGCTAGATTTGCACGATTCTAATCGTACTTTATTTTCTGTTGTGATTTAGTAAATTCTTGAATCAGTTCTTTTTTTCAGGTTCTGCTTTTTTGGCTTTTTGTGATTTTCCTCCTGCACAGCCGATATTTTGGGTCAAGGGAACATCGTCCGGCAAAATTCCCATGCCCTGACTGAAGTCCCATTCCTCAGCTAGTTCTGCTGGTTTTTTTTGTTTCTTCATTTGAATGAACCTTTCGTCAATTTCCATTCCATTTCTCTTTTTCAACGGCAAACTTTGGGCCGCGATTATTTTCTATTCCAACGTACGGACCTATCTCTATATTTGAGCATGATTGGGTTTGATTTCAACAAAGAAGGCTTAGAAAGTAAATTGCTTGCGGTCAGGAGCAAAGCTTCCCGGCTTTCATTGATCCGATTGCTGGTTTTTTTTGGGGCTGGAGCACTGTTGATCTTGGGATTGGCTGAGCATCCCTTTTGGTTGATTCCCGGGGTTTTCAGCACTTGGTTTTTTATCAAATTGGTGGCTTGGTACAATTTCCAAAAAGATCAGGAATCCATCTACCTGTCTTTGCAGAAAATGGAAGAGGAGGCTGAAAATCGAAGCCGGCGTACCCTGTCAGCACTTGATCCCGGAATCGAGTATTTAGACAAGAATCACCCATTTTGCAATGATTTGGATCTTTTTGGCTCGCATTCTCTTTTCCAGCTTCTGAATCATACGGTATCCAACGGGGGAAAAGACCGATTGGCGGATTGGATGAAAAGCGCCTTTGATCGGGAGATGTCTTCCTTCAGGGCTCAGGCAGTCACCGAACTCAAAGGGAAAAGCCTCTTTCTGCAAGCGATGGAAGCCACAGGATTGGCTTTGAAGAAAGACGAAAGAAGCCGGGATACCTGGGCGGATTGGTTAAATCAGCCCGAAAAATCCTCCCGATTGTATCAAGTCTTGTCAGTTGCCGGACCGATCGGAGGATTGGCGTTGTTGATTTTAGTCTTCATGGGCTTGGTTCCTGAGGCCTTTTTGGGAGTTTGGATTTTAATCGGGATTGGATTGCTCAGCCGGATTTTTCAGCCCTTGAAAAATGCTGCAGAGGCCATTCCTTCCGCATCGACTCTCCAATCCTATCGGGTGAGGTCTGAATTGGTGGAGGGGGAGGAGTTTTTTTCCGAAGCATTGAAAAAAGAAAAGCAAAAACTCTGCGGAACAGGCACCCCTACTTCAGTGCTTTTATATGAACTGGATACCTTGGGACTTTGGGCACAAAACCGGATCAATCTGCTCTATTTGCCAATTAACCTGCTGTTTTGGACCGATTTTTTACTTTTCACCCGATTGTCAGTTTGGAAAAGCAGGGTGGGTCAATCACTGAGCCACTTGCCGGAAAATTTGGAACAATGGGAAGTATGGGTTTCTCTTGGAGCTTTTGAGTCTGAATTGGAAGGTTCAGGACAAGTTGAGTGGAGTGAGGATCCGGGATTATCGGCTGAAGAATTGACCCATCCCTTGATTTTGCCGGAAAAGGCAGTGGGTAATTCCATTGAGTTCTCCGATGCCCAGCGAATTGTCATCCTGACCGGGGCCAATATGAGCGGGAAAACCACGTTTATGCGGACCCTTGGGATAAACTGTGTTTTGGTCAATTTGGGCCTCAGTCCTTTTGGGAAAAAGTTGCGTTTGGGGCCATTCCAGCTGTACACCAGCATGCGCAATTCCGACAATCTGGGCGAAAGTGTAAGTTCCTTTTATGCAGAACTCCATCGAATTCATAGCCTGATTGAGCGATTGGAGGCTGGAGAATTGATTTTCTTTTTGCTGGATGAAATTCTCAAGGGAACCAATACCCAAGACCGAATAGCCGGATCCGAAGCGCTGATACATCAGATTCTCCAAACGCATGGTTTTGGGATCATCAGCACCCACGACATCGAGTTGTCGGCCTTAGAACAATCGGTGGAGAAAGTCCGAAATTTCTCCTTCCATTCTGAAATCCACGATCAAACCATCGATTTCGATTACCAAATCAAAAAAGGTCCCTGCCCGAGTTTCAATGCGCACAAGCTGATGGAATTGATGGGGATTCGATTTGCCCAACCTACTGAGGTTTTTCCTTCCCGCTGAATCTTGTACTTTTGAATTCAATTTCAGCAATGACTCGTTCTTCTCAATCTCAGGTTTTAGGCGTTTTAGGCGGCGGACAGCTTGGCCGAATGCTCATCCAGTCTGCCATCAATTACAATCAGGACATTCACATCCTTGATCCCGATCCCAATGCGCCTTGCAAAGACATCGCGCAGCTGTTTCGCGTGGGTTCGCTCAAAGATTTCGAAACAGTTTATGCTTTTGGTAAAAACTGCGACGTGATCACAGTGGAGATTGAAGCCGTCAATACCGATGCGCTTCAGAAGCTGGCCGATGAAGGGAAAAAGGTATTTCCTCAGCCTCACATTCTCAAACTCATTCAGGACAAACGCGAGCAAAAGCAGTTTTACAAACATCACGGGATTCCGACGGCTGAATTTGTTTTGACCGAAAACAAAGCCGATGTGATTTCCAAGAAAGCTTTCCTTCCCGCTGTCAATAAGCTGGGAAAAGAAGGCTACGACGGTCGGGGAGTTCAGATTTTGAGATCCGAAGTGGATCTGGAGCAAGCGTTTGATGCGCCGGGATTGTTGGAAAAGCTGATCGATTTTGACAAAGAAATCGCGGTAACGGTTGCCCGAAATGAGTCCGGAGAACTAATCGCATATCCGGCAGTGGAATGTGCCTTTCACCCGACTGCCAATCTGGTCGAGTTCCTTTTTGCCCCGGCTGAAATCTCTGCGGAAGTGGAGGCAAAAGCCCAGGAAATCGCCAAAGAAGTCATCCTGAAACTGGACATGGTGGGAATCCTGGCCGTCGAACTTTTTGTGACCAAATCCGGTGATGTCCTGGTCAATGAGATAGCTCCCCGTCCGCACAACAGCGGTCACCATACCATCGAAGCCAACTACACCTCACAATTTGAGCAGCATCTCCGTGCTGTGATGAATTGGCCACTGGGCAATCCGGACTTACGCTGCCCTGCGGCTATGATCAATTTGCTTGGGGAAGATGGCTTTTCCGGTCCTGCAGTCGTAGAGGGCAAAGAAGAAGCGCTGGCAGAAAAAGGCGTGTATATTCACCTGTATGGGAAAAAACTAACCAAGCCATTCCGAAAAATGGGCCATGTGACGATTCTCGATGAAGACATCTCCAGCCTCAAAGCAAAAGCGCACCGAATCAAAGAACTGATCAAAATAAAATCGATCTCATGAACCCAATGGTAGGAATAATCATGGGAAGTCAGTCTGACCTCCCGATCATGGCAGAAGCTGCTCAATTTCTCGAGGAACTAGGAATCGCCTACGAACTCACCGTGGTGAGTGCGCATCGGACTCCTCAGCGGATGATTGATTACGCAGGTTCGGCCCGCGAGCGCGGAATCAAAGTGATCATTGCCGGAGCAGGCGGTGCAGCACACCTTCCCGGGATGGTGGCTTCTTTGACCAGTCTTCCCGTGATTGGTGTGCCTGTGAAAAGCTCGAACTCGATCGATGGCTGGGATAGCATCCTTTCTATTTTGCAGATGCCAAGCGGGATACCTGTGGCGACCGTGGCGCTGAACGGTGGGAAAAATGCCGGTATTCTTGCTGCTTCTATTGTCGGTGCCTATGATGCAGCCGTGGGCCAAAAGATGGATGCTTTCAAAACTGGTCTTCGTGAAAAGGTAGAAGAATCCGCTGCTCAGATTGAGGAAAAAGGCTGGAAAGCCATACTCAAAAAATAATTCCAGATTTGAAATTTGATATTCGAAATTACCCATCAACCAAGCGGTTAACGCTATTTCTGTATGCGGTGGGTTTCAATTTCAAATCTCAAACTTCAAATTTCAAATCCCCCCTCCTATGAACTGGAATAAACCCATCAAATTCAAAATCGGAGAAGTGGATTGGGAAATGCCGCTTTCCACGCTGCTGCTGTTGATTTTTTTGACGATCCTGCTGATGGCCGGAGGTGCTTGGTTGGGCTTTCGATTTGGTTCGGGACAGCTCTAATTTATTTGGGGAAATTTCCGTGAGCCGATTAGCCGCCCTAATCGGCTCATTTATTTTAAAATTCTGAGCCGAATAAGAGATTTATTCGGCTCATTCTTAAAGGTTACAAAATTAAGGCAGGCCAAAGTTTGACCTCGCATCCGGGATCTTCAGCATCTGCGGGATTTGGGAATTCTTATAGCTGAAGGAGGCGGACGCAGTGTGCGCTATCAGGTCAAATGGATGGAGTAAGTCAAGACAACAGTTTACTATCCTATTTTTGGTCCTGAACCTAAGGCAAACCCAGTATTGATTTTCTGAAATTCTCGGTAAATTCCTTTTCAATACACCAAATTATGAATCCAAACCGATCCATTTATTCTTGCTCACTCCTGCTTTTGAGTGTTTTTATATTCTTTTCGGCCGGGCAAGCGCTGGCACAGTCCAGCTGGAAGTCCCCCAGCTACCAAAAAGAGCCTTACCGGAAGGTGATCGTCCTGGCCAAAACCTCCAATCCCGGCGCCAAGCGATCCCTCGAGGATCAGACGGTAGCCCAGCTTCAGGCTAATGGGGTGGCAGCCATCCCGGCTTATTCCAACTTTACCGAAGCTGATTTGGTATCGGAGGAAACATTCTTGGTGAAGGCCAATGCTCTGGAGGCGGATGCACTGCTGGTGTATACGTTTAACAGTAACACGACCGAGTATAAAAATACCCCTCAGGTGAATGCCAGTGTGGGTATACCGGTTCGGGTCGGGATTTTCAGTGGGTTTTTGGGTACTAATGTACCGATAGCAGGGGGCGCCAAGCAGATAGAAAAGTTTTCCGGTTCGGTCTTATTCTACAACAGACAGGGTCCTGACATGCAGTGGAGTCTCAATATCAGTGGCAAAATCGGATCTGACTCAGCCAAGCAGGCCAAAAGCGTGGCGAGCAGTACCGTCAAGGCGGCTGTGAGGGATGGGATTTTTTGAATCTGGGCTTTCTGACTGCTTTTTTCCACAAATAAAGAGTTTTGTTAATTTTTGGTGATCAGAGTAGTCCTTATTGATTCTCTAAATTCAACCCCAAAAAAAGCCCCGAGGGAATTCCCTCGGGGCTTTGTGTTCCATTCTTTTATTCAGGTTGACTGAGGTCCTTTCATCGGTCATCCGACATCTCACATCTCTTACTTCTTCTGCGCCTTCTTCATCGGATTGTCTCCTAGGGATGCACCTCGGACTCCGCCGGTACCTTTGAAGAGCTCGAATCGGGTCGGCTGATTCTGTCTTGGCCAGTAGTTGCTGCTTTCGTCGATGTCGGCCGTCTCCCGCTTGGGATCGAGGACAAAGCGTATCACTTCTTTTTGCTTTGCAAAGACTTTGGTGACCTGAGACTCATTTAATCTCCAAATTTCGGCAGGAATTCGCTCGATCTCTGAAGTACCATCGGCATAGTGAAACTCAATGATCAGCGGCATCACCAATCCCCCCACGTTTTTGAAGGTCATCTCGTAGAAATTCAGGTTACTGTTGAGCAGGGCTTTTTCTTTTTCAGAAAGGCTAGCCATAAACTTCTTGTACGATTCTTCATCCTCAGGAGTCACTGCAAAAGCATTGTAGCTGGTGTAAAAATCCCTAGTGGCAGGATCGGCTTCCACCACTGTTTTTTCCACCTCAGTTTTGTTGAATTCCTTGGAAACGTAGCTTTCCTCCCGGTCAAATTCCGCCTTGGCATCAGCTTTTTTCTGGGCAGGAGTCCGGTTGTCCAGTTTGTACCAGCTTACATTTTCGATGGAAATGTCCACCGGATCGGTGCCGTAGAACCAGCCTCTCCAGAACCAGTCCAGGTCAACGGCCGAAGCATCTTCCATCGTACGGAACAGATCATCCGGAGTCGGATGCTTAAACATCCATCTTCTGGCATACTCTCTGAAAGCAAAGTCAAACAGCTCTCGGCCCATTACCGTCTCGCGGAGGATGTTTAGCGCTGTAGCTGGCTTTGCATACGCATTGGGACCAAACTGGATGATGTTTTCCGAATTGGTCATGATCGGTTCCAAGAGGTGTTTTTCGCTGGACATGTATGGGGCGATTTTGTGAGCGGGACCTCGACGGGAAGGGAAATTCCGGTCCCATTCCTGCTCCGCCATAAACTGCATGAAGGTATTCAAGCCCTCATCCATCCAAGTCCACTGACGCTCGTCTGAATTGACGATCATCGGGAAAAAGTTGTGCCCAACTTCGTGGATAATCACGCCAATCATGCCGTTTTTGATGGCCTCGGAGTACGTCCCATCTGCATCCGGACGTCCGTAGTTGAAGCAGATCATGGGATATTCCATCCCGTTGCTGGCTTCGACTGAGATGGCTGTAGGATATGGATAATCAAAAGTGTGTGAAGAATACGACTTGATCGTATGCGCCACTACGCGAGTGGAATATTGCTCCCAAAGCGGATTGGCTTCCTTGGCATAATAGGACATGGCCATCACGTCTTTTCCGCCCTGCTTCACGGCCATGGCATCCCAGATGAATTTGCGGGAAGAGGTCCAGGCAAAATCCCGTACGTTTTCAGCTTTGTAGATCCAGGTCTTCTTTTCCGTAGCTTTTTTCTTTTCAAATGCTTCGGCTTCTGCTTGGGTACGAATGATCACTGGGTTGTCATAGGTTTTCTTGGCTCTGTTCCATCGTTCCAATTCGGTAGAAGAAAGTACTTCTTCCGGATTTTGAAGTTCTCCAGTGGCTCCGACCATGTGATCGGCTGGGACGGTGATGCGCACTTCATAATTTCCAAAAGTCAAGGCAAATTCACCTGCTCCCAAAAACTGTTTGTTTTGCCAGCCTTGGAAATCGGAATACACGGCCATTCTCGGAAACCACTCCGACATGGTGTAGAGGTAGTTGCCGTCTTTTGGAAACAGCTCATAGCCCGGGCGACCGCCGATGAAACCCACCCGGTCGGTGATGTTGAAACTCCAGTCTATGGAGAAAGTGAAGCTTTCTCCTGCCTTGAGTGGCTGAGGCAGATCCACCCGCATCATGGTTTTATTGATGGCGATGTTCAGCGGTTTACCTTCTGCATCCTGAATAGTATGGATCTTGACATCGTAATCGTCGGAGTGCCATAGGATGCCCTCTAGGGCTCTCATGGACATTCGGGGACCGATGCTGGATTCGGTAGTTTTTGGAGTATCGGAATCTTTCCCCCGGTTGTTTTGATCCAGCTGCAGCCAAAGGTAGGTGAGTTGATCCGGGGAGTTGTTGATGTAGGTGACGGTTTCCTTGCCTTTGATAGACTGATTGTCATCGTTGAGCTCGACATCGATCACGTAGTTGGCTTGCTGCTGCCAGTACATGTGCCCGGGAGCACCGGATGCGGTACGGTACACATTGGGTGTGCGAAGAATCGTCCCCAGCTGTTCAAATCGAACCCCGTGATTCTGTTCGGTATGCTGAGCAAAAGCAGATGCAATTCCTCCCAAAGCTAAGGCGGAGATTACCAGTATTTTTTTGATCATATCTAGGTGGCGTTAGTTCTTCAAAGAAATTGAAAATTAACTGACTGAAAAGGAGTTGTTTTTGGACGGTAATTTATTACCAAAATTTGGTTTCCAGCATCAGCATGCAGGCTACTCCCAATACAAATGCGGATACAATGAGGGTCCATTCTTTGCGATTGACACCCGCCAGATTTAGAAGTGAAGTCAGAAGCAAAAATGCGGTGACAATTACGATTTGGCCAACTTCCAATCCAATATTAAATGCCAGAAGCGGTTGCCAGATGCTTGTTTCCTTTCCCAGCAATTCTTTGAGGTAATTGGAAAAACCCAGGCCGTGAATCAGACCAAAAAAGACCGCATACAGGTAATTGAGCTGCACCCCTTTTCCTGTAGAAGGTTTGGGTCTGAAAATCGTGGTCAATGCGGTAATGGCAATGGTCACCGGGATAAGAAATTCAATGACATCAGAACGAACCTGAAGGACATTGAATGTAGCCAGAGCCAAAGTAAGGGAATGACCAATGGTAAAGGCAGTGACCAGAATCAGGATTTTTTTCCAATCTCTCGCCACATAAACCGCGCAAAGGGCCAAGACGAATAGAATATGGTCAAAGCCCTGAATGTCCAGGATATGCTGTAAACCGAGTTTAAAATACAGTTGAAATGAATTCATAATTGGGTGATGCTACCTCGAAAGAAGTAAATTGCGGCAATATTACAGGATTAATCCCACAAAAGGCACATTGCCCTGACTAAATGCAACATCTCTACATTTCTGCGCTGATTTGGCTTTGGATGGCCGTTTTTCATCCTTTTTTTATCAGCCTAACCGAGATCAGATTTAATCCCTCGAGCAAGAAACTGGAGATGGCACAGAAGATTTTTTGGGATGACTTGGAGGTTGCATTGGGCAATGAGTTCAAGGAAAAAGTGGATTTCCTAAAGCCTAAGGACAAAGCCAAACTGGAAAACCAGATCAAAAGTTATCTCCTTAAGCACAACCAAATCTGGGTCAATGGAAAGCCTCTAACCCTCAATTACCTGGGGTATGAAGTGGATGAAGATGCGGCTTGGTTTTACTTAGAATCTTCCCAAGCAGAAACTCCGAAAACCGTGGAAATGAAAAACTCGATTTTGCTTGAAGATTTTGAGGGACAGCAGAATATCGTGCATGTCTATTTTCAATCCAAATCACCCCGAAGTATGCTTTTGGGAAAAGGAGAGGAAAAGGGGAAAGTGGAGTTTTAGAGTCTAGATCTTAGACTAAAGACGCAAGATATTAGACAAAAAGCCGTCAGAAACTCAATTCTGACGGCTTTCTAACTCGGTCATCGGACATCAAGCATCCGACATTTTAAATCTTCTCAAAAATCCTTCTAAAGCTAGTCGCCTCAGCGATTCGTCTGTGAAGTTCAGAGATGGCCACTCGTTCCTGCTCGGTGGTATCCCGGTGACGGATGGTGACAGTATTGTCTTCCAAGGTCTGGTGATCCACGGCGATACAGAATGGCGTTCCGATCAAATCCTGACGGGTATAGCGCTTGCCGATTGACCCAGAATCTTCATAGATGATGTTGAAATCATACTTCAACAATTCCACGATTTCCTGTGCTTTTTCGGGAAGTCCATCCTTTTTCACAATCGGAAGAATGGCAGCTTTTACCGGAGCAATGGCCGGGTGGAACTTCAGATAGGTTCTGCTTTTCTCCTCAGTTGTTTCCTCAGTGTAGGCATTGCAAAGGGTCAACAAGAACAATCGATCTGCTCCGATGGAGGTCTCGATCACATACGGAATGTAGTTCTGGTTGATCTCCGGATCGAAGTACTGCTGCTTTTTCTTCGAGTATTCCTGATGGGATTTCAAGTCAAAATCTGTACGGGAGTGAATTCCTTCCACTTCTTTGAATCCAAACGGAAACTCAAACTCGATGTCCATCGCTGCATTGGCGTAGTGGGCCAGCTTTTCGTGGTCGTGCTTACGAAGCTTTGCCGCAGGCGTACCCAAAGCCAAATGCCATCTCATGCGGGTGTCGGCCCACTTCTGATACCAATCCAGTTCGGTACCAGGGCGCACGAAAAACTGCATCTCCATCTGTTCAAATTCACGCATACGGAAAATGAACTGACGGGCTACGATCTCATTTCGGAAGGCCTTTCCGATCTGTGCGATCCCGAAAGGAACTTTCATGCGTGCCGTCTTTTGCACATTGAGGAAGTTGACAAAAATCCCCTGTGCTGTCTCCGGACGGAGGTAGATAGTCGAGGCATCTTCTGCTACCGAACCCACTTGCGTGGAAAACATCAGGTTGAACTGACGGACATCGGTCCAGTTGGATGTTCCGGAGATCGGGCACTTGATGCCTTCGTTGGTGATGAGATCACGCACTCCGGCGAGGTCTTCGGCTTCGAGTAGTCTGGCCAAAGCAGCGGTCAGTGATCTTGCTTTTTCGACTTGACCTTCATTTTCCAGCTTAGCGGCATGCTCCTCGACCAAGACGTCAGCACGGTAGCGCTTTTTGCTGTCTTTGTTGTCGATCATAGGATCGTTAAAGCTGTCCACGTGACCGGATGCTTTCCAAGTAGTCGGGTGCATGAAGATCGCGGCATCGATACCGACGATATTGTCGGACACGCGGGTCATGGTTTCCCACCAAAGACGCTTCAGGTTGTTTTTCAATTCGACCCCATAAGCTCCATAATCATACACTGCCTGTAGGCCGTCGTAGATCTCGGAACTTGGGTAAACAAAACCATACTCTTTGGCATGGGAAATAATATCTTTCAATTGGGCGTTTTCGCCGGGAGTTTCTGTCTTTGCCATAGGGCGCAAAAATAAGGAAACAAATTGATTTGAAACGGGATGAAAAAATGCTTATTGGGTTGAATTCCTGCTTTTTCATCAAAAAAAGGCTACAATTTTCGATCGATTGTAGCCTGATTTCCGTGGCTGGGTTGAGTTATCGAAACGTGTATTTCAATCCAAAGCCTCCCCGAAGGTAGCTGTCACTTTCATCCGGAAAAATTGGTGCGGCTTCAATCACGAAGCCAAAGTTTTTGGAATTAAATGGCTTGACCAAAAGCCCGAAAGGAATGCCGAGGTAAAAATCATCCTCCCGATCGTCTGTCAGTCCCAAAGCCAGCCCAAGATAGAAATTCACTTCCTCCTTTTGGATGACATTGTAGCCTCCTATCAATTCGATATCCAGATCTCGGCCGACGCCCAATCTGCCCTCACCAAAAAACCGATTATCGGCATTGGTACCGATGGTGATGAAGGTCTTCGTGCTTTGAAGATTGATCCCTGTACTGACTTGAGCTTGAGAAATCGAGATGATTCCGAGGAAGAATAGTGAAAAGAAGAATAGTTTTTTCATGGTATTAAATGTTGGTTGGACTGGCAGCTTTGCAAAGCCCAAGCCAAAATTGCTTACCAGTTGCCTTCCCCTTGGCTGATTTTTCTGCCTTCCTTAGCTGATACAAATGCCGATTCGATAAGTTTCAACACTGAAACGGTCTGAGGAAGAGTGACTTTCAAGAGTTCTCCTTTCAGGATGGCATCGGCTACATTTTGGTAAAAAATCCGGTAATCTCCCGGTAAAGTCTGGTAAGGAAGCGTTTCATTTTCCAAGTAAAGCTTTCCCCATCTTTCCTCCGGATCCACTCCCCAATCTGGGCCCTCCGGTTTTTTTCCGTCTTTGAACGCCTGCTCCTGCACATCCAGAAAATACTTTTGATAGGCTCCTTTTTCACCTAAAAGAATGAATTTGGGAGTGGGGACATTGACCAAAACTCCGGCAGTGACCCTTGCTTTGAAGCCTTCATAAAAAAGGGAAATGTCGAAATAATCGTCTGCTACGGCGTTTTTGCGCTGCTTTTGGATGTCGGCAAAAATGGCTTCCGGTTTTCCGAAAAGTAGTACGACCTGATCGATCAGGTGTGATCCGAGATCAAAGGTGATTCCGTTTCCGGGTACTTCTTTTTCCCTCCAGTTTTCAGAGACACTGGGTCTGAATCGGTCAAAATGGGATTCCAGATAGACCAACCTTCCTAAAGTGCCCTGGGCTACGATTTGTTGCAAGGTCCTGAAATCTCCATCGAATCGGCGGTTATGAAATACACTGCAAACCAATCCTTTTACCGAAGCGATTTTTTCAAGCTCTTCCGCCTCATGGGAATAGATGGTGACCGGTTTATCCACGACCACATGCTTTCCGGCCAGCAGGCATTGTTTGGCCATCGGGAAGTGGAATTCATTGGGGGTAGTGATGCAGATCAGGTCAGCTGCATCAGCTTCAAGCAGTTCATCCAGACTTCGAAATGTCCTCACCTTGGGGTATTTCTCCTCACATCGGTTGCTGTTTCGCTCCACTACGGCCGCAAATTCCAAGTCCGGGCAAATGTCAATAAGCGGAGCGTGCATTTTTTCGGCAACTGAGCCGTATCCGACAAGTGCGGTTCGAACAGGTGAATTCATTGGGTATGGGGAGGTCAAAGGTTCATTTCACTGATCTTTTTGATCAGTTCGATGCGTGAGGAGACTTGAAGTTTTTGATGGATGTTTTTCCGGTGGGTTTCTATAGTCTGTATGCTCAGGCTGAGTTTTTCGGCAATATCCTTATTGAGCATGCCGTCACTGATCATTTTGAGAATCTGCGCTTCCCTCCTGGAAAGTCTGTATTTTTCTCGGAAGGCATCAAAAAACGGGGTTTGATCGGCTTGCTGAATCACCCGTGAAAAATCCTTGACATATCGGCCTTCGTGCACCTCGATGATCGTGAAAATCAATTCATCCGGATCTGCATCCTTGAGGATAAAGGCATCGGCTCCCAGTTGCATGCATTCCTTGAAGATCTTCTCTTCATCATACATGGACAAGACGATTACTTTAAGTTCAGGATGATGCTTTTTGCAATGTCGAAGTACTCCAAACCCATCCACAACCGGCATGTTGAGATCGGTCAGGACCATGTCGACGGTTTCCTTGTCCAAAAATTCCAAAAGTTCTTTCCCATTTGGAAAAAGACCTTTTACCAAAAAACCATCATGTTCTTCAATCAGGCCTTCGAGGCCTTTGGCAAATAACTTATGGTCGTCTGCAAGAGCGATCCGGATCATTCTTTATGAAAAAGGGATGGGAAAAGGTGATGATGATTTACTAATGCCTTGGGAATTTAAGCGAGTTATTTCATATAGGCAACTTCAATGTGATGTGCGTCCCTTTTCCGACTGTAGATGTCACCTTGAATATTCCTCCTATGGTTGCCATGCGTTTGGACAAATTGTACATTCCGCTTCCCTTGGACTTTTGGGTCGTATCAAATCCATTTCCGTCATCGGAAATTTCAATTGATCGTGAATTTCCGCTTTTGCTAATCCGGATAGCAATCACATTCGGTTCGGCATGCTTGATGGCATTGTTCAGACACTCTTGGATCACGCGGATGAGTACCAGTTTTTGATCTTTTTGGAGATCGTTAAAAGCCTGATCTGTGTCCAGGGAAGTTTGGCAGAAGCCGGTGCTTTGGATTTTTGCCAATTGCTGGGAAATGAAATCATCCATTGAGATGGATTCTACCCAGTCCAGGTTGAGGGTTTTTGATAATCCTCGGACTTCTTTGATGACTTGGTTGATGTAATCTTTTCCTTCAGCCTGCTTTTCCGGTTTGGAGGAGTTTAGATTCAGCTTTGCCAAGGACAAAAGCTGTCCGATATTATCATGCAATTCCCTGCCCACTTGGGCAAGCGTTTCCTGTTGGATTTCATTTTCAATGTTGAGAAGTGTTTTTTCGTGTTCAGCTTTTATCTGATCAAGCTTTTGGCGGTTTTGAATTTGTCTTTGTCGATGAATCACTACCATGGCGACCACAAAAATTGACATCAGAAATGCAAAGAATATCCCCCCAAAGAGAATTAAAAGAAATTGACTTTCCTGCTCAGACATGGATGATTTCTATCTGGAATCTATTTTTAATCATTGGGGAGTATATGCCTATACAGAGTAATATGCAGCAATAAAGTGTCATTTGCTTAGGGATCTCTATCACCATATAATATATGTCTAAATGGTTGGTGTATAGATATTTAAACGATATATAGACCATAAATGACGAGGAAAAATAAAATAATATCGACGTACAGGCCCAAAAGCTAAATTCCCTTAATGGATTGGAATCCAAAAACTCATTCAGAGTCATCAACTCAAAAAAGAACAACCCGCAGCAGCACAAAATCAAGACGGTATTCACAAATGAAATGTATTCACCGGTATCACTTATTTCTGCAATTCCCAAAACATGCAATATGGCAGATATCAAGAGAAATATTCCAATCAAAAGGTAAACTACCATTTTGTGAATTTTCCTTTTGAGAAAGCTTCTGATCAAAAGAAAAAACAAAATGGTAGTTAGGTGTGAATTGAATAAATTATAAACCCAAAGGTTAGTCATCTTTTGAGACGCAAGGAATCCGCCGAGATTTTCATAAAATGCGATCAAAGCAACGATCCAAAAGCAAAGGCTTACAACCAGATTATTTTTTTGGTCTCTGATGGAAAGGAAATATCCAAGCAAAGCAAGAAGTGCTAAAATGGAAAGTGCTATGACATAGTAGTCTAGTTTTGCAAAAAATACTTCCCATTTTATTTCGTTCATCCCAATGATTATTGGCAATTAGGTGGGCAAGTTTTTCCACGATCATAGTACTCTCCATTTGAATCAGCCGCTTGATTTTTGCTTTCTGAATCGTATTGCGGTGAATAGACCAATGCAAGCCTTCCAACATACAGATCTGCTTGGTCGCCGTAAAATTCTTCAGCAGTTTTTTGCGTGTATTCGGTAAAATAAAACTTGATACCGGTTACTCCTTCTTGATTCAACACTTCCATCAAATCCTCTTTGCTGTAGGAGACCCAAGAGGTTTGGTTATCGATTTCTCCTTTTTGGTCTTTTCCTGGTTTTCCTTTTTTTACTTCCTGATCATACTTCGCTTTCATTTGTTCGAAGTCCGCTTTACTGATTTTCATGATTTCTGTTTTAAAAGTTTGTTGGACAAAAGTTTTTTCGTTTTGAAAAGATACTGGATTTATCTTTTTCCTGAAAAATAAAAAAGGAGCGGGATTCCTCCCGCTCCTCGATGTAATTAAAAAACCAATTGATTAGGCTACCTTTTTGGTCTCTTTCGGTGCCGGTGTTCCGTTATTTTCCAATTCCTTTTTCATCAAGTCCACGACAATCGGCGTAGCGATGTAGATCGAAGAATACGTACCTACGGTGATCCCCACAAACAAGGCGAAGGAGAATCCTCTCAATACCTCACCTCCGAAGAACAAGAGTACGATGACCACAATCAAGGTGGTAAAGGAAGTGATCAAGGTACGGCTTAGCGTCTGATTGATCGCATCGTTGAATACTTTGACCAGCTTGTGAGTTCCGCGGTTTTCGATGTTTTCGCGGATACGGTCAAATACGATCACCGTATCGTTAATGGAGTAACCGATCACCGTCAGTACGGCAGCGATGAATACCTGGTCGATCTCGAAGTTTGCTCCGAATAAGCTTGCAATCGCAAAAGCTGCAATCACAAAGAGGGTGTCATGCACCAAGGCTACAATGGAGGCAAGCGAGAACTGCCACTTGCGGAATCTCAACAGAATGTAAAGGAAGATTGCGATCAAGGCTGCAATCATCGCCTCTGCGGAGGAAGCTTTGATATCATCTGCCACGGTTGCACCTACTTTAGATGAACCCGTAATCGAGAATTGTCCTGCACTGATTTGCTCGGGATTTTCTACGAAAGTAAAGCCAGTCACTGTGGCAATACCTTCCTTCACTTTAGCTTCTACTTCTTTGTTTGATGCATCATCATCTTCATTGATCAAGTAGGAGGTGGTCACTTTCAGGGTGTTGTTGGAGCCATAGGTTTTTACTTCAACAGAACCTTCAAATTCATTGTCCAATCCTACTTTCAGGTCTGAAGGTACTACCGTCTCATTGAAAGCTACGATGTAAGATCGTCCACCGGTAAAGTCAACCCCGAATTTCAGGCCGTTGATAGCAGCGATGGCCAGACCTACAATGATGATTCCGGTAGAGATCATGTAAGCGATTTTTCGCTTTCCAAGGAAGTCGATATTCAATCCTTCCAGGAGTTTTCCGGAAATCGGTGAAGAGAAGTTGATGGTGCTCTTGTCACCTTTTTTGGCAGTCATCCAATATACAATCACTCGGGTGATGAATACTGCCGAGAAGAATGAACAGGCAATACCGATCATCAATACGATCGCAAAACCTTTTACCGGACCTTGACCTAGCGCATACAAAATCGCTCCGGTAAGGAAGGTGGTCACGTTGCCGTCCAAAATGGCCGAGAAGGCTTTGTTGTAACCCGCAGTAATAGCGGCCAATAAGCCCACACCGTTTTTAAGTTCCTCCCGGATTCGCTCAAAGATCAACACGTTGGCGTCAATCGACATACCCATGGTCAATACGATACCTGCGATACCTGGCAAAGTCAAGGCAGTGCCCAATTGGGCCAGAATTCCCAGAATGAAGAAAATGTTGAAGACCAAGGCTGCTACGGCTACCAGACCGCCTTTGGCATAGTAGGCTACCATGAACAGTACCACTAAAGCAAGTCCAGCCACCATGGAATAAATACCCTGTGCTTGTGCTTCTTTACCCAAGGTTGGTCCGATGATGCTTTCTTCTACGATTTGAGTTGGAGCAGGAAGGGATCCTGATTTCAGGATATTAGCCAAATCCTGTGCTTCCAGCAGGGTGAAATTTCCGGAGATTTCAGACTGACCGTTAGGAATTTCTCCGTTTACTACCGGCGCGGTGTACACATAGTCGTCCAATACTACGGCGATTCTTCTACCGGTATTTTCAGCGGTTAAGTTTCTCCATTTTCTTGCACCCTCTGCATTCATCTGCATGGAAACAGCCGGTCTGGAAGTCTGATCCAAGGTCTGACGGGCATCTGTAACCACGTCTCCTTCCAATGGAGCCTGATCAGATCCACGGGTAGTTTTGATCGCATATAGTTCAAGGACTTCGCTTCCGTCCTCAGCTACGGTTGGTTTTACTCCCCAGAGCAACTTCAGATCTCTTGGCAAGAATGACTTGTAGCGCTCGTTTTTGATGATTCGGTTGATGGCTACGGTATCTTTCACATCATAGACCAATCCATAATTGGCTTTCATCAACGCGATCAAAGGCGATACATCGTTGGCCTGGTTCAGTGGATCAATTTGCTCCAGTTGTTTTTCCAACGCATTTCTCAGAGAATCTTCAGAAGAAAGTGAATCAGTGGCAGTGGTATCAGTTGACGCTGGAGTTGCACCGGCCTTTTGGTCAGCCACCCAGGTGGTGTTGATCGCCTCAATCGCCCCTCCGTATTCGTTCAATTCCAATACTTCCCAGAACTGAAGCTTAGCGACACCCTGCAACAGGTTACGGACACGCTCCTGATTATCCACACCCGGAAGTTCGATCTGGATTCTGCCAGAACCTGCGATTCGCTGAATGTTTGGCTGAGAAGTACCAAATCGGTCGATACGGGTTCTCAGGATATTGAACGAACGCTCAATCGCGTTTTCGACTTCGGTATCGATGATTTCAAGAATTTCTGAATCCGTGGATTCCAAAGAGATTCTACCCCGGTTGGCAGCAGTGGCGAAAATGGTGCTCAGGTTTTTGCCTGGGTTATTTTTCTGCCATGAAACATAAAACAAGTCAACAAACTTGGTATCGGAAGTCTTTGCTGCTTCACGTGCCTCGTCTACTGATTTGTTGAAAGCCTCATCTTTTGGATTACCTGCGATTCCTTTTACGATTTCTACAGGAGACACTTCAAGGGTCACATGCATCCCTCCCTGAAGGTCAAGACCCAGTCCAAGTTCGGTTTCTTTGATTTCCTGGTAGGTGAAGTCAGCGCCCAGGAAGTTGTAAACTGGCTCTCTCCAGACGGAGTCCAGATAAGCTCTTTTTTTGGCAAAGTCGACATTGCCTGAGGCGTCCGTAGCATATTCAGTTGCTTTTTGCTGGACACCATTGGATACGAATGTGAATGACAGATAATACAGACAAAGTGCTGTAATGATCACTGTCAAAAACACAATGACACCTTTGTTTTGCATAAGGGTAGGATATTTAATTGATTAAGAAATACAGGATAAATCCCTCACCAAGAAGTGGTGGGGTGGAGTAAGAGACGGATGAAAAGTGAATTTCAGGGGCCTTTGGTGGAGATAATCCGCTCAAAGAGGATCTCTACCAGCTGGTTGGGATAGAAAGCGGAAACCGCCTGAAGTGTAGGAAGCTGAAGTTCGAAACTGAAAATATGGTAGATCAGGTAGAGGACCGTATCGGCTACGTGAAGCACAAAGGGCACCACGGCATCCACTGCCACATTCAAAAAAGTCTGATCCGGATTTTCGGAATGTTGCTCAGTTTTGGTGATTTCACTTTCCTGAGGCACATATTCTACACTGGAAATAAACAGACAAAACAGCAATGCCATCAGCAGCGTGAAGCGCTCTTGAAAGGTTTTGCTATGGATTGTTGTCTTTTTCATGCGCGGCAAATATAGCCATAATTTGAATTTCCAGCTTTTTGCTCAATTTTTTTTAAATCACCGTCCGGATTTGGCCCGTAGATAGGTTCTTATCACATCCAAGGCCCGGTCAAAATTGGAGTTGTTTGGCACAATCAAGTCTGCTTCGTTTTTGAATGGCTTGATGTACTTTTCATAGGTGGGCATTACGTGCATCTCATAGCGGTAAAGCACATCATCCAAATCATAGCCCCGCTCTACTTTGTCCCGGATAATCCGCCGCTTCAGCTTGATGTGATCTTTGGCGTCGATAAAGATTTTCAAATCGAGCAATTCTGCAAGCTCCGGGTAATAGAGTACAAAAATCCCTTCCACTACCACTACAGAGGCAGATTCGAAGGAAAGCATTTTGGGTTTTTTAGCGGAATTGTTGAATGTGTATTCTTCCCGGTAGACCGTTTCACCCTCCTGGATTTTGCGGATATCAGCTGCGTATTGCTCAAAATCAATACTGTGAGGTGTGTCAAAATTATGGACTCCCTGTGCATCTACGGGCTGCATGTGCCGCGGCTTGTAATAATTGTCCTGTGAGATCAGGCAAACTTCCCCGGGCTCAAAACTGCTGAGCAGGCGCTCCAAAAACAAGGTTTTTCCTGAGGCTGAACCGCCCGTGATTCCGACGATGAAAGGCTTTTTCATCTTTTATGGGTTGATTTTTAAGGGAAGATGGAATCTCGCACTTTGGATAAAAAAAACGCGAGGAGTAAATTCCGATACGCTCGATTTCATGGGCGTCAAAGTTAATTCTTTTTGGGCTTCCTCTCAGAATTTTCTATTGCGAAGAAAGGAAATCAGGGACTTCACGGCCTTTCCCCGGTGACTGATTTCATTTTTTTCCGAAAGACTCAATTCGGCAAAGGTCTTGTTGAAACCTTGCGGCAAAAAGACCGGATCATAGCCAAAACCCCCGGTTCCGATTTTCTGATTCAAGATCTCCCCTTCTGCACTTCCCTCAAATGCGTATTCTTTCCCTTCCAGAATGAGTGCGATGACGGTTCGGAATCTGGCTTTTCGGTCTGTTTCCCCTTCCATTTTTTCCAAAAGCAGGTCGATATTTCGGGTGTCACTTCTCGGTTCTCCAGCAAATCTACCGGAATACACCCCGGGAGCTCCCCCTAGTGCATCCACTTCCAGCCCAGTATCATCGGCAAAACAGTCCACGCCATAATGATCCTTGACATATCGGGCTTTTTGGAAAGCATTGTGGTCTAAAGTGTCCCCTGTTTCCGGCAATTCCTCGAAGCATCCTATTTCCTGAAGTGATACGATTTCAAAATCCGGCTCCAGAGCGGCTTTTACTTCTTCAATTTTCTTGGCATTGTTGGTGGCAAAGCAGATTTTCATTTGAAGGAAGGTTTGATTGAATTAGTACTGAATTGTGCCGCAAAGGTCGGAGAGATTTTTTATCCCGAAAGTCCGGCAAAAAAATAGTGGCAGGAAAGCGCTTTTTCAACTTCTCTTTGCCTGATCAATGCGGGCAAAAACCTGTATTTTCGTCTTATGAAGAAAATAACCATTTATTGCGGGTCGAAGAAGGGCAACAGCGGAGTCTACGAGGCTGGTGCCAGGGCTTTGGTCCAGGAAATGATCAAACGTGATCACTCTTTGGTATATGGTGCCGGTCGGGTGGGTCTGATGGGAGTCATTGCCGATGATATGCTTGCTGCCGGCAAAGAGGTCTTGGGAATAATTCCCCAAAAGCTGGTGGACCGGGAGGTTGCTCATCAGGGCTGCACCGAACTGATCATTGTGGAGACTATGCGGGATCGGAAGTGGCTGATGGCGGAGCGGGGTGATGGCTTCATTGCGATGCCAGGCGGAATTGGCACCCTGGAGGAACTTTTTGAAATCATGACTTTAAATCAGCTTCATTACATCCAAAAGCCGCTTGCTCTCTACAATGTGAATGGGTATTTCGATAAGCTGATTGATTTTTTGAATCACGCGATGGAATCCGGATTTCTTTACCCCGAGCAGGAGGAAATGCTGATCATATCCGATGACCCGGTGGATTTGCTGGATCAGATGGCGGCCTACCAAGCCAGAAGGCCTGCGGATTGGTGAGAAAAGGACGTATATCCCTTTACCCTTTCTTGAGCCCAAATTCTCCCCCGGGATTTCT
This sequence comes from uncultured Limnohabitans sp., assembly GCA_964405255.1. GTDB lineage: Bacteria > Bacteroidota > Bacteroidia > Cytophagales > Cyclobacteriaceae > Algoriphagus. Next base: position 4,961 of record CAYONF010000006.1, on the reverse strand, counting down.
GATTCTAGAAATTGGATGGGTTAAACTTTCCTAATTTCCAATCCCTGAGTGGGTTGGAGCTGATTTCAGCAAGTACACTTCGTATTTAGAAAAGATAAATTGTATTTTTGTCCAACCCTGAAAGCACATGATTGACAAGCTTTTCCCTCTGGACAAAAATTACATCCTTCGCCAAGCCCAGTTTGTACTGGAAGAAGAGTTGCTGGACCAGATGATTTACGAGTTGAAGCGGTCCTATACCTATTTATACAATCCCCTCCGTCTGATGGATCAGACTTATGCCAGGATTCTGGATACGTTTGATTTTCCTGCCGATCGCATCCGGATGATTTACAGGCAATTGTGTGGAATCTACCGGTATAAAAACGGAGACAATCAGCTGGAGCTGCTTTTTGATGGAAGGACCCATTTTGACAAGTTCAAGGAAGACTGGGAAGCGGCATGTATTGCCTGGGTGCAAGAGTTAGGTCAACACGAACAATACGTCAAAACCATGCTCAGAATGACTTTGCTCTATGATACAGAGTCAAGAGCAGAATGGTCAGAAAACCACTGCAAGGCGTTCATTAACCAATATTTTGAATTGAAAGTCATCAAAAGACAGGGAGAGCTCAGGCTGAAAGTCGGCTGATTCTGATTTTCCTTAATACTGAAAAATGCCACCCCGATGGGTGGCATTTGTTTTTGATGATTTTGATTTTTTGGATTAGAAGTTCGGACTCAGCAAGTATTTGCTGTAGAAGTCATCGATTACTTTGACTGCTTCTGTGGCATTGTCAACCACCGAAAAGAGTTCCAAATCTTCCTCCTTGATGTAGCTATGCTCTGCGAGTAGGGTCTTTTTGATCCAATCCACCAACCCTTCCCAATAGGATTTCCCCACCAAAACGATTGGGAAACGACCGATTTTATTGGTTTGGATCAGGGTGAGCGCTTCAAAAAACTCGTCTAAAGTCCCGAACCCGCCAGGCAACACCACAAAGCCCTGCGCATACCGAATGAACATGACCTTTCGGACAAAGAAATAATCAAACGTGATGAGCTTGTCCCGGTCGACGTAGATGTTGTTGAACTGTTCGAAAGGCAAAACAATATTCAAGCCCACCGATTTACCGCCTTCAGAGTAAGCGCCTTTGTTTCCGGCTTCCATAATACCCGGGCCGCCTCCTGTGATGACTCCGTAACCATGTCGAACAAGTTTGGCCGCGATTTCCTCGGCGATTTTATAGTATTCATGATCCCGGGGAGTCCGGGCCGAACCAAAAATCGATACACAGGGACCGATTTTGGCCAGCTTCTCATAGCCTTCGACAAACTCCGACATCACCTTGAAAATAGCCCAGCTGTCTTCACTTCGGATTTCGCTCCAGTCGCGTTCCTGAAAGGCCCGCCTGATTCGGTCCTCGTCGGATTTTTTATCTTCCAAATTGCTCATGTTCCTTACATTTTGTCTTTCAAAAAAACGATTCTCCATCTCAAATGGTCATCAAAAGGATTTGGAATTACCTAACTCTATGAAAATCAATTAGAAAAAATGAGTGGAGGCAGGGATTTTTTGGGTCTGACTGGGGCTAATTTTGGAATCTGAAAAAGGACCAAATGAATCTTTTTGAAAAATCCGAGGCGGTAAAGGAAGTCTTCAGGGAATTGGAGCAGGAAGCCAGGCAATTCCATGCTGAAGCGGGAATGGGCTGTATTTCAGGATGTGGATTTTGCTGTGCCAATCCGGAAGTTCCCGCCTCTCCTTTGGAGTTTTTGCCATTGGCATTTGACCTGTATGATAAAGGCCTGGCGGAGCAAATCGCAGAGCAGTTGGCGCAGGAGGAAAAGCCGGGGAATTGCATTGTGTACCGATCTCAAAAGGAAGACGAGACCAAGGGTTTTTGTGGGAATTATGCCAACAGGGGCTTGATCTGCCGACTATTTGGTGCATCTGCAAGAAGAAACAAACACGGGATCAAAGAATTGATCACCTGTAAAATCCTGAAGGAACAAAAAGCAGAAGCCTATCAGATCACTGCTTCACGGATCAATTTAGATCTTGAGATTCCCATCGCTACAGCCTATTATACCCGACTCCGGGATGTGGATGAATCCTTGTCCAGCCAATACCCCGTCAATCAGGCGATTTTGATGGCCCTGGAGCTGGTTTTGAGGTATAAATTTTATCAGGAAGGGGAGATTTGACCTGAGGACTGATTTTTTTGCTCCTTTGTTTTGGAGTATATTCGTTTCGAATTAGGAGTGTAAAAAGCTAAAAACGCCCAGCATTATGTTGAAAATCGGCGAGATCGTCCAAACGATCAAAGGGATCATCGAGACCCGGATCGGTCTGGTCAAACAGGAAATCCAGAATGAATTTGTGGGGATTTTGTCCCGCTTGATTTTGCTGGTAATCATCGGCAGCATGCTGCTGTTGGTATTTCTGTTTTTGTCTCTTTCGCTTGCTTTTTTCCTCAGTCAGGTGACCAAGAGCCCATATCTGGGATTTTTGATTGTTGCCTTGATGTATTTTTTGGTAGTCTTGGTTTTGTTCCTCAGCAAAGATTCGCTCAAAATTCAGGAGAAAATTCAGACTGCGCTGAAAGATTTTATTTTCCCCGTAACCTCTACCCAAGAAGAAGATGAGTAAGGAACTCGAAAAGAAGTCGGAAGAATTGGAACAAACATTAGCCAAACAGCTGGAATTGCTCAAGAAAGATTCGGAAGATTGGTTGAAAGTGGGGGCGGCTGTGGCAGTTGGGGCTTTGCTTGCCTATGGGATCGTGAAAGCAACCCGAAAGAAGAAGGAAAAAACAACCGAAAAAGCAATGGAGGTTTTGGAAAAGGAGGGTTTGCTCAATGAGGACATCAAGAAGCGATTGACTAAATCCAAGCAATCCAATTTTTGGCCTAGTCTCGCCCAACGCTTGGTGATTTTGGGACTTGCCTTAGCCAAGGATAAGATTTACAATGAAATTTTTTCTCCTTCTGCAGAAGTAAACGAAGGTGAAAAAGGTAAGTAAACTCCTGAAATCACTTTCCAAATCAGGTCGGAAAGGAGTTGCTTGGTTGGTAGATCCAGAAAAAGCAGGGGATTTTGAAAATTTTTCCTGGATAAAGGATTCAGATCTGGATTTGGTTTTGGTAGGTGGGAGCAGTGCCGGTTCTGAAAATTTCGAACGAGTGGTCCATGCACTGAAGAGAATTTCCGGAAATATACCGGTTTGCATTTTTCCCGGCTCTCACGTACAGCTTTCTGGTGAGGCAGACGCGATTCTTTTTATGTCTTTGATTTCGGGCCGCAACCCCGAATTTTTGATTTCCCATCAGGTACAGGCTGCAGCTGAGGTGGACAGCTTGGGGCTGGAGGTTTTGCCCACGGCTTATATTCTGGTCAATGACGGAGAGTTGTTGAGTGTGCATGCGTTCAGCCAGACTTTGCCGCTATCCAATGAGGATATCACTTTGGCAAGATCGACGGCTTTGGCAGGTAAATTCCTGGGAATGAGGTTTTTTTACCTGGATGCCGGAAGCGGGGCCGAAGCTCCCGTCAGCAAAAAAATTATCTCGAAAGTAAAGGAATCAGTCCGATTACCTGTGATTGTTGGTGGAGGATTGAGCAGTTTGGACAAAGTCAAAACAGCCTTTGACGCAGGTGCTGATCTGATTGTCCTGGGAAATTCCATAGAAAAAGACCCCGGTTTTTTGGCCGAGGTCTTGAATATCAAGCTTTGCTACAATCACTCATTGAACATTAATTAGCGATTCTCTCCTGCGCATTTTGCCAGCCGGCACCCCGTACATCATTTTGAATCGGCGACAGAAGTAGGCCGTATCCTTATATCCAACCTCTTTTCCGATGTCCCGGATGGATTTTTTGGTCGTGCGGAGCAATTCAACTGCCGCTTCCATTCGCTGGTATTCGATGTAATCCTGCGGGTTGATCCCGGTGAGCATTTTGAAATATTGCCCTACATAGTCTTCGGAAACATTGGCCACTTTAGCCAGGACTTTGTTTGACAGATCCCCTCCGATATTGGATTTGATGAAATTGAACAAATCGATCAATCGGGGATCTTTGAAGTAAGTGGAGTTGGTGGAGAGTTCCTCCGTGAAAAGTCTGTTTTTCAGGATATGGCGCAATAGCTCAATGACCAACACCTCAGTCTGGGCCTTTAGTGAGCGCTCTTTTCCGACATTGCTGACTTCTAATTCCTTGATGATATCCTCGACCAAAGCTCCAATCCGGTCATTGAATCGGATGATAAACGGAGGGATATCCAGTGAATTGAAAAAATTGACCACATCAAATACTTTGGATTCAAACTGGATCAAAGAAATACAGTCTTCTTCGCAGGATTTGATTTCTTTGAAACTGATACTCTGGAGATATTTTCGGCGGTTTTCCGCGAAATTCTCCATATCGATCTCATTTTTTTTGGAGCCGGAGCCAAAAGTCAGGTGGGTTTTTTGGGATTTAGGGATAAAAATGACCTCACCCTCATTGATCAACTCCTGATCCTCTCCAAATTTCAAAGTCCCATGATGGAGTAAAATCAGCGTGTTTTCATTCTCTTCATAGTTGAGAATGGTCACAGGCTTTTCTACTTTGAAGTTATTTCCTTTCAAAAAACGAACGTGGACGGACTCTATGACTTTGTTGTAATAATCCATGAATTGTCAGTAAAAGTAAGGGTGTAAAAATATAACTTTTCCAAAGGAGAAACAGGAATATTTCTCAAAAGTTCTGATGAAAATAAAAAAAGGGTATAATTTTTTGCAATTATACCCTTTGAAACGAATTCAATAAGTTTATTTAAGCAATGCCCGTGAAATGACAATTCGCTGGATCTCTGAGGTCCCTTCGTAAATCTGAGTGATTTTGGCATCCCGCATGAGTCGTTCGACATGATATTCTTTCACATACCCATATCCTCCATGGACTTGCACTGCTTCCACCGTGACATCCATGGCTACTT
>CAYONF010000005.1:82789-83209 GCA_964405255.1 uncultured Limnohabitans sp. | reverse complement strand
GCTTTCAATTGAGTTGCCATGATTAGTTGGTTTTAGCAGCTAAAGCGACCGCTTCTCGGATTTTATGATACGTACCACAGCGACAGATATTTCGATTCATCGCATTGTCAATCTCCTCCATGCTTGGATTGGGATTGCTTTCCAAAAAAGCTGCCGCAGTCATAATTTGACCTGCCTGGCAATACCCGCATTGGGCTACGTCGACTTCTGCCCAGGCTTTCTGCACCGGATGGTCACCGTCTTTGGAAAGTCCTTCGATGGTAGTCACTTCTCCATTTCCTACACTCGACACAGGAGTGACACAGGAGAAAGTGGCATTTCCGTTCAGATGTACCGTACAGGCACCACACTGGGCGATGCCGCAGCTAAACTTAGTACCTACCAAGCCCAAATGATCCCGAAGCACCCAAAGCAATGGAG